>NZ_JBSSEC010000001.1:0-1064236 GCF_054061335.1 Hymenobacter sp. UYAg731 | reverse complement strand
GAGAGTCGGTCGCCGCCAACCTTTTACAAAGGAAAATCCTCCCGTGGATGCTTTCACCAGCACCCGCGGGAGGATTTTTGCTGTACCCCACCGGCTGATGACCATTTTAAATATTTCTTTTGGGGAGGCTATTCTTTTATAATACGTGTGCTACTTAAGTTAGAATATTTAAGAAATGAAATTGGTTGTTTATTTGCTGTATCAATACCAATTATTTAAGGGTTTAGGAAGCAAACGCGGTTAGAGAGGCTGTTGGCGATGTAATTCAAGGAGCCATTTATAGCGGTTTTGTAGCAATGATTGAAGCGAAATTCGGACTCTTTCAAATGCAGCAAAAAGGTGTGCCTGGGCACGACCTTGAACTGCTGGAGGCGGGCTTTGGCGAAGCTCCAGCAGGACTCGAGGCCGTTGATGCGGGACGCGCCGCCCACGAATTCGTCTTGGCTGTGGCGGACGCGGAAGTGGCGGTCAAAGCCCACGTCCACCAGCCCGTCGTAGACGCGCCAGCCGTCGGTGTTGACCATTGCGGCCACGTCTATTTTGCCACGTATGATTGCTTGCAGCGTCTTTTTCGAGCAGTTGGGCACGATTTCAGTGTACACCTGCCCGCCGCGTTTGAACAGGCCAAAGACAATGGTTTTGCCGCTGGCCCTGCGGCTGCGTTTGCCGCGCACCCGGCGCGGACCAAAGTAGCTCTCGTCGAGTTCGACTGCCCCGTCAAATTCGGCCGGCGCAGGGCTCCAGGCCAGGAGCCGGTGGCGCACAAGCAGGTAGATTTCATTGACGGCCCGCACGCTCAGGCCCGTGAGACGGGCCGTATCCGAGGCTGCCAAGTCCAACGCAAAGAGCCGAAGCAAGTAGCGAAATTTGACCTTCGAAATTTTACTGTACTTATACTAACGGTTAGCAATTTGCATAACAGTAAGTTATGTCCCGTTTTCTGGCCTTTGCTTCCTAAGTCACTTATTTATTAGGCTACTAATTTCTTCCTGAACAAATGCACTTGCTATATCCTTGGTTTTTGGTGGGTTTACTTGCTATCGCAATACCAGTTGTTTTACATCTATTGCAACTTCGGCGGCCACAAAGGGTTGCATTCACCAATACAGCACTTATTAGGCAAGTCGAACTTGTGGCAACCCGGCATCGGAAGGTTCAGCAATTGTTAATACTAATGGCCCGAGTGACAACTGTGATGGCTCTAGTACTTATCTTTTGTCAACCATTTATTCCGGCTAAAGAAAAAATGAATGCTACTGGCGTAGATGTTCTGGTGGACAACTCTTTCAGTATGCAATTATCTGATGCGGCATATGGGTCGTTATTAGGCAAAGCTGTGGGTGAAGCGCGGCAATTAAGTGAAAACGCAGCAAGCCACTTACGACTGTTAAATGCAGGACCCGGTTTACTGGCTAAAGCTGCTTATAATGATAAGCTAAATGAAATCCGCCCGACTGCAAAAGCAGTTTTTATCAGTAAATATGTAGTTGGGGAGGCGTCGGGGAACGCTAACTCAGTATACTTATTTTCAGATTTTCAGAAGACTGCGTTTTCGGTAAATATGTTGAAAAAGTTGACAACGGAAAAGGAAATAGTGCTGGTGCCTTTGATAGGGCAGCGAGTCGGCAATGTTTACGTGGATAGTATATGGGTTGATGATGCTTTTTTGCGGGTACGTACCAATGTGGGAATGCATATGCGACTGCGAAACGGTGGGAGTATTGCGGTAACTAATTGCCCGGTTAAGGTTTTTTTAGGGAACCGGCAAGTGGCATCATTTAGAGTGACGGTAGGGCCGGGACAAGCGGTGGCATCGGTAGTGCAGGTGCAGCTATTGGATGAGCAACTGGCTTTGGGACGTGTGGTTACTGAGGATGCGCCGGTGATTTTCGATAATACGTTCTATTTTACGCTACAGCCGGCAGCGGTCATTCGCGTGCTGGAAATTGGGACGGAGCCGGTGGCGCGACAGGTATATGCCAACGAGCCGCTGTTTAATTATAGTTTTTCGAAGTCGCAAAATGTCGATTATGGGTTGATGCGGCAGGCCAATCTGGTGTTGATGAATGAGGTGACTGCCCTAGATGCTGGTTTGCGGGACGGGCTGCGGGCGGTAGTGAAGCGTGGGGGAAGCGTGGTGGTAGTACCGGCGGCGGCCACGACGGCTCGGGTATCTTATCAGCAATTGTTCCGGGATTTGGGATTAGGAGCAGTGCAATGGGAAGAGGCCAGGGCAACCCCGGAACTACGGGAGGTGGCAATGCCGGGTGCGCAGGAACCATTTTTTCGGGATGTGTTTGGAGCGCAGCCACGGACTGTGACGATGCCGCGGGTGGCACCGGTATTGCACTGGTCGCGGACTGGTACGGATATTTTGCGGCTGCGGGATGGAGAAAGTTATTTGGCTGATTTTGCAAGCGGAGCCGGGCAGGTATATGTGTTTTCGGCACCATTTGCGAAGGAATATTCGGATTTCACGGCGCAGGCGCTGTTTGTACCGGTGATGTACCGAATGGCAATGTTCAGCTATAAAAATGAGCAATTGCCGGCCTATAAATTGACGCAGGAGGCTCTGAGTCTGCATGTGCCGGCAGCGGCGGAAAGTGCGGGCCAGCCGGCAGACGCCGCGAATTTGAAACTGGTGAAGGATAGCCTAACCTTGATTCCGGGGCAGTGGATGGTGGGGCGGGAAACGCGGCTGGAATTGCCAGCGGACATGGATGCGGCAGGGTTCTACCAAGTGCAGCGGCAGGGCAAGGTGCTGACGACGCTGGCGTTCAATCAAGATAAGCGCGAGTCGGAGCTGGCGGCGTATTCGGCGGACGAACTGCGGCAGCTGGTGGGGCCAAACCGGCCCAATGTGCGAATTGTGGAGGATGGGAACGCAGGCGCGGGCCTGGCTAAGTTCCGGGATGAGCAGACGGGTACGCCGTTGTGGCGGTACTTCCTGGCCTTGGCGCTGCTGGCATTGCTGGCCGAGGCATTGCTGGTACGATTTGGCAAGCGGGCCGTGGCCACCAAGCGGGTGGCGGTGGCAGCCTGAGGCATTGTTCGTAGTTCTAAATCCCAGCCAATGGGGCTGCGGGCCGTATCTTGCCGCTTTAATTTGCTGCGCGATTTATGGCTGATACTTCTGAAAAACCAAACACAACCGAGCCCGACGAGGCAGCAGGGCTGGTGCTTCGGCTTGCCCTACGGTTTGGCGTAGGGGTGGGCCTGGTCTGTGCTTTGTGGATGGTAGGCTTGCAGATGACGGGCAGCAATGGTTTCGGCCCGAAACAATTGCTGGCGCAGCTACTGGTACCGTTGGCAGCGTTGGCTAGCGAGGTGGTGTTGCGGCGGCAGTTACGGCCGCATCGGCCCGGGTTGGGCCGCTCGCTGGGGGTGGGTGCCCTGACGGTGCTGATTGCGGCGCTCATTTCGGCGAGCAGCCTGATTGGACTGGCGCACGGGGCGGGTGAGCCGGCGCTGGCGCGGCACCGGGCCGAGGTGCTGGAAATAGTCCGGGCGCAGCAGCGCGAAAATCCCAAAGCGCAGCTCAGCAAACAGGCACAGCAGGCGCAAGTGCGCAACGTGGCCAACCTGAACGTGGGCGATATGGCCATCAGTAATTTTACGCAGGTGCTGTTGCTGGGCCTTGTGCTGGCGGTACCGGCGGGGATTTTTCTGCGGGAATAATTATTCCGGTTACCTTTCGGTTCACTTCACTTCGAATCCCAATGGAAACAAATGCTACTCCGGTAACGCCTACGTCAGTGGGCTTGCGCTATGGCCTGCTAACAGGGCTGGTAAGCATCATTATTTCATTTGCGCTAAACATTGTGCAGCTGGAACAAAGCCCTGCCAAATGGCTGTCAATAGTTATTTTAACAGGAGGAATTTCCCTGGCTCAACGTTTTTTTAAGCAGCAGAATGCTGGGTTTATGAGCTATGGCGAGGGGCTGAGCATGGGCATGATGCTGACGCTGGTGTCAGGGGTAATGGGCGCAGTGTTCAGCTACATATACATAAGCTTTATGGATAACGGCATGATTGCGCGGATGCTGGACAAAGCGCGGACTGATATGGAGAGTAGAGGAGGTGCCTCAGACGAGCAAATTGACCAGGCAATGCAGATGACGGCTAAGTTCATGACGCCCGTTGCGATATCGCTGCTTGTCGTGCTTTTCTCGCTATTATTTGGACTGGCCATTTCCTTGGTTGTGTCGGCAGTTAATAAAAATCCTAAACCCGAGTTTGAATAAATTATCTGCAAAATTCCCGGTGGAAATTTCCATCGTGATTCCCCTGCTTAACGAAGCGGAATCGTTGCCCGAACTCACGCGTTGGATTGCACGGGTGCTGGTGGCGCACGGGCTTACCTACGAGGTAATCCTGATAGATGATGGCTCGACGGATGATTCCTGGGCCGTAATTGAGGCGCTGGCGATGGATGACGCGACGTTGCGGGGTATCCGCTTCAACCGCAACTATGGTAAATCGGCGGCGCTGAACGTGGGCTTTGAGGCCACGCGCGGGCGGGTGGTATGCACCATGGATGCCGACCTGCAGGACTCGCCGGAGGAATTGCCGGAGCTGTACCGCATGATTACGGAGGATAAATTTGACCTAGTGAGCGGCTGGAAACAGAAGCGGTTCGACCCGCTGTCGAAAACGATTCCGACCAAGCTATTTAATGGTGCGACCCGAGCCATGTCGGGCATTCAGCTGCACGATTTTAACTGTGGGTTGAAGTCGTATGACTCGCGGGTGGTGAAGAGCATTGAAGTGTACGGCGAAATGCACCGCTATATTCCAGTAATTGCGAAATGGAACGGGTTCCGCAAGATTGGAGAGAAAGTGGTGCAGCATCAGGAGCGCAAATATGGCGTAACTAAATTTGGGCTGGAGCGCTTCATTTTCGGGTTTCTGGACTTGCTGAGTATCACGTTTGTGGGGCGGTTTCGGCGCGCACCAATGCACTTTTTCGGGACGCTGGGCACGCTGTCGTTTTTGCTCGGCTTGCTGATTACGCTGTGGCTGACGGGTGAGAAAGTGTGGCTGTCGCTGCACAATCTGAAGGCGCGGCAAGTGACGGAGCAGCCGTTATTTTTTCTGGCCCTGACGGCGGTAATTGTGGGCGTGCTGCTATTTGTGGCGGGGTTTCTGGGTGAAATGATTCAGTTGAACGGGCCGAAACGTGACGATTACCTGGTCAGGGATAGACTGAATTAAATTCAATTAACATTTATCCGTTAACATTTAACAGTCGTTCGGGCTGCTGGAACGGTGGATAAGTGTTAACGGATAAATGTTAATTGAAATGAAAGTTGTAATTATTGGGCCGGCGTACCCGTTGCGTGGCGGGCTGGCGACGTATAATGAGCGGCTGGCACGGGCATTTAAAGAGGTGGGCGATAAGGTGCGGATTGTGACGTTTTCGCTGCAATACCCGAACTTCTTATTTCCGGGCCAAACGCAGTTCAGCACCGAGGCTGGACCGACGGATTTGGACATTGAGGTGAGTTTAAACTCGGTGAATCCGCTATCGTGGGTGCGGGTGGGGCGGAAATTACGGGTAGAGCGGCCGGATTTGGTGATTTTTCGGTTCTGGTTGCCGTTTATGGGGCCGGCGCTGGGCACGGTGGCGCGGCTGGTGCGCGGCAACGGGCACACCCGCGTAGTGGCCATTACCGATAACGTGATTCCGCACGAAAAAAGGCTGGGCGACGAACCGCTTACGCGCTATTTCCTGAGCGCCTGCGACGGTTTTGTAACCATGAGCCGCAGCGTACTGCAGGATTTACAGCGGCTGGGTTTTGGGGGCAAGCCGGCGCTGTACCGGCCCCATCCGCTGTACGATAATTTCGGGCCGATAAAGCCCAAAACAAATGCGTTGGCGGCGCTGAAACTGCCAAATACAACCGGCTATTTACTATTCTTTGGGTTTATTCGGGCTTACAAGGGCTTGGATATTATGCTGGAAGCAATGGCGGATAAACGACTGGCAGCATTACCCGTTAAATTAATTATTGCTGGCGAATTCTACGAAGACGCTGCGCCTTACGAGGAATTGATTCGACGCTACCAATTGGAAGACCGAATTATTCGGGCGACAGATTTTATTCCGAATGAAAAAGTTGTGGACTATTTCTGCGCCGCTGATTTAATTGTGCAGCCCTATAAAAACGCCACGCAAAGCGGGGTGTCGCAAATAGCGTATCATTTCGAGCGGCCCATGCTGGTGACGGATGTGGGCGGCCTGGCCGAATTGATTCCCGATGGCGTGGTGGGCTACGTGGTGCCGCCCACGCCTACCGCTATTGCCGACGCGGTGGTGGATTTCTATGCGAAGCAGCGGGAAGAAACCTTTGTGGCCGGTGTGCGGGAGCTGAAAAAACAGTTTTCGTGGCCGGTGATGGTGGCCGCGCTCAAGGAAGTGGCGGCCGTGAAACCACGGTAGGCTCC
Source organism: Hymenobacter sp. UYAg731 (assembly GCF_054061335.1). Lineage (NCBI taxonomy): Bacteria > Pseudomonadati > Bacteroidota > Cytophagia > Cytophagales > Hymenobacteraceae > Hymenobacter > Hymenobacter sp. UYAg731. The sequence continues at coordinate 1,057,789 of NZ_JBSSEC010000001.1, read as the reverse complement.
CAAACCAGTAATTTGCGGCCCAACCTAACGGGCACGCACTGATGAGCATGACGAGCGAGATTTCTTTCGATGATTTTATTGCGGCCTTGCCGGCCGAGCGGCAGCGGCCGGCCACGCAGGTGTGGCAGCTGGTGCGCCGGGCCGTGCCAGCGGGCTACACCGAGCACATTGGCCCGAAGTACCTGGAGTTTCGGGCGGGCAAGGAAATGGCCATTGGGCTGGCCAATCAGAAAAACTACCTGAGCCTGCACCTGGTGCCCATGTACCTGATGCCCGAACTGCAGGAGCAACTGGCGGCGGCCGCGCCCAGGCTGAAGATGGGCAAGGGCTGCGTGAATTTCAAAATGGTGGAAGAATTGCCGCTGGCGGTGCTGGCAGAGGTAATTGCCGCCACGTCGCTGGCCGATTATGTAGCCACCATGCAGGCTGTGCGGACGGCATCGCGCACAAAAAGCTAGGCTACCGGCTTTGCCAGCGGCACGCTTGCGCGCACGGCCTGCAATACTTTTGCGGCCGGCAGGTCTTCCATGCAGCTGGTGCCGAGCTGGCAGCTGCCCCGGTAAAAGCACACGCAATCCTTATTCGGCTGCACAATCTGGCCGCGGCCGTAGAGGTCGAATTCGTGGGGGTTGAAGATGTTATTCATCAGGATGGTGGGCTTGCGCAGGGCAATGCTGATGTGCATGCCCATGGTCACCTGCGTTACGATGCCGTCCATCTGGTTCATCAGGTTGATGAATTGGGGGAGGGGGAAGGTGCCGGGGTAGGCCGCGCCGGTGGCGGTGTGCAGCTCGCGGTTGCGGGCGTCTTCGGCCTCGCCGCCGAGCAAAACCGGGGTGTAGCCGGCGGCTTGTAGGCCGGTTATCAGCTCAATCCACTTTTCGGTGCTCCAGAGGCGGGTGGTCCAGCGGTCGCCGCAGCCGGTGTTGAGGCCGACGCGGGGGCGGGCGGTGGGCAGCTGGCTCCAATCGTAGTTTTTGTCGTCGTGGGTGTCGAAGACGTATTCTTCGCCCCGGTAATCGAAGCCGCAGAGCTCGAAGATTTCCTGCACGTAGGGCTTGGTGTTGGCCTGGCTGATTTGGTCGAAGACACCGGTGAGGTACTTGTGGGCGGCCAGCTCGTTCACGGGCCAGGCCACGCCATCGTGGGGGCGCAGGGCGTAGCCGAATTTTTCCTTGGCCGGAATGGTGTTGAGCAGGGCGCAGGCTTCCTTTTCCTTGTCGAGGTTGATGACAACGTCGAACTCACGGGCCTGCAATTGCAGGGCGCTGGCGAAATCGAATTTCAGAATCTCCTCAATCTCGCTCTGGGGCAGGATGGCGGGCGTGAGCGTGAGCCAGGTGATGGCGCAGCCCGGCCGCTCCTGGCGCAGGCGGCGCAGCAGCGGCGTGGTCCGAATGACATCGCCAATGGCCCCGAGCTTGATGATGAGGATGCGCTGCGTGACGGGTGAATACACCGGGCAGCCTTCGCAGACGTAGCCGTGGGTTTTGTTGGGGCGGCAGGGGAGGTCGCCGCGAAAGTGGCGGCAGTCGGCATGAACAATGGTGTCGGAGAGCTGGGGCACGGAAACGGGGAGCGGGTGAAAAAACAAAAATAGCAGGTGGCACCGCGCCCGCACCGCACTACCGGGCCACTTCGAACTGGCCGTTGGTAATGGTTTTTACAAGCGGGCTGCTAACACCGCTGGAATAATTGTAAGCCGTGAACGAAAAACTGCCCATAACCCGCGTGGTCGTTAGGGTGCTGACCGTGACTGTGCCAGTGCTGGCCTGGTAGCCGACGGTGGCCGTGCCGCCGTGCAGGATATAATCAGCGGCCACCGTATTGGTGCTATTGATGGCGTAGCTGCCCAGTTGGGCGGGCATACTCACATGAATGGTGGTTTTATTGGGCGCAGTACCCGTCGAGCCAACGATGTCGATGTTGGTGCTGGAGGCCAGTACCTGCGGGGCCGGGTCGGAGGCCGGGGTGCCGTCGGCGGTCCAGCTCATGCCAGGAGCAGCTTGCGGGTCGTCTTTTTTGGAAAAGCAGGCACCCGGGACGGCCAGCATCAGCCCGGCAGCGGCTATGCGGAGGAGGGATAATTGGAACGGTTTCATGGAGTGGAAGCAGGCCGGATGAGGTAGAGAAAAACAGTCGGATTAAAGATGGGGGTTGAGGATGACGTTTAAGAATCCCGGCAATAAAAATCCGGCAATAATTATTGCCGGATTTTTATTGCCGGGATTCTTTGGCAAATTATTTTTTAGGGTAAATTTTGCCAAACTCCAACCACCCGTTATGCCTGCGCCTGCCGCAGCCTTCCCTCTTAAAAACCCAATGGCCAAACGCTTTTCCCATCAAACTGGCCCCCGGGCCTACCAATCGGCCGGACAGCTGCTACGGGCCTGCTACGGACTCACGCAGGACTGGCTGGCTCACTATCTGCAAGTGCCGCGCTCTACGCTGTCGATGGACGAGTTGGACCGAGCCAGCCTGCCATCGGCCAGCACCCTGCGCCTGCTACCCCTGATAATGGGCTTGCCCACCCCCGAAGGGCCGGCCCCCGAACCGGCGGCCACGCTCACGGCGGCGGGTCAGGCCGCCACGCAGGTACTGCTGGCGGAGCGTCAGCGCGAGTGCCAGTACCAGGCCCTGCGCTTGGGCCGGCAGCAGGAGCAGGTGCGGGTGCGGCTGCGCCAGGTGCGCCTGCGGCTGCAAACCCTGCCGGCCCTGCTGGCCTCATTGGCCCCCGCGCCCGCCGATGAGCGGCAGCGCCGCGTGCTGGGCTACTGGACAGCCGATGCCCCCGCCCAGTTGCGCGACGACGAAGCCGCCCTGGCCGCTCTGGACCTGCGCCAGCGCGTACTGGCCTTTGAGCTAGCGGAGCTGGAGAAGCTGCTCAGCAGTCCTGCTGACTCACCGGCCGCCTGAGCCCAACGGCTACTCTACCACCAGCCGGCCCGAGGCCGCACCGCAGCGCACCCCGTAGAGGCCGGGGACGAGGCCGCGCAGGTCGAGGGTGATATCTGCGGAGTGGGCGGGGAGGGCGTAGGTACGCACGGTGCGGCCGAGGCCATCCAACAAGGCGACGGTGCCTGCTTCCAAAGCGGCGGGCAGGCGTAGGGTGGCGGCGCTGTGGGCGGGGTTGGGGAAGCAGGCCAGGGCGGCAGCGCCGGTGGCGGAGCGGGTGGCCAGAGCCGGGCTGTTGGCTAACCGGCCCACCAAGGCATCGCCGCCCGTTGAGCCGCCGGCCGCGTTGTAGCTGCCCATCAGCTGGCTGGCCCCCAAGGTGAGGCCCCCGGTGAAGGTGCCGGTGAGGTAGAGCGCCCCATTATTGCCGTCTAGGGCAATGCCGGCGGGCGTGAGGCCAAAGTACAGGGTGGGCGAGGGCACGGCGGCCACGTAGCGCAGCTGGCCGCCGATACTCAGGCCGGCAATGAAATATTGCAGCCGCTGGCTGTTGGCCGTGAGCGTCTGGCCGCCGAGCGTGGCCTGCACCTGGCCGTTGGTGCCCACCAGCGCCCCCAGGGCTACGGCATTGCCGGACGCGTCCACCGCCAGGGCGGCGAAGACGGCCAGGCCCGGGCCCGAGGGCGTGAGCTGCTGCGCCGTGCCCCATTGCCCGGTGGGCGAAAGTTGCCCCAAAAAGCCCGAATACGTGCTGGCAGCGGGCGTGCCCGCCCCGCCCAGCGTGAGCGGACCCACCACGGTGCCGCCCAGGCCGCGCCCGGCCACCCACAGCGCGCCGGCGGCGGTGTAGCCCACGCCAATGGCCCGGCTGTAGTCGGTGGTGCCGCCCACGGCCCATTGCCACTGGTTGGCAGTGTTGAGCTGGGCCACCACATAGGTTTCATCGAAGGTGGCCGGCGTGGTGAGGGTAGTGGCCCCGAAAGTGAGCGTGCCGCCCCCGCGGCTGCTGGCAATGGCCACCTGCCCGGTGGGCCCCACCGCCATGCTCAGGCCCGAAATAACCCCCGCCGAGCCGGTGGCCCCGGCGGCCCCCAGCCATTGGCCGGTGGGGCTCAGGCGGGCCACAAACACGGCTTCGCCGTTGGGCGAAGTACCAGTTGGCAGCGCGGTACTCCCAATGCTGCGGCTGCCTTGGTAGGTGCCCGCCACCACCGCGCCGCCCGTGCTCGAATCGAAGGCCACGGTGGGCAGCGTGGTGAAGCCATCGGCCGTTTGCAGCCACTGGCACACCCCGGCGCTGCTGAACCGGGCCACAAAAATGGCCTGGCCCCCGCTGCTGAGCGCGTGCGTGAGGCCGCCTGCCTGCACGCCGGTGCCTTCCACGTAGCCGGTGGCGTACACATCGCCGGCGGCCGTGCCCGCCACGCTCGTCACCGAAGCCCGCGCCCGGCCGCCGCTGGCCGCGCCCTGCGACGTGACCGCCGCCACCCAGGCCCATTGTCCGGCGGCGGTGGCTTGCGCCACGAAGCCGCCCCGCCCTGGCCCCAGCGGGCCGGCTCCCGGTAGGGTGCGGGTGGCCACGGCCGTGCCGTTAGTGTCCTCACCAAAGCTGCCCCCCACGTACACCCGGCCGGCGGCATCGGTGGTCACGGCGTTGCCGCTGGCCACGGTGCCATCGGCGGGGGTGGGGTTCTGGGTTTGCAGGCCCCACTGCCAAGCGGGGGTTTGGGCGCGGGCCGGGCCGGCCAGCAGGGCGGTGGCCAGCAGCAGGGCATTGGGCCGCGCAAAGAGCTTGTAGAAAGTAGGCATGCGTGAAAGGAGGAGGGATGAAATTGTATAAAAGCAAATCAGCAGCGCCGGCTACGGCCCACCCGCTGCTATTCGATGCTGAGCCGCGAGGTGGCGGTTTCGCCGTTGCTCATCAGGCGCAGGATGTAGAGGCCGGCAGGCGCGTGGCCCAGGTTTAGGGTGAAGTGGGTGGTGCCTCCGGTGGTGGCCGCGGGCAAGGCGCGGCTGGCCACCAAGCGCCCCAGCGCATCGCACACCGTGACCTGAGCGGCGCTGCTCAGCCCTGTGGCCAGCGCCACCTCAAATACGCCGGTGGCGCTGGGGTTGGGGGCCGCTGTGAGGCCGCGCAGGGCAGCAGAACGGGCCTGCGCGGTAGCCAGCGGCACCAGCGCGCAGGCCGTGGGCGACACCTGGAACACGCCGCCCGCGCCGGGCGTGGGGCTGGCAGCGGCTTTGGTCACGCCGCCTAGGTAACCCTGAAAGGCGCGCGGGTCGGTGCTGCTGGTGCAGGCAATGAAGTCGGCCGAATAATAGAGGTTGCCGCCTTTTTCCAGGTCATACCAACTGATGCCGTCGGCGCTGAACGACGCGCCGCGGTTGGTAGCGTGCTGGTCGTTCAGGATGGCCCGGCCCACGCTCACGTAGCCCCGGCCGGGGATGGCGCTGATGTTGAAATTATAGAACTTGCCGCGCAGAGTGTCACGCCCGGTGGGCAGCGGCACCACGGTCCAAGTCGCGCCGCCGTCGGTGGTGCGGGCCAGGGCGGGGGCGGTGCTGCCGGCAAGGTTGCCGTTGAGGACGCAGGCAATGCCGTTGTTCTGGTCTTTGAAGGCCACCTTCATGAAGCCCTTTAACGGAGTGGCATAGCCCGCCCAGGTCAGGCCCTGGTCCGTGGAGCGCAGCACCCGGTTGGTGGCGTTCGGGAAATTGGAACTGGCTCCGTAGGTGGGAATCCAGACGGTGTTGCCCAACCGGGTGCCGTACCGAACCACTCCGTACTCGTCTTCCGTGGCCTGGGTGAAGGCGGGCGAGGCAATGCGCGTCCACGTTGGGGCGGCGACGCTGCCGTTGGTAGTGCGGTGGAATTCGAACTGCCCCACGCCCGTGCCCGATGCCGGCGGCAGGGGGTCGCCGTATGCCACGCCCACATTGGCATCGAAAAACTCCACCCCATCGATGAAGCCGTCGGGGCCAAACTGGGCGCTGGTGGTCACCTTCGTCCAGGTGGCGCCGCCGTCGGTGGTACGGACCACCTCGCCGCCAGTGCCGTTGTTGCTTTCCCGTGCGCAGAAGGCCGTGGTGGCGCTCACCGCGCTGAAATCGACGGTGATGTACCCGGCGGTGCCCGACGTTACGCGCGCCGTAAAAGCGGTACCGGCCGTGTTGCCGGGTGCCAGCAATACGCCGTCGTTGGTCATGGCCCAGGCCACGGTGGGTGCGAAGGTTTGGGTTTTAACCACGCTTCTAGTGGCGGGCGTGCCCGGCGATATAAGGTTGACTTCGGTCCAGGGACCGGCCGTGGGGGCCTGGGCCTGGGCCTGGGCCGGCCAAGCCAGACCCAGCATGCATAAGGTAAGTAATGAATTTTTCATGAGCGAGGATAAATGGGAAGATGAAAGGAAGAGTTGATTACTGGTTAAGCAGGAAGGATAGACATCAAAACAGACAAGGAGAAGCTTCGGGCCAGCTAAAGTTTAGCATGAAATCTCATCTCAGCCCCAACAAGGCTTTGCCCTACTACTAATTGGCCCGAAGTGTTGCTTTACCGCCCCACGTAGCTATGCGGCGTGATGCTGCGCAGCTCCGCCTTCACGTCCTTGCTCACGTCCAGCGCGTCGATAAATGCGCCGATGCTGGCGGCCGAAATGGCCTCGCCCGTGCGGGTGAGGGCCTTGAGGGCGTTGTAGGGGTCGGGGTAGGCTTCGCGGCGGAGGATGGTCTGGATGCCTTCGGCCACCACGGCCCAGTTGGCTTCGAGGTCTTTCGCCAACGCTGATTCATCCAGGGCCAGCTTGCCCAGGCCGCGCTGTAAAGCACCCAGCGCAATGAGGATGTGGCCGAGCGGCACGCCCAGGTTGCGCAATACGGTGGAGTCGGTGAGGTCGCGTTGGAGGCGCGAGATGGGCAGCTTGGCGGCGAAGTGCTCCAGCAGGGCATTGGCCACGCCCAGGTTGCCCTCGGCATTTTCGAAATCGATGGGGTTGACCTTGTGCGGCATGGCCGAGGAGCCCACCTCGCCCGCCTTGATGGTCTGCTTGAAGTAGCCGAGCGAGATGTACTGCCACACGTCGCGGGCCAGGTCGAGCAGGATGGTGTTGAGGCGCTTCAGCGCATCGCAATGCGCGGCCAGGTGGTCGTAGTGCTCAATCTGGGTAGTGGGGAAGGAGCGGTGCAGGCCCAGCCGGTCGTTCACGAAGGTGGCCGCGAAGGCGTGCCAGTCGGTGCCGGGGTACGCTACATAATGCGCGTTGAAGTTGCCGGTGGCCCCGCCAAACTTCGCCCCGAACGGCACCTGGGCCAGCAGCGCCACCTGCGCATCGAGCCGGGCCACGAATACCTCAATCTCCTTGCCCAGCCGCGTGGGCGAGGCCGGCTGGCCGTGGGTACGGGCCAGCATGGGAATGGCCTGCCACTCCTGAGCGCGGGCCTCCAGGGCATTGCGCACCTGGGCGTAGGCGGGCAGCAGCACGCCCATCAGCGCATCGCGGAAGCTGAGCGGGATGGCGGTATTGTTGATATCCTGCGAGGTGAGGCCGAAGTGAATAAACTCAATGAAATCCCCCAACCCGAGCGCAGTGAACTCGTCGCGCAGCCAGTATTCCACGGCTTTCACGTCGTGGTTGGTCACCGCTTCGTGGGCTTTGATGGCCTCCGCGTTGGCTTCGGTGAAGTTCTCGTAAAGGCCGCGCAACGGGGCAAATACCTCCGCCGATACGCCCGCGAGTTGGAGCAGCGGCAGCTCGGCCAGGGCAATGAAGTATTCGATTTCGACCAGCACGCGGTAGCGTATCAGGGCCATTTCGGAGAAGCGCGAGGCCAGGGGGGCGGTGGCACGGGCGTAACGCCCATCGAGGGGCGAGAGGGCGAGGAGGGGGCTGGGCATGAGGCAAAAGTACGGGCTGAACGAGCGGGATGGCACGAAAAAACTCCCCTGCTCAGCTAAGGGAGAGCGGTTATGACTGTTTCCCGGCCGGCTTGCGTATTCCCCCTACTTTCGTTGTTCTTACCTTTGGCGTTGGCCAGGCCAACCACCTTATTGATATCCGTGCGTATTTCCCCCTCCACCAAACGTCTTCTTATTGGCATTGCCAGCAGCCTGGCGGCGGTGCTGCTGCTGGCCTTTGCCGTGTTTCAGTGGAAGCGCCAGCAACTGCTGGACTACGCTTTGAAAGAGGTGAAGGCCAAAATTGAGCGCAAGTATCCGGTGATTCTCACGCTGGGACCGGCCCGCTTCGCGGGCTTCAAAACCGTCGAAATCCAAGGCATGAGCCTGGTGCCCAGCGCCGCGCCGACGGATACGCTCCTCACTGCCAAGCGCTTGCAAGCCAGCCTGAGCGTGCGCTCGCTGTTTGCCGGCCGGCCGGTGTTCAGCGGCCTCGAAATCATGACGGCCCGCCTCACGGCCCGCAAAACGGCTACTTCCGACAACTTCGGCTTCCTGGCCAAAAAGCAGAAGGCCAGCACCGTGCCGCAGGACACCACCAAGGGCACCAACTACGGCCTGCTGCTGAACCGCGCCCTCGAAACGGCCTTCGACAACGTGCCCGGCGAGGCCAATTTTACGGATTTCTACGTCAGCTACTCCAGCCCGCGCCACACGGCCCAGCTGAAGCTGCCGGAACTCAAGATTCAGGACGGCGACATCTCGGGCCGGCTCACGGCTACGATTGATTCGGTGTCGAACGAGTTGGGCATCAGCGGGCACATCGAGCCCAGCGACTACGCCCTCACGGCGCGGGTGTTCGGGGTGGGCGGCTCGGTGCAGCTGCCCTACGTGCCCCGCCGCTTCGGCGCGCTGGTGAGCTTCGATACGGTGCAGGTGCGGCTCGACAGCAAGGATTTTGAGGACGACGACACCGGCGGCCGCCTCACGGTGCGCGGCTCGCTGGCGGCGCGGGGCTTCAGCCTCTACCAGCCCAAGCTGGCTTCCAATGAGATAGAGGTGAAGCGCGGCTCACTGGACTTTGTGGCCACGCTGGGCCGGGGCACCGTGGCGCTGGAAAAAGGCAGCCAGATTACGCTGAACAAGCTGGTGCTCTACCCCGAAATCAGCGTGCGGATGAAGCCCAGCCGCGCCGTGCGCATCCGCGTGAAATCGGCCGAAACGCAGGCCAACGACTTTTTCGCCTCCCTGCCTACCGGCATTTTCGATGAGGTGCGCGGTACCACCGGCACCGGCACGCTCACCTACCACCTCAACGCCAGCCTCGACATGGCCCGCGTGGACAGCCTCACGTTTGATTCGGGCCTGCGGGGCAATAATTTCCACCTCACCAGCTTTGGCGAGGAGGACCTCAACAAGCTGAACACGGCCTTCCGGTACACGGCCTATAACGACAAGGGCGACTCGCTGCGCACCTTCGCCGTGGGGCCGCCCAACCCGGATTTTGTGCCCTATAACAACGTGTCGCCCTACCTCATCCACGCCATCACTACGGCCGAGGACCCGCGCTTTTTCTCGCACCACGGCTTCATGGAGCAGGCGTTTGTGAAATCGGCCATCCAGAACATCAAGGAGCGGCGCTTTGCCCGGGGCGGCAGCACCATTTCGATGCAGCTGGTGAAAAACGTATTTCTGAGCCGCCAGAAAACCGTGGGCCGCAAGGCCGAGGAAGCCCTCATCGTGTGGCTGCTCGAAAACACCCACCTGGCCAGCAAGCAGCGCATGTTCGAGGTTTACCTCAACATCATCGAGTGGGGGCCCAGCAAGTACCGCTGGCCCAGCGGCAAGCGCGGCGTGTACGGCGTGAAGGACGCCGCCCTGTTCTACTACGGCAAGCGCCCCGACGAACTCAACCTGCCCGAGAGCCTGTACCTGGCCAGCATCATCCCCAAGCCCAAATTTGCCCGCTATTCCTTCGATGCCTACGGCGACCTGCGCCGCAGCACGCGCTACTTTTTCCGCCTCATTGCCGACATCATGGCCACCCGTGGCCTCATCACCGGCAACGACCGCGAAAACCTGCCATATGCGCTGCACCTCGGCGGCCCGGCCCGCCAGTACATGGCCTTCACCGCCCGCCCCGACACTACCCGCGCCACCGTACAAGCCGATTCGAGCCAGTTCGAACCCCTCAACCTGATTGACCTGCTCAACACCGGGGCCGCCCCCGATGCCGGCGTGAACACCAACGTGCCCGATACCGAGCCGGCCAAAGCCCCGAAGTAAAAGCAGACAGCAACCGGGTTAAAAAGCAAAAAGGGGAAGCGCCGCGTGGCGCTTCCCCTTTTTGCTGCGCCGTGCGCGGGTGGGCTATTGCACGGCCACGCGGCGCGTGACGGTGCCGGCCGCGTAGTTCACGCGCAGCAGGTATACGCCGGCGGGCAGGCTGGCCACGCCCATGGTTTGCTCGGCGGCACTGGTCACGGGCTGCTGGCGCACCGGGCGGCCCAGGGCATCGAGCAGCTCCAGGCTGAGGGGCCGGGCGCTGAAGTCCGGGGCGATGTGCAGTTGGTCGTGGGCCGGCACCGGCCAGGTGGCGGTGCGGGCGGCCACGGCAGCCGGCGCGGCTACGTGCAGCACATTGGCCGCCGTGATGCGGGCCACGCCCACGCGGGCCTGCCCACCCACGGTGGTGAAGGAACCGGCGAGCAGAATGGCCCCATCGGGCTGCACCACCACCGCCCGCACTTGGCTGTTGGTGTTGGCCGTGGAGCCGAACGTGGCATCCAGCTGCCCATTGTCGAGCATCCGCGCCAGGTTGCTGCGCGCCGGCGTGCTGACCGTGCTGAAGCTGCCGCCCAGCAGCACCCGGCCGTTGGGCTGAACGGTGAGTGTACGCACGGTCCCGGAAATGAAAGCCGGGGAGGTAAAGCTGGCATCCAGGTTCCCGTCGGTGGTGAGGCGCGCCACGTTGTAGCGCTGCGCCCCATCAACCTGATTGAAGCTGCCGCCCACCAGCAGCTTGCCATCGGCCTGCTGGGCCAGGGCAAGCACGCGGCCCAGGGAAGTGGATGCGTTAAAGCCGTAGTTGACGGTGCTGTTGAAAGCCGCATCGAGGGCACCGGTGCTTCCGTAGCGCACCACCCGGTAGACGGAGGTGGTGCTGGCCCGATAGCGGCCCGCTACCACAATGCGGCCGTCGGCCTGCACCAGCACGGCATCAGCCATGGCGGCGGTTCCCACCACCGGGTCGTTCACGTTGCGCACGAAGCTGGGGTCCACGGTCCCGGTGGTGGTCAGGCGCGCCAAGCCATTGATTGTGGTGCCGTTGGCCGTGCCGCTCAGGCTGCCGGCCACCAGCACGCGGCCATCGGCCTGCAGGGCCAGCCCCGTGACGCCGGCCACGTAATACCCGGTCCCACTCACAAACGGCGTGAAGCCGGCATCGGGGCTGCCGCTGGCTTCGTAGCGCGATACGCCCGCGTTGGTGCCCACCACCACTTTGCCGTTGGGCTGCAGCGCCAGGCTCGTGACCGAGGCGGGCAGTACGCCGGTGGCGGCCACGAACCCGGCATCCAGCGCGCCACCGGGCTGCAGCCGCACCAGGCGATGCACGGCCTGGCCGTTTAGTTCCGTAAAATCGCCCCCGAGCAGCACTTTGCCATCGGGCTGCAGGGCCAGGGCCGAAGCGCTGCCCGCATTTTGCAGCCGGGGAGCAAACGCGGCATCAAGCCCGCCAGCAGCCGTGAGGCGCACCAGGGGCTGCTCCACGTTGTTGAACGCGCCAAATCCGCCGCCCACCAGCACGGTGCCGTTGGCTTGCAGGCCCAGCGTGGCCGGTGCAACATTGGGGCCGGTGCCCACCTGAAAGGTGAGGTCCGAAGTGCCGTCCGGGTTCAGGCGGGCCACCCGGTTGCCCACGGCGTTGGTAAAGTTGCCGCCCACGATGATTTTGCCGTCGGGTTGCAGCAGCATGGCCGGTTCGCTGGTAGAGGTCGACACGTCGCCATCGAGAAAGTTCGACGTAACAAAGTTGGGGTCGAGTGCGCCGCTGGGCAGCAGTCGTGCCACGCCCGCGTATTGCGTGGCACTGCCCAGCAGGTTCAGGTACCCGTTCATCAGCACCTTGCCATCGGGCTGCACAATCAGGCCTTCTACGTACGTGTAGCGCAGCAGCGGCGGCGTGAATGAAGCGTCCACGCTGCCGTTGGCATTCAGCCGCACCAACCCGGCGGTGGGTTGGCCATTGAAGGCGTCGAACTCGCCGCCCAGCAGAATTTTGCCATCGGCCTGCACCACCATTGAGGTTGGGTAAGCGGTGGTTGGGTCGAGGCCGGTGCCCGCGTTGAAGGAGGGGTCCACGCTGCCGTTGGCGTTCAGCCGCACCATTCCGGCCGCCGCCACGCCATTGTACTGCTCAAACGAGCCCGCCACCAGGATTTTGCCATCGGACTGCACCGCAAACACCTGGCCGGCCGCAAAGTTGCCCCCGCTGGTCACCGGCCCCACGCCCACGCTGAACGAGGCATCGGGGGTGCCGTTGGCATTCAGGCGCAGCAGCTCGGTGCGCGTGAGGCCCGCCGCGGTGAGCGTGTTGCCGCCGCCGGCCAGCAGATACTGGCCTGCAGACAGGCCCAGCACCTGCGACGCGCCGTAGACTGCGCCCACGTTTTGCGAAAAAGCCGCGTCGAGCACGCCCGTGTCGTCCAGCCGGATAAGGTTGCCCGTGGCAGCCGCGCCGTTCACCCGGCTGAAATAACCGCCCACCACGCGCTTGCCGTCGGCCTGTTGCGGCCCGAGGTAGTACACCTGCCCGGTGGTGTAGAGGGAGAGGGGCGATGTGAAAGTCGGGTCGGGGGTTTGGGCGCGGGCCGGGCGGGTAGTGCCGGCTGCCAGTAGCAGGCCAATGGTAAGGAGTCGAAGTATTTTCATGAGTGCATGAGGGGCAAAAGGTGGAAAAGGTTGCCTGCGCAAGCTACGCCAATTGCGGCGGGCCCCGAAAAGGAAATTGCCCTATGCACTTTTCTTCGGCCACACCACCGAAGCCACCACGCTCAACACCAGCAGGCTGCCCACCACGCCCAGCGCCACCGGCATGGGAATATGCACCAGATTTTCCAGCAGAATCTTGGCTCCGATGAACACCAGAATCAGCGACAGGCCATAGTGCAGGTGGTGAAACAGGCGCATTATGCTGGCCAGGGCAAAGTACATGGCCCGCAGGCCCAGCAGCGCGAATACGTTGGAGGTGAACACGATAAACGTATCGCGCGTGATGGCCAGAATGGCCGGGATGGAGTCGGCGGCAAACACCACGTCGGTGGTTTCCACCATCACCAGCACCACGAAAAGGGGGGTGGCGAAACGCAGGCCGTCTTTCCGAACAAAGAATTTGCCATCCTCCAACTGCCGCGTGATGGGCAGGTGCCGGCTCAGGAAGCGCACCACCGGGTTGTTTTCGGGGTCGATTTCGGGGTCGCCACTGCTCAGCCCCATCCGGATGCCCGTGTACACGAGGAACGCGCCGAGCGGGTAAATCAGGAAGTGGAACCGGGCCAGCAGCGCCCCACCCACCAGAATAAAGATGGCCCGCAGCAGCAACGCCCCCAGCACCCCCCAGAACAAAATACGGTGCTGATACTGCGCCGGTACCTTAAAGTAATTGAAAATGAGCAGGAAAACGAAGAGATTGTCGACACTCAATGCCTTCTCGACCAGGTAGCCGGTCAGCCATTGCAGGCCCGCCTGGTGGCCCATGGTGCGGTACACCAGCCCATTGAAGCTCAGCGACAGCACCACCCAGAACGCACTCCAGCCCAGGGCTTCGCGCAGCTTAATCTCGTGCGCCTGCCGGTTGAAAACCAGCAGGTCGAGCAGCAGCAGCGCTACCACAAAAACCGTGAAAGCTAACCAGAACAGGGGCGTGTTTTCCATGCGTATGGGAAGATACGCCGGAGCGGGCGGCCGGTTGGCACCAGGGCGCGCGGCTGGGCAACAGGCCTGCCCTTAGCGGGGACCCATCGGCTTGAGCGGGCGCAGCCAACTGCTGGCCTTCATTTGCAGCACGCCAAAAAAGGCCTCCTGCACAATGCCTTTCGACATTTTGGACGTGCCCCGGGTGCGGTCGGTGAAGATGATGGGCACCTCCTTGATGCGGAAGCCCAGCTGGTAGGCCAGCCACTTCATCTCAATCTGGAAGGCGTAGCCCACAAAGTGAATGTTGGCCAAATCAATGGCCCGTAGCACCCGCGCCGTGTAGCACTTGAAGCCCGCCGTGGCGTCGCTGATGGGCATGCCGGTGATGAGGCGCACGTACCAGGAGGCGAAATAAGACATTAGCACCCGCGACATGGGCCAGTTCACCACGTTCACGCCCTGAATGTAGCGCGAGCCGATGGCCAGGTCGTAGCCCTCCAGCGCGCAGGCGTCGTGCAGGCGCAGCAGGTCCTCGGGGTTGTGCGAAAAGTCGGCGTCCATCTCAAACACGTACTCGTAGCCGTGCGCCAGCGCCCACCGGAAACCGTGCAGGTAGGCCGTGCCCAGGCCTTGCTTGCCGCTGCGCTCTTCGAGAAAGAGGCGGCCCGGAAACACCGTTTGCAGGTCGCGGACAATGGCCGCCGTGCCATCGGGCGAGTTGTCGTCGATAATCAGCACGTCAAATTCCCGCGCCAACGACATCACCTTACGGATAATCAGCTCCGCATTTTCGCGCTCGTTGTAGGTAGGAATCAGGACGAGGCCTTCGCTCATGGAATACAAATTGACCCCAAAGATAGGGTTTCGGGGCGCGAAGCTGCACAGCCGAAATATCCGGCCGTTACTATTTAGCCCGCCGCCGCTGGCAAACTGCCCGGCTGGCAAGGGGCCGGCGAGCTTAAATAAGCTATTTCTCAGCCACCAAGAGGGCTGCCCGCACCCGCGCCTGACGGATGCAATCGGGCACGCTTACGCCCACGCGCCAGTTGGCCACGGCTATGATGTGCTCGGTTTCGAGGACATCGGCCGCATTGTGGGCATCCACAATCCGCGCATCGAACTGCGGAATGCTGCGCGGCCACGCGTAGCGCCCCTGCCAGCGCGGCGCACCCGTAATGCCGTAGAACGTGCTCAGCTCGGCATGCACGGCCGCTTTTTGCGCCCCCTCGGGCTGCCGGGCGGCGTCCTCGTACTGCGTGCCGCCCACGAAGGTGGTGAATAGCACCTGCCCGGCCGGCACCCGGTTGGGGTAGATGCTGCTGGTCCAGACCGAGCCGGCCGCGTAGGTGCCCTCAACCCTGGGGTGCAGTGCCCCAAAACCGTTGAGCGGGTGCGCCACGGCAGTCCGGTCGTAAGCCGAGAATACGGCCGTCATGGGTGGGTAATGCACGGCGGCCAGTGCGGCGGCGGCCTGCGGAAACAACGGTTCCAGCAGCGGCGCGGCGGCGTAGGCGGGTAGCGCCAGGGCCAGGTGCGAGTAGCCGGGCGCGGCTTCCAGGCCCTGCGGACCCTTCAGCTCCAGCTGGTACGTGCCATCGGTGGTGCGGGAAATGGCCGTGACGGCCGTGCCGGGCTGATAATTGGTGAGCCCGGCCGCCAGCGTATCGGTGATGGTCTGGATGCCGTTTTTGAGGGTGATGATGCGGCGGCGGCCCGCGCCTTTGCCGCCCTTCATCAGCCCGCGCAGTACGGAGCCGTACTGCTGCTCCATAGCTGGCAGCTGCTTGAAGGTTTTATTGATAAGCAGCTTTTCCGGGTCGCCGGCGTAAATGCCGGCCATGAAGGGATTGACCGCATAATCCAGGATTTCGGAGCCGAAGCGGCGGCGGAAAAAGTGCGCTACCGTTTCCTGCGGGTCAATGGGGGTAGCGGGCTGGCGAAATTCTTTCAGCAGCTGCCACTTGGCTTTCAGGCTGAAAAAGCCGTTGGTGAGCAGGGCCGGGGGCGAGCCGGGCAAAATTTGGTAGCGGCCATCGCGCAGCACGTAGCGCTGCTGGCTCACGGCGGCAGCGTCCTGAATCTGGTCGGTGAGGCCGAGGTCGGCCAGCAGCTCTTCCAGCTCCAGGCTTAGTTGCAGGGAGTTGGGGCCGGTTTCGAGCAGGTAGCCTTCGGGCGTGGCCCAGGTGCGCAGGTTGCCGCCGGGCCGGGCGTCGGCCTCGAACAAGTCGTAGGCCACGCCGCTTTTTTGCAGGTACCAGGCCAGGGTGAGGCCGCTGATGCCGCCGCCGATGATGGCAATTTTCATGTCGTATGCTGTAGCGCGAACTTTATCTACCGCTGTCCTGCGGTTGTAGTTCGCGTCCCCGCGCCGTTAGCGAATCGTTGAAACGGCGCGGGGACGCGAACTACAAAGTTCGCGCTACTTCCTTTGTTATCATGACCCCAAAAAACAAAGCCGTATTTCTGGACCGTGACGGCGTGCTGAACGAGGAAATCGGCACCTATGTCTGGCAGCCCGAGAAATTCATCATCATTCCCGGCGTGCCCGAAAGCCTGGCCCGTCTCAAAGCCGCCGGCTATTACCTGATAGTAGTTACCAACCAAGCCGGCATCGCCAAAAAGCTCTATACCGCCGCCGAGGTACAGGCCTGCCACGCCAAGCTGCAAGCCGCCTGTGATAACGCGCTGGATGCGCTGTATTTCAGCGACGCGCACCCCAGCGTGAGCGACTCCATTCTGCGCAAGCCCGGCTCCGGCATGCTGGAAAAAGCCGTGGCCCGCTTCAACCTCGATGTGAATCAGTGCTGGATAGTGGGCGACCGGCTCCGCGACATGGAAGCCGGGGCCAACATCAGCGTGCGCGGCATCCTAGTGGGGGACGAGGAGACTAGTTTCACGCCCCACGTCGCCGATTTGCAGGCGGCAACTGATATTATCTTAGGCCAATGACAGTCAACGACAAAAAGCCGGGTTGGATAGCCAAAAACCGCAACACCGTGTTTTTAATGGTCTGCGTCATCCTGGGGCAGGTGGTTTTTTACTTCACTACTACGGCAAACAGCAAGCGCGAAATGGAACGGTACAAAGCGCTCCAAATAAACGGCCGCGTGGAAAAACTCCTGTCCAATTCCCGAGGCATTCAGAAGGTGAAGCTGGCCATCGGCGAAACGCAGGCGCTGGCCCTGACCGCCGCCGGGCAGCAATATATCCAGGTAGGTGATTCGGTGGTGAAAGCGGCGGGTAGCGAGAGCATCACGACGTACCGCCGGCTTCCAGCTTACACGGAGGTGTCGGTTTTCGGGCCGGGCTCAGTTGATAACACGGGGCTCATCAAGCGCTACCAAATCAAGCAGCCATAAACGCAAACGATATTTCCCGCAGTGTTCGCAGTGACCTCGCCTACAGAACACTGCGGTTTAACCCCTGCGCTCACTGCGGGAAATCAGTCCCAAAAAAGGCCGGCCTCCCACGCGGGAAGCCGGCCTTTCTATTTCGAATCCGAACGCACTACTGGCGGGCAGCCGGCGTAGCAGCACTGGCCGTGATGGGCGAGGAAACGCGGTTGGCTTCCTTGGTGCTGCTGTAGGCGGGGCACTTCTGGCGGTTGCAGGCACCCAGGGAGAGGGCCGCGAAGCCGGCGGCGAGCAGAACGTACTTTTTCATAATTTATATAAAAACGGGTGAGGGGTTGCGGGGTTGGGCTTCAAAGATAAGCAGCCAGCCTAATATTTCGGCACAACTCGCTAACGCCGAAATTGAATTATTCGTACCCGAGGATTTTCATCATGCTGCCGGCCTGCTGCTGGGGGGCGAAAACGGTATCGGTGAGGGTGCCGTCTTCGGCGCGGTCGAGAATGATGTGCTGGGGGGCGGGGATGAGGCAGTGCTTGATGCCGCCGTAGCCGCTCAGGCTCTCCTGATACGCGCCGGTGTGGAAGAAGCCCACGTAAAGCGGCTGGGCATCGGCGGGCTTGCGCTCGGGCAGGAAGGTCTGGTAAATGTGCTTCTCGGAGTTGTAGTAGTCCTGCGAGTCGCAGGTGAGGCCGCCGAGCTGGATTTTCTTGTACTGCTTCTCCCAGCCGTTGAGGGCCAGCATGATGAAGCGCTGGTTCAGGGCCCAGGTGTCGGGCAGGTTGGTGATGAAGGAGCCGTCAATCATGTACCAGAGCTCCTTGTCGTTTTGCAGCTTTTCGTCGAGAATGCTGTAGATGGTGGCCCCGCTTTCGCCCACCGTGAAGATGCCAAACTCGGTGAAAATGTTGGGTTCGGGCACGCCTTCCTCCTTGCAGATGCGCTGGATGGTGCGCAAGATTTCGGCCACCATGTAGGGGTAGTCGTAGTCGGGCTGGATACTGGTTTGGATGGGCAGGCCGCCGCCGATATCGATGGAATTGAGCGTGGGGCACACCTTGCGCAGCTCGCAGTACTTATGCACGAAGCGGCTCAGCTCGGACCAGTAATAGGACGTGTCCTTGATGCCCGTGCTGATGAAGTAGTGCAGCATGGTGAGCGTGAAGCGCGGGTCGTCCTTGATGCGCTGCTCGTAGATGGGGATGGCGTCGGCGTAGCGCACGCCCAGGCGCGAGGTGTAGAACTGGAAGCGCGGCTCCTCGTCGGAGGCCAGGCGCATGCCGATTTTCACGTTTTCGCGGACGTGGTCGTGGTAGTACTCGATTTCGTTGGGCGAATCGATGATGGGCATGCAGTTCACAAACCCATCGTTAATCAGGTCGGCGATTTCCTTTTTGTAGGCTTCGGGCTTGAAGCCGTTGCAGATGATGTGCTTCTGCTTGTCGACCTTGCCCTGGGCGTGTAGGTTGCGGATGATGCTGATGTCGAACCACGACGAGGTTTCGAGGTCCACGTCGTTTTTCAGGGCCTCTTCGAGCACGAAGCGGAAGTGCGACGACTTGGTGCAGTAGGCGTAGGAATAGGAGCCGGTGTAGCCGGTTTCGGCGATGCCGTCGGCAAACCATTTCTTGGCCCGCTGAATCTGGGAGCTGATTTTGGGCAGGTAGGTGAGGCGCATTGGGGTGCCGTACTTTTCCACGAGGGCCATCAGGTCGATGTCGTGGAAGCGCAGCTCGTGGTCCTGGACGGTGAAATCGGCCGTGGGAAAGTCGAAGGTTTGGGAGATGAGGTCGTGGTACGTATCCATTCGGTTTTGAAAACGGCGAAAAAGCCCGACCTTTGCGGTGGGCCGTACAAAAGTACCGCCGGGGTCAGGATAACGGCCAGGAACCAAATGTTGTTCTTGCGTTATCCCGCCCTGCATCGTGACGATGGAATAGTAAGCGACTTGGCTACGGCAGAATCTTCTGCCGCAAGGCAGCGTGATTCTAGTAGTGAGTAGCGAGTAGTAAGTAGTGAGTTTTGTTCAGTCGGATAAAAACTCACTACTCACTACTCGCTACTCACTACTAAAAAACGATGCCGCCAACCTGCTTACCCCAATTCCCACCCTCCGATGAAACGCATTAAATTACTGGAAGTCCGCTCCGAGCTCGGGGCCGGCACCCGCGGCGCGGGCATGGGCATCGACGCCCTGCGCGTGGCCTGCCTCAACAAGGGCTCCGATTATTTCCGCCGGTTCAGCGCCGTGGTGGTGCCCGATTTGAACCAGGTGCTGTTCGACAAAAACCCGTTTCCTTTCGCCAAATACATCGACAGCATCTATAGCGTGCAGAAGGGCATTGCCACGGCCGTGGAGCAGACGCTGCGCTTCGGCGAGTTCCCGCTGGTGCTGGCCGGCGACCACAGCAGCGCCAATGCTACCATTGCCGGCATTAAGGCCGCCTACCCCACCAAAACGCTGGGCGTTATCTGGATTGATGCCCACGCCGACCTTCACTCGCCCTACACCACGCCCAGCGGCAATGTACACGGCATGCCCCTGGCTGCCGCGTTGGGCCAGGACA
Organism: Hymenobacter sp. UYAg731; assembly: GCF_054061335.1. NCBI lineage: Bacteria > Pseudomonadati > Bacteroidota > Cytophagia > Cytophagales > Hymenobacteraceae > Hymenobacter > Hymenobacter sp. UYAg731. Next base: position 1,038,169 of record NZ_JBSSEC010000001.1, on the reverse strand, counting down.
ACCTGGCCCACCAGCGTAACGTGCCCGACGCGGAAACGGAGTTCTTCTGGCAGCGCCTGCAAAACCTGGCCGAGCCCGGCCCCAAGCTGCGGCCCGAGCACCTGGTGTACGTGGTGGTGCGCGACACCGAGGAGGAAGAGGAAGCCCTCATCGCCGACCTCGGCATCAAGTGGATAAAGCTGCCCGAAATCAAGGAAAAAGGCTCGCGCCAGCTCACCCGCGAGATTTACGAGCACCTGCGCTTCTGCGACATGGTGTACATTTCCTTCGATGTCGATAGCCTCGATTCGAGCTTCAGCATCGGCACGGGCACGCCCGTGGAGGATGGCCTCTACCTCTCCGAAGCCGAAAACCTCTGCCAGGACCTGCTGGAAAACGAGCGGGTGGTGTGCTTCGAGATGGTCGAAATCAACCCCACGCTGGACAATGGGAATACGATGGCGAAGAATGCCTTCAACATTCTGGAAAAAGCAACGGATGCGATTGAGCGCCGGCTGCGGCTGGAGGAGGTGGTGTGTCAGTAGGGCTTGCGCTCTGCATGACGGCCAATACCGAATTATTCGATAGTTTCGCCGCCTCACCCATTACCCATCCTGCGAAATAAGTAAACTAATCAACAACTCCGTCTTCTACGTCGAGTTTCCGGCCACTGACTTGGCCGCGACGAAACGCTTCTACGCCCAGGCTTTCGGGTGGTCGTTCGAGGATTATGGGCCCGATTACGTGGCCTTTGAGGATGGGCAGCTCTCGGGCGGGTTTTACCGGGCCGAAAGCGTGCCGCCCAGCAGCCCGTTGGTCGTGCTTTGGGCCGATGCGTTGGAGGAGTCGCAAGCGGCGGTGGAAGCGGCCGGGGGCATCATCAGCAAGCCAATCTTTGCTTATCCGGGCGGCCGGCGGTTTCATTTCACCGACCCGAATGGCAATGGGCTGAGCGTTTGCGGCGAGGCATAAGGCTCTAACCGCGTCCCGGCCCCCAGCCCACCGCCTAAGTTGCTTGAGAAACAGCAAGCCCCGCCAGTAGCTGGCGGGGCTTTTTTGCGGTTGTTGTTTCGTTGAGCAGTCGAAACTTGTGCAGCGTTAGGAGCATGTGAAATTCGCCCGAATGGCTTGCTCACTTGAGGAATCGCGTGAGGGTGGCTTGCAGTTCGGCACCTTGTAAGTTGGCAGCCACGATTTTCCCGCTGGGGTCAATGAGCAGATTTAGCGGCGTGCCCGGGTAACCATACAGTCGTTCTACTTCTCTTTTCGTGCCCTCAAGGTCCGATAACTGGGTCCATGCCAAGTGGTCGTCGGCAATTGCTTTTAGCCATCTTTCGCGGTTGTTCTCGCTGTCGAGCGACACCCCCAGCATGTCGAACTTGGGGCCTTTGAAGGCCTGGTAGGCTTTGACGAGGTTGGGGTTTTCCGTGCGGCAGGAGGCGCACGAGTGCCAAAAGGCCAGCAGCACGTACTTGCCCTTATAATCGGCCAGCGAAACCGCCTTGCCAGCGGGTGTTTTCTGGGTGAAGTTGGGGGCTGGCTGGCCCACGGTCGTGGCTTTTAGGCCCTTCACCAAGTCACCGTAGATGCGGCCAGGGCGGCTGCTCTTCAGCTCGGGGCTGAGGGAAGCGTAGAGTGGACCTACTTCGTCGTATTGGCGTTTCGCAAAGACTCCCATATCCCACAAGGCCATCAGGCTCACCCAAGAAGCGGGGTGATTTTTGATGAAAGCTGCGTAGGCTTGAGCGTACTGTTGGGGAGTGGCTTTGGGTGGCACCGAGGCGTAGAGCTGTTGGTGTTCGGTGGTGAGGGTGCCGCCGGTGATGGTCGTCGTCGCATCTCGCAAGCTGCCGTCGCTGATGACAACAACCGGAGTGGGTTCCAAGAAAACGCTGGTGGCGTTGGCCAAGACAGCGTTCGGATGATAGCCGTTGGCCAGCACCACCAAATCGGCGCGCGTGGGCAGGATGGCGGTTCCTTTTAGCTCAAATGCTCCGTTGATGAGGGTGGCCGAGTCGACCAGTTCGCCGTTTCTCAAGTAGACTTTATTGGGCGCATTCAACGCGCCAATTCTACCGCTGATGTGGTAAGTAAAAGGCTTTTGGGCCAGCGACAAGCCCGGAACCAGCAGAAATAGGGCGAGAAGAGAATTTATCATAATTGGGTCGGGAAGTGGCAAGCTCAAATATATGCCGAGCAACGTGCCGCCTCGTAGAATATTATTCTTTTTCCTAAACGGTGATTCAAAGCGCTTACTGATTATTCATGGGTCAGAAATATACCACAACAGGGAGCCCTGTGCGAACAGGAGTTTTCTGAACTTCATTATCGCAACAAAGAAGCTCCGCCAGCCACTGGCGGGGCTTCTTTGTTGCTGCAAGTTTCGGGGGGGTATTCGTCTGGATGGCGCGGGGGCGCTTGGCCGCTTTGGATGCGAGCCACGACGTTCGCCGCCGACTGGCCGTATTCGGCTGTGCTGGCACAGGCTACGGCTTTAGATGCAACGTTCATTGGCGGGGAAAGTCTATCCACAGCTTGGGATATAGTGTCCGGGCTGCTCCCTTTTCCGCTTTTTACATGGTACGCTTCTTACTTCTTTGCTTGGCGCTGCTAGCCGCCGGCCCCGCATTTGCTATCCGCCCAGTGGCCGAATGGTGGGCCAAACCCGATACCCTGGGCCTGGAATACCGGCAGGTAGAAATTACCACGGCCGACCATGTGAAGCTGGTGGCTTGGCTAATAGAGCCCTCCGCGAAAGCCACTGACCAGCAAACCACGGTGGTGGTGGCCGGCGGCGACGCCTATAATATGTCCAGCAACATCTACACGGCGTGGGCGCTGGCCGACGCGGGCTACCGCTCGCTGCTGTTCGACTATCGGGGGTTTGGCCACAGCCAGGCCTTTGCCATCGACCCGCAGCGGCTGTACTACGAGGAGTTTGCCCTCGACGTACGCGCCGCGCTGGCTGAGGCGCGGCACCTGGAACCCCGCGACCGTGTGGGCATTCTGGGCCTGTCGATGGGGGCCATTGTTGGGTCGGAAGCAGCGGCCAGTGCCAAGCCCGATTTTCTGGTCACCGAGGGCTACCCGGGCAACCTGCCGGGTATAGTGGCTTACCAAAAGGCCGCCAACAACAAAACCGTCACGCTGCCCGCTGAAGCTGTTGCTTATCCCCGCGTAGCCGCCCGTGTGCGCTGTCCGTGGCTGCTCATTGCCGGCATCCAGGATAAGAACACGCCCCTGGCCGACTCGGTCGCCGTGGTGCAAGCCGCTCGCCAGAACCAGCGCCGCCAATTGCTGGCCGTGGACTGCGGCCACTTGGGGGCGCAGGAGAAACTAACCGAAAAGTTTTTCGCGGAAGGGTATGTGCGCGCCATCGGTCGCTTTCTGGCGGGCGGCAAAGCTTAGTTGCACGTCATAGGTTCCCGCTGGTTGAATAGGAGGGAGGTTGCCGCCAGCCCGTACCTTTGCCCCGTGCAACAGTTAGAAAACTCCCTCAAAACCGCCCTGCAAACCGCCGCTCAGGCAGTTTTCGGCGTTGAAATCCCCGTCGCCAGCCTCACGCTCCAGCCCACGCGCAAGGAGTTTGCCGGCAGCTTTACCCTCGTCACCTTCCCGCTCACCAAAGCCCTGGGCAAGGGGCCGGAGCAAATTGGCCAGGCCCTGGGCGAGTGGCTGAAAAGCAATGAGCCCCGCGTGAGCGGCTACAACGTGGTGAAAGGCTTCCTGAACCTCGAAATCGCCGATTCGGAGTGGCTGGCCGTGTTTGAGCAGCTGCGCGCCCAGCCCGCCACCGCGCCCGTGGCCACCGACGGCCCGCGCAACGTGGTAGTGGAGTACTCGTCGCCCAACACCAACAAGCCCCTGCATCTGGGCCATTTGCGCAACAACTTCCTGGGCTACTCGGTGGCCGAGATTCTGAAAGCTACCGGGGCCACCGTCACCAAAGCCAACCTGGTGAATGACCGCGGCATCCACATCTGCAAATCGATGATTGCCTACCAGCACTTCGGCCAGGGCGAAACCCCCGCCAGCGCCGGCCTGAAGGGCGACCACCTCGCCGGCAAGTACTACGTGCTGTTCGAGAAGCATTACCGCGAGGAAATCCGCCAGCTCGAAGCCGAAGGCGTGACCTCCGACATCGCCAAGAAAAGCGCCCCCCTCATGGCCGAGGCCCAGCAGATGCTGCAAGCCTGGGAAGCCGGTGACCCCGCCGTAAAAGCCCTCTGGAGCCTGATGAACGGCTGGGTCTACGAAGGCTTCGACGCTACTTATAAGAACATTGGCGTTGATTTCGACCAGTTTTACTACGAGTCCGAAACTTACTTGCTGGGCAAGGAGCGGGTAGAGGAAGGCATTGAAAAGGGCGTGTTTTTTAAGAAAGAAAACGGCTCGGTGTGGGTCGATTTGCAGGCCGAGGGCCTCGACGAAAAGCTCTTGCTCCGCGCCGACGGCACCAGCGTCTACATCACGCAAGACCTGGGTACGGCCGAGCTCAAATACCAGGATTTCGGCTACGATAGCAGCATCTACGTCATCGCCGACGAGCAGAACTACCACATGCAGGTGCTGCAAGCCACCCTCAAAAAGCTGGGCAAGCCCTACGCCGACGCCATCCACCACCTCAGCTATGGCATGGTGGATTTGCCCTCGGGCAAGATGAAATCGCGCGAAGGCACCGTGGTCGATGCCGACGAGCTGGTGCGCGACGTAGTGGCCGCCGCCAAAGCCGCCACCCTCGAAAAAGGCAAAACCGAAGGCCTTTCCGATGCCGAGTTAGAGGAGCTCTACCACATGCTGGGCCTGGGCGCGCTGAAATACTACCTGCTGAAAGTGGACCCCAAAAAGCGCATGCTCTTCAATCCCGAAGAGTCGGTGAGCCTGGAAGGGCACACGGGGCCGTTCATCCAGTATTCGCACGCCCGCATCGCCGCCATCCGCCGCAAAGCCGCCGAGCTGGGCCTTGATGGCCAGGCCGATTGGAGCCAGGTTGCCGGCCTCGAACCCACCGAGCAGGAGCTGATTCAGGAGCTGGCCCGCTACGCCCCGGTAGTGGCCGAAGCCGCCCGCAACCTCTCGCCCGCCGTGATTGCGCAGTACGCCTACGATTTGGCTAAGGCCTATAATAGGTTCTACGCCGAGGTGTCAATTTTTCAGGAAACCGACGTGGCCAAGCGCAGCCTGCGGGTGGCGTTGTCGGCCCGCGTGGGCGAGCAGATAAAGGCGTCGCTGGGCCTGCTGGGTATCAATGTGCCCGAGCGCATGTAGCGCGAAGCTCCGGCTTCGCGTATCGCCGCAGAGCGGCGAATACTGGCAATTACTTAAATTGCTTTAACCGCGCGATTTCACACTAACATCCCTCCGCCGCTCTGCGGCGATACGCGAAGCCGGAGCTTCGCGCTACATCTACTTATGAAAAGCATTGCCGTTTACTGCGGTTCCAGCGCCGGAACCAACCCTAATTACATCACCCAGGCGCAAGCCCTCGCCGCCGCCATGGTGGCCCAGGGCCTCACGCTGGTGTACGGCGGCGGACGCGTGGGCCTCATGGGCACTATCGCCGATGCCGTGCTAGCCCAGGGCGGCCAGGTTATCGGCGTTATCCCCGATTTTCTGGATGCCAAGGAGCTGGCCCACAAAGGCTGCACGGAATTGCACGTCGTGAAATCCATGCACGAGCGCAAGCTCATGATGGCCGACCGCGCCGATGGCTTTATTGCCATGCCCGGCGGCTACGGCACCCTCGAAGAGCTGTTCGAAGTGCTGACCTGGGGCCAGCTTGGCCTGCACAACAAGCCGGTGGCCCTGCTGAACGTGGACGGCTACTACGACTTGCTCCTGCAATCCCTCGACCGCATGCGTGACGATGAGCTGCTGCGCGCCGAAAATCGCGCCCAACTCCTGCAATCGGCTGACCCGCAGGAGTTGCTGGCGCAGATGGCAGCGTATAAGCCGGTGCAGCTGGAGAAGTGGCTCACGCCGCCGACAACGTGATTGTAGCGCGGACTCACAGAGTCCACGCTACGAGCGACAGTCCGAAACCCTATTCCCCTTCGTATGGTTACGCTCGCAACTGCGCAAACTCTTACCTTCAACTCATGAAAAAATCTCTTCTTCTCACGCTGGCCACTGCTGCTACGGCTGTGGTTTTCATCGCCGCCAGACCGGCCGCTCCCCTCGCCATGACCACGCCCGCCGAAACTGCTGCCGCCGCTTCCGTGTATGATTTCACCGTGAAATCCATCGATGGCAAGGAAGTGAAACTGAGCAAGTACAAAGGCAAGAAATTGCTGATTGTGAACACGGCTTCGAAGTGCGGCTTCACCCCGCAGTATAAGGAGTTGGAAGAGCTGTCGAAGAAATACGGCAATAAGGTGGTCGTGCTGGGCTTCCCGTCGAACAGCTTCAAGCAGGAGTTGACTTCCAACGAGGAAGTAGCCTCGTTCTGTGAGAAAAATTACGGCGTGACCTTCCCACTCTTCGAAACGGTTTCGGTGAAAGGCGACGACGCGACGCCGCTCTATAAATACCTGTCGGACAAAACCAAAAATGGCGCGGTAAGCGATGCCCCGAGTTGGAATTTCTGCAAGTACCTGGTCGACGAAAAAGGCCACGTTGTAAAGTTTTACAACTCGAAAGTGACGCCCCTGAGCCCCGAGCTGGTGGCCGATATCACGAAGTAGTTCCTGCCGTTTTCTGAATCAATTCAGAACGTCATGCTGAGCGAAGCCGAAGCATCTCCACCGCGTAACTAAATTTGATTAGTTCTGCGGTGGAGATGCTTCGGCTTCGCTCAGCATGACGTTCTTTTTTGCTGTTTGATTTTCCTTTTGCCCATGTCACCCTGGATTTCCGCATTCCGCCCCCGCACGCTGCCACTGGCCCTGGCCAGCATCCTCACGGGCGCGTTCCTTGCCGCCGCCACCGGCCAGTTCAACAGCCTGGTAGTTGGCCTAGCTGCCCTCACCACCATCCTCCTTCAAATCCTGAGCAACCTCGCCAACGACTACGGCGACTCCCAGAACGGGGCCGACAGTGTGCATCGCGAAGGCCCGCAACGTGCCGTACAAAGCGGGGCCATCACCCCGGCCCAAATGAAGCGCGGCATGTGGATTTGCGGCTTGCTGGCGCTGGGTAGTGGCCTCGCGCTGCTGTGGGTGGCGCTGGGCGCGGCCGGATTGGGGCTGTTTCTGGCGTTTCTGGCGCTGGGGCTGGCGGCCATCTGGGCGGCGGTGAACTACACGGCGGGGGCCAACCCCTACGGCTACGCGGGTTTCGGCGATATTTCGGTGTTCCTGTTTTTCGGCATCGTAGGCGTGTGCGGTACGTATTTTCTGCAAACACGGACGCTGCCGCTGCAAGTGCTGCTGCCGGCTGCGGCGCTCGGCTGCTTCGCCACGGCGGTGCTGAACGTGAACAACATTCGGGACATTAAATCAGATATTTTGGCGGGTAAAATTACGATTCCGGTGCGGCTGGGCCCGATTCATGCGCGGCGCTATCATTGGCTGTTGCTCATCCTGGGTATTGGCTGTGCTACGGTATTTGTGGCCCTCACGTATCATTCGCCGTGGCAGTGGCTGTTTGCGTTGGCAGTGCCGCTGTTCGTCTTCAATGCCATTCAGGTATGGCAGCGGCAGGAATCCATGCAACTCGACCCGCTGCTGAAGCAGATGGCGCTGAGCACGCTGGTGTTCACGTTGCTGTTTGGGGTGGGGCAGGTGCTGGGGTAAAATATAGCGCGTTACTTTTGGTCATACTTTCCGAAAAAGAAACTACCCGCCGCAGCAAGCTGCTGAGCCTGGTGCTGCGCCACGAACCCGCCCACATCGGCATCAGTCTGGATGAACAAGGCTGGGTATCAGTGCCTGAATTATTGGCGCAGCTGGCCAAACACCAGCAGCCGCTGACGCTGCATGAGCTGGAACACATCGTGGATACGAACGCTAAGCAGCGCTTCCGCTTCAACGACGACCGCAGTCGGATTCGGGCCAGCCAGGGCCATTCGGTGGAAGTAGCGCTGGGCTATACGCCCGTGGTGCCGCCCGAAGTGCTATACCACGGCACGGCCGTTCAGCACCAAGAAAACATCCTGCGGGAAGGTCTGCGTAAAATGGCCCGACATCAGGTACACTTGAGTGCCGACGTAGCCACGGCCCGCACTGTGGGCCAGCGCCACGGCCGGCTGGTGCTGTTCGAAGTAGCGGCCGGGCTGCTGCACCGCGCCGGCCAGTCTTTCTACCAAGCCGATAACGGCGTGTGGTTGACGGACGAGGTGTCGGCGGCGTATCTGCGCCAGCTTCCCGAAATGGTGTAGCGAGGTTGAGAGGGAGTTAAGCCGGCCCGCCGCAAAATATTGTGGGCTGCTGAGCGTCTGCACGCGCGACCAGGTCGCAACGACCCGGGTACTCATTCTCTCCAATCATGCCCAAAACCGTTTTCATCACCGGCACCTCCACCGGCATCGGTGCCGCTGCCGTACGTCTTTTCGCCCAGCACGGCTGGCAGGTGGCCGCCACCATGCGCAACCCGTCCGACGCAAAATTTGACGACCTGCCCAACGTCCGTGTCTACGCCCTCGACGTGACGGATGCTGCTGCCGCCCCCCTCGCCATCCAGCAGGCGCATGCCGATTTTGGCAGTCTAGATGTTCTCATCAACAACGCGGGATACGGCCTCGTTGGCCCGTTTGAAATGGCCACGGATGCCCAGATTCAGGACCAGTTTGCCACCAATGTCTTCGGCGTTTTTGCCGTGACGCGGGCGGCGCTACCCATTTTTCGGACGCAGAAGTCCGGCGTTATCATCAACATTACCTCGGTGGGCGGGCGCACGGCTTTTCCGATGAATTCGCTCTACCACGCCACCAAATTCGGTCTCGACGGCTTCTCTGAGTCGCTTTGGTACGAGCTGGCCCCGTTCGGCATCCAAGTGAAAGTGGTAGCCCCCGGCGGCGTGGCGACGGATTTTGCCACCCGCTCCCTCAAAATGACCATCGACCCAGCCGATGTAACCGACCCCTACGCCCCGCAGGTGCGCAGCGTGCTGACCGCCTTCAGCGAGCGCGGCGGCGCGGCCAGCCAGCCCGAGCAGATTGCCGAAGTCATCTACACCGCCGCCACCGATGGCACCTCGCAGCTCCGCTACATCGCCGGCGATGATGCCAAGGGTATTCTCGGCGCGAAAGCCCAGATGAGCGAAGCCGATTTTGCCGCGATGATTCAGAAGAATTTCGGCGTGTAGCCCCAGTTGGTGAGCATTAAGCATAAAAAAAGCGGCCCCGGAAGGCCACTTTTTTTATGCTTGGGGCCGTGCTTATTCGGCTGGCGCAGCCGAAGCAGCGGGGGCTTCGCCCGCGGCCGGAGTGGCCGAGCCTTCGGGCTTGGGGCCTCTGTTGCGGTTGCGGCCCCCACGGCTGCGGCTGCGCTCGCCGTCGGCACGAGGTTCGCGGGCCTCGCCTTCGGGCCGGGGCTCGCGGGGCGGGCGGTTTTCGCCTTCAGCACGCGGCTCACGCGGCGGGCGAGGCTCGCCTTCCGGGCGTGGGGCGCGAGGTTCGCGGGGCGGGCGGGCCTCTCCTTCGGGGCGCGCAGTGCGCTCGGGGCGGGGGCCACGGTCGCGGCGCTCTTCGCCTTCGGGGCGGGGCGGGCGCTGGTAAGGCACGGTGGGCGCGTGGCCGGCATCGAGGGCCGCCAGGGCATTCTTGGCGGCGGCGAGTCGTTCCAGGTGCTTGGGGTCTTTGGGGTCGGGGGCATCACGGCGGGGTTTGCCATCATCGCGGCCTCCGCCGCCGCTGCCACCTTCGCGGCGGGGGCCACGGTCACTGCCTTCGGGGCGAGGACCACGGTCGCGGCTGCCGCCGCCGCCGTGGCCACCACGGGCCGGGCGGCCGCCGATTTTACCACCCAGGCCGGCGAAGCGCTTGGGGTCGAATTCCGGGGCTGGACCCAGGCCCAGTTCCTCGGTGATGGCGCGCTTTTCGAGGTCACGCTCGATGAGCTTTTCGATTTTCAGTACCCGGTCCTGGTCTTGGTCCGAGATGAAGGTGATGGCCGTGCCCTTGGTGGCGGCGCGGGCGGTGCGGCCGATGCGGTGTACGTAGTCCTCAGCGGCGCGGGGAATGTCGTAGTTCACGACGTGGCTCAGTGAGTCGATGTCGATGCCGCGGCTGAGCACGTCGGTGGCTACCAAGATGGGGAACTGCTTGTTTTTAAAGGCGCGCATGATTTCCTCGCGCTCCTCCTGGGTGCGGTCGGAGCTGATGCCCCGGGCCTCGATACCGAGCTTGTTCACGGCCTTGACGATACCGCCCACGGCTGCTTTTTGGCTGGTGAAGAGCACCATGCTCTGCACGTCCTGGGTTTTTATGATGTGCTCCAGCACGTAAATTTTCTGGCGGTCATACGCCATGTAGAGCTGCTGGTCGATGCCGGCGGCGGGCTTGGACACGGCCAGGCGGATTTCCTCGGGATTCTTCAGAATCTGCTGCGAGAAGTCGCGGATTTTGCTGGGCATGGTGGCCGAGAACAGCAGCGTCTGGCGCTCCTTGGGCAGCTGGCGCACGATGTTGAAGATGTCATCGCTGAAGCCCATGTCCATCATCTTATCGGCCTCATCAAGCACCAGATACTTGATTTGGTCGAACTTCACGTAGCCCATCTGCAAATGCGCGATGAGGCGGCCGGGCGTGGCGATGATGATATCGGCCCCGCTCGTGAGGGCGCGTTTTTGCTGCTCCCAGTTCTCGGATTTGCCGCCACCGTAGATGGCTATCGAGCTGGCTTCCACGTAGTAGCCGAAGCCCATCACCTGCTCGTCAATCTGGGTGGCCAGCTCGCGGGTAGGCACCAGAATGAGGGTGGTGGTGTGGCCGTGCTTGGCGTGCGAAATCTTGTCGAGCAGCGGCAGCAGGTAGGCGGCGGTTTTGCCGGTGCCCGTTTGGGCGCAGGCAATCAGGTCTTTACCGTCGAGAATTTTGGGGATGGCCTGCTCCTGAATGGGGGTGGCCTGCTGGTAGTTCATGGCGTCGATGCCAGAGAGCAGGTCGTCGTGGAGGTTAAATTCGTGAAACGTCAAGGTTCAGCTTATTGAAAGTTGTAAAAGGCTGACCTTGATGCCGTGGTCAGCAAACCGCTTGATTTGGGGTAAAGATACGCCGGGCGGCGGGTGTTGCGCGGTGGGCGTTTGATTGGGGAAAGGCCGTCATGCTGAGCGCAGTCGAGGCATCTCTACTGCTTCGCCTCCTGCCAGAACTTCACCCCCGACCCCTCTCCAAAAGAGAGGGGTGCCTGACAAAGCGGTAGAGATGCCTCGGCTACGCTCGGCATGACGTTCTTTGAGTTTCTCAATACTTTTCTCTCCCTCATGCCCGCCCTCGACCGTTTCTCCACCCAAGCTGCCGACTACGCCCGTTACCGCATTGCCTACCCCGCCGAGCTCTATAACTGGCTTTTGCCCCAGGTAGAAAGCCGCGAGCGGGCCTGGGATTGCGCCACCGGCAACGGCCAGGTAGCGGCGGTACTGGCCGATTCATTCATCCGGGTCGATGCCACCGACCTCAGCGAAAACCAGTTGGCTCAGGCTCCGCTACGCTCCAACATTCACTACCAGCGCGCCACCGCCGAGTACACGCCCTTCCCCGAACAGCGCTTCGACCTCATCACCGTGGCCCAGGCCGTGCATTGGTTCGATAGCGAAGCCTACCACCGGGAGGTGCGCCGCGTGGCCCGCCCCGGCGCGGTGCTGGCTGAGTGGGGCTACCAGCTGTGCCGCCTCGAAACGCCGGAGTTGAACCAGGTGCTGGATTCCTTTCACGACGTGACCTCGGCCCCGTATTGGGACGCCAACCGCCGCCACATCGAAAACGAGTATGCCAACCTGCCCTTCCCGTTTATCGACGTGCAGCAGGCGCGATTTGCTGCTGTAAAGCTCTGGACGGCAGGCGATATGCTGAATTATCTGCGCACCTGGTCGGCCACGGCCAACTATGCCCGCCAGCACGCCGGAGACGATATGGTGGCCCTGGTGGCCGACGAGCTGACGCAGCTGTGGGGGCCGCAGGCACGCTCTGCCACGTTCCCCATATTTGCCCGGGCCGGGCGGGTAGAATAATCGGCGGGCCGCCGCGTTGACCCGCTGAACCAAGCGTTTTCGATGACTATTTTGACTACCCAATTACGGGCCGTGGCCTTGTTTTACCGCAGTGTCGCGCCGTTTATGCTGGGCATTTCGGGGCTGATACTGCTGGCCGTGCTGCTGCCGGCCATCCACGAAGGCTGGAGCGGCGGCCTGCTGCCGGGGCTGCTACTCACCAAGCTGGCCACCGCGCCGGTGGTGTGGTACCTGGCGGAGCAGCTGCGGCCCGGCCAATACTGGTTTTATTTCAACCTGAACATGTCGCGGCGGCGGCTGTGGGGGGCGGTGGTGGCGCTGGATGGGCTGCTGTTTCTGGGCGGTGCCTTGCTCATGCGAGCCGTATTATCGTGAGCAGGGCCGATGAAACCCCGGCCAATCCGCAGGTACTGGAAGCGGATGGTATCCGCATCGTGTTCGGCGAGCGGCAGGTGCTGGGCAGCATCTACCTACGGGTGCAAACCGGCCAGATTGTGGGCCTGCTGGGCCGCAACGGCAGCGGAAAGTCGGTGCTGCTCCAAACCATTTTCGGCGCCCGCGCCGTGGCCGATGCCTCGGTGCGCGTGAACGGCCGGCACGCAGTGCCCGCCTTCCGAGTGCCCGGCCTGCTGAACTATTTGCCCCAGGAGCCGCTGTTGCCCCCGTCGCTGTCGCTGGCCCAGGCGGCCCGGCTGCTGGGTGTCGACCTCGAAAAAGCCACCGCCCGCTTCCCGGAGCTGCGCGCGCAGTTTGGCAGCCGCGTGGGGGAGCTGTCGGGCGGTTCGGCGCGGCTGGTGCAGGCGCTGCTGCTGCTGCATCAGCCCACGGCCTTCTCGCTGTTCGATGAGCCGTTTTCGGGGGTGATGCCGGTCCATGTCGAAACCCTGGCCGAGGAAATGCAGCGCCTCAAAGCACACAAAGGCCTGCTCATCACCGACCACCGCTACGCCGAGGTGCTGCCCATCTGCGACGTGGTGTACCTGCTGCACCAGGGCCGGCTGCTGAAACTGGACGGCGACGTGCGCGAGCAGCTGCGCGACTATGGATATTTGGCGAGTTAAGGCAATTTGTAGCCCGGCGCGTAGCTTGCCGGTTCTCCCAGCATTCTGGTATGTCGTTGCCACTTCCCTTCGCTCATCTCCGCGTCCTCGAACTTGCCTCGGTGCTGGCCGGCCCGCAGGTGGGCCAGTTTTTTGCCGAGCTGGGGGCCGAAGTCATGAAAATCGAAAGCCCCGCCGGCGATGTCACGCGCACCTGGAAAACCAGCGCCGAAACCGCCGCATCAACTGCTACGCAGGTCGCGGCTGAAACTTCCGTTTCAGCCTATTTCGCCGCTTCCAACTGGGGCAAAAGCTCCCTGGTGCTGGACCTGACCACCGCCGCTGGTCAAGCCGCGCTGCACCACTTAGCCACCCAGGCCGATATCGTGCTGGCCAGCTACAAGCCCGGCGACGCCGAAAAGCTGCGCGCCGATTACGCCACGCTGTCCGCCCAAAACCCGCGTCTGCTCTACGGTCACCTCACCGGCTACGGCCCCGATAATGCCCGCGCCGGCTATGATGCCGTGCTGCAAGCCGAAGCCGGGTACCTGCACCTCAACGCTGCCGGCCCCGGTCAGCCACCCCAGAAAATGCCCGTGGCCATGGTCGACCTGCTGGCCGCGCACCAGTTGAAGGAGGGCTTGCTTACGGGGCTGTTTCAGCGTGAAAGAACCGGACGCGGGGCGCTGGTGCAGGTCAGCCTGCTCGACAGCGCCCTTTCAGCCCTCGCCAACCAGGCCGCCACCTACCTCGTCACGGGCCACGACCCGCAGCCGCTGGGCTCGGGCCACCCCAGCATCGTGCCCTACGGCACCGTGTACCGTGCCGCCGATGGCCGGGCGCTGGTGCTGGCCGTGGGCTCCGATGGGCAGTTCCGGCAGCTCTGCGCCGCGCTGGGCCGCCCGGAGTGGGCCACCGACGCCCGTTTTGCCACCAACCCGGCCCGCGTGGCGCACCGCCCGGAACTGGAAACGCTACTAACCGAAACCATTGCCGCCGTGGGGGGCAACGAACTGCTGGCCGAGCTAGAGCTCCGCGCCGTGCCCGCCGGGGCCGTGCGCACGGTGGGGGAGGCCCTGCGCCAGCCCACGGCCCAGGCCATGCTGCTGCCGGGCCACGGTGCCGGCCCGCCGGGCCTGCGCACGGTGGCTTTCCGCAGTTCCCAATGGGCGGTGGCGGGCCGGTTGAGCGCGCCGCCGGGCCTGGGCACGGCCGCAAATGTCCGCTTCACGCCGGATTCATCAGCGCCGAGTGAAACTACGGCCCCGCTTGCTTTCGTACCTCCTGCAACCTGAGTGGCCCATGCCGGCCGCGTTGTCGTGCCTTGAAAAGATAATTTCCTGCCCGTGCTGCGTTTCTTCGCGGCTTATTCCCCTTCCGCATGGCTAAATCATCCCCTAAAAAAAGCACCGCCTCTGGCTTGTTAATCAACCCCGCGCCAGTGGCTACGCCGGAACCCAAGCCTGCGTCGGCCCGCCGCAAACCCGCGAAAGCGGCTAAATCCAGCAAAGCAGCGGCCGAAAATCCCAACGCTCCCGTTCCGGTGGTGTCCGAAACGGGCCATACCGGGGCCACCGCCACCAACAACCGCCCCACGGCCGAGGCCGGCTCGCCCACCGAGGCCCCGGCCGACCGCCTCAACCAGATTTTCGAGGGCCTCAAGCAGAAGTCCACCGCCAAGCAGGCCATCTACCGCAACACCCAGGCCGCCTTCGACTGCCTGCGCTTGGTGTCGCAGGAGCTGGTGCTGGAACTCAGCCACAAGCTCACACCCCTCGATTCCAGCGTGGTGATTGAGTACCGCTCCATCAACGACATGGAGTTTCACATCCGGTTTTCCGGCGATTTGCTGGTGTTCGTCATGCACTCCAACATCGTCACCTTCCCCGACGACTATGGCCCCATGCCCAGCAAATACGTCGAAGCCGACTTCCGCCGCCGCTTCTTCGGCCACATCATGGCCTATAACTTCATGGCTGACAGCATCAAGTACCAGCGCCTGAACGACCCCGGCTACCTCGTGGGCCGCCTGCTGGTCAACATCAACAACCACTACTTTCTCGAAGGCGTGCAGCAGCTCGAACTGCCCGACAACGACATGAGCGACAACCCGGTAACGCCGGAATCCATGCGCCTGTTCGTGGAAAGCGCCATGATTGCCGCCGTCAACAACGACCTCATCGCCCCGCCACTGCCCGAAATTCAGAAAATATCGGTGAAGCAAAAGCTGGAAAACCAGCAGGTGAGCCGCGGCAGCAAAGTTGGCTTCAGCTTCTCGGCCGAGCAGATGTTTTAAATGATTAATGGTTAGAGGTCAGTGATTAAGCAAACCCCATCATTAACCACTCACCGTTAACCATTAATCATTACTTCCCGTAGCCCACCTTCTGGCGCACCTTGGCCAGCACGCCCGCGCCGTATTCTTGCGCCCGTTGCGCGCCAATGGCCAGCGCGGCATCCAGCTCCGGTAGGTTGTTCATGTAGAAGTCAAACCGCTCGCGCTCCACGGCAAAGCGGCGCAGAATCAGCTCATACAGCTCCTTTTTGGCGTGGCCGTAGCCGTAGCCGCCGGCCAGGTAGTTGGCGCGCATTGTCTCTATCTCGGCCGGCGTGGCCAGCAACGAGTAAAGTTTAAACGTCACATCGGTATCCGGGTTCTTGGGTTCTTCGAGCGGCGTGCTGTCCGAAATAATGGTTTTGATGGCCTTCATCAATTCTTTTTCGGGTAGAAAAATATCGATGATGTTGCCGTAGCTCTTGCTCATCTTCGCGCCATCGGTGCCGGGAATAGTCATCAGCTCGGCGTCGACGCGGGCCTGGGGCTCCACCAGCGTGTCGCCGTAGCGGCTGTTGAAGGCTTTGGCAATGTCGCGGGCAATTTCGAGGTGCTGAATCTGGTCTTTGCCCACGGGCACGATTTCGGCGTCGTAGAGCAGGATGTCGGCCGCCATCAGCACCGGGTAAGTGAAAAGGCCGGCGTTCACGTCCGACAGCTTATCGCTCTTGTCCTTGAAGCTGTGCGCGTTGGCCAGCATGGGGTAGGGCGTGAAGCAGCTCAGGTACCAAGTCAACTCCGTCACCTGCGGCACGTCGGACTGCCGGTAAAACAGGTTTTTCTCGGTGTCGAAACCGCAGGCCAGCCACGCGGCGGCCACGGCGTAGGTGTTGGCGCGCAGCACTCCGGGGTCGCGCACGGTGGTGAGCGAGTGCAGGTCGGCGATGAAATACAGCGAGTCGTTGGCCGGGTTTTTCGACAGCTCGATGGCGGGCAGGATGGCCCCCAGCAGGTTGCCGAGGTGCGGGCGGCCGGTGCTCTGGATGCCGGTAAGAATGCGGGACATATGAATTAATTAAGGTTTCAGCCGCACGCCCTGGTTGTAAGCATGCACGGCGGCCACGAGCTGGGCGCGGCTGATGCCATTGATGGCAAATTGGCGCTGGAGCACCGGGTCGGCCGGAAATAGGGCGGCTACGAAGCCGCCGGGCGCGAGTTTCTGGTCGAACCCCGGCGAGCGGCTGGGACTGTACGCAAAGAACGCACTCGTGCCGGCTTTGCGCAGCACCGGCAGCTTCGCGTGGGCCTTAAAATTCGGCCCCATTTCCACCTGATAATGATAATAAAACAGCTCCACCGGCCCGGTTTCGAGGATTTCGAGCAGCGCGGGCTCCTTGAAATCCGCATCGGTGCCGCTGAGAAAGCGGAAATCGTTCGCCCGCATAAAGCGGTGGTTTTCCACGGTAAAAGCGGTGACCTCGGCGGCGTGGAACTTGCGCTCCTTGCCGTTTTTAACGCCCACCATCATCGTGGGGCTGCCGTTTTCGGCCAGGGCCAGCTTCAGCGAAGCCTCGCCTTTGGAGCCGTTGGCCAGCTGATAGGTGCCGGGGGCAAAAATAAACTGAGCATGGGCCACGGCGGGCAGCAAAAAGGCCCCGGCTGCCAGGAGATAGAATAGTCGCATGGCGGTGAAATGGCAACGAGCGGAAAAAAGTTACACGCTCACGTTTTCCACGGCTTCTTCCTGCAATTCGGTTGTTTCCTCTTGGCCCAGGTACTTGTCAATGAGGAAATGCGCCAGGTAAAGCACCGGCGTGAGCAGAATGGCCGCCGCAAATTTGTACCAGTAATTGGTGTTGGCTACGCTAAGCACTTGGTCCATTGTCCAGTTGCCAAACACGTAAAAGGCCACGTACAGCACCACAAACGAATCGACCAATTGCGAAATCAGGGTTGAGCCCGTGGCGCGCAGCCAGATGTAGCGCCCGCCCGTAGCCTTGCGAATGGCCGTAAAAATAGTGGCATCGAGCACCTGCCCCACCGCAAACGCCACAATTGAGCCCGTGATAATGCCCAGCCCCTGCCGAAAAATGCTCTGGTAGGCAAAGTCGATGTTGAAGGGCCGGCCTGCGTTATCGGTCTTGTTGACATCGAGCCAGAAATCGGCTGGCGGCAGCTTGGTGGTGAGGAAGATAACCCCAAAGGCGAACAGAATCAGCACTACCGTCAGGTAGCTGATGCGCAACACGCCCGCCTTGCCGAAATACTCGTTGATGATGTCCGTGGTCACGAACACGACGGGCCAGATGAGCACGCCCGCCGTGAGGTTGCCGGGTAGCCCCATCAGCTTATCGGCCGAGAAAATCTTGACGCCGATGATTTCGGCCAGCAGCGCATTCACCAGAAAAATCCCGCTGAGAACGAGGTAGAGCTGCTGCTTTTTATTAGCGAAGGTGTTCATAAGAAAGACAAGCTACAGGCTCACAACTATTCCCTCCGTGGCCAGCTCGGCCGTGGGGAATAGGGCCCGGGCCTCGTGCAGCAGCGGCTCCAAAGCCTTGTAGCGACTGGAGAAGTGGCCCAGTAACAAACGTTTTACCCCCGCCGCCTCGGCAATGGAAGCGGCTTGGCGGGCGGTGCTGTGGTGGGTTTGGGCGGCGCGCTCCCGCAGGTCCTCCAGGAAAGTGGCCTCGTGATAAAGCAAATCCACGCCCTGGATGAGCGGCACCAGCGCGGGCGTGTAGAGGGTGTCGGAGAAGAAGGCGTAGCGGCGCGGGGTGGGGGCGGGGCCGGCCACGTCGGCGTGGCGCAGGCCGGGCTGCTGGCCGTCGGGCGGCAGGTCGTCGCCCTGGGCCAGGCGGGCCAGCTGGGCGGGCGTGAGGCCGGCGGGCAGCTTCTCTTTCAGAAGGTTGGCCCGGCGGGGCCGTTCGGTGAACAAGTAACCGGCGCACGGCACGCGGTGGCGCATGGGTAGCGTGGCCACGGTCAGGTTTTCATCTTCATACACCACGGCGTGAGCTTCGGTATTCACGGCCGTGAACTCCGTGGCAAACCCCAACTGCATGTTGGAAACCCGGGCCTGGGTCACCAGCACCTCATCGAGGCCGGGCGGGCCGATGATGGCCAGCGCTTGGGTGCGGCCCTGCAGATGCATGGTGCCCAGCAGCCCAAATAGCCCAAAATAATGGTCGCCGTGCAGGTGTGAGATAAAGATGGCCCGGACGTGGTGGGGGCGCACGCGGTATTCCAGCATTTGCCACTGAGTGCCTTCGCCGCAGTCAATCAGGTAGTTGGATGCGCCAACGGTGAGCACCTGGGCCGTGGGGTGGCGCCCGGCCGTGGGCGTGGCCGAAGCCGACCCCAGAATCTTCAGCTCAAAAGTCATGGGTTGGGGAAAGGCTACACGCTATAAGCTGCAAGCCGCAAGCTGTTGTCCTGGCTAAAAGCAGAACAGCAGCTTGCGGCTTGCAGCTTATAGCGTGCGGCTAAAAAAATTATTCCTTATCCGTCAGGTCGCGCTCGATGGCGTGCAAAAACACGCGGTCGATGCCTTCTTCCACTGTGGGCAGAATGTGCAGAACGGACTCAAGCTTGCTGATGGTGATGAGTTTCAGCACATGGTCTTGCAGGCCGGTGAGCACCAGCAGGCCGCCCGTGGAGTTGCAAAGACGGTTGGCAATAAGGATGGAGCTGAGGCCCGACGAGTCCGTGTACTTAACGTTCGTGAGGTCGAGTATCAGGTTGTTAATGCCTTCAGCGTTCAGCTTCACGAACTCCGACTTGAGGTCGGGCGCGACGGTGGTGTCGAGCTTCTTCTCCTCAATCGTGATGATGGTGTAGCTATCTTTTTTATCAATCGTGTACTTCATACAGCGTAGGCGAGGGAGGGTAAGAGAACGGCGAAGGTAAAGAAAAAACCTAAAATTTAGGGTGAAGTTTGGCTAATGTTTTGTGGGCATTCGCAAACTTGATGCCGGACCGGCGAAAGTTAGCGATGCCCAGGTCGATTGCCAGTCGGCGCGGGCGCGCAGTTTGGCGGGGGCGGCGCTCATGTCCACGGCCGCTAGTAGGTAAGGGCCGGGGCCGGATAAGCGTAACAAGATGCGGCCGTTTTGGTTGGCGCGGGTGGTGTAATGCAAGGTGGGCAGGCCGCCGGGCTGGCGCTGCCACACCTGCACGGCCGCGCCAAACGCCGGCCGGCCGGCCCGCAGCACGCGCACGGTCAGGGCCTTATCGGCGGCCAGGCGGTAGGGGTTTTGCTCGGGCACCAGCTCCAGCGGCAGGCCGTAGACGTGGCGGCAGGCGCTGTCGGTGACGGCCGGAGTAGCGGCGGCCTCGCCCACCTGAATCAGGGTTTTAGCGCAGCGGCGGTAGGTTTCGCGGCCGGGCTTGGCCATTTCCTCGTTTTCCTGGCGCAGCTTCAGGGCATAGTCGAGGCCTTCTTCGCGCAGGTAGGCGGTGAACTGCTCGGCGGGCAGTTCGATGAAGGAATTGGTGGAGCGCAGCAGCACGACGTGCGTGCCGGGCCGGGCAAAGGTGAAGCCGGTGCGGAACGTATCGGTTTCGGTGGCGTTGTTAGGCGTGAGGTCGGTGGAATCGCCCGGGGTGGGGCCGAAGCGCACGAGGCGCTGAATTTTGGCGGCTTTGGTGGTCCAGGGCTCGCCCTTGAAATCGGCCCCGATGAAGGTATGCACGTTCACCGTCTCGCCCGGCTGGAGGCGGAAGCGCGGGGCTTCGAGCCAGAACTCGTGGGCGAGCGCGGCGGTGGCAGTACCAGCGAGTAAAGTAATAATCAGAAGTTTGCGGCTCATTCGAAATATTACTGTTTCTCTGCGAACCTCAGCGGCTCTTCTGCCTCCTCTGCGTCCTAAAACCGATGATTGAGTTTTAGCCCGTAGAGGACGCAGAGGCTCTCGCAGAAGGCGCAGAATGTTCTACTGCCGCTCCAACGCCAGCGCGTAGGCGCGGTCGTAGTATACGCGCAGGTTTTTCCAGTCGAAAAGCTCCGCCGAGCTTTCCACGGCGTTGCGCTGCATAATGCGGTCGCGGCGGTTGAGCTGCACGAATTGCCAGAGCATATCACAAAGCTCTTCGGCCGATTCGTCAAAGGACTTTTCCTGGCGGTGGACCACAAAAATGCCTTTGGATTCGGGGTCGGGCACGTTTTGCAGGGCGTAATCGCCGAAGCCGGAGAGGTCGGAGGTGATGGCGGGCACGCCGCGGGCCACGCATTCGAGCGGGGTGTAGCCCCAGGGTTCGTAGTAGCTCGGAAACACGCCCATGTGGCAGCCGCGCACAAACTGGCCGTACTCCATGCCCAGCAGGGGCGAGGCGGGCGACACGAAATCGGGGTGGTACACCATCTTCACCCGGTCGTGGCGGTGGTTGAGCAGGTTGGACCGGCGCAGGTAGTTCAGGATGTCGTCGTCGGCATCGTTTACCAGGTTGTGGGTGATGACGGGGGGCAGGGCGTTGGTTTTCCAGCTCTGGAGCTGGCGGCGGTAGCGCAGCTTCCAATAGTCGTCCACCATTGCGCCAAGCTCGGGCAGCTTGTGGTCCTGGCTGGCGGCGGCGGCGTAGAAGAGGCGCTCGCCCACCTGGCGCTCGATGGCCTTGCAGGTCTCGTGTACTTCATCTAGCATGGCGCGGCGCTCCAGCACCTGCGGGTTGATGCTGGTGAAGGGCCGCTTGGTGATGAAAAACATCACCACCTGGGTTTCGAGGCCGCTTTGCTGGAGGCGATAGTTGAGGCGGGCCAGGGCTTCGAGGGTCAAATCAAACCCCTTGTTGTGGTACTCGTAGCGGCCCGAAGTGAAGAAATACAGCGTTTTATCCAGGTCGAAGGCGTACGACTGGAAGAAGTGGGCCATCACGAATTCGTGGATTTTGGCCTTGTATTGCTGGTGCAGGTTCTGGAACTCGTGCAGGGCCACGAAGCGCTCGATGTTGAGGCCGTTGGGCAGCACCGCGTCCGGAATCCTATCTAGGAGGTAAATGCACTCGCGCACCGTCAGCTCACTCACGGTGGTGAAAACGTGGCTGCCGTGGGCGGCGGCGCGCTCCATGCGCACGGCTGGCTCGATGTTGAATTTCTTGGCCTCGGCTTCCCAGTTCACCCACATGAGGTGGTCGTAGAAAGCGGGGTCGTTCATGGCCAGGTAGCGGCCCAGCAGCGTGGCGTGGGTGGTGAAGAGCAGGTGCGCGGGCACTTGCAGGCGGCGCAGCTCGGGAATGGCCACGCCGGTCATCCACTCGTGGAAGTGGCCCAGTAGACGCTGCCCGGCCACCTTCTGAGCGGCCAGGTGCTGGAAGAAAACGGTGGTGAGGTGCCCGAAGGCGATGACCTGGTGCAGCAAGTCGTCGGTGTCGGGCGCGGGGATGCCGTGGCGGCCCCACAAATCCGACTTCAGCTGGCCCAGCCGGTCGTAGGCCTGAAACGGGTTGATGAGCACCACCCGGGGCCGGCCCGTGACGAGCCAGGTGCCAATCTGCACGTCGTAACCCTGGGCGCGCATGGTGCGCACGGCGGCCATGAAGGGGTCGGCCCCGGTGTGTACCGTCAGGTCGTCGTAGGGCTCAAACTCGCCCTGGGCCATGTTGGGGAAGTAGGGACCCAGCAGGCAGTACCGCTCGCCCCAGGCGGGCACGGTGGCCGGCACCTTGCTGCGAATGACGGTGTAGATGCCCCCCACCTGGTTGCAGACTTCCCAGGCCACTTCAACGAGCAGCGAATCGGGAAACAGGGCATCGAGAGCGTCGGGGGCGTGGGGCGTGGGCTGCATAGGCGGGGAGGAAGGTCGGGGCGGGAAAAAGAACGTGGCGAAAGGTAAGCCGACTGGGGTTTAGTTGACAGCCTGGGCCATGTTTTTTCAAAATAAGCCGGAAAAACAGGATTGGAGAAGGGCCGAAACTTCGGGCCACGGTAGCGGTTATTCGCCTTCATCCCATTCATTTCCCCATTCTGATGGCCGATACCACCAACGTTCTAAAACTCGAACACGAAATCATGCCCGTGCTGACCCAGCGCCGCAGCCCCCGCGCCTACTCTGCCAAAGCCGTGTCGGCCGAGGTGGTGGAGCAGATTTTCACGGCTGCTTCCTCCGCCGCCTCCTGCTATGGCGAGCAGCCCTGGCGCTACATTATGGGCAGCCAGTCGAGCAGCCCCGAGGCGTTCGGGAAAATTCTGGGTAGCTTGATGGAATTCAATCAGGCGTGGGCTAAAAAAGCGCATGTAATGGCCGTGGGCGTGGCCAAGCTGAATTTCTCGCACGACGGCAATGCCAACGGATGGGCCAAGTACGATGTGGGTCAGTCCACCGCCACGCTGGCCGTGGAAGCTGCCGAGCTGGGCCTGCAAATCCACCAGATGGCGGGCTTTTCGCCCGATGCCGTGCGCACCGCGTTCAGCATTCCCGAAGGCTTCGAGCCAGTGGTGGTGTTCACGCTGGGCTACCCCGGCCCGGCTTCCGACCTGCCCGATGGGCTGAGCGAAAAAGAAACCGCGCCCCGCACCCGCAAGCCCCTGGCCGAGTTCCTGTTTGAAGGCGCGTGGCCCACGCCCGCCGGCGAGCGGTACGACCAGGCACCGGTTTAGTAATTCCTGATTGCGCAGCGCCTGATGAAGTAGGGGCGAGGGCATACCCGTTTGGGCTTGCCCTCGCCCCTACGTTTGTTTTACCTCCACTACGCCGGGAACAAGCACCTGCGCGGGCAGCGTACCGGTGCGGGCAAAATCGGCCCAGAGCTGCCGTACCTGCCGGCCAGCGGCATCGAACTCCTCCCAATTGGCTTCGCCCAGCAGCGGCGTGGCGGCCCAGCTGGCCCGCGTGCCCAGCAGCAGCGGCAAGTCAATGACGTGCGCGGCCCCGAACGGGCTGCCGGGTGGCTGGTAAGTGACCAGAAACCGCCAGGCCCGGCCGCCCGCCCGGGCCTGGTGTTCGGCAAAAGCCTGCGCGGGGTCTAGGTAAATGCGGCGCGAAGTGACGCTGGTGAGCAGGCGCACTAAGCTACTGCCCGCCAGCGGCAGGCGCTGCAACCAGTTAAACGTGGGGTCGATAACGGCGAAAAACCGGGTTTCTTCGGCCGTTGTGCCAATCAGGACATCAATATGTGGGGCCACGGCGGCCCAGGTGGCCTCAATGTCAGGTTCGGGTGGTAGCGGGGCGGCCCCGTACTGCGGGCCGAAGGGCATACCGCTTTTCAGGCCCTGCCAGCGGGCGGATTTAAGTACGGCCCTTTCGCGGGCCAGCACCTCAGTGGTGGAAGCGGTGGGCGGCAGCGGGCCAACGGCCCTGCTCATGGTGCGTAGCATGCGCTGGCGGTTGCGGGTGAGGCCGAGCGGCGCACTGTGCAGCATGGCGCGGCGGAAAAGCGTGCCCGCACCCTCCGTCAGCATGAGTTGGGCAATGGCGTCGGCCCCTGAGGAATGGCCGAACATAGTCACCAGGGCCGGGTCGCCGCCGAACGCGGCAATATTGCGCTGCACCCAGCGGAGGGCTTCCAGCAAATCGAGCAGGCCGAGGTTGGGCGGGGTGGTTGCAGTGCCTAGAAACCCGAACAGCCCCAGCCGGTAGGTGACGGCCACAAACACCACGCGCTGCTCGGCGACCCAGGTGGTGGGGTCGTAAATCGCCAAATCGCCCGCGCCGGACACGTAGGAGCCGCCGTGTACCCACACGATGACGGGGAGTTTTTCATTGAGCTGGAAATCAGCCGGCCGCGTGATGGACAGGCGCAGGCAGTCCTCCTCAAAGCGGAGGGCGGCAAACAGGCCACCCATCACCTGGTCCACGCGCGGGTCGGCGAGCTGCGGGCAGGCCGGGGCGGGGGCCATGGCCTGGATGGGCTCCGTGGCGGGCGGCTCGGGCACTGGCGGCTGAAACCGCGCGGCCCGGGCGTAGCGGATGCCCGTGGCGCGCACCACCAGCCCGTCGGCCCGGCCGATGATGAGGCCGGCCGGGGTGTGGAAGTGCGGGGTAGCGGGAGCGATTTGCAAGAAGTCAGGTAGTTAAATAATTGAGCACGTCGTGCTTCTGTTCTGAAAAAGACATTCCTAGTGCAGCGCCCGCTTCTTGATGATGCCGCCCTGCGCGTCGTCGATGCGGTACTGCACGATGAAGGCGTTCGGGTCGACTTCCTGCACGGCGGTGCGCAGGGCGGGCAGCTCCAGGCGGGTCACGACGGTGAACACGATGTCGCGCTCCACCCCCAGCTCGCCGCGCTTGCCGTAGCCCGATTTGCCCTGGTACATCGTCACGCCCCGGCCCAGCTTCTCGGTGATGACCTTGCGCACGGCGTCGCTGTGCTCCGACACGATGGTGACGCCGGTGTACTGCTCAATGCCGTTGAGAACGAACTCCAGCACGCGGGCGGCGGCGAAGTAGGTGAGCATCGAGTACAGGGCCGGCTCGGTGCCCAGCACCAGCACCGCCACCCCGAAAATGACGACGTTGAGAATCAGAATCAAGTCGCTCACTTTGAGCAGCACCAGGAAGCGGCTCACGAGCAGGGCCGCGATTTCGGTACCATCCAGCACGGCCCCGCCGCGCATAGCCAGCCCGATGCCCGCCCCGATGAACACGCCGCCGAATACGGCCGTGAGCAATAAATCGTGGGTCACGTCCGGGAAGGGCACCAGGGCCAGCACCAGCGCCAGCCCGCCAATGCCCAGGGCGCTGCGCAGGGCAAAGCGGCGGCCCAGCTGGTTATAGCCCAGCGCAATGAACGGCAGGTTAATTACCAGAATCAGAATGGATAGCGGCAGGCGAAACGCCGCCGCCAGCAGCATTGAAACCCCCGTCACGCCCCCATCAATAAAATGGCTCGACAGCAGGAATGACTTGAGCCCAAATGCGGCCGAAATCACCCCGGCGATAATGAACAAGGCATTCTTCAGCTCCGAGTTGGGCCGGTTGATTTGGGCCGCCAGGGGCGGGGCCGGGGTTGAGTCAGGGGGCGGCGTGGGGTTCATAGGGTGGGGAGATTAGGTGCTCGGGTAGAAATTTAATAGCGTCTGGTTAGAATGGGTAGGGTGCGGGGCTTGCCCCCGCCCGTCGTCGAACAGCTCGTTGCTGAATTGTTCAACGACGGGCGGAGGCAAGCCCCGCACCCTACTTCATCCGGAACTGCCGAGCAAATACCTACCCTTCCTGCGACAAAATCAGCACGGCATACGGCGCAATGGCAATGCTGCCGTGCCAGCCAAAGCCGTCGTACTCGCCTTTCTCCGCGTCAATGCCGAAGCTTTCCATGTCGCCAAACTCGCCGTCGTAGCCCTGCCAGTCGCTGTTGAAGCGCACCTGCCAGTGGCCGGGACCGGGCAGGCCCATGGTGTAGGCCTCGTGGGCCTGGTTGGCGAAGTTGGCCAGCACCACGGTGGTATCGCCGGGGCCGCCTTCGCCGGCCTGCCGGCCAAAAGCCACCAGCTTAGCCTCATCGTTTACATGGAAAACCCGGGTGTGCTGGCCGCCCAGGCCCCGCGTGTTGCCGTGCAGGTTGCGGCGCAGGCCAATGAGGTCGCGGTACAAATGCACTAGGCCGCCGCGCTCTTCCAAGCGTTTCCATTCCACCGGCTCGGTGTCGACGAACGCGCCGTCGGCCAGCATTTCCTGGCCCTGGAAAATCATCGGGATGCCGGGGGCCGTCATCACCAGGGCCGCGCCCAGGGTGGTGCGCTTCTTGGCAAACCAGTGGTCGGCCGCGCCGGGCATTATTTCTTCGGCCACGCGGCTCTTGCCGTTGGCCACCTCGTCGTGGCTTTCGGTGTAGATGACGCGCCGGAAGGCGTTGTCGTTATAGAGCTGGGTGAGGGCCTGGGCCACGGCGTGCATGTCGCGGTCGGCGTCGTTGGGTGTCGTCAGCGCATCGCGGATGGGGTACACGAACGAGCCGTCCCACTGCGAATCGAAGCCCTGGCCGCCTTTTTCGGTGGCTTCCGTGATGGCGGGGTTGCCGCGCAGGTCCTCGGCGATGGTGATTTTCCAGGGCATCGTCTTGTCGATTTCCTCGTTAATCCAGCGCATCAGGCTCCAGCCGTCGGGCAGGTCCTCGTCGGGGTTTTCCTCGCCGTTCACGTTGCGGATGAAGGCAATGGCATCGGCGCGCAGGCCGTCGCAGCGGTACTCGTTCAGCCACATCAGGGCGTTGTCGCGGATGTACTGGCGCACCTCGGGGCGGCCGTAGTCGGGGCGGTTGTCGCCCCAGGGCGTTTTGGCGCGCCAGTCGTTGTAGAAGTAGATGCCGCCGCCGTCGTTCTCGTGCCAGCCATCAAACTGCCAGAGGTCGAGGTCGCCGGGGCCGAAGTGGTTGTACACCACGTCCAGCACCACGGCGATGCCGTGCTGGTGGGCCTGCTTCACCATTTCCTTGAAGGCCACCGGCCCGCCGTAGTCGCTTTCCAGCGCAAACGGACACGCCGGGTTGTAGCCCCACGAGCGGCTGCCCGGAAACTCCGTAGCCGGCAGCAGCTCGATGCAGTTAATGCCCAAATCGCGCAGGTAGGGCAGCTTTTCGGCCACGCTCAGGAACGTGCCCACGTTCTCGGCATCGGGCGCGTTGAAGGTGCCGACGTGCAGCTCGTAAATCACCAGCTCGTTCCAGGCGGGCATCTGGAAATGGTCGTCGCCCCAGTCAAAGTTCGGGTCATGCACCACCGACGAGCCGGCCGAGTTCGTTACCTGGCGGGCATAAGGGTCGTTACGGTCAAAGGTCTGGTCGCCGTTGGTGAGATGGAATTTATATTCGTCGCCCACCTTGGCCCCGGCCACGTCGGTGGCCCAATAGCCGTTTTCTTCGGCTTGCAGCGGGTTCTTGTCGCCCTGCCAGTCATTAAAAGAGCCGATAACGGACACGGTATTGGCGTGGGGGGCCCACACCCGAAACGTGGTGCCCGCCGCGTGGGGCACGGCCCCCATGCCGGGCTGGAGGGTGGGGCTAGGGGCGGGTTTGGGGGCGGGTGCGGGGGCCGGAGCCGGTTTGGCGGTTGCTTTGGGCGCGGTTTTGGCGCGGGAATCGGGTTTGGAAGCGGAAGCGTTGGGCATTGAGAAAATGACTGACCGCCGCCCGGGCAGCCGAAAATGCGGCCGGTACTGGGCAGAGGGAGCCTGACTATACGCGGGGCGGCCCGTTTTGGCCAAATCGGGGCAATGCAAACCGGCGGGACGCCGCAGGTTTTTCAGTACATTAGGTCAAAATCCTGTGCCATGACTGCCGCCGCCGTGCTGCCTCCCGAACACCACCCCCTGCACCACCGCCGCCTCGCCGTGCGGCAGCGCGTGAAAGCCCTCAACCACCTCGTACCCGCGCTGGTGCTGGTGCAAGGGGCTTTTGAGGCCTTTTATGGGGGCACGCTCTCCTGGATACGTGGGCTGGAAATGGCCGTGGGGGCCACTTATCTGGTCTTGCTCGCGCGCGAAATGCGGCACCTGCGTTGCCACCCCACCGGCACCGTACACCACGGCCCCGAATGGCTGGAAGTGGCCGCCGCCGGCATTCTGGCCCTGGCGAGCTACCACAGCTGGCACCGCCACCACGAAGCCGAGCTGGCCAGCGGCATCCACCGGACGCATTACCTGCCGTGGGTATACGGGGTGCTGGCGCTGGTGTACCTCGGGCTGGCGTTTGGGGCCGGCCGGCTGGCCCGCCGGCAGGGACTGCACTTCACCGAAGAAGGCTTCTGGATGCGCCTGCTGCCCATCAGCCGGGTGCGACGGGTGCAGTGGGCCGACTTGCAGGCGGTCACCATTGCCCCCAATGCCACCGATTTGCTGCTGCACCCGCGCGATGGCGGCCCCCCCCAGCTCCTCAAGCTCAGCCCCTATCACAACGGCGACACGTTGCGTGAGCGCCTGCTGGCCCATGCCGCGCAAGCCCTGGGCTCCGACGTAAATTTGCCCCTCACCTGAGCAAAATGCGCCGTTTGCGTGTTTATTACGCAACAATCAGCGCTTATCATCCTTTGAAGACCCGTCCCAAACCCGTCATTTTTGGCCTATACGGCTGGTCGCCCGATTACGGCTTCCGCTACATTCACCCCGCCAACCGCCGCGCCTTCGAGCTACTGGAACCCGTGGGCAAGCTCTTCGAAAAGATTTCCGAAGACGACGAAGGCGAGTGGATTACCATTCGCTACGACGAGCAGCAGTTCCTCGTGCGCCCCGAACTGTTCAAGGAAATCTACCACCGGCCCACCTTCAGCTTCGGCGATTCCGTGGAGGAAGCCACGCCCCAGCCCGGCCAGTACCGCCACTTCGGCCTCATCTCCGACGTGTTCTGGGACGAAGCCACCGACACCGCCACCTACCAGATTGTGGAGCGCAAGCGCAAGCTGCCGCAGGTGTTTCAGGCCAATGAGCTGCGGGCCGACTAGGTAGTACGGGCAATTAGCTTTGCATTCGTCACTCAAACGAAAACACCTGCGCTCGCTTCTCCGCCAAGGTCGTCAGTTGCATCGGGGCGGTGTGCCTGCGAGGGGCTGAAGCCGAACTGCCTTTTGAACGCCGTGGAAAAGTGTGACAGGTTTTCAAATCCCACTTCCAGGTACACATCCGAAGGCTTGCGCTGTTTGCTGCGGAGGAGGTAGTGCGCTTCGTTCAGCCGTTTTTGCTGGAGCCAGCGGCTGGGCGAAACGTGAAACAGCTTCTCAAAATCGCGCTTGAACGTGGCCAGGCTGCGCCCCGTGAGGTAGGCAAATTGCTTGAGCCCGAGGTTGAAGCTGAAATGCTGGGCCATGTACCGGCCTAGGTCGAGCTTGCCCGGCTCGCTGAAATCGAACAGGACGTGCCGCAGCTCGGGCTGCACATGCAGCAGCAGCACAACGGCCTCCTGCGCCTTGAGCGCCGGCAACTGCGGAATGGCGCGCCCGGCATTGTAGGCGATGATGGACTGGGCCAACGCCCTGAACAGCGGATAGCGGGGCAGCGCCACCACGGGCACCGCCGTGGCCGGGCGCTGGATGGCTCCGGGGGCCAACTGGTGTAGTCCGCGCAGCGTGGTTTGGTCCAGCACGATGCTTACCGAGTTGTATTCGCCCCCGTCCGGCTCCGGGTATTTGGTGGCTTTCAGCAACTGGTGGCGGGTGAGCAGAAGGGTGTCGCCGGCCCGGTAGGTCTGCTCGGCCCCGGCCACGAAAATGACGAACGAGCCATTCAGAATGTGCATCAGCACGTGCTCGCTCACAAAAAATTCGGAGGCCCGGGGCGCGCCGTCGTAGCAGGAATGCAGCACCACCGGCGTGGGGGCAAAAGGCATGGTTGGCATGGCAGTCGGGGTCGAAACAGTACACGATACGCGGTCCGGGGAGGCGCGGCAACCAGCGGCATTCCAGCCGGCCTAAGCTGCTTTGGCCCTGCCGGTGCTTAGCAAGTTAACTACTTCAACGAGGCCGTCGGCCCCGCTCAAGCCCCGGTTACGCAGCTCGGTGGGGTCGAGGTGGTGTTGGCGGACGCCATCGGCAAAGTGCTCAATGTCTTTCCGCATCAGGCCCTGCAAGTGGGCGGCCAGCTCGGGGGTAAAGTTGCCCAAGGCTTCCAGAATCGCGCTCGACCCGCTACTGGCCGTTACCATCTCGTAGAGCGCCGCCTCGTTCACGCCGAGCCGGCCGGCCAGGGTGAAGACATCCATGGCATTCTTCAGGTTGGTCATCGTCAGGGCGTTGTTGAGCAACTTGGCCATTTGGCCTGCTCCGGCCGGCCCCATGTAAGCAATTTTCTGCGAGAAGGTGGCGAACACGGGCCGGCAGCGCGCCAGCGCCGCCGCGTCGCCGCCGACGATGGTGGTCAGCGTGCGTGCCACGGCTCCTGGCCGGCCACCGCTCACCGGGGCATCCAGAAATGGATTCCCTGCTTCGCTTAGGTAGGCGGCTAGCCGGGCATTCTCGCTCGGGTCGCCGGTGCCATGGTTCACCACAATAGCCCCCGGCTTCAGGGCCTTGAGCAGCCCCTGCCGGTCGAGAATATCCCAAATGTCCTTATCGTCGGTCAAAACCAAAGCGACTAGGTCGCAGGCCCCGGCCAGCTCGGGCACGCTGGCGTGGGCCACGTGCGGCACGTCGGCGAGCACGTCGAGCGAGGCGGGCCGCCGGGCCCAGACGTGCAGGGCAAATCCGGCTTCGCCAATGGCGCGGGCCATGGGGCCGCCCTGGTCGCCGAGGCCGATGAATCCGACGCTCAGCGCGCCGGTGGTTGCGTTGCTTTCCATGATTCCGGTTGATTAAGCAGTCAGTTTCAGGGCCACATCCCACAGGCGCTCGGCGTTGGCTGCGTCGAGGGCATAAGCGGCCACGCCCCGGTAGTCGGCGGGCCGGCGAAAAACAACTTCGGCCTCGTTGCAGTCTTCAAAGTAGCGCCCGCCAATGCCCGCTAGCAGCGGCGAGGTGGCCAGCAGTATCGTGGTGGCGGCTCCCTGGGCCGGATTTTTTTGACGCTCGGGGGGCGTTTTCAGGCCGCCGGTGTGCTTTTGCAGGTTGGTGGCAATGGCCCCGGGGTTGAGGGCATTGGCGTAAATGCCGTCCTTCGCCCAGCGGCGGGTGGCCTCCACGGCCAGCAGGGCACAGGCCGTTTTGGACTGCCCGTAGGCCAGAAACGGGTCGTAAGGAATGAAGTTAAAGTGCAGGTCGTCGAAGAAAACCGGCGCAAACAGGTTGCTGCTGGAGCTGACCGACACGATGCGCGCCCCGCCGGCGGCGGCTAACGCCTCGTGCAGCCCCACCGTGAGGGTGAAATGGCCCAGGAAGTTGGTCGCAAACTGCGTTTCCCAGCCTTCGGGTGTGCGGGCCAGGTCGGGCAGCGCCATGATGCCGGCGTTGTTAATCAGGAGGTGCAGCGGGCCCTGCCAGGCCGCCACAAAGGCCTTTACTGAGGCCTGGTCGCTCAAATCCAGGGGTGCGACCCGCACGTTTGGGTTGCCGGTCTGGGCCTGAATCTCGGTGGCTACTTTATGGCCGGCTTCCAGGTTGCGAACCGCCAGGGTGACTTCGGCCCCCGCGCCGGCCAGCACCCGCGCCGTGTCGATGCCGATGCCCGACGAGCCGCCGGTCACAATGGCCCGTCGGCCCAGCAGGCTAATGCCTTGGATGATTTCATCGGCGGTGGAGTGGAAGCCGAAGGGTGTTTTAATGCGTTCTGACATGGCTTTTAAGTAAATTGTGATGGGCGTCAAAAGGCTGACAACCACAATACAAATTTCCATACAGATGCCCCGGCTCGTTTTGGCGTACGGCTCAAAGTTGCTTTTCTAAAAAGCTCAATATGCACCGCCTTTCACTAGGCGGTGCGGACAAGAAGCGGAGCCATCCCAAGGCGAAAACGTAGGGAATCATTGTCCCTCATGGGCAGTCGCTGAGTTCGGCTAGCTGCTTCACAAACTTCCAACGAATGCACCGTATCCCTTGGCCCAACCCAACGTTTGTGCCCGCTAATTGAGAAGGCGTGATGCCAGACATAATTTCGTCGGCGTCGAGCAGGATTTCATTTGGCTCAAAGCCCGTTCACTGCCCATGATTAGGATTTCGTCGTGGTCGAGCAGGATTTCGTTCAGGGCAAGTAAAACTTAGTTTGACCCGAGTAGGATTTAGTTTAGAGTGGGATGCAATTAGTTGCTCCAGAGCAGCAATTAACCCTGCCTCATACCCCCACCGCGATGCCCACCACCACCGCCACGGCCCCCAGCGCAAATAGCGCCGCCCACAGCGGCGCGGCAAACTTTATCCACTGCTCAAACCGCACGCCGGTGGCCGCCAGCATGGCCATCAGCGTGCCATTGGTGGGCGTGATGAGCTCGCACAGCCCCGCTCCGTACTGAAACGCCAGCACCGTCACCTGCCGCGACAGGCCTAGTATGTCGGACAGTGGCACCAGCAGCGGCATGGTGAGCGTGGCCTGCCCGCTGCTGCTAGGCACGGGCACATGCAGCAGGGTTTGCACGCCCATCATGCCCAGGGCGGCCAGCGCCACGGGCAGGTGCCCCAGCGGCGCGGCCAGCCCGTTCACGATGGTATCAACCACATGGCCCTGCTCCAGCACCACGAAAATAGCCCGGGCAAACCCCACCAGAATGGCCGAAAAGGCAATGTCGCGGAAGCCCGCGATGAAGCCCTCGGCCGTGCCCGTGAAGCCGCGCCCGCCCACCAGCCCGGCCACCACGCCCAGCCCCAGAAACAGGGCCGACATCTGCTCGAACTCCCAGTGCAGCTGCACCACGCCGTAGGCAAACACCGCAAAAGCGGCCAGCAGCAGCAGCAGCACCAGGCCGGGGCGGCCGCTGCTGGCCGCCGGGCCGGCGGCGGCTTCGTTGGCATCGAGGCTGAGGTCGGGGACTTGGCGGTGGCGCACGGCGTGGCGGGTGGTGGCCCACAGCCATAGCCCCACCGCCACCAGCAAAAAGCCCACCCGAAATGCCCCGCCCGAGAGCAGCGGCAGCTGCGCCAGCTTCTGAGCAATGCCCACCTGAAACGGGTTTATCGGGCTGAACGAGGCCCCTACGAAGGCCGCCCCCACGCTGGCCGCCACCGCCGTGAGGGTGGGGTAGCCCAGCCGCCGCATGAGCACCAGCAGCACCGGCACCAGCGGAATAATCTCCTCGCCCATGTTTTCCAGCGCCCCCATGGTGGCGAAGAGCGTGCCCACCAGCGGAATCACGAGCACCTCGCGGCCGTGGGCGCGGCGCAGCAGCCAGTCCACCCCGAAGCGCAGTGCCCCGGTCTGGTCCACCACCGTGAAGGCCCCGCCGGCCAGGAAAATCAGAAACACCACCGCCGCCGCGTCGGCCAGGCCCTTGGGCACGTCCACCAGCACGTCGAGCGGCCCCACCGGGGTGGCGGGCACGGCGTGGTAGGAGCCGGCCACCACCACTTGCCGCCCAGTCACGGCATCGAGGTGGCGCGTGAATTCGCCGGCCGGCAGCACGTAGCTGAGCGCGGCGGCCAGGATGATAAAACCAACAATGAGCACCAGCGGGTGCGGAAAACGAAAACGATTCATGGTGCGAACTTAGGGCGGCCGCGCACGAACTTTGCAAAACCGCCGTTTCGCTTCCCATGACCATCACCGCCTTCAAAGCCCTACACCAGCGCCGCCAGACCGAGCACCTCGCCCGGCACGGCACCCGCCTGGCCGAGCGCCAGGAAGACAGCTTCGAGCTCACGCTCTATGCCGTGGAGGGCTTTTATGCCGAAACCTGGCGTAGCCGGGGCGAAGAGCACATCCTTTTCATACACGTTTTTCAGAAGCCCGCCGGCCTGGGCGAATACCTCGCCCGCGTGCAACTGCCCGCCAACCTGTAGCCGTAGCGTTTGCTACCATCAGCGGCTCATCTTTGCAGTTGTAAATCCTCGTCTGGTCCACATGCAGGCTATTATTTTTTGCGGCATTCAGGCCACCGGTAAAAGCACGTTCTACTGCCAGCGCTTTCTCAGTTCGCACGTGCGTATCAGCCTCGATTTGCTGCGCACGCGGTACCGCGAAGCGCTGTTGCTGCAGTTTTGCTTGGAAACGCAGGCCCGGTTTGCTGTCGATAACACCAACCCAACGGTGGCCGAGCGGCAGCGCTACATCGAGCCAGCAAAAGCCGCTGACTACAGCATTGTGGGCTACTATTTTAACTCGGCGGCCGAAGCGGCGCTACTGCGCAATCAACGGCGGCCGGCGGGCGAGCAGGTCCCCGAGCGAGGTATTCGGGGCACCCGGGCCCGGCTGGAGCTGCCCAGCTACGCTGAAGGTTTTGATGAGCTTTACTTTGTGCGCATTGATGACCACGGGTATTTTGTGGTCGAACCCTGGCAAGTATGAAATTTGATGACCTCGACTCGCGTTTGCGGGTGTTCGAAACTGCCCATGACCACTGCGCCTTGCCCGGTATTTACTTGGTGGCCCGGCTCGATGGCCGCAACTTTACCCGGCTGACCAAAGAAGTCCACAAGTTTGAGCGGCCCTTTGATGAGCGGTTTCGCGACTGCATGGTGGGCACCGTGCGCCACCTCATGCAGTGCGGCTTTCAGGTGCGCTATGGCTACACCGAGAGCGACGAAATTTCGCTGCTGTTTGACCCAGGCGAAGACACCTTTGGCCGGAAGCTGCGCAAATACCACAGCATTCTGGCCGGCGAGGCTTCGGCTAAGTTCTCGTTGCTGCTGGGCGCAATGGGTGTGTTCGATTGCCGCATTGCCCAACTGCCGCGTGCTGTCGACGTGGTCGACTACTTCCGCTGGCGGGCCGAAGATGCCCTGCGCAACGCCCTGAATGCCCATTGCTACTGGCTGCTGCGTGGCGAAGGAGCCACCGAAATC
The DNA here is from genome assembly GCF_054061335.1 of Hymenobacter sp. UYAg731. Taxonomy (NCBI): domain Bacteria; kingdom Pseudomonadati; phylum Bacteroidota; class Cytophagia; order Cytophagales; family Hymenobacteraceae; genus Hymenobacter; species Hymenobacter sp. UYAg731. Next base: position 1,003,488 of record NZ_JBSSEC010000001.1, on the reverse strand, counting down.
GGGGCGACCACGCACATAAGCGGCTTGAGTACGGCCGACAAACACGAATTGCTGTTTCAGCGAGGCATCAATTTCAACAACCTGCCCGCCTGGCAGCGCCGCGGCCTGGGCGTGTACTGGCACATGGTGGAAAAGGAGGGCTACAACCCCATCAAGCAACAACCCACCCAGACAATGCGCCGGGAGCTAACGACAGATTTTGAACTGCCTGTGCGAGAAGCTTACGCGCAGTTCATCCATGATTTTCTGACGGAGAAAAGCATAGTCGGTTAGCACCCGCCCTGAGAAGAACGGCCCCACCCGCGTGCAACTGCCCGCCGGGCTCTAAAGTCTTTGCGCCGCCCCGGCACTACCGCCGCCCGGCGAAAAAAGGCTGCATGCGCCAACCCCTACTGCTGATTCTGGTGCTACTGGCGGGCCTAAGCCGCCGCCCGGCTCTCGCCCAAACCAACGCCGCCCCGCGCCCGCCCGAAGCCTTCGGCTACCGCCGCCTGACGGTGATGTTCGGGCCCGACAGCGTGCAGGTGCTGCTGCTCTCGAAGCCCGGCGAAGAGCAGCAGAAGAAGCCGCTGCTGCTCTGGGAACAGGGCTCGCTGCCCATGCCGCTGGTGCTCTACGACGAGCGTGGGGCCTTCGCGGCCTTCCCGTTCCACCCCAAAAAGGTGCTCGAAAGCTGCCACCTGGCCATCATCAGCAAACCCGGCCTGCCCCTCACGTTTGATGTGACCGGGCAGAATCCGAATGCCATCGGCCAGCGCCAGCCGCCGCCGTACTACTGCGCCCGCAATTACCTCGACTACTACGTGCGGCGCGACGAAGCCGTGCTGCGCTACCTTAAAAAGCAGCCTTGGGTCGATGCACAACACGTAGTTGTCGGCGGGCACTCGCAGGGCACGGCCGTGGTGGCGCACTTAGCCGCCGTGCCGGGCCTGGTGAGCCGGGCGGTGTACCTGAGCGGCAACCCACTGGGCCGGCAGATGTCGATGCTAGCCGAGGGCCGGCAGGCCGCCGATACCAGCAGGACGGGAAATACTTTCCGGCGCTGGCAGCAGGTGGTGGCCGACCCCACCCGCGCCGACTGCCAGGGCGATGACCCGCGCAACAGCTATGGTTTCGCAGCGTCGGAAATACCTGAGCTGCTGCGCACGCGGGTGCCGGTGTTCGTGGGTTTTGGTACTCTCGACCGGGGCGTGGCCGGCGACGACTACCTGCGCCTGGAAACCATCCGGCAGCACCGCGCCAACTTCACCTTCCGCGAGTACCCCGGCCGCGAGCATAACTTCTTCGGCATGAAAAACGGCCAAATCGACTACGACGACTTTTACTGGGACCAGGTGGGGGAGGACTTCCTGCGCTGGGCCGGCCTGTGGCCGCGCTAGCAGCGGCAGCCTGAACCCTACTTCCCCAGCCGGTCCACGTCGGTGAGCTGGCCTTTGTTGTGCATGATTTGCAGGTCGAGCACGGTGAGCGATTCGGTGGCTTTGCTGTATTTCTCGGGCGAGTTGAGCTCGGTGAGGGGCGACCGGTCGTCGATTTCGTACTCGTTGGCCGCCACCTCCACGGTGTTGCCTTTGGCGCTCAATACCTTCAGAAGCGAATACTTGGTGCTGTCGCCGAGCGAGTGAATGGTGTAGATATCGCCGGCATGCGGCGCGGCCAGCCAGGCCACGCGGTCGCGCTCGTGGTAGCGGCCGGCGATGGAGGCTCCGGCCAGGCCCAGCACTACCACGCCCACGCCGGCCCAGGTCCAGAGCGGAAACCGGGTGCTTTTCTTGAGGGCGCGCACGGCGGGGTGCATTTCGGCGGGCAGGGTTTTTTCTTCCCAGCCCTGCTGGCAATGGTCGCACTGCGCCACCGCCGATTTGCTGAACGGAAAGAATGGAATCCAGTAAACGTGGGCGTAGCGGCCGTACACGCTGGCCTTCAGCGAACCGGGGGTGGCACAGGCCGGGCAGCTGGTGCCGGTGGGGAGGGGAGCGGTGCGCAGGTGCGCGCCTTTGAAGCCGTAGACAATCATGCGGGGTAAACGGGTGGGGCGATAATGCCCGGGAAAGGTGAAGCCACAAAATAAGGCAATGATTGTCAAAGGAAAATGCACGGCCACCACTGAATTTCTGAGGCCGGAATACGCCGGTGATGGCATTGGCAATACTACCTTGCCCGGCATGAACCGCCGCCTGCCCCTTGCCTTTGCCCTGCTCAAGTTCGTCTCCGGCTACTTCCTCATCAGCCCACAGTACGACCTGCAACGTGATGAATACCTGTACCTCAACCAGGGCCAGCACCTGGCCTGGGGCTACCTGGAAGTGCCCCCGCTGATAGCGGCGCAGGGCTGGGTGAGCATGGCCCTGGGCGGGGGCTTTTTCTGGGTGAAGTGCTGGCCGTTTCTGTGGGGGGCGGCCACGCTCTACCTCGTGATGCGGCTGGCGCAGCGGCTGGGCGGCGGCTGGTTTGCCACGGCGCTGGCGGGCACCTGCTACCTGGGCACGGCCTTCGCGCGGCTCAACCTGCTGTTTCAGCCCAACTCGTTTGAGGTGTTCGGCTTCGTGTTCTGCCTGTACGCGCTGGTGCGGTACGTGCAAACGGAGCGGCCCCGGTTCCTGTACTGGCTGGGCCTGGGGCTGGGATTGGGCTTGTTGAACAAGTACACCACGCTGTTTTTTATCGCCGCGCTGGGCGGGGCACTGCTGCTCACGCCCTGGCGGCGCTTGCTGGGGCAGCGGCACTTATGGGGCGCGGCGGGGCTGGCGCTGCTGCTGTGGCTGCCCAACCTAGCGTGGCAAATCCGGCACGGCATCCCGTTTTTGCACCACATGCGGCTGCTGCACGACAGCCAGCTGGTACATGTCGAGGCCACCGAATTCTGGAAAATGCAGCTGCTGATGTGCGTTGGGGCGGTGTGGGTGTGGGTGCCGGGCCTGCTGGCACTGCTGCTGAGCCGTGCCCTGCGGCCCTACCGGGCGGTGGGACTGGTGGTGGTACTGGGCATCGGGCTGCAAGCGCTGTTGCACGGCAAGGATTACTACACGCTCGGGTTCTACCCAGTGCTGTTCAGTTTCGGGGCGTGGTGGTGGGAGCGGCGGTTCCGGCTGGTTAGGCGGCCCGGTCAGCCGGGCGCTTTGGCCTGGCGGTCGCTGGCGCAGGTGGCACTGGTGGCCCTGCCGCTGCTGTTGCTGCTGCCGATGCTGCCGTTCATCTACCCGCTGCGGTCGCCGGCGGCCATGGCGGTGCGGCCCCGCTACGCCGCGCTGGGCCTCTACCGTTGGGAGGATGGCCAGGACCACGCCCTGCCCCAGGACTACGCCGACATGCGCGGCTGGCGCGAAATGGCCGCCAAAACCCGGGCCGCCTACCAAAGCCTGCCCGCTGCGGTGCGGAGCCACACCCTCATCAAGTGCGCTAACTACGGACAGGCCAGCGCCATCAACTACTACAATGCTCCCCGGGGCATGCCGCCGGCCCAGAGCTTCAACGGCAGCTTCCTCTACTGGTTTGCGCCGCGTACCGACTGGCAAGCTGTGCTCATCATCGATGATGAGCCGCACCCCGAGCTGGCCGCGCAATTTGCCAGCTACCGCGAAATCGGGGCCGTGGCCGACCCGTATGCCCGCGAGTGTGGCACCCGCATTTTCCTCGGCCTGAGGCCCATAAATACTCTCACGGCCCGGGTAAACGACGAATGGCGCGCCGAGCTGGCCGAATGGGAAGGAACCGCCCCCCGCCCCTGATGGCCTCAAAACGGCGCGACCAGACTGAGTAGGCAATTAGGGGTTTGTTGATTGTTGATAGGAATAAATAAATAAACTTATTTTACTGAACGATTAATGGACTATCGGGGTGGAACTACGTATTTACCCGGATGTATTTTTGCGGCCGAGCCACTGCCGTGCCACAGGCTTTTATTGAAGCTGTTCAGGAAGTCGTTCAAAAATTGCCTGAACGACTTCCTGGATAGCTTCATTTCCATAAATTCTTTTGAGCTATGCCTGTTCATCAACTGATTTATCGCAGCGTCGCCACCCGTTTACCCGGTGGCGAAGAACTGGCGAGAATGGTTGAGCAAGCCCGCATCAACAATTACAGCCAGGCGATTACCGGCGTGTTGTTCTACGCCGAGGGTCGGTTTTTGCAGGTGCTGGAAGGGGAGGAGGAGCCGGTTGAGGCCCTGTATGCACGCATCCTTCAGGATTTCCGGCACATTGAGGTGGTCAAAATGCACGGCGCGCCCGTGGCCGAGCGCCTGTTTCCCAACTGGAGCCTGGGCTTTGGCCAGGTAGCTGCGCCGGCGCTGGCCCGCCTCAGTGCCTGCCTCAGCCCCGGGCATCTGGCCACACCGCTGCCCAGTGCCCACGACGTTGAGGTATTTATTGCCGCCACCCTCCAGGAATTTGCGCGCATGGAACTGACGGTGGCCGGCAAGGCGGCCCGGGCGTAGCGGCCCGGCTGGCTACGGCCCGAACGGAAACCCGGCCAGGCTTTCCCACGGCCCGTTGCGGTAGGCCCACAGGTGCAGGCCGGTGCCCACGGCTTCAAACGGGGCGAAATTGGCCTGCAAATCGGCCAGGAGCGTACGGGCCTCGGCGGGGGCCACTTTGTTCTGGATGGTGACGTGCGGCTGAAGCTTCTGCTGGTCCTGGGGGGTGAGGTGCGGGGCGAAGGCGGCTTGCAGCCGGCGGTGCAGGGCGCGCAGCGCGTCATTTTCGAGGGTGAAGGCCACACCCCGGCCCAGCGAGCGCAGGCCCGTGACCAGCAGCGGCAGCCGGGACTGGCTGCCCGCGAGGGCCGTTAGCTGCGTCTGCACGGCGGCCAGCTCTGCGCCGGGCAGATGGTGAAACAGCGTGAGATGTGCCGCCAGGTAGTTGATGGCCGGCGGGAAGTGCCGGTGGCGCAGCGCGTTGAAGTAGTCCTGCGCGGCGGCATCGAGCGTGAGGGTGAGAATGAGCGGGGCGGGGGCGAAATCGGGCATGGCAAACGATGGCAGCGGTACCGGTACCTACGCAACGCTGCCCACTCGGGCCGTAATTTGCCGCCCCACCCACCCGCTTTCGCCATGTCGCACCCCGCTCCCTACACCCTGCTCATTCAGCACGCCGCGCAGGTGCTCACGCTGGCCGGCGGCTCCACCCACCAGCCCCTGGCCGGCCCCGACCTCAGCACCTGGACGATAATCGAGCGCGGCTACGTGGCTTGCGTCGACGATAAAATCGTGGCCGTAGGCGCTATGGACGACCTCGACCTGGCGCACATCACCCCCGACACCCGCCTCGTGGATGCCACCGGCTGCGTGGTGATGCCCGGCCTGGTGGAGTGCCACACCCACCTGGTGTTCGGCGGCAACCGCGCCCCGGAGTTCGAGCGCAAGCTGCGGGGCGAGTCCTACCTCGACATTCTGGCCGGGGGCGGCGGCATTCTGAGCACCGTGCGCGCCACCCGCGCCGCCCCGGAAGAGGAGCTCCTGGCCAATGCGCTGCATCATCTGGACGGTTTCCGGCGCTACGGCGTGACCACCGTGGAGGCCAAAAGTGGCTACGGCCTCGACCGCGACACCGAACTGCGCCTCGTGCGCGTGGCCCGCCAGGCCGGCCGGCAGCAGCCGGTGCGGGTGGTGCCCACCTTCCTGGGTGCCCATGTGGTGCCGCCCGAATTCAAGGAAGCCGGCCCGCGCGCCTACGTCGATTTCCTGTTGCGCGAAGTGCTGTCGGACCTGAAAGGGGAAGCGGCATTTGTGGATATTTTCTGCGAGCAGGGCGCGTTTCCGCTCGATGTGGCGCGCTATTTCCTGGAGCAGGCCCACCACATGGGCTTCGGCCTGAAAATCCACGCCGAGCAGCTGCACGACCTCGGCGGCTGCGAGATGGCCGCCGCGCTGGGCGCGGTCAGCGTCGACCATTGCGACCACCTCACGCCGGCCGCTGCCGGCCGCATCGCGCAGCACACCCAGGGCCGCACCGTGGCCGTGCTGCTGCCGCTGGTGCCTATGTTCCTCAGGCAAGAGCAGTACGCGCCCGGCCGCGCGTTCATCGACAATGGCCTGCCCGTGGCCCTGAGCACCGATTTCAACCCCGGCTCGTGCCCCAGCAAAAACCTCTGGCTGGCCCTGTCGGTGGCCTGCCTCAAAATGGGGCTCACGCCCAAGGAAGCCGTGGCCGCCGCCACCATCAATGCCGCCTGGGCCATTGGCCTGGCCGCCGACTGCGGCAGCCTGGCCCCCGGCAAGCGCGCCGATGTGCTGGTCCTCAACGTGGGCAGCGTGGCCGAAATCCCCTACTGGCTGGGCGAAAACCCGGTGCGCGAGGTGATAATAGGCGGGCAGTAATTGGTAGAGATTCAAAAGCAAGAAAAAGGCCAGTCCGAAGCTTCAGACTGGCCTTTTGGTTGTGGAAAAGGAAGGAAGAAGTTGGTTAGAGCTGCCGGATGCGCTGCACAATTTCGGCGGCGCTGAGGGCTTCCAGGGTGGGTGTGACTACGGTGCCGGCGGCGGTGGTCAGGCGCTGGGTGCCGTAGTAGAGCAGGCCGTCGCGCTCCTGTAGCACAATGGCAATGACCTCGACGCCGTAGGGCAGGGAACTGTTCCAGCGGGTGGGCGAGGCGCTGGAAGCATCGCAGCGGGCCAGGCCGTTATAGCCCACCGGGCGGCAATAAACGCGCGTGCCGGTGGTGGTGCTGGTGAAAGGCACCTCCACCTCGATTGGCCCCGTGCTGCTGGCTGAGTAGGCGTGCCAGAACTGGTCGAGGTTCCAGAGGCTGAGCGAATCGAGCGGAATGGTCGCATGGTAGTACCCGGTCGGGCCAGGCCCAACCGGCGTTGAGCCGACTATCACATTGGTCGTGTCGCGTTGCAGCTGCCACCCCGACGAATCCCGGGGCGTACCCGCGAAAGAACTCATCGGCTGCTGCCAGAGCAGCATGGGCGACGTCGCATCGAGGCCGGCGGTGGGCCGGGGCGAGGTCAGCGAAAGCCGCTGGATAACGCCGGTGGCGGAAACCTGGGAAAGCCGCAGCCGCGTGCTGCCCTGCCACACCTGGATGTCAAACTCGCCGCCCGATATGAGCACCTGGCGCAACGAGGCCGCCGTGGTGGGCAGGTTGGCCAGCACCATGTCGGGCACGGTATAAATCTCGCGCACCCGCAGCTGGGCCGGCCCCGTAGCCACGTTGCCGTTGGGCAGGAGGTAGGCATTGGGGCCGAAGGCCAGCGTGGCCCCGGCCCTGGTGCGGAGACTTTGGGCCTGGGCTAGGTCGAAGGTGAAGGTTTGGACGGCGGGCGCGGCGGCCCGCAAATCGGCAAAAGTGGCCGGCGTGGCGGCGGCGGTGCATACCACCACATCATCGTCTTTGCGGCAAGCGGCCAGCAGGGCCACGCCCAGGCAAATACAAGCGAAATGCTTCATATAATCAGGAAGGAAAAATGGTTGAGAAATCCCCATCGGGCGCGGGGCTGCCGGCCGCTGGCCAGCCAGCCGAAAGCCCCGCGCCGAGGCATTAGGGCAAATTGAAAGCCACCCCCAGCAGGGCCGCGCCCCCAAATAGGTGGCGCTGGTAGTAGCCCGGGGCCAGGGGCGTGAGCAGGTAGGTGGCTGTGGGCTGGCCCAGCAGCTCCCAGCGCCCCCCCTCACCCAGGCGGTAGCGCACCTCGGCCCCGAGGCTGGCCCCCACACTCAGGCGGCGGTAGGGACTGCCCGAGAAACCCCAGGTCTGGCTCTGGCAGGCGCAGGCGCTGCCCTCGGTGCTGCTGCCGCCCACGTACACGGCGGCCTCGGCCCCGGCCAGCAGGCCCACACGCCAGCGCCCCGAGAGTGTCCAGCCGTAGCCCACCCGTACCGGCACGTTCACAAACCGGTAAGTGTCGCGGCGATGAATGCCCGTGGCGGCCGCCGAGTCCGGGCTGATGGGCTGCGAGCGGATGGCTGTGGGACGCACCTGTTGCAGGGCCAGGGCGCTGGCATATTCGGCGTAGCCCAGGCCCGCGCTCAGGCTCCAGTGCCCGCCGAGAGTGCGTCGCACGGTGGCCTGCGCCGCACTGCCTAGGGCCGGCCGTTCCAGCGTCGCCACCGGAGTAGGGATGCTATTGTTGGGGGTAATAACAAAAGGCGGGGAAGTGGAAGTGGATGTGGCCGCGCTCAGGCCCGCCGCTGTATTCAAGGTCCGGTAGGTGAGGGCCGGGCCGGCCATCACCTGCACCGCCCAGCGGGCTGCCAATGGTCGCGGCAATGGGTTGGGCACCACGGCTACCGGCTGCGGTGCCGGCAGTTCCGGCCACGTGGCCCGCTGCACGGCCACCACCTGGGCGGGCAGCAGCGCCGGGCGGGCGCTGAGGCGGCTGGCGGCTGGGGGGGCAATGCTGGCGGCGGTCGGGGCCGGCTGGCTGTTTGGCTGGGGTGTGATTGGGGCAGTGGAAAACAGCGGCAGCTGTTGCCCTGCGGGCGTTGCCCCCGCTGCCAGCGCCGCTTCGGGCTGGTGGTGGGGCGGTGCCAGGGTCTTCTTAGTGGACGCTAAGGGAGGCGATGAGCCGGTAATTGCGGCAGTTGGGGCGTTGCCGTGCAGCCGCGCCGTTCCGGGCCGGCCGGTTGCCGGATTGGTGGTTGCGGGCGAGCGGCGGGTGGCACTCGCCACGGTGCGCGGCTGGTGGCCCGGCTTCCGCGCTTGCCCGCGCGCGGCCCGGCGGGAAGCGTTATTATCCAGGGCGCTGTTCGCGGCAAGGCGCTTATTAGCTGGTTTTGCCCCGCGCCCCGCCATGCGGCCCGTGATGCCAGAAGAAGCGGCAGAAGCAGCCGAAACAGCAGCCATTGCCTTTAATGAACTGGAACTCCTCGCGCCAATCGGAGCTGATGCGGTTGTTTTTGGGGAGCTCTGAGGCGCACCCGCGCCGGTTGAAGCTGCCGGAATGGCCGTTGTAGAGGCCGAATTATTAACCCACCCGCTGGCGGCATCTGCTGCTGTCCCTCGTGCGGTGGCAGAAGACGTTTGGGTTGCCGGGGGCTGGCTCAGGGCCACTGCCGGCGAATTTGCGCTGTTGGCAGGAGAGGCGCCTGGTGTCCTGGCAGAATTGGTCCGGGAAGCGTTTGGAGTTGAAATGCGGGAAGCCGCGCTTTCTGCCCGCACAACGGTATTTGGTGGCTGCACCGGCCACCAGTGCCAGCCCGCGCCCACGGCCGCCAGCGTCAGCATCACCAAAAACAACCACGCTACCGGTACCCGCCGCCGGCGCTTCCGCAGCTGCGGCGCGTCCACCGGCGGCGGCAGCTGCGCCCGGATGCCGGCCCACAGCGCGGCCGGCGGCTCCTGGCCGTAGTCGGCCAAGCGGTCGCGCAGGGCATTGTACAGGTCGTCGGGTTTGCGGTCGGTCATGGCAATTGGGGGTGATGGTGGGCCGCCAGGCGGGTTTCGAGCAGCCGGCGGGCCCGCGCCAGCTGCGATTTGGACGTGCCTTCGGCGATGCCCAGCAGCGCGCCGATTTCCTGGTGCGAGTAGCCCTCCACGGCGTAGAGGTTGAGCACCGTGCGGTAGCCGGGCGGCAGCGTCGCCAGCAGGGCCAGCAGGTCGGCCGTGGCCAGCTGGTCCAGAGCCGAGGGTTCGGCGGTGGGCAGGTCGCCGGCCAGCTCGTCGAGGGCCTCGCCGGCCGGGCCGGGGTGGCGCAGGCGGTGCTGCGCCAGGGCGTGCAGCGAGGTAGTAACGGCAATGCGCCGCGCCCAGGCCTCGAACGGCCCCTGCCCCCGGAACTGGTCGAGGCGGGTAAAGATTTTGACGAACGTATTTTGCAGGGCGTCCTCGGCTTCGGCCCGGCTGGGGCAGTAGCGCAGGCACACGCCCATCAGGGAGTAGGAAAGCTGCTGGTAGAGCCGGTACTGCGCCGCCGATTCACCCCGCCGGCACGCGGCCAGCAAAGCCTCATCAACCAGGGTAATGGGTGGCGGCATGCAGTGGAAAAGTAGGAGTGAAGGCCAGCGGTACCGGCCCGCCTTATACTCCCCTGACCGGCCCGCGCCGGCCAGGGTTGCGTGGCCGCAAAATAATTTTAAAAATAAGCTGCCCGCCGCTGGAAAGGCAGCCTATCAATTCGCCAACGCGCCCCGCGCCGTATTCTTGCCAAAAGAATCCGCACCCAACCCGCCCGAACCCGCCATGCGCTACTTCCACGTCGACGCCTTCGCCCAAACCCCTTTTGCCGGCAACCCCGCCGGCGTGTGCCCCCTCGAAGCCCCGCTGCCCGCCGCCCTCATGCAGCAAATCGCGGCCGAAAACCACCTGGCTGAAACCGCTTTCTTCGTGCCTCGGCCCGGCACCCCGGCCGAATTTGACCTGCGCTGGTTCACCCCAGCCGTCGAAATCGACCTGTGCGGGCACGCCACGCTAGCCTCAGCCCACGTCCTGTTCACGCACCTCGGCTTCGCGGGGCCGCAGGTCACCTTCCACAGCCAAAGCGGCCCCTTGCGCGTGACCCGCGCCGCCGATGGCCGCCTCACCCTCGATTTCCCCTCGCGCCCGCCGCAGGAATTACAAGTGCATCCCACGGGCCTCACCGATGCCCTCGGGGCCACGCCGCTGCGGGTGCTGGCCGCCCGCGACCTGCTGGCCGTCTTTAACTCCGAGGCCGAAGTGCGCGCCCTCACCCCCAACTTCGCCCGCATCGCGGCCCTGGAGTACGTGGGCGTCATCGCCACCGCGCCCGGCTCCGATGGCGTTGATTTCGTGTCGCGGTTTTTCGCGCCCCGCGTGGGCGTACCCGAAGACCCCGTCACCGGCTCGGCTCACAGCATCCTCATTCCCTTCTGGGCCGAAAAGCTGGGCAAAACCGAGCTGCGCGCCCGCCAGATTTCGCCCCGAGGCGGCGACTTGTGGTGCCGCCTGCGCGGTGATAGAGTGGATATCAGCGGCTACGCCGTGACGTATGCGGCCGGGGAGCTGCTCGTTGAACCGGGGAAATAGTAAAACACTGCTCAAGCCTTAATTTCGGCCACTTGCTGTTTTATCGCAAGTCCAAAACCTTCGCAAATGAAATTAACTGCCATGGCAAAAAGTGCAAGGAATCCGAAGGTTGAATTTTATTTCAATAAATTTAAAAACTGGCTGGAAGAACTGGAGCAATTAAGGACGATTGTTCTGGATTGTGAATTGACCGAAGAATTGAAGTGGGGTGTTCCCTGCTACACGTTTCAGGAGAATAATATCGCGCTGATACACGTATTTAAAGAATACTGTGCCCTTTTATTTGTTAAAGGAGCCTTATTGAAAGATGCCAATAGCGTTCTGGTTCAACAAACGAAAAACACGCAGGCAGCGCGTCAGATTCGTTTTGTTAATGTTGAGGAAATAGTCGCGGCAGAGTCCATGCTGAAAGCTTATATCCGCGAAGCCATTGAAATAGAAAAAGCTGGTTTGAAAGTTGATTTCAAAAAGAACTCAGATTTTGATATTCCGGAAGAATTTCAAAATAAATTAGCCGAAAACGTAGTTTTGAAAACTGCTTTTGCAGCACTAACCCCGGGCCGCCAAAGGGCTTATTATCTTTATTTTTCTGCACCTAAACAATCCAAAACCCGGGAGTCGAGAATTGAAAAATGCATGCAGCTAATTCTTGACGGCAAGGGATTGAATGATTAGGCTATTCGCCGATGCACGCTCGCAATCGCTGAAAAACGGCGCTAACCGCCGTGCGCATTTACGATTTCGCCGGTGCCTTTTTCTTGCCCGTACCCGTGCTGGCCCCCAGCCGCTCGGGGTTTTCGGCCAGGAACTTGCCCCAGCTTTTGCCGCCGCTCACGGTGGCGTTGTTGCCCTTCTGGTAGTGGTGGCACAGAGCCACGGCCAGGGCATCGGTCGCATCCAGAAAGGTGCTGGCTTCGGCGATGGGCGGCAGCTTCAGGGTCTGGCGCAGCATGTGGGCCACCTGCTCCTTGGTGGAGTTGCCCGAGCCGGTGACGGACTGCTTCACTTTGGTGGGCGCGTACTCCACGTAAGGAATCTGGCGGGAGAGGGCGGCCGCGATGGCCACGCCCTGCGCCCGGCCCAATTTGAGCATGCTCTGCACGTTGACGCCGAAAAACGGGGCCTCAATGGCCAGCTCGTCGGGCAGGTACTCGTCGATGAGCTCCAGCATGCGGTCGAAAATCCGCTTTAGCTTTACGGCGTGATTCGAGCCCAGGGCCTTCATATTGATAACGTCGTAGCACAGCACGTCCACGCGCTGGCCGCGCACCTCAATCAGGGCGTAGCCCATAATCTGGGTGCCGGGGTCGACGCCCATGATGATTTTGGGCAGCAGCTCGACGGCGGGAGCGGGGCGGGGGCGAAGGGGAGCGGGCATCTGGCCCAAAGTTACGACCCCGGCAAGGCCGCCGCACCGGAAACCGAAGTATCGACTGCTTCGGCCGCTCGGCCTGGCTCAGGTTCCTCCTCACCAGAACCCGAAAATCGCCGCGCCCGGCAGTGGAAGCGCATTGTGTTCTGGGGTAAAATCGGCGTCACGCTGCTCACGCTGGGGCTGCTGTATCATTCCATCTTCGCCGCGCCCGATACGGCGGCGGCCTGGCGGCACCTGCTTAGCACCACGCTCAGCGGGGCGGGGCGCGGCCCCGTGCTGCTGGCCCTGGCCCTGGTACCCGCCAACTGGGGCCTGGAGGCCTGGAAGTGGTACCGCCTAGCCCGGCACCTGGAGCCCGTCACGTTCGGACGCAGCTTCCGGGCGGTGCTGGTGGGCCTCACGCTGGGCTTCGCCACCCCCAACCGGGTGGGCGACTATGCCGGGCGCATCATCGAACTCAAAAGCCGCCGGGTGAGTGCGCTGGGGGCCGTTTTTCTGGGACGCTACTGCCAGCTGGTGGCCACGGTGCTGGCCGGCGTGGCGGGCCTGCTCTATTTCCTGCTGAAATTTTACCTGAACGGCTACCCGGCGGCCGGGCTGGGCGTGGCGGTTTCGGCGCTGCTGCTGAGCGGGCTGGTGCTGGTGCCGCTGTACCGCTCGCGGCTGCTGCTGGCGGCTCTGGGCGTATGGCGGCCGTTGCGGCGGTTCCGGCCGGCGCTGGCCATCATGCCCACGTATCCGGCCACGGCGCTGCACGCGGTGCTGGCCATTTCGGGGCTGCGCTACGCGGTGTTCTGCGCGCAGTTTATGCTGCTGCTGGCGGCGTATGGCGTGGGTGGGCCGCTGGGGCCGGGGCTGGCCGCCGTGGCGGGCACATTCTTTTTGAAGTCGCTGGTGCCGTCGCTCAATGCGCTGGCCGATGTGGGCGTGCGGGAGCTGTCGGCCACGCACTTGTTTGGGCTGCTAGGGCAGCCGGCGCTGCCGGTGCTCTCGGCCAGCCTAAGTCTGTGGGTCATCAATATTGCCCTGCCCAGCGCGGCCGGCCTGCTGCTGGTGCCCGGCCTGCGGGTGCTGCGCGAGAAGCGCGCCAGCAAATGATGGTGGCGGTTGGAATAGGTTTGTTGGTGCTGCCGGCGCTGTATGCGGCGCTGATGGGCTGGCTGCGCGGCGGGTGGGACGCTTCGCTTAATGAAGAGTTAAGAATGAAGAATGAGGAATTGGGGCCGCCCGCGAATTCTCCATTCTTCATTCTTAACTCTTCATTAAGCGAAGCGCCGACTTTTTCCGTCCTAATTGCCGCCCGCAACGAGGCCGAAACTCTGCCCCAGCTCCTGCGCGACCTCGCCGCCCAAACCCTGCCGGCCGCCTGCTTCGAAGTCCTCATCGCCGACGACCATTCCACCGATACCACCGCCGCGCTGGTAACGGCTGCCGCTCAGGCCGCCGGTTTCACGCTGCGCCTCATCGAGTTGCCCGCCGCCCAGACCGGCAAAAAAGCGTCCCTGCTCACGGCCTTGCATGCCGCCCGCGCTCCCTGGCTGGTGTGTACCGATGCCGACTGCCGCCTCGGTCCCGGCTGGCTGGCGGCCTACGCGGGCCTGTTGCATCGGCAGCCGCAGGCCAATTTCATTAGCGGCCCCGTGCTGCTCACCGGGCCGGAATCGCTGTTCAACACGCTCATGGGGCTGGAATTTGCCGGGCTGGTGGGCGTGGGCGCGGCCTGCTTGGCCCGGCAAGTACCCACCATGTGCAACGGGGCCAACCTGGCCTACCGCCGCGCTGCCTTCGAGGCCGTGGGGGGCTTCGCCGATAACGCCCACCTCGCCAGCGGCGACGACGAGTTTCTGCTCCACAAAATCCATGCGGCCTTTCCTGGTACAGCCCATTTCCTGACCGATGCGGCGGCCATTGCCCGCACGGCCGCGCCCGGTACGCTGCGGACGCTGCTGCGGCAGCGGGTGCGCTGGGCCAGCAAGTGGCGGCACTATCAAAGCGCGGCTTCGCGCAACCTGGCCCTGTTGGTGCTGGGAGCTAATGTGGCCTTGGCCACCGGAGCCGGCGCACTGCTGAAGTGGCCCGGCCTCTGGCCCTGGGTTTTGGCAGCGTGGCTAATGAAGCTGGCCGGCGATGCGTGGCTGCTGAGCCCGGTGCTGCGTTTTTTTGGGCGGCGCAGGTGGCTGTGGGGTCTGCTGCCGCTACAGCTGCTTTACGCGCCGTATGCGCTGGCGGTAGGGGCGGCCGGCTGGCGCGGCGGCTACGAGTGGAAGGGGCGGGAGGTGCGGTAGCCGGCCAATTATTTGTATGTTGGAATCATCTGCCTTGTATTAAGGCGTTACCTTCCTTATTTTGCGCAATTGCAATCAGTTGGTTTCGGAAATTATCAATAGCGTTAGGCTCAACTATCAACTCTAAAGACAGCTTTGATTTTTCTTCGGCTCGATATTCAGTCGAAACATTTTCCTCTAACTGTATATAAATACCAATAAATCCTGAAATTCCAATCGGATAAAACGTTAATGAACAATAAGAATATCCATCTTTTTTGCCTGCCTGATAGATTATGGTATTTATGTTATTCGGAAAGTCCTTCAATTGATTGGCTAAATCATAGAAGGACTCACTTGTATCGTAAGCCTGGGTAATACCGCTGAAAAATGTAGCGCGAACTTCAAACTCAATTTCAAGCATGTGCTCGTCTTTCCATACCACTCCGAGCTTTAAGTATGATTCTTCTCCACGCATCGTTTTTAAATAATTACAACGTTTAAATCTAAGCAATTGCGTAATTGCCCCTGTATGAAACCGTGTTACGCAAAGGTGGGTATTTTATTTATTTTGAGGAGGCTAATGTTGGGTTTTCTAACTGCTAACCAGCAAACCCAACCCAATCGACTTATATTTGTCCTACTACCTTCTAGCGCCCATACTTCGTGACCGACCCCGAATTCGACCTGCTCGACGAACTGTACTTCGTCACCCCGTTTCGCACGCTGCTCCAGAAAACTGGTCTGTCCGCCGCCGAGCTCGAAGAACAGCTCCGCACCTTGCTAGAGCAGGGCCTCATCCGCAGCTACTGGCCCGACCCGGACACCGAGCTGGCCTACGAAACCACGTCCTTTGGGGCCATCGCCCGCGACGCGGCCTACCTAGCCTCGAAGGAAGGCCTGCTGCAACATAACACCCGCTAACGGTGGCCACGGCAGTTTCGGCAGCGCCTCCCGCCACTACTGCGGCCGCCGCCCGGCCGCCCGGCTACTACGTGCGCCAGCGCCTGTGGCAAAACCGCCCCGCCGTGGCCGGGCTGGCCTTTATTGCCCTATGCACGCTGGTGGCGCTGCTGGGCTACTGGGTGCTGCCCGACAACTCGCCCAACGCCAACCACGGCTTTGTGCAGATTCAGAAAGAAGGCCTCGGTCTGCGCGTGCTGCTACTACGCCAGCCCCTGCCCGATTCGGCCCGCACCGGCCTGGCCCCGGCCAATATCTTCAGTACCTGGCTGCGCGGTCGCGAGCCCGAAGTGCAGGAAATGCCCATCGGCGGCTACCAGTTTTCCGGCGATTCCATTATCCTGAAACCCCTGGGCCAGCACTCGGCCGAGGCGGGCCGGCAGCGGCGGCTGGCGCTGGCGGCCGTGGTGGGCCACGCCGGCCCTCCGGCCGAACTACAGCACGAAATCAAAGCTAATCACCTCATCACCCGCACCTACGCGCTGGGTACCGACAAAGCCGGGCGCGATGAGCTGAGCCGGCTGCTGCTGGGCACGCGCATTTCGCTGGGCATTGGGCTGGTGGCGGTGCTGATTTCGGTGGTGCTGGGCATGGCCGTGGGCGCGGTGGCCGGTTATTTTGGCGGCTGGGTCGATTCCGTTTTGTTGGGCGTGATGACCGTGGTGTGGAGCATTCCGGGCATCATGCTGGTCATTGCCATTTCGTTGGCCCTGGACAGCAAAGGCGTGTGGGTCAGCTTTGTAGCCGTGGGCCTGACCATGTGGGTGGACGTGGCCCGCGTGGTGCGCGGCCAGATGCTCAGCCTGCGCTCGGCCACCTTCGTGGAGGCCGGCCGGGTGCTGGGGCTGCCCACGTCGCGCCTCATTGCGCGGCACCTGCTGCCCAACATGCGCGGGCCCCTCATCGTGCTGGCTACCAGCAATTTTGCTTCGGCTATTTTGCTTGAAGCGGGCCTGAGCTTCCTGGGGCTGGGGGTGCAGCCGCCCGCGCCCAGCTGGGGCCTGATGGTAAAGGAAGGCTACGATTTGCTGGGCACCGAAGCGGGTTTGTGGCTCACGCTGCTGCCGGGGGTAGCCATTTCGCTGCTCGTGCTCAGCTTCAACCTGCTCGGCAACGGCCTGCGCGATGCTTACGACCCCAAAACGCCCGTAGCGGTGTAAGTTTGTGGCCCCGCGCCCGGATTTCCGGCGCATTGCTTACCTTGCTGCATGGCCGCTGTCGCTCCCAATTCTCCCACCGAACCACTGGCTGATTCCGCCGCATTGCTTGTCGTGCGCGATGAGCAGCTTAAGCTACTGCGCCGCCAGCTGCAACTCAAACAGTTCGAGCTGGATACGGTGCTGGGCGTAGCTTACGATATGACGGCCCGCGACCACTCCGTCGACGAGCTCTACCACATGCTGCGCCTCACCCTCCAGGGCCAGCGCAACGTGGTGCAGCTGGTGCTGTTTGCCCGCGAGGACAATCAATTTCGTGCCCGTCTCGCACTGGGCTGCGACCTGGCCACGGCCGAAAAGCTGACCCTTTCGCCCACTTTGCTCGATGGGGAAATAAAAGAGCCGCAAGCGGTAGAAGACCTGCTGCTGGGGCCGGCCTGGGATAAATACGAGCTGGTGTTGCCCATTTTGCGGCAGCGGCAGGTGGTGGCCTACGTCTTCGTGGGTGGCCTGCGCTCCGATTTTGACCGTCAGCAGCTCATTCCCTTCCTCACTTCGCTGGCCAACACGCTGATGGGAGCCGTGGAAAACCGCCGCCTCCAGGCCCAGCGCGTTGCCGATGCCGCCGTACGCAAGGAAATCGAAATTGCCCAGGAAGTGCAGGCCATGCTCTTCCCGCGCAAGCTGCCCAATGATGCGGACCTGGCCATCGAGCGCAGCTACGTGCCGCATACCGAAATCGGGGGCGACTACTACGACGTGGTCGACATCGACGCCGACCGCCTGCTGCTGTGCGTGGCCGATGTGAGCGGCAAGGGCGTGCCCGCCTCGCTGCTGATGTCAAATTTTCAGGCCGGGCTGCGCACGCTGCTGCGCCAGGGCGTGCCGCTGGCCACCATCGTGCCCGAGCTCAACCACTTGCTGTTCCGTAACTCGGGCGGCGAGAAGTTTATCACGGCCTTTCTGGGCATCTACGACCGCCGCACCCGCCGCCTGCAATTCGTGAACGCCGGCCACAACGACCCGCTGCTGCTGGCCGACAACGGCACCGTGACCACGCTCAAAGACGGCACCGTGATGCTGGGCATTATGGAAGAGCTGCCGCTGATGCGGGTGGGCGAAGTCGAGATTCCGCGCCACTCGCTGCTGCTGCTCTACACCGATGGCCTCACCGAGGTTTTCGATGCCGATAACAACGAATTTGGCGAAGAAGGCGTGCTGGCCGTGCTGCACCGCAGCCGCTACCTGCCGCTGCCCAAGCTGCACCAGGAACTGCTGCACACCATCAACGCCTTCAGCGCCCACAACGCGCAGTTTGCCGATGACGTGACGATTCTCAGCTGCCGGTTTAAGTAGCCTGCCATGAGGCCCACCATTTTGATTGCCGAAATCAGCCAGCAGCTGACCACAGCCTTCGACCAGCTCGACGGCTGGTTTGCGGCCCCCGCCCCTTTGCGGCGCTACCATCCGGCCAAGGGCGGCTGGACCATCGATGAGATTCTTGAGCACGTTGCGCTCACCAATCATTTCCTGCTCATTCTCATCGAGAAAGGGGCCACCAAGGCACTCAAAAATGCCCACGGGCTGGACCTGGCCACTGAGCTGGCCAGCCGGCAGTCGGCCCGCGTTCGCCTCGATGAGATTAGCCAGCCGGGGGCCTTCAAATGGATGCGGCCCGACCACATGGCACCGCATGGTCTGAAATCGGGTTCGGAAGTGGCCGCCACGCTCCGGCAGCAGCTACTGCAGTGCAAGGCGGTGCTGAGCCGCCTGCCCAACGGCGAAGGCGTACTCTACCACACCACCATGTCGGTAAACGACCTGGGCAAGATGGACGTGTATGACTTCGTTTACTTCCTGGCCAAGCACGTCGAGCGGCACCTAGCCCAAATCGGACAGGTGGTGGCCGAGTACCGTTCGTAAGGTCAGGCTGGTGTCGTGTTGGCCGGGTTGGTGGCCTCATCAAGCCACGACTGCGCCCGCACCAGCAGCGCCAGGCAGATGAAAAATATCGGCCCAATCTTATCCACTTCCACCAGCTCATTCAGCGTGAGGTGGAAGATGATGACCACCAGCGAGAGCGTGGCGGCCAATACCACGCGGCGCACTTCGGGCTGCGAGCGGGAGCGGTGGTAGAGGTTTTCGGCGAATAATAGCGAAGTGGCTATCAGAATAACGAATAGCAGAAAGCCCGGGATTCCCTGCTCGGCCAGCTGGAGCAGGAAGTAGTTGTGGGTCGTGGATTTCTCGGGGTTGTCACTCACGTAGGTGCGGAAGCTCTTCACCGTGTAGCGCTTGTATTCGGGGTAGAAAGTGGCCGCGCCGCTGCCGGTGATGGGCTTGTCGCCAATCATGCGGGCGGCAGCCACCCAGCGGTACACCCGCTCCATGCCCGACACGTCCTGCAGTTTATAAGTGGCTTCGAGGTGCTTTTCAAAGTTCTGGCCGTTGAAAACGGTGCGCTCGTAGTTGGGCGCGTACTCCATGTACCGGTCGCCGGTCACCACGTAGGTTACGCCCAGCGTCACGGCCACGGCCACGGCCAGCAGCAGCACCCGCGTGAGGCGCAGGCGCATCACCAGGTAAAAAAGCCCCGCGATGGGCAGCGACAGAATGGAAGCCCGGGTGTAGGAAGTGAGCAGGCCAAAGAGCACAATGCCCAGCCCCACGCGCCACGCCAGCCGCGCCCCACCCCGGCTGGTGGCCTGAATGGCAAACCAGGCAAACGGCACCAGCAGCGCCAGCATGGCGGCATAAATAACGTGGTTGCGAAAAAACGGGTGCAGCGCCCAGTTAATTTCGGCGAAGCTGAAGCCCTTGGTGGCGTGGCGGCTGGCCACGTACAGCACGCTCAGGGCGGCCCCCGCCACGTACACCGCCGCGAAGCGCCAGGTATCGTTGGGCCGCCGCACAATCAAGAGCGTGCCCAGCAGGAAGGGCACGATGTACCACACCTTGGCCAGCAGGTACTTGAAGGACTTCAGCGTATCAACCGAAAACAACAGGTCGACGCCCGTCCACAGCAGCATCAGGGCCAGGATTACCAGCAGCGGGTTTAGCAGCTCGCGGCGCGGGATGTGGCCCACGCCAAGCATCAGGGCCCCCAGCACGCAGGCCGTGAGCACCAGCATCAGCGGCTCGGAGGGCACGTCCATGCTCAGCCCACCAAACAGACCGATTTCCTGCGAAAAAGGCAGTACGAAAAATAGCAGGTAGTAGAGCCAGCGCCATTCGACCAGCGCCACCAGTACGCCCACGGCCAGCAGCGCCGGCAGGAACAGGGCCGGCATCTGAACCAGGGCCGCCGCCGCGCCACCGGCCAGCAGCAAGCCCACAAACCCCATAAAGAGGAATTGGGGCGTATCGAAGGACCGCCAGAGCTGGCCCAACCGCTCGTTCACGGGCGGGTTCACGCCGGGCGTACGGCCCCGGGCCGGTTGTAGCGGTACAGCTCCAGCAGCGCAATGAATACCACCGAGAGCGCGAAGGTGAGCAGCATGGAACCCAGCACAATGAGTGAGCGCACCGGCTTGAATTTCTTGGTGGCCGGATAAGCCTTCTGCACCAGGTACACGCTCGAAATCCGGCCCTTGATACTGAGTTCCGCCGTTTCGTAAGCCGAGCGGGCCGAGATGAGGCGGGTCTGCAAGTCGGCCACGCGGGTCGTGAACATGGCCAGCGAGTCGGTGCCGGCCACGTAGCTTTCCAGGTTGATGAGGTTGCCGCCGTCGGCGCGGGTCAGGCCGCGCAGCACGCGCTTGAGGCCGGCCACGTCGCCGCCGTTGGCTTCGGCCTTGCGCAGGGCCGCCTCGGTTTCGATGAGCTGCTTCACCATGTAGCGGCCCTGCATTTCGAGGCCGAAGATGCCGTAGCGGTGGCGGGCTCCCACCAGCTCGCGGCGGCTGCGCTCGTAGCTGGTGCTCAGGTAGTCGTAGCGCTGGCGATACAGCCCCAGCACCTGGCGGCGGTTTTCCAGCGTCAGTTGCTGGTTCACCGAGTCGATGACCTGCACCAGGGTATTGGCAATGCGGGCGGCCAGGTCTTTATCCTTGTCGATGAAGGTGAGCTCGATGGCGTCGCGTTCGTTATGTACGATGTCGAGGTTGCCGGTAAACTCGCTCAGCACGGCGTTATCGGCGGCGTCGTCGCCGGGCGTGCCGGCCTTGTAGTGCTGGTGCAGCTTGAACTTTTTGATGACCAGCTCGGCCACCGGCTGCGACTCGCCGATGGTGATGGCGCGGTCCAGGTCCTCGGCCCGGCCGCTGAGCTCCAGCTTGCCGCCGTCTACCAGCCGGTCAGGGTCAGTGGTTTGCGGGTTGGTGGGAATGAAGATGGCGGTGGAGCGGTACAGGTTGGGCAGCAGCAGGGCCACCACGATGCTCACAACGGCCGCCAGCGCCACGGCGCCAGCTACGAAATATTTCCAGCGGTTGATAATGGGCCCCAGGCCCACCAGCGAGAAAGAAGGTGCAGACATACAGAAAGGAAAACCGCTGGCTCCGCCTGCAAGAATTAGTTGGGCATGAGGCGGGAAAGCGGCCCGCAAAGATAGCCGGAAAATAGCCCTTCGCACCTAATTGCGCCGCTGCTCCGGCGCGTTGCGTAGCTTTGCGGGCTAAGCGCCCCGCCCCGGGGCCCATTTTCGAAATCTAGCGTTCCCTTCAGCATCAAACGGTTTTTTGGCAATATCAGCTTCGTCGTCCTGCTCAACCTGCTGGTGAAACCCGGCTGGGTGGTGGTCGAAAACATGGTGCAGGACCGGCTCGGGCACGCCACGTTTGGCCTCATCACGGCGCTCTCGGCCCTCACGCTGGTGGTGGCCGCCCTTTCCGATTTGGGCCTGACGCCCTACGCCGTACAGCGCGTAGCGGCCGAGCCGACCTTTATGGCCGAAACCTTCCCCACGCTGCTGCCCCTGCGCGGCGCGCTCAACTTCGTGGCCCTGGCCGCCATGCTGGTGGTGGGCTGGGTACTCGGCTACCGCGGCCCCGAGCTGGGTCTGCTGGCGGCCGTGGGTGCGGCACTGCTGCTGGCCCAGTACGGGCAGTTTTTGCGCGGTACGCTCCAGGCCCACCAAAAATTCAACACCGACGCCGTGCTTTCGGTGGTCGAGAAGTTTCTGCTGCTCGGGGCCGTGCTGGTGCTCATTCCGGTGGGCCTCACGCTGCCGCGCTACGTGGGTGCCCGACTAGGTGCGGCCGCTTTCACCACGGTGCTGCTATATGGGCTAATGACGCGGTTTTTCGGCCGCGTGAAGTACCGCTGGAAAGGCCCCGTGGCCCGCACCGCCCTGCGCGCCAGCCTGCCCTTCGCCCTCATGACGCTGCTCTACGGCGTGAACGAGCGCATCGATATGGTGATGCTTGAGCGCCTGGCCTCGCCCACCGAGGCCGGTTATTATGCCGGGGCCTACCGCTGGGTCGATGCCGTGATGATGTACGCCTGGACGGTGCTGCCGCTGTTTTTTGCCAAATTCGCCAGCGTGCCGAAGGATGCCGGCGCGCAGCGCGAGCTGCTGCGCTTCGGGCAGCGCATCGTCACGCTGCCGCTGCTGTTTGTGGTGGCGTTCATCTTTTTTCGGGGCGAAGTGGTGTTCTGGCAGTTCAAGCACAGCAGCCCGGCCGAAGTGGCCCGCATGACGCTCTGCCTGAAGATATTATTCGTCAACGTGCTGGTCCACGGCTTCTTTGCCATCTACAGTACGTTGCTCACCAGCACCACCCACGAGCGCGCCGTGAGCTGGCTGGTGGCCCTCAGCATCGCCCTGAATATTGGCCTGAACCTGGTGTTCCTGCCCAAATTTGGGGCCATCGCGGCTTCCGTCGATACCCTGGTTTGCGCGGCGGCTGTCTCGGTAGGCTACCTGGTGCTGGTGGCCCGCCGCACGGGCGTGGGCGTGCCCGGCCGCCTGCTGGCCCGCCTGCTGCTGTGTTTCGGGCTGTTGTGCGGGGCCTGGGCCGGCCTGCAATACGGTATGTACCTGAGCTGGTGGCTGGAGGCGGGCATCATGGCCGTGGTGTTCGGGCTGCTGGTACTGGGCACCGGCCTGGTGCGCCGCAGCGAAATCAGCCAGCTGCGGCCGGGGCAAAAAAGTTAAGAGTTAGGAGTTAAGAGTTAAAAGTCAGGAACACAGCTTCCATTCTTAACCACCAACTCTTAACTCTCAACTCCTAACTCTTAACTCAACCTCCATGCACATCGCCATAAACACCCGTTTCCTGCTGCCCGGCGACCACCTTGAAGGCATCGGCCGCTTCACCTGCGAGACGCTGGTGCGCCTTGTGGCCCAGCACCCGGAGGTTACGTTTCATTTCCTGTTCGACCGCGCTTATGATGCCCGCTACCTGTTCGGGCCCAACGTAGTACCGCACGTATTGCAGCCGCCGGCGCGGCATCCGTTCCTGTTCGTGGCGTGGTTTGAGGGAGCAGTGGCGGTGTGGCTGGCGCGGAACCGGCCGGCCGCCTTCCTCAGCCCCGACGGCTTCACGACGCTGAGCACGCGCGTGCCCCGCGTCACGGTCATCCACGACTTGGCTTTCGAGCATTTTCCGCTCGATGTTGGCCTGCTGCAACGCAAGTACTACCACTTTTTCTCGCCCCGTTTCGTCCGCGCCTCGGCGCAAATAGTAGCCGTATCGGAAGCCACAAAGGCCGACATCGTGCAGACCTACGGCACCGCGCCCGAAAAAATCAGCGTGGCCTACAACGCACCGGCCGATTTATTTCAACCTCAGTCCGAGGCCGAGCAGCGGGAAATGCGCCGAAAATTCAGCCACGGGCAGCCGTATTTTCTGTTCGTCGGGGCCTTGCAGCCGCGCAAAAACCTGGGCAACCTGCTCCGCGCCTTCGACCAGCTCAAAGCCACCGGCGGCGCGGCCGTGGCCGATGCCCAACTGCTCATCGTGGGCCGCAAGGCTTGGAAAGCCGGCCCCATCCTGGCTGCTTATGAGCAAATGCGCCACCAGTCGGCGGTGCATTTCACCGGCCGCGTAGCCGATGCCGAACTGGCCGGCCTTTATGCAGCGGCCCGGGCTACGGTGTACGTGCCTTATTTTGAAGGTTTTGGGATTCCGATTGTGGAGGCGCAGGCCAGCGGTTGCCCGGTGCTCACGTCGGGCGTCAGCTCGATGCCGGAGGTGGCGGGGGCGGGCGGCGCGCTGCTGGTCGACCCGCGTGATGTGGCCGATATTGCCGCCGGCCTGGCCCGTTTGTGGACCGATGCGGCCCTGCGCCAGCAGCTGGTGACCCGGGGGCACGAGAATCTGAGCCGGTTTTCGTGGGCGCAGAGCGCCGAAGTGCTGTGGCAGGCGATAGGCAAGGCCATCACCAAGCCGTAATATAGCGTGGTGCGCCGTGCTTCATAAAGCACCGCCCGGCCGTACTTTTGCGCCTAGTTATGGCCCGTTTGCACCCCTACAATTTCACCCACATTCTGCTGCCGCAACTGGCGTGGCGGCGTCCCTCCTCGGTGCGCCGCGAGCT
Organism: Hymenobacter sp. UYAg731; assembly: GCF_054061335.1. Taxonomy (NCBI): domain Bacteria; kingdom Pseudomonadati; phylum Bacteroidota; class Cytophagia; order Cytophagales; family Hymenobacteraceae; genus Hymenobacter; species Hymenobacter sp. UYAg731. The sequence continues at coordinate 979,321 of NZ_JBSSEC010000001.1, read as the reverse complement.
GAGCGACCCGTATCTGGCCAAGGAGCTGCTGCATTACGTGTGGGACAAGGCCGCCGAAAACGTGGCCCTCATCGACCGCGTGCCGCCCAAGGGCCTGCGCCTGAGCTGGCACGAAGTAGCCGGGCGCGTCACGGCCCTGTTCCATTTGCCCGCGCCCCAGGCCACCATGGAGGCCCATTTTTCGGCTTTGGTATATGAGGAGGACGACGAGCCCGCCGAAACCGAAGCCGAGGAAACGCGCCCCCGCTACTTCACCCTCGAAGCCACGCTGGGCCTGAGCGGCCCCGCCGGCACGCCCACCGTGGTGGGCGAGTGGGCCGGCGACGTACACCGCCACCTGGGCCGCGGCCCCGCCGGCGGCCGCCCTAACACCGCCGAGGCCTTCCTCGAAGCGCTGGCCACCATGCTCGGCCCGCTGCCCGACACCAGCGTGCCATTTATGCGCATCGTCCGCTCCTGATGGCCGGTGGTTCGTTTGACTGGTTTGAAGCGGCCGTGCTCACGCGCCCGCCCCGGCTGCTGCACGCCCTGCTACCCGGCTGCGAGTGGACCGGACCGGCCGCCACGCCTGCCGGTGCGCCGCTCGTGTACCTCACGTTCGACGACGGTCCCATTCCCGACGAAACGCCCTGGGTGCTGGAGCAGCTGGCGCTGTTTCAGGCCAAAGCCACGTTTTTCTGCGTGGGCGAAAATCTGGCGCGCTACCCCGAAATTGCCCGCGCCGCCCTGGCCGCCGGTCATCGCCTCGGCAACCATACCCACCAGCACCGCAGCGCCTGGGCTACCGCCCGCCCGGCTTATCTGGCCGATGTTGCGGCTTGTCAGGGGCAAATCGATGAACTGCTGAAAAGCACGCCGGAAAGGCCGGGGCCGGCGGGGCCGCTTCTCGCTTCCCGCTCCTCGCTGCCGCTGTTTCGTCCGCCCTACGGCCGGCTTACCTGGCCGCTGCTGCCTGCGCTTCGGAATGAGTTTCGGGTCGTTATGTGGTCGGTGCTCACGCGGGACTACGACCCCGGCCTGAGCCCGGAAAGCTGCCTGCGGTTTGCGCTGGAAGCCGTGCGGGCCGGCGATGTGGTGGTGTTTCACGACAGCCGCAAGGCCAGCCCCCGGCTGCGGTTCGTGTTGCCCCGCGTGCTGGCCCACCTGGCCGGGCAGGGCTTTCAATTCGTCACGCTGTGAGCGGGCTGCTGCTGAATTTCTTAGTGATTTACCTGGCCCTGTGGCTGCTGGGCATGGCGTTCACGGCGTGGCGTTTCGCCAGCCGGCGCGGGGCCAAAGCAGCCGCAAACCTGCCCGCGCCGCTGCCCCGCGTCAGCATCCTCATTGCTGCCCGCGACGAAGAAGCCGCCCTGCCGCGCTGCCTTGCCAGCCTGCGGGCCTTAAACTATCCGGCCGAATTACTGGAAATTCTCGTCGGCGATGATGGCAGTACCGACCGTACCGCCGCCGTGGCCGCCGCCGCCATGCAGGGCTTCGCGGGCAGGTTTCGAATTATTCCCGTCACCGAAAACCGGGGCCAGGCGCGGGGCAAGGCCAACGTGCTGGCTCACCTGGCCCGGCTGGCCACCACCGATTTTTTCTTCATCACCGATGCCGATATCAGCCTGCCCAAAACCTGGGTAGCCGGCCTGCTGGCCCATGCCGCGCCGGGCGTGGGCACCGTCACGGGCATCACGACCGTGCGCGGGCCGCGCTTGTTTGACCAGTTGCAGGGCATCGACTGGCTGCTTTCGCTGAGCATGGTGCAGGTGGTGAGCGACTTGGGCCGCCCCGTCACGGCCATGGGCAACAACATGCTCGTGACCCGCGCCGCTTACGAGGCCACCGGCGGCTACGAAGCACTGCCTTTTTCCGTGACCGAAGACTTTGCCCTGTTCCAGGCCGTGCTGGCGGCGGGTTTCGGCTTCCGGCAGGTGTTTCAGGCCAATATCCGGGCCGATTCGCTGCCCATGCCCACCTGGGCGGCGCTGCTGCGGCAGCGCAAGCGCTGGCTGCGCGGGGTGGCCGGACTGCCACTGCGCCTGCGCATGGAGCTACTGTTTTTCAGTGGCTTCTGGCCGGCGCTGGTGGGCGTGGCGGCCCTGGCCGGGCCGGCCGTGGCGCTTGGATTCTGGGGTGCTAAAGTGCTGGTGCAGGGCGCGCTGGCGGCGGCGGCGCACCGCCGGGCCGGGCTGCGGCTGCGCTGGTGGCTGCTGCCGCTGTTCGAACTGTATACGCTGGGCCTGACAGGGGCCATTCTGGCGTTTCGGCTGAGTGGCGGCAAGGTGGTGTGGAAGGGGAGGAGCTACGCGTAACTGATGCCGCCCCGGTATCCGTTTCATTCTCACCCGAACCCGATGTTTGGGAGTGTGCATTACGTAACCCAAGTTGCGGAGTAGCCGCATAGCGGCGGCAGGTTTGTAGCCAAAGAGCATCAAGCGCATAAAGCCGCGTAGCGGCGACAGATTTCGGGTTAGTTCTGTCGCCGCTACGCGGCTTTTAGCTGTCAAAAAAGACGTTATCTACAAACCTGTCACCGCTACGCGGCTACTCCGCACCCTATCCGGGGTATGGAAAGGAATCTATTACCTGGCTTTCTCCACCACTACCAGCGCAATATTCACCAGGTCGGTGGCTGCATTGGGACGCATTTCGGGCGCAGGGTTGATGGCGACTTTATTCGGGTCGAACTGGCCCTGCTGGGCTAGTACGCGCTGCGTTTCCAGCAGCTTGGCCCGGCTGAAATCTTCGCCCGAGCGCAGCGGAATCAGCTTGAGCAGCGCGGCCGTGGCGGTTTTGGTGTTGCCCGTGATGCTGATGCGGCCAAGCTGCGCTTTGCGGCCTTCGGAAATGGTGAAGGCCAGGTCGGTGGCGCCGTCGGGCTGGCTGGTGGCTTTTGGTACTGCCGAGAAGAACAGGTAGCCGTGGTCCATGTAGCGCGAGGCAATATCGCCGCCTTTGGGGTCGAAGCTCAGGCGGCGGGCCACGGTGGCGGAGTCGTAGGCATCGCCGGATTTCAGGCCCAGCGCCTGGTTCAGCTCGGCCGCCGACAAGTACGTGTTGCCCTGCCAGCTGATGCGGCCAATGCGGCCCGCCGCCACCGGCGCAGTTGAGGAACCAACCGAATTATCGGCCGGAGCCGCGGTTTCCGAGGCCGGCGAGCCGACGCAGGCCGTGGCGGCCCAGGTGAAGGCAAATACGGGCACGATGAACAGAAAACGAAGCTTTTTCATGGGAGAAGAGGTTGGTTGAGTGAGCATTTGGATTCGCAGAAAAATTTGTTTGTGGGAAAAAGCATGCACCAGGGCAAAGGGCAGCTGCTGCGCCGCCAGTTTTATCAGCAGTTCGCCGTAGGGCGCGGGGTCGTACCCGGTAGGGCTGGCCGGGGTGCGGGCCACGGCGGCATCGGCCAGGTACTCATGCACCACTTTCAGCTGCCGGCCGAGGTACGGCACCGCGCCGTTGAACCAGAAAACCACGCCCAGCGCCTCTGTCAGTAGCAAATCCAGCGTGTGGCGCTGCCGGACGTGTACCTGCTCGTGCAGCAGCAGCAGTTCCCGCTCGGCCGGACTCAGCGCCTCGTGCAGCGGCGACAAAAACACGTACCGCCCAAAGGAAAACGCTGGCAAACCGGGCTCGGGCAGATGCACAATGGCGAAAGCGCCCAGGTCGGTTTGCGGATTGCGCCGCGCCAGCCGGCGCAGCGCCCGCAGGTTGCGCACGGCCGCCCCCAACTTGTAGAGCGCCCCGAGCGCATAAATAACCACCGCCCCGAAAAGCAGCAGCGCCACCCAATCCGGCCCGCTGGCCGTGGGTGCGGCCGCCGCGTGGGCCAGCGGCGCATTCAACTGCCAGCTGAGGCGAATCGGCAGGCGGGCCACGGCCGGCGCGGCGGCCGTGGCCCGCCAAGCCGCCAAGCCCGGAAAGGCCAGCAGCGGAAGCAACACGCTCGTGCCCAGCGCACCCAGCAAATACGCCCGGTTTGCGGCGAAGTAGGTGAGGCCGGCCAGCAGCAGGCGGTAGGCCAGGGCGAAGATTGCCAGGCAGAAACTGGCTTCGGCCAGGTAGAGGAGGAGGCTAGTGAGCATCGCCGTCGGGTTTGGGGCCGTTTTCGGAATTGTGGAGCAGGTCGAGCAGCTGCTGCTTTTCGCGCTGGCTCAGGGTTTCCTCCACCATGAAGGACACCAGCGCCGTGGGCGAATCATCGAAATACTGCGCCAGCATGCGCTTCAGGCTGGCGGCCCGGTATTCCATCTTGCCAATGAGCGGGAAGTACTCATACGTCTTGCCATAAGCCTTGAAGCCCACGTAGCCCTTGCGCTCCAGAATCCGCACCACCGACGAGATGGTGTTGTAAGGCGGCTTCGGGTCGTCGGGCAGATGGTCGATAACGTCTTTGATGAAAGCCTTCTTCAGCTTCCACAGCGCCTGCATAATGCGCTCTTCGGTTTTGGTCAATTCTTCCATGTCTCAAATGTATAACGGATGAATCAGTTTCAAAACTGAATAATAAGTTACGAAACTGATTCATCCGTTGATAGTCGATTTTGAGCTGACTAGCCGCTTTTTGCCGCAGAAAATGATTGCCGGCCCGCACCTTCGCCCGACCTTTGCCCCACTATGCATATCACCGATTCGCACGCCCACCTCTACTCCGAACAGTTCCGGCCCGACCGCCTGGAGGCCCTGCGCCGCGCCCAGGAAGCCGGCGTGCGGACCATCGTCATGCCCAACGTCGACCACAGCACCATTGACGCCATGCTGGAGCTCGAAGCCGAGGCCCCGGAAACCTGCTTCGCCATGATGGGCCTGCACCCGTGCTCCGTCACGCGCAATTTTGAGCAGGAATTGTATGATGTGGAAACCTGGCTGGGCCGCCGGCCCTTCGCCGCCGTGGGCGAGGCCGGCCTCGATTTGCACTGGGACAAAAGCCTGCTGGCCGAGCAGCAGCAGGCCCTGAAAATTCAACTCGACCTGGCCAAAAAACACCAGCTGCCCATCGTGCTGCACACCCGCGAAGCCTTCGCCGAAACCGTGGCCCTGGTCGAAGCCGCGCAGGATGGCACGCTGCGCGGCGTGTTCCACTGCTTTTCCGGCACGCCCGAGGAAGCGGAGCAGGTCATCAAACTCGGCTTTAAGCTGGGCATCGGCGGCGTGGCAACGTTCAAGAACGGCGGGGCCGACAAGGTGCTGCCCGGCATCGGCCTGGAGCATCTGCTGCTCGAAACCGACTGCCCATACCTCGCGCCCGTGCCGCACCGGGGCAAGCGCAACGAGCCGGCCTACCTGCCGCTGGTGCTGCGCCGCGTGGCCGCCCTGCTGGGCCTGCCCGAAGCGGAAGTGGCCGCCGCCACCACGCGCAACGCGGCGGCACTGTTCAATTTATGAAAAGAGTGGTGGCGCGAACGGGCCGTTCGCGCTATCGGCTTTAAGCGGCCTTTTCCAGGCTGGTGAGCAGGGTTTCAATCTGGTCGGAGAAGGCGTTGACCTGGTCGAGGCCGGCGCGGGCTTCTTCGAGGTGGCCGTGCTGGTAGCGGGTGGCCAGGTCCTGGCCGGTGCTCAGCATGCGCTGCAGGACGTGCTCCAACTCGCGCACGGCGGGCTGGCCGGCCGCCTGGGGCTTGAGCACGGCCTGAATCCACTGGCCCAGCGGGTTTTCGGTGAAGGAAAACAGGGCCGGCTCGGCTTCGCGCACGCTGTAGAGCACGGAGCGCAGCCGCGACTTAAAGAGCACCTGCTTTACGCGGGCCTGCTGAAAGTCGAACGAAGTAAGCGGCATAAAAGCGGGAAGAAAGAATAGAAGGGACAGGGCCGAAACCGAGAGGTAGCGGATGAGGAGCCGCAAGCCCGGCAAATGGTTGCGGGCGGCCTACCACAAATCAGGCCAAGGACGCGCCAAGGCCGGCATCGCGCCGCTTTTCTAGGGCCTGGCCGGGGGGCAGCAGCGACACGCCTACGTGCTGTCGGAACTGTCGGGCACGGTGCCATCGGGGGCCAGCAGCAGGCAGGCACCGGGGAGGCCGTGAAACCGGGCCTGGCAATGGATGGGCAGGGAAGCATCAGCCATGAGGGAGGGGGAAGCGAAGGGCCGCAAACTACGCGGCAGGCAAATGATGAAGGCGTGAAGATATTCGCCGCGGGGCAACCCGGCAGAGTCACCCGTACATCGGTACAGAATTGGGGGCCGGCTGCGATGTCCGGATGGTAGAAAACTAGCTTGGCTGCTAGTATTTTACATCGAACCGGCCATCTATCACGGTCAGCGAGTCGTGGCCGCTGAGGCTGCCGCCGTAGAGTGTGCCCGCAAACGTGCCGCTCACGGTGCGCTGCTGGCGGTCGAGCTTGCGCACGAGCAGGCGCACGGGGCGGCGGGTGCTGCTGTAGTAGCCCACATACGGAATTAGGTCGATGGCCTCCATGTATTCCCGGTAGTGGCCGGGGCGGGTTCGCACGGTGTCGTCCCCCAGCAGGTGTATTCCGCCCAACGTGTCGGAGAGGAGGAACGTGAGCCGTATTTCGCGGTCATAAAACTCCTTGCTGTTGCGCACCCCGCTCATTTCGCCGCGCACGGTGAGCAGGGGCGGTACCGCGTTGCCCCCCTCAGGCTCCAAGCGATTGGGTTCCCAAACGGTACCGATGCCCCCTTTGAGGGCGTGGCTGCCCAGCACGGTCCACACCTGCGAGCCCAGCACGCAGCCCAAGGTATTGGCCCCGGTTTCGGTGTATGGCGGCAGCTTGGCCTTCGCAAACTCTTCGTTGTTGTCGTAGTCGTTGCACGAGCGGGTGCAGGCGCTGAGCGGCAGCAGGCTAAGGTAGGTGAGGACGGTTCGAAAGCGCATGGGAAAGAGCCGCAGGGAATAGACGCGGCCCCTAAAATACATACGATTCCCTGGCTGCAGCGGGCTGCTCATCGCCTGCCACAACGGTTCATCCGCCTCATCCGACGGTTCGGAAACGGGAAGTTGAGCGTCGGGCCGTGGCACCGGCACCTTTGAGCCATTCAAACCGCCCGCCGCCATGAAAACTTCGCTACTCCCGCTACTCCTGTTGCTCCTGCTGCTGAGCGCCCCACCCGCCGCCCGCGCCCAAACCGCGCCGGCTGCCAAAACCACCCAATCCACCACGGCACCAACCCGCCTGCACGGCACCGTACGCGATGCCGCCGGCCAGCCTCTGCCGGGCGTGAACGTGTTCCTGAAAACCACCTTCGATGGGGCCAGTACCGATTCGCTGGGCCGGTTCGACTTCCGCACTGACCGTGCCGCCGGCCCGGCCGTGCTCGTGGTGAGTTTCATCGGCTACGTGCCGCAGGAGCTGCTGGTGGGCCTGGGCGAAGGCCCCATCAATCTGCCCGGCATCAAAATGAAAGCCAACCCCGCTGCCCTCGGCGACGTGGTGGTGACGGCCGGGGCCTTCGAGGCCAGCGACACCAAGCGCGGCACCTTGCTCAAGCCCCTCGACATCGTGACCACCGCCGGGGCGCTCGGCGACGTGGCCGGGGCCCTCAATGCCCTGCCCGGCACCACCCGGGTGGGGGAGGACGGCAAGCTGTTCGTGCGCGGCGGGGCGGCCTCCGAAACCAAGTACTACATCGACGGCCTGCCCGTGCAAACGCCCTACGGCGGCGCGGTGCCCAACGTGCCGGCGCGGGGCCGGTTTTCGCCCTTCCTGTTTAAGGGGCTGGTGTTCAGCACCGGCGGCTACTCGGCCGAGTACGGGCAGGCCCTGAGCGCCGTGGTGGTGCAGAACTCGACGGATTTGGCCCCCGAAACGCAGTCCAGCGTGTCGCTGATGAGCGTGGGGGCAAGCCTGGGCCGGACCCGGCGTTGGGAGCGCACCTCCGTGGCCGTGAGCGCCGACTACACCAACCTCGCGCCTTACTACAACCTCGTGCCCCAGAACCTGGGCTGGGACAAGGCCCCGCTGGCCCTGGGCGGCTCCGTCAAAGTGGCCCACAAAACAGGGCAGGCCGGCATGCTGAAAATCTACGGCACCTACAGCCGCCAGCGCCTGGCCCTGCGCCAGCCCGACGCCAGCCCCGCCTACGCCGCCGACGGCCACCCCGTGACGCTGGCCAACGACAACGCCTACCTCAACGCCACCTACCGGACCCCGCTGCGGCGCGGCTGGAGCCTGAACACCGGCCTGGCCCTGACCGTGGACGATAACCTCATCCGCCCCGACGTGCAGTCGGTGCGCGACCTCGACCAGTCGGCCGTGGCCCGGCTCGTGCTCACCAACGACTCGGCCAGCACCTGGTTCAACCTCAAAATGGGCCTCGAAGGCTACGCCCAGCGCTACCGCCAGCAGTACCAGTCCTCGGCCGAAGCAAGTACGCGGACCCTGGCCGTGGACGAGCAGCGCGGGGCCGGCTTCGTGGAAAGCGAGATGGTGCTGAGCCACCGCCTGGCCGCCCGCGTGGGGGCGCGCACCGAATATTCAGCGCTATTGAGCCAGTTCAACGCCGCGCCGCGCCTGGGCATGGCCTACAAAACCGGCGAGCACAGCCAGCTGTCGGCCGCCTGGGGCTACTTCTACCAAACGCCCACCACGGATTTGCTCCGCATCAGCCACGCCCTTGCTTTTGAGCGGGCCGAGCACTACAGCCTGCTGTATGAGCGCACCGTGCAGGACCGCACCCTGCGCGTGGAGGGCTACCAGAAAAACTACCGCCAGCTCGTGACCTACGACCGCGCCAACGTCTTCGACCCCGCCGGCTACCAGAACGCCGGCAGCGGCTACGCCCGGGGGCTCGACGTGCTGTTCCGGGACCGCAGCACCTTCAAAATGGCCGATTACTGGGTGAGCTACGGCTTTCTGGACACCCGCCGCCAGTATCGGGCCGACCCCGTGGCGGCCATCCCCACCTTCGCCGCGCGGCATAACCTGAGCGTGGTGGGCAAGTACTACGTGGCCAAAATGCACACCCAGTTCGGCTTCACCTACAGCTACGGCTCGCCCCGTCGCTACTTTGACCCCAACCAGGCCGGCTACAACCAGGCCGCCCTGCCCACCTACCAGGACCTGAGCCTGAACGTGAGCTACCTCACCCACTGGTTCAAGCAGTTCACCATCGTCTACATCTCGGCCAGCAACGTGCTCAACCGCCGCAACATCTATGGCTACACCTTCGCCGGTACCCCCGATGCTGGCGGGCAATTCCGTAGCGCCGCCGTGCTGCCGCCCGCCCCGCGCATGCTGTTTGTGGGCGTGTTTATCTCGATAAATAAGACGACCAAGGTAGATTTGGAGAAGCGGCCGGATTAGCGCGCCAGCGGGGAGCGGCGGAAACCCTTTTTGCCGCGGGGCGGGCGCGTTCAGCTAATCAGCTAACTAAAATAATGAGGGCACCAGGACCGTTGCTACCGAAATCAACCCTCTTGTTTCCACTTATGAATGCTCCGCTACGATTGCTGACCCTGGCACTATTCGCCAGCAGCACATTTGGTCTTACCAATTGCAAAAAAGACAGTGAGCCGGAACCCCAAAAACCTTCTCAGCGGGAAATATGGCTCACAACCCCGGGGTGGCGACTGGAGACTTACGCCATAGTAGAAACGACTGCCGCGGGCGTCGTCACGACGACCGATTATCCGCTCGCGGCCTTTGACCCCTGCTCCCTGGACGACCTCAGTTACTACCATGCCGACAAATCGTTTACCGTAGACGAGGGACTGGTAAAGTGCAGTGCCATTTTCCCCGGATTCCTAACCAGCGGAACCTGGGCTTTCGCGTCGAACGAAACGGAAATTGTGGTCAATCCCGACCGGGTAGGGGCCGCTCCCGTGTCGATTCGGAACCTGACGGCCACGACATTGATTTTCGCATCAGCCCCTTATACGTATCCCGACGGCACCACGTCCGTTCAGATAAGAACCTATTCGGCCCATTAAGTAGTCGTGCAGAAGTAAGAAGCGGTTTGAGTTAGTCTCTACACCGTTCCGGCGGCCCCAAAACCTCATTCAAACAGCTTCTTAGCGCCGCCCGAACCGGTAGCGCAGGCCCAGCGCGCTGCTGCTGGTGAGGCCCTGGAAATGGCCCGTCGGACTGTCGCTGGTCAGGGCCTTGTTGAGGGTGAAGTCGTAGGTGAGCTCGAAATGCTGGCTCAGGCGAACCCGGGTGCCCAGGCCGGCCGTGAGCAGTAGCGTATTGCGGGCGGCGCGGGAGCTGTAGGGATTCACAATGAGCGCGCCGCCGAGGCTGTCGGCCCGGGTGCCGCGCTCGAAGCCGCTGCTGTGCTCCAGGGTGAAGCCGCCCAGCGCGTCGAACTGCACCCGGTGGGCCGGGTTGCGGGTGAGGGTGTAGCGGGCCAGCACCGCTACCGAGGCGTTGCGCAGGGTGCTGGTGGCGTATTCGTGGAAGTAAGTGCCCCTGGTGGGACTGGTGGGATTGTAGGCGAGCCCCACGTTGGCGAAATGGGCAGTGTTGCCGCTGTAGGCCACGCCCACCTGCACGGCCAGGCGCGGGCGCAGCCGGTAGCCGGCCACGAGCTGTACCGGCAACCGCACGGGGGTGTCGTAGCCCGACTGGCCGCCCAGCAGCTGGTAGTAGCTGCTATAGGCCCCCAGCCCGATGTAGAAGCGGGGCGCGGCCGACGGTTCGGGCGTGGTTTGGGCGTGGGTGGGGAGGGCAGCGGCGAGGAGCAGGCCACCGAGGGCAAAGGGAAGGAAACGCATGGAATGGGGAGAGGAAAGTGGCGTGTATTGGCGGGACGGGGCAACGGCACTGTGCGGACGCGCGGCCCGCGACCGGAAAAAGCGGGGCCGGCCCGCATTACCGCCCAAACCGGTAGCGTAGGCCCAGGGCCTGGCTCGTGGTGAGGGTATTGATGCCGGTGATGGCGGTGCCGAAAACGTTATTGTTGTTGTTCAGGGCTTTGTTCACGGTGAAGTCGTAGGTAAGCTCGACGCGGCGGCTCAGGCGGTAGCGGGCCCCCACGCCGCCGGTGAGCAGGTAGGTGTTTTGCGTGAAATTGACATCGTAGTTATTGGTTGTGGATGTGCCCTGGGAGGCATTGGTCTGGGTGCCCTGGTTGGCGCTGCGGCGATGTTCCAGGGTGAAGCCGCCCAGCGCATCGAACTGCAGCCGGTGGGCCGGGTCGGCGGTGATGGTGTACCGGGCCAGGGCCGAAATGGAGGTTTGCCACTGGGAAATGTGGCCTTCGGTGCTGGTGTAGGGCGACGGCGTGCCCGGCGTAGGGCTGCTGTACACGATGGTCTGGCCGTAGCGCGACTGGTCGGTGCTGTAGGCCACGCCCACCTGCCCGGCCAGGCGGGGGCTGAACCGGTAGCCCGCCGTGAGCTGCACCGGCAGCCGAAACCGATTGTCGAGGCCCAGCGAGGAATTACCCACCTGCTGGTAGTAGCTGCTATAGGCCCCCAGCCCGATGTAGAAGCGGGGCGCGGCCGATGGTTCGGGCGTGGTTTGGGCGTGGGTGGGGAGGGCAGCGGCGAGGAGCAGGCCACCGAGGGCAAAGGGAAGGAAACGCATGAGCAGGGGAGAGGAAAGTGGGTTGGACTACTGCTAAGAGCAACCGGGCCGCCCAGGCGTTGCACGGCCGAAGCCAGAAAGCGCAAAAAAGTTGTCGCCCGCTGGTCGGCCCCGCCCGACGGTTCATCCGCTTCATCCGACGCTTCGGGAACAGCCATTTTTCCCGGCCCCGGCCCACCGCCACCTTTGAATCATCAACCACGGCAGCTCACCCTTCACCCCAACAACTTCAAGCCCCAATCCCATGAAAACCCTCGTCCTCACCCTCACTTTCGCCGCCGCCTCGCTCGCCGCCAGCGCCCAGGCCCAACCCGCCGCCGCCCCGGCTGCTAAAACCACCGCCCTGCCAGCTATTACCACCGCTGCCGCGCCCGCCGATGCCTACACCACCCTGATGGCCGCCACCATCACCGAGCTCCTGAGCACCGGCGACCCGGTGGCCCTCAAGGCCGTGGCCGCCAAGCTGGAGCGCGCCGCCACCGTGGCCCCCGCCGACTGGCTGCCCCGCTACTACCAGGCCTATGCGTTGGTCATTAGCGTGTTTCAGAGCAAGGAAGACGGCGATGCCAAAGACAAAACCCTCGACCAGGCCGAAGCCGCCCTCGCCCAGGCCCGCCAGCTGCACGGCGACGAGTCGGAGCTGCTCGCCCTGCAAGCCTACGCCTACCAGGCCCGCCTGGGCATCGCGCCCATGGCCCGCTCGCAGCAATACTCCGAAATGGTGGGCGAGGCCGTGGCCAAAGCCCAGGCCCTGAACCCCGCCAACCCGCGTCCCTACCTCGTGGAGGCCAACAACGTGAACTTCACGCCCAAGATGTTTGGCGGCGGGCCTGAGGCTGCCAAGCCGCTCTACGAGCAGGCCCAGGCCAGGTTTGCCGCCTTTGTGCCCGCCGGCCCGCTGGCTCCCAACTGGGGCCAGCGCCAGCTGCAAGGCCGGATGAAGCAGTACGAAACGCCCACCACGGCGGCGAAGTAGGGCATAGGCTGGCGCAGACCAACAGAACGTCATTCTTCGGCAGGCTCAGCATGACGTTCTTTTAACCGCCTGCGCAATTTATCATCCCCGCCGCCCCTTACTTTGATGGAAACTTCCCTGCCCGCCGCCGTGGCCCTTCCTCATTCTGCTTCCTGCGCTCCTGCGGCCCCCGCCCCAGCAGCCGCGCCGGCCCAGCCCTGGGTCACCACCACCGAGCCCTCGCAGCTGCGCAGCATCTGGGCGCGGCGCTGGTGGATACTGCTGGGCACGGCTGGCTTCGCCTTCTCCAACGAGCATCAGCCCTGGCTGAACCCGGTCAATTACGGCATCAGCTTCGCGATTTCGCTGCTGTACTTCGTAGGGCTGTGGCTGGCCAACGGCTACACCTCCGACTGGCTGAACCACCGCATGGGCTGGACCGAGCGGCCCATGCGCCGGCTGCTGCTCACGGTGGGGGCCTCGGTGATGGCCTCGATGGCTGTGATTATGGTGCTGGGCGAGGCCATTACGCTGCTGTTGTGGCATAAGTCGCCGGGCTTTATTTTTCAGCACAACGTGCTGGGCCAGATGGTGGCCCCGCTGGTGATGACGGTGATTATTTCGCTGTTTATGCACTCGCGCTCCTTTCTGCTGGGCTGGCGCGAGGCCACGGTGCGCGCCGAGCGCCTCGAAAAGGAAACCGCCATTGCCCGCCTCGACTCCCTGCGCCGGCAGGTGGACCCGCACTTTCTGTTCAACTCCCTGAACGCGCTGACCAGCCTGGTGGAGGAAAACGACCCCGCCCGGGCCGTCCGCTTTATCCGGCAGCTCTCGCAGGTGTACCGCTACGTGCTCGACTCCGAAAGCCAGGAGCTGGTGCCCCTGGCCGATGAGATTGCCTTCGCCGAAAGCTACTTGTACCTCCAGAAAACCCGCCTCGGCAACGCCCTGGCGGTGGAAATGGACCTGCCGCCGGCGGCAGTGGCCCCGTACTACGTACCGCCCCTGGCCCTGCAATTACTGCTCGAAAATGTGGTGAAGCACAATGCCGCCTACCAAACCGACCCGCTGCACCTGCGCGTGACCTTGGACCCCATCGCCCACACCCTGACGGTGCGCAACACCCGCCGCCCACGCCGCCTAGCCCCGGGCGAGTCGTCGGGCCGGGGCCTGGCCAACCTGGCCGCCCGCTACGCTTTCCTGACGAGCCAGCCGCTGGCGGTTGGCGAGGAAAACGGCGAGTTTGTGGTGACGCTGCCGCTGCTGGTGCTGTAAGCGGGGATGTTTAGGCAACAAAAGAACGTCATGCCTCATCTGGCATCCGCTTGCCGAAGCATCTCTGCCGCGTGAGTAATCCATTCGATTGGGTTTATTTGCGCGGTAGAGATGCTTCGGCTGCGCTCAGCAGGACGTTCTCTTGAAGCTCAATCACCGCTTACCGCTCCAATGCCCCTCCACTGTATCATCGTCGAAGACGAACCCCTGGCCGCCCGCCGCCTGGCCGATATGCTGGCCCGCCAGCCCGAGCCGTTCGAAATCCTGGGCACCGCCGAATCAGTGGTCCAGGCGGTGGCCCTGCTGCGGGAAATAGCGCCCGACGTGCTGTTTCTCGACATCAACCTGGCCGATGGCCTGAGCTTCGAGATTTTTGAGCAGGTGGCGGTGCGCTGCCCGGTCATCTTCACCACGGCCTACGACCAGTACGCGCTCCAGGCCTTCAAGGTGAACAGCGTGGACTACCTGCTCAAGCCCATCGATGCCGATGAGCTGGCCGCCGCGGTGGCCAAGCTGCGCCAGCGCCTGCCCGCTACGCCCGCGCCAGTTGCCGCGCCGGCCTTCGACCCCGCGCTGCTGGCCCAGCTCATGCAGCAGATGCAGCAAAGTGCCGCACCAGCCACCAGCTACAAAACCCAGTTTGTGGTGCGCGTGGGCGAGCACTTGAAAGTGGTGCCCCTCGACCAGATTGCCTACTTTTTCAGCCTCGAAAAAGCCACCTTCCTGCAAACCGCCGAGGGCCGCAAGTTCGTGGTCGACTACACGATGGACCAGCTCGAAAACCTGCTCGACCCGCGCCGCTTCTTCCGCCTCAATCGCGCCTACCTGGCCCAGCAGTCGGCCATTCAGGACATCATCCACTACACCAACTCCCGCCTGCAAACCGTGCTCAAGCCCACCGCGCCCGATGCCCAGGTGCTGGTGAGCCGCGAGAAGGTGAACACGTTCAAGAGCTGGCTGGACCGGTAGGGAAGGAGTGGGGAACGGAAATAAAAAGGAACGTCATGCTGAGCTTGTCGAAGCCTGACGTTCTACTTGTTCGCTCCCCACTACTCCGCCCGCAGCCGGCCCAGCTCCAGCACGAAGCCGGGCAGTACCGGGCCGGCCGTCAGGTCCTGGTCGAAGCCGACCACGGGGCGCACGGGCTGGCCGGGCTCGAAAATATAAACCGACTCGGTGCCGGGGGCAATGAGCCAGCCCAGCCGGGCTCCGGCTTCGAGCCAGTGCTCCATCTTGCGCATGGTATCGGTGAGGCGGTCGGTAGGCGAGAGCAGCTTCACCACAAAATCGGGGCAGATGCGGGCGAAGCCGCGCCGGTCGTCGAGGCTTAGGGCATTCCAATTACCCTGAGCTATCCAGCTGGCATCGGGCGAGAGCATGGCCCCGGTATTGAGGCTGAAGCCGGAGGAGGAATCAAACGTCTTACCCAACTGGTGCTGGCGGTTCCAATGGGCTAACTGGTAATTGATTTCGCTATTGGAGGCACCAGTTTCAGAATTAGTGGGGGGCATAATGGTGATTTGGTGGTGGGCATCGCGCTCAATGCGTTGGTCGCGGTTGTCCATGCAGAACTGGAAGAACTCTTCGTCGGTGAGGCGTTCGAGCACGGGGCTTTTTAGGGTAATGGCGGTCATGGCAAAGGGGATTAGAGCAACAAGATACGCCGAAAACTACCCTTCCAGCCAGGCTTTCAGGGCCGGGGCCTTCTCGCGGCTCACCAGGATTTCTTCGGCCGGCGCGGGGTATAAATCAACCAACAGCTTGCCGCCGAAATGCGGGTGCAGGCGGCGTACGGCCGGCAATTGGGCCAGCAGCTGGCGGTTGAGGCGGAAGAACCGGGCGGGGTCGAGCAGGCCTTCGAGCTGCTCCAGGGTGTAGTCGAGCACGAAGCGGCGGCCGTCGGTGGTCACCAGCGTCACGGTTTCGTTCCGGCTCAGAAACCACGCCGCCTCGGCCACCGGCAGCGGCAGCAGCTGCTCGCCCTGCCGCACCAGAAACCGCGTTTTGTAGGGCCGCAGGGCATCGAGCATGCGCTCGATGGAGTGAATTGAGTTAAGAGTTGAGCCAACAGCATTTGCCGAATCAACTCTTAACTCTTCACTTTTAACTCTTAACTGATTTAACTCAGACCATTGCCGCAGCTTGGCCAGGGCGGCTTGCAGCTCGCCCAGCTTCACGGGCTTGAGCAGATATGCCACGCTGTGGGCCTGGAAAGCGCGGATGGCGTACGCATCGAAGGCGGTGGTGAAGATGACCGGGCTGGGCACCACGGCCTGCTCCCAGATTTCGAGGCTCAGCCCATCGGCCAGCTGAATGTCGCTGAGAATAAGGTCGGGCGCGGGGTAGGTGGCCAGCCAGGCCAGCGCCCCGGCCACTGTATCGAGCACGGCCAGCACCTGCGCATCGGGGGCGGCTTGCAGCAGCAGGCGTTGCAGGCGCTCGGCGGCGGGGTATTCGTCTTCGAGGAGCAGAACGGTCATGGGCGAAGAAGCGGAAGCTGGCGGGCATTTGCCAGAATCGAGTCCGATTTATTGAAATTGAGTTCGTTTTGGCAAACCTGAACTCCGGTTTGGTAAATCCGGACTCCGGTTTGGTAAATCCGGACTCCGGTTTGGTAAATCCGGACTCCGGTTTGGCAAACCGGAACTCAAGTTTGGCAAATCCGGACTCAGTTTCAGCAAACCGGAACTCAAGTTTGGCAAACCTGAGCTCCGATTAGCTCTTCTCGGCTTGGGGCGCGGCTAGTAGCGGCAGCCGCACCCGAAACAATTCCCCGGCCACGCCGGCCTCCACGGCCTGCGCCGCGCCCAGCAGCTCGTAGCGGCGGCGCACGTTGGCCAGGCCCGTGCCCGTGCCGGGGGCAAGGCCGGCCGTGCGCGGCCGCAAGGTGTTTTCGACCACCAACGCATCCGGCGCATCGGCCGCGACGAGTAGCCGCAGGTGCAGGGGGTGCTCGCGCGAGGCCACGTTGTGCTTCAGGGCATTTTCTACCAGGAGCTGGACGCTGAGGGGCGCAACGTGCCCGGCCAGGGCGGCGGGCGCAACGCTGATTTCGACCCGCAGATTGTCCCGAAACCGGGCCTTGTGCAGCGCCAGGTAGGTTTCGATGAAGGCCAGCTCCTCGGCCAGCGGCACGGTGGCGCGGCCCTGGGCCAGCAGCACGTAGCGGTACACGTCGGCCAGCTGCTCCACAAAATCCTGGGCCGGGGCGTTGGCGGGCTCGATGAGGGCCGAGAGGGTATTGAGGTTGTTGAACAGGAAATGCGGGTCGAGCTGGCTTTGCAGGGCCTCCAGCTGGGCCTGGTTCTGGGCGCGGCCCAGCTCCTCGGCGCGGCCCAGGCTGGTCTTCCACTGCTCAAAGAAATACATGGTTTCGTAGAGCGTGAGCACGGCCACGGTGGGCACCAGGCTGAACCGAACCTGCGCCAGCAGCGCCGGCAGTGTCAGTGGGAAGTCGTTGGGCCGCAGCGCGTGCAGCGGCAGCGCCAGCAGCACCGACGTGGCGGCCGTCACCAGCAGGGCCAGGCCGGCCAGCAGCCAGAGGCGGCGCGGTGTTTGGGCCGGGCTGGGAAAGCGGGCCAGCAGCGCCATCCACAGCTGCCGGTTGGCCAGCCAGTAGCCCGTGGTGAAGTACAGCGAAATGGCCCAATGTGCCAGCACCAGCGGCCAGCGCCCGTACGCCCCGGTGGGCAGGTTAACCACGGCGATAATGAAGCTCAGCAGCGGAATGCCTCCCAGCAGAAACCGACGGTCGTTCAGGGCAGGCATGGGCGGGCGGCGGGGCTTGGTGAGCAGTCAAAAGTAGTGCGCCGCCTACTGCCCGGCCCACAGCGGCCGCCCCGCCATTGCCAGGGCAAACAGCCCGGCCACCGCGCCGGCATACAGCGCCGCCCCCGCCCAGGTGAGGCCGGTGGCCTGCTGCGGCAGCACGCGGCTCAGGCTCCAGCCCAGCAGCGGCAGCACCTGCAAGGCGTGCATGCCCAGGAAATGGGCAATGCGCAGGTCGCCGGCGCGGTTGCTCCAGCCCAGGCCGGGCAGGCCGGGGCCGCCGTCGGGCGCGCCCACGGTGTGCTGCTGGTTATGAATCATGAAGCCGCCCAGCACGCTCCCCACCACAAACACCAGCAGCCCCAGCCGCAGGCCCCACACGTAGCCGCCCGGCCCGAATGGCTGGTAGCGCCAGGCCAGGTACAGGGCCCACACGCTCATCAGGGTATTCACCAGAATAAACACGCCCATCAGCCCGAACAGGATGGCGTTGAGCGCCGTGGTATTGTTGTAGTGCGAGGAAGTGCCCCGCGCCGCCTGCGCAAAAATCACGGCCTGCTCCACCACCATGCTCACGGCCACGCCCCAGCTGATGACGGACACGCTGCGCTGGGCCGCCGCTGGCAAGTCGGCCAGCAGCCAGCCCAGCGTCCAGACAAAGGCCGTGATGGAGAGGGCAAATTTCAGCGGCTTCGCCCACACCAGCGCCCCGGTCACGAGGCGGTGGTCGAGGGGCAGCAGCGTCAGGGCCAGCACGGCCAGGGCCACGTTCAGCCAGCCCGTGTACGAGAGCACGGGGTTCACGCGGTGCAGCAGCCGCAGGGCATCGCCCACGGTGGTGGCGGAAGGGGCCAGGGCGCTGAGCAGCGAAAAGTCAGCCGTCGAAAGCAAGGTGGTTTTCATGGGTGAAAAGCAGTGAGGCAGGTGATTTGAATGAGCAACTATCGGGCATCAGCGGCGGGCTCCGGGTACCGGCTCCGCACCCCGAAATACAGCAGCAGCCCCACCGGCCCGAACAGGAACGTGAGCAGCAGGCACGGCACCAGCAGCCCGTGCGGCACGCCGCGCCGCTGGGCGTCGCGGGTTTCCCACGCGCCGGTCCACATATCGAAGCAGAGGTAATGCACCCAGCCGGCCAGCAACGCCCACCGGTCGCGGAACAGCGCCGCCACCGCATCCAGCGACTGAAAACCGCCTTCGCCGCCGTGCGGCCCCAGGTAGTGCGCGGCAATGAGCCCGGCGTAGGTGGCGGCCAGCAGCAGGGGCAGCGCGCCGCTGAGCACCCCGGCGCGGGTACCGCGCCAGCGCGGGGCCAGCACCATCAGCGCCCAGCCCAGCAGGGCCACGGGGTTGGCGAGGGAAAACAGAAAATCGGGCGTAAGCATGGGAGCAGGGCGAAGAAGTTGTTCAAAGCTAGCGGCCAACCCTGTGGGTGCGCCAGCCGTTTCGGGGCGAAGCGGCCAAACAACCGGGCGAAGCAGCGGTTGTGGCCGGGTGAAATTCCCGACCTTTGCCGTTGGTCGGTTTTTTGGTTTGTTATGCGGTGGTTGTTACGCCTTGTGTGGTTGAGTGTGGGCCTGCTGCCGGTGGGCGCGTGGGCGCAGGCCGTGGAGCCGGCCCGGCCCGACTCGGCCGTGCGCCGGCCCAACATCGTGCGCCTGCCGCACAACCGCTTCGTGGTGCAGTACGACTCCCGCTATTCCATCCTCAACCACCATTTCACCACCATCAACGGCCTCAAGCTGGGCATCGAGTTCAAGAGCCGTTTCCGCACCGGCGCGGCCATCTACTTCCTGAGCACGGGCGTGCCCTCGCGCCAGGCCAAGCCCGACAACGCCGCCGAGGATGCCGACGCCGAAATCCGCTTCCGCTACCTGGCCGCCTACGCCGGCTACGTGCTGCTCGAAAACCGCCGCTGGGAGCTCAGCGCCAACCTGCAGCTCGGCCTAGGCTCGACCTACGTGCTCTACGAAGCCGATGATGGCGACCTCGACAAAACCCCGCGCGACTTCATGGGCATCGTGGAGCCCACGCTGGCCGCCCAGTACCGCGTGTTTCGCTGGGGCGGCGTGGGCACGGGACTGGGCTGGCGGCAGCCGGTGTTCATCCCCGTCGCCATCCAGAAAGAATTGAACGGCCCCGTGTTTTACCTGCGCGCCAACCTGTTTCTGGGCGAATTATTCAAGGTGATGAAGGACAAGGAACCGCTCTTCACCCAAACCAATATGCGCTAGTAGCGCGAACTTTTAGTTCGCGTCCCCGAACGAAACCCGAACGAAACCCGAACGAGTATTAGCGACGCGGGGACGCGAACTAAAAGTCCGCGCTCCAGCCTACTTGCCCGTGCTGTACGCGAAGCCCACTGAGAGCGTGCCATTGGCCCGGCTGCGGTCCTGCACCACCACGCTTTCGTAGGAAAACGAGTAGGCCAGGTTCAGGGCCAGGTGCTGGTAGAGCTTGAAGGCCAGCACGGTGGCGCTGTTTAGGCGGTAGTCGCCGCCGGGGTCGCGCAGGCTGGGTTGATAAAAAAACAACTCCGACGCGCTGAACACGCCCCGTTTCAGGCGCAGCTTGAGGCGGGTAGAGCTGCGCACCACATGCCGGGAAAAATCGGGCTCGGCATTGTAGTCGGTGCGCTCATTGAGCAGAAACGTACTCACGGCTGCCTCGTTGCTGAGGGTGTCGGCATAGAGTTGGTAGCCCACGCCCCCGCCGGCCACCACGCGGCGGTCGATGGCGCGCAGGTTGCTGCTTTCAAACTCGCCCAGCGCGTAAAATTTCCACCGTCCCCGGTGGTAATCTGGCGTGCTGAGCAGCAGCAGTTCCCGCTCGCGCAGCGCCCCTTCCTGCCGGCCGTAGCTGTAGCTCAGGGCCGCCGGAAACTGCCAGTGCCCCGTGGTGAAGCCACCCGTGTGGCTGGTGCTGAAATACACCCGCTCCACCGTGCCCGTGGTGTAGAGGCCGGTGAGGGCTGCCGTGTAGCGCACCCCGGTGCCGTCCACATTATAGGTTTCAAACTCGGCCGAAGGCAGCCCGCCCGGCGGCGGCGCAAGGCTGCCCGCACTATTTACCACCGCCGAATCGGGCGCGGCCGTACCGGTCGAGTCCGGCACCTGGGCCTGCGCCGCCAGGCTGGCCAGCAGCCCCAGCAGGCTGAGTAAAAAACCGAATTTCATGCCTTACAGCGTGCGCAGCGTGGCCGCCCGGTTGAGCTTGCCCGTGGCCGTCATCTGAAACTCGGGCAGGTAAGCGAACTGCCGGGGCTGCTCGTAGCGCCCCAGGCGGGCCGCCAGCAGGGTTTTGAGCTGGCCTTCCTCGTCTCCGGTCAGCGCCTTTCCTTCAATAAAAGCCGTTACCACCTGGCCCAGCCGCGCATCGGGCTGGCCCGCCACAAAGCAGCGCCGCGCCGCCCCGATTTCGGCCAGCGCCACGTCCAGCACCAGCTCCACTTTCTCGGCCGGCACCTTCACGCCGCCCGAGTTGATGATAAAATCGGCCCGGCCCAGCCACTCAAACGTGTGCGCGTCGAGCAGCTGCACCACGTCGTTGGTGATGATGAGCTGGTCGTCGGTCACGTCGCCGCGCAGCGTGAGGCAGCCGCGCTCGTCCTGCCCCGCCGCGATGCCCGACAGCACCCGGAACGTGGGGCCGGCCTGCGGGCCGTTGAGGCGGCGCAGGGCTACGTGCGAGCAGGTTTCCGTCATGCCATACGTCAGCCACGCGGCGGCTCTCAGCGGCTGCAGCTCCTGCGTCAGCGCCGCATCAGCCGGCGCGCCGCCAATTAGAAACGACTTCATTTTATCGAGCCGCGCGGCGTGGCCGGCCGCCAGCACGGCCTTCAGCTGCAAGGGCACGAAAGCCGAAAAGTCGAATTCTGCTTCGGCAGCCACGTAGGCAAACGGGTCGGCGTGCGGCTCCACGATGGTCAGGTGCATATTGCGCTCCAGCCCGCGCACCAGCATCATCATGCCCCCGATGTACTCGCAGTTGAGGCAGACCAGCGCCCGGTCGCCGGGGCCGAGGTCGAAGAAATCGGCCGTGCGGCGGGCCGAAGCTTCCAGCTGCCGCCGCCGCAGCACGATGGGCGAGGGCGGCCCCGTGCTGCCCGACGTGGTGAGGGCAAATTCCTGCGTCCCGTTCAGCCACTGCCGCACAAAATCCAGCACCCGGGCCTCGTAGCCGTTCACGGGCGCATCAAGCCGGGCGGGGTATTCGCGGAGGGCGGCGTAGGCGTATTCGCGGCCGTTGAGCAGGAGGGAAGTGGGCAGGGGGGCAGTCATGCGGCAAAATTACACCCGCCGGCGGGGTTGATTCTCCGGTAAAAATTCCGTATTATTACAATCCAACTACTTCCCTCAGCGCCATGCAATCCCACCCGCAATTCGCCGCTGCCGTGGCTCCCGCAGTTGGCAGCTCGCCCCCCCAAATCCGCCGCTTCGAGCGCTCCGAAATCAAGGCCCGCGCCAAAGCCATCAAAAAGCAGCGCAAGCAGGACGACCGGCGGTATTTTTTCAGCTGGTGCGCGTGCCTGCATGCGATAGGGTTCAGCTACTAGCGTCTTCTAAGGGCACATAAATCAGCACTACCGGTCCGACCCCCCTAGGCGGTCCGACCGATTGAAGCACCACCGATTACGTCCTGACGACAACCGGTCGGACCGCCTAGGGCGGTCGGACCGGAGCATATAATTACTTAAAAAAGCGCGTCTGTTTTCTACCGGGAGGTAGAAAACAGACGCGCTTTTTAGCGAAGCTCCGGACGGGGCTTACGGGAATTTTGGAAATTTCGAGAAGTCGGGCTGACGCTTTTCCATGTAAGCATTGCGGCCTTCCTTGGCTTCATCGGAGAGATAGTAGAGCAGCGTGGCGTTGCCGGCCAGCTCCTGAATGCCGGCCTGTCCATCCAGCTCGGCATTGAAGCTCGATTTGAGCATGCGCAGCGAGAGCGGGCTTTTCTGGAGAATCTTGTGGCACCAGGCCACGGTGGTTTCTTCCAGCTTATCCAGCGGCACCACTTTGTTCACTAGTCCCATGTCGAGGGCTTCCTGGGCGTCGTACTGGTCGCAGAGGAACCAGATTTCGCGGGCCTTTTTCTGGCCCACCACGCGGGCGAGGTAAGAAGCCCCGAAGCCGCCATCGAACGAGCCCACGTTCGGGCCGGTCTGGCCGAAACGGGCGTTGTCGGCCGCGATGCTCAGGTCGCATACCACATGCAAAACGTGGCCGCCGCCAATGGCCCAGCCCGCCACCATGGCAATGACCGGTTTGGGAATGGAGCGGATGATTTTCTGCAATTCCAGCACGTTGAGGCGGGGAACGGTGTCCTCGCCCACGTAGCCGCCGTGGCCACGCACGCTCTGGTCGCCGCCCGAGCAGAAGGCCCGGCCGCCCTCGCCGGTGAGGATGATGACGCCGATGTCGGTGCGGTCCTGGCACATCCGCATGGCCTCAATCATCTCCTGCACCGTGAGCGGCGTGAAGGCGTTGTGTACCTGCGGCCGGTTGATGCTGATTTTGGCGATGCCGCCGGCCTGCGTGAAGAGAATTTCTTTGAACTCCTTAATCGGGGTCCAACTGATGGGTTCACTCATGGGAGAAAAGTTTGCCTTCTGCGTTTTTTCTGCGTTTTTCCTCTGCCACTTCTGCGGTGAAGCCGTCATTCACCGCAGAAGTGGCAGAGGAAAAACGCAGAAGAAACGCAGAGATGGTTAAGAAAAAGCTTGTTTTACCGCACTACGGTATTCCTCAAAAAACGCCGCGTTGGTCTTCGAGTCGGTGAAGACTTCCAGAATGGCCGCGCCGGTCTCAGCTGCAAAGAAAACCGGTAGCGCGGCTTCTAGTTCTCCGAACGATGAAATCGGGAAGTAGCGCAGGTTAAAATCCTTGGCTGTATTCTCGGCCGTCAGCAGTTGGCGCGTCACAAAAAACTCCTCCAGCTCCGGCTGCTGCCGTGGCCCGTCGATGATGCGGAAAATCCCGCCGCCGTGGTTGTTGAACAGGACCACCCGCAGGTTGGGCGTGGCGTAGTTGTGCCAGAAGGCGTTGCGGTCGTAGAAAAAAGCCACATCGCCGGTGAGGAGGACTACCGGACGCTGGGGCTGAGCCAGGGCCGCGCCCACGGCGGTGCTGGTGCAGCCGTCGATGCCACTGGTGCCCCGGTTAGCGAAAACTTCAACCTGCTTGCCTTGCGGAATGCCCAGGATGTTGGCGTAGCGCACGGCCATGCTGTTGGCGAGGTGCAGAGCAAGGGTTTCCGGCAGGGCCGCCAAGGCGTGTCGGAAAGCCGAGAACTCATTGAATGCAGGTGCTTCAGTTGCAAAAAAATGCGCCAAAAAATTAGCCGCAGCGGCATCGACCTCCTGCCAGGCGGCAGTTTCGATGGGCTGGTTCTTGACCGCTCCTTCCGATAACTGCTGGAAGAATACCGCAGGTGGCACTCGTATCACCCGCGTCAGCGAGCGGAATGTATCGGCCGCTTCGCCAGCGGCTTGCAGGTGCCAATGCTGGGCCGGGGCCGCATCGCGCAGAAACAATTTCAGGCTTTTGGAAATCAGCGACTGACCGAAGGTGATAAGCAAATCCGGCTTCAGTATGGCTTTGTCGTTTTTGTTCAGGCCCGCCAGAAAAATATCCTGCCGCTGCACGTCCGCAACCTCGCCTACATTGGCAATGATATCGCCTACCACCGGCACCTGTCGGGCTTTCGCAAATTCGTAGAGTGCCGCCAGTAGCCCAGAGTTGCCGGGCTGCTGGCCGGCTACCACCACTACGTGGCCCGCCGCCCGCAGTTGCTGACGCAAATCTAGGATTTCGGCTGGAGAAATGGTGGCATTAGAAGCGTATTCCCGAATAATCTTCACATCCTTATCATACCCAATTACCTCGCCTGCTTTCGGATAAAACGGCTCCCGCAGCGCCACGTTCACCTGCACCGGCCCGGCGGGCGCGGCCTGCGCCAGGTTAATGGCCTCGTTCACGATGCGCGCCGAATGCCACTTGGCATCGGGGTGGGCAGTATCGACCGGAAACTTGAACGCGCCTTTGGCGTGCGCGCCGTAGAGGTTGTGCTGCCGGATGGTCTGCCCGTCGAGCTGGTCAATCCACTCCGGCGGCCGGTCGGCGGTGAAAATCACCAGCGGGATTTGCTGAAAAAAGGCCTCCGCTACGGCCGGCGCGTAGTTCAGCCCCGCCGTGCCCGACGTGCAGACCAGCGCCACGGCTCGCCGCTGCGCCTGCGCAATGCCGAGGCCGATAAAGGCGGCGGCCCGCTCATCGGGCACCACGCGCACGTTCAAATCGGGGTGCCGCACAAAGGCTAGCGTGAGCGGGGCCGAGCGCGAGCCGGGCGAAAGCACCACATCGGTAATGCCGTGGCGGGCGCAGATTTCGGCGATGTTATAAACGGCCTGCATGGGCGGATTTTGTTAGTTCAGGTAGTGAAAAGAACGTCATGCTGAGCGCAGTCGAAGCATGTCTGCCGCGCAATTAATTCGATTAGCATCGAGGGAGAAATGCTTCGACTGCGCTCAGCATGACCGTACGTTTATTCGTTCAAAACTGCGCCTACGGTCTGCAATTTCATTTCCGTTTCCTGCCACTCGCGGGCCGGGTCCGAGTCGACGGTGAGGCCGGTGCCGGCGTAGAGAATGGCTTCGGTGGGACGCAGCTGAAGGCAGCGCAGGTTCACAAACAGGCGGGCGATGCCGGGCGCGGCCACGTTCACCGGCCCCAGAAAGCCGCTGTAGTAGGCGCGGTCGTAGCCCTCGTGGCGGCGCAGGAAATCGAGCGCGGCCGTTTTGGGCATGCCGCCTACGGCCGACGTGGGGTGCAGCAGCCGCAGCATATCGGTGCCCAGCGACGGGGAAGGCACGTTCTGCAAGTCCACTTCAAAGTCGGTGCGCAGGTGCAGGAGCTGCCCGGCGGCCACGGTGCGCGGGCCGGTTTCGTGGTACTCGCGCAGGCGCAGCTGCTTGAAACAGCTCACGATGTAGCGGGCCACCAGCGCCTGCTCCTCAATCTCCTTCTGCCGCCAGATGGCCTCCTGGGGCCGCGTGCCCGGCACCAGCGGCTGCGTGCCGGCCAGCGCCATGGTATGAAACTGCCCATCGGCCGTGACCTCGGCCAGCACCTCGGGTGAGGCTCCCAACCAGGTGCCCACGCCCGGCACGCTCACCAGCGACACAAAGGCGCGGGGGTATTTCTCGCTCAGTTCCGCGAACGCCACCAGCGGGTCGAAGCCCGGCGGCAGCGGGCGGCGCGCGGCGCGCGAGCTCACCACCTTCACCACTTCGCGGGCCTCGATGGCGGCCACGCCGCGCCGCACCAGCGTCGTGTATTCGGCCTCGGTGGCGGCAGGCGGGGCGGGCTGCGGGCCGTAGTGCCAGGCTAGCTCGGCTGGCGTGGGCAGGTTCAGCCAGGCGGTGAGGTTGGGCACCAGCTCGCGGGCGGCGGGGGCCACGGTCACGGCTTCGGGGCGGGCCAGGTCGTAGCCCACGTCGGCGGGCAGGAACAGGGCCGGGTTGTGGTCCGAATCGCGGAACGGGAAGAAGGCGAAGCCGGCCGGTGCCTGGGCATCGAGGGCGGGCGGCAGGCCGGTGTAGGCGGCTTCGAGGGAACGGGCCACCAGCAACTGCGGCTGCGCCGCGCCGGGCTCGCGCCATAGGGCCAGCGGGCGGCTGGTGCGCAGCGCGCCGGCCACGAGGTGCCGCAGCCGGGCCGGGGCATCCAGCCCCGAGGCCGCCGTTGGCCAGGGCAAATATCGAAGTGGACCCGCCTGCATTTAAACCGCCTTGGGAGTAGCCGCCGGCAAGTCAATCACCGCCATCGTAATGCGGCTGATGCAGACCAGCGCCCCCGTTTCTTCGTGCGAAATACGGATTTCCCACACCTGCGTGCTGCGGCCGATGTGGACCGGCGTGGCGCGACCCAGCACCCAGCCATCGCGCACGCCCTTGAGGTGGTTGGCGTTGATTTCGAGGCCCACGCAGGCCTGCTTGCTGCGGTCCACGCGCAGGGCGGCGGCAATGCTGCCCAGGGTTTCGGCGAAAGCCACCGAGGCCCCGCCGTGCAGCAGGCCCATGGGCTGGTGGGTGCGGCCATCCACGGGCATCCGGCCTTCAATGTACTCGTCGGTCACGGCGGTGATTTCCATGCCGAGGGCATCGGCCAGGGTGGGGCGGGAGGCCGTCCAGCGCTTTACTTCTTCCAGATTCATGGAGTGGGGCAGGGGAGCGGCCGTAGGGGCTGCGCTCATCGGTGAATGATAGGGGGCGTAAAGGTCAACGGTTGGGGTTTAAACTCCGTACTTTGAGGAATTGTTGACCGATTGTTACGCAAAACTACCCCGAAAGTGAGGCCCCGGACCATCTTCCTGCTGCGCCACGGCCAGACCGATTTCAACGTGCGCGGCATCGTGCAGGGCAGCGGCGTGGATTCCAGCCTGAACGACACCGGCCGCCGCCAGGCCGCCCAGTTCTTCGCGGCCTATGGCCAGGTACCGTTCGATAAGGTATACACCTCGGCCCTGCGCCGCACCCAGGAGTCGGTGCAGCAGTTCCTCGACCTCGGCCTGCCCCACGAGGCCCACGCCGGCCTCAACGAAATCAGCTGGGGCGTGCGCGAAGGCACCCGCATCACCGTGGAGGAGGACGCCGAATACCGCCAGGTGCTGGCCGGCTGGGTGGCCGGCGATACCCACGCCCGCCTCACCGGCGGCGAAAGCCCCGAGGAAGTGGCCGCCCGCCAGCGCCCGTTTATCGAGCTGCTGAAGGCGCGGGAGGCCGAAGCAACCGTCCTCGTCTGCATGCACGGCCGAGCCATGCGCGTCATGCTCTGCCAGTTGCTTAACTATCCGCTCAGCTGCATGGAAGGCTTCGAGCACAGCAACTTATGCCTGTACAAGCTGGAATATACCGGCTCGGTGTTCACCATCAAGAATTTCCTGGACGTGTCGCATTTGCAGGTGGCGGGCTGATTTTGGAAGTAATTGGGGCTAGAATAGAAACGTCATGCTGAGCGCAGCCGAAGCCTCTCGCTTGGGATAGTAATTCAATCGTGAAGTCGATGCGGGCAAGATGTTTTGGCTGCGCTCAGCATGACCGTTGTTTTGACCACGTAGGACCAGCTTGCTCCTTATTGTGAACAAGTCCGTACATTCTACCCATAATAACATTGCCCCCGCCAACTTTTCCGGCTAATTTTGGCCTTCTCAACTCTAGCGCTTCTATATCCGATGGCCGAAATCATAAAAATGCCCAAAATGAGCGACACGATGACCGAAGGGACCATCGCGGCCTGGCTCAAGAAAGTGGGTGATAAAGTTAAATCCGGGGACATCCTGGCCGAAGTCGAAACCGACAAAGCCACCATGGAACTCGAAAACTACGAAGACGGCATCCTGCTCTACATCGGCCCGAAAGAGAAAGATTCCGTGCCGGTTGATGGCATTCTGGCCATCGTGGGCAAGGAGGGCGAAGACATTTCCGGCCTGCTGAACGGGCAGAGCGGCGGTGCGGCTCCTGCTGTAGCCGCGCCCGCCCCGGCCCCCGCCGCCGAAGCTCCCAAAGCCCCGGAAGCTGCTCCGGCACCCGCTGTTGCCCCGGCTTCCGCACCCGCTGCCGCCGCGCCAGCCGCTCAGGCCGCGCCCGCCAATGGCAAGAAAGCCACCGTGGTCCGCATGCCCAAAATGAGCGACACGATGACCGAAGGGACCATCGCGGCCTGGCTCAAGAAAGTGGGTGATAAAGTTAAATCCGGGGACATCCTGGCCGAAGTCGAAACCGACAAAGCCACCATGGAACTCGAAAACTACGAAGACGGCATCCTGCTCTATACCGGCCCCAAAGCCGGCGAAGCCGTTGCCGTTGACGGTGTTCTGGCCATCATCGGCGAGGAAGGGGCTGATATTCAGGCGCTGCTCGGCGGTGGTTCGGCTCCGGCTCCGGTCGCTGCCCTGGCTGCTCCCGCCGCCGACGCTGCTCCTGCTCCAGCCGCTATCGGAGTTCCTGCTGCACCTGCCGCCGCGCCCGCCAACAACGGCCGCATTCTGGCCTCGCCGCTGGCCAAAAGCATTGCCAAGGAGAAAGGCATCAACCTCTCGCAGGTAGTAGGCAGCGGCGATAACGGCCGCATTGTTCAGCGCGACGTGGAGAACTTCCAGCCCGGCGCTGCTGCCGCTCCCGCGCCGCAAGCTGCTCCGGCTGCTACGCCCGCCCCGGCCGCTACGTCTCCGGCAGCTGCTCCGGCCCCGCAGGCGGCTCCCGCTGCCAGCGCCCCGGCCTCGACCGATACCTACACCGATACCCCGGTATCGCAGATGCGCAAGGTGATTGCCAAGCGCCTCTCCGAAAGCCTGTTTACGGCCCCGCATTTCTATCTCACGATGGAAATCAACATGGACAAGGCCATGGAAGTCCGCGTGAAGCTCAACGAGCTGTCGCCGGTGAAACTGAGCTTCAACGACCTGGTGCTGAAGTCGGCAGCCATTGCGCTGCGCTCGCACCCGGCCGTGAACTCCTCGTGGCTCGGCGACCGAATCCGTCAGAACAAAGTCATCAACATCGGCGTGGCCGTGGCCGTGGACGAAGGCCTGCTGGTGCCCGTGATTCGCAACGCGGACCAGAAAGGCCTCGCCACCATCGCCACCGAAGTGAAAGAGCTGGCCGGCAAAGCCAAGAGCAAAAAGCTCCAACCCGCCGAGTGGGAGGGCAGCACCTTCACCATTTCGAACCTGGGCATGTTCGGTATTGATGAATTTACCGCCATCATCAACCCGCCCGACGCCTGCATCCTGGCCGTGGGCGGCATCAAGCAAACCGCCATCGTGAAGGACGGCGCGCTGGCTATCGGTAACATCATGAAGGTGACGCTGAGCTGCGACCACCGCGTGGTGGACGGTGCTACCGGCGCGGCCTTCCTGCAAACGCTGAAGAGCCTGCTGGAAGACCCCATGCGACTTATGATTTGAGGAAAAAACGCACAAACCCCGTTGGTAACATAAGGGGTTTAGCTAATATTTTAAAAAAACCAGCCCATTGGGGCTGGTTTTTTTATGCCCTTAATAGTTAGCTTGCGAAAGTTGAAACTCACCCTTTCAACCCTCCGCCACACTTAGCTCATCCTTTAACAACTGTCCTGACCATGAATAAAAGTCTACTAATTGCTCCAATCTGCCTCGTTAGCAGCATGGCTTGGGGCCAAAGCACTACCCTCACCGGCCAGATAAAAGATGCCGCTGGCCAGCCCATAATCGGGGCTACCGTGGTGGAAAAGGGTACCAACAACGGCACCTCCACCGATGCCAGCGGCCGGTTTACGCTGCGAGCCCGTACGGCAGCCCCGAAGTTGGTTATCAGCTCGCTGGGCTATGCCAACCAGGAGGTAGCGGGCGGCAGCGGACTCAACGTGGCCCTGGCCGAAAGCAGCACCAGCCTCGATGCCGTGCAGGTGGTGGGCTCGCGCAGCCAAAACCGCTCCGTCACGGATTCGCCCTCGCCGGTCGACATCATCGACGTGCGGGAGGTGACGGCCAAAACCGGCCAGCTCGACGTGAACCAGCTGCTGCAATTCGTGGCCCCGTCCTTCAACTCGAACCGCCAGACCGGGGCCGACGGCGCCGACCACGTAGACCCCGCCAGCCTGCGCGGCCTCGGCCCTGACCAGACCTTGGTGCTCGTGAACGGCAAGCGCTGGCACCAGTCGGCCCTCGTGAATCTGTTTGGCAGCCGGGGCCGGGGCAACACCGGCACCGATTTGAACACGATTCCGGCCGCCAGCATCGAGCGGATTGAGATTCTGCGCGACGGAGCCTCGGCCCAGTACGGCTCCGATGCCATCGCGGGCGTTATTAACATCGTACTGAAAACCAGCGTGAACGAGCTAACCGCCAATGTGAACTACGGGGCGTACAGCGCCAAGTACCGCTTCGATGACAAGAAATTCGACGGCGGCAACTTCAACGCCAACCTCAACTACGGGGTGGGCGTGGGCAAGGGCGGCTTCGTGAACGCGACCCTCGACTACAACCAGCGCCAGCACACCCAACGGGCCAACGTACCGGCCCCGGACGGCATTCAGCGCCGCGAATACGGCGACCCCAAGGCCAGCAATACCTCGGCCTACCTCAACAGCAAGCTGCCCATCAACGACAACCTCTACGCCTACGCCTTTGGCGGCGTGAACTTCCGCAAGGGCGAGGCCTACGCCTACACACGCTTCCCAATGTCGGACAGCACCTACATCAGTGGCCTGGATACGATTACGGTGAGCGTGCGCAACCCCCGCAGCAACGCCAAGCTTTATCCCAACGGCTTCGACCCCATCATCACCAGCAACCTTACCGATGCCCACGGGGCGGTGGGCCTGCGCGGCACGTTTGGGGGCTTCGATGTGGATTTGAGCGAGGGCTTCGGCTCGAACCGCTTCCACTACGGCGTGACCAATACGCTGAACGCCTCGTTGGGCAGCAAGTCGCCCACCACGTTTGATGCCGGCGGCTTCCAGCTCCAGCAAAACGTGGTGAACCTGAACCTGAGCCGCAACTACAAAACCGTGCTTGAGGGCCTGAACGTGGCGGTGGGGGCCGAATACCGCCGCGAGTGGTACCAGATATTCGCCGGCGAGCAAGGGTCTTACGCCAACTACGCGCCGGCCTCAAACCGGCCGGCGGGTTCGCAGGGCTTCCCCGGTTTTCAGCCCAAAAACGAGCTGAAGGCCAGCCGCAACAACATCGGCGTGTACGCCGATGCCGAGTTGGACGTGACCAAGGCTTTCCTGCTGGCCGGCGCGGTGCGGTTTGAGAACTACTCTGATTTTGGCAGCAGCGTGACGGGCAAGCTGGCCACCCGCCTCAAGTTGAGCGAAACCTTCTCGTTGCGCGGCACCATCAGTACGGGTTTCCGCGCGCCTTCTTTGGCGCAGGTGAATTTCAATACCGTATTCACCAACGTAGTGGGCGGTAAGCCAGTGGATATTCTGCTGGACCGCAACAACGGGCCGGTGTCGCGGGCGGTGGGCATTCCGGCCCTCACGCAGGAGCGGTCGCAGTCGGCCAGCGTGGGCTTCACGGGCCGGGCCGGCTCGGTGCTCAGCTTCACGGTAGACGGCTACTACATTCACATCAAGGACCGGATTGTGCTCACGGGCACCTTTGCCGATGACGACGATAAAATCGGCCCCCTGCTGCAAAGCTTGAACGTGGGCCAGGCCCAGTTCTTCGCCAACGCCGTTTCGACCGACACCTGGGGGCTGGATGCCGTGCTGGCCAACACCATCACCGTGGGGCCGGGCCGCCTCACTACCACGCTGGCCGCCAACCTCAACCGCCTGCTCATCGTGGGCGAGGCCAAAACCACGACGCTGCTGGCTGGCAAGGAGGAGACCTTTTTCGGCCAGCGCGAGCAGGCATTCGTGAAAGCCTCGGCCCCGCCGTATAAAATCAACCTGACCTTCGACTACAACGTGGGCCGCTTTGGGGCGCTGGTGCGGCTGGTGCAGTTCGGCCACGTCCTGCTGTATGACTACAACGGTGACCCGAACCCCTACCGCGACCACCTCACCACCGACGTGGCCCTGTCCTACGCCCTCACCAACCAGCTGCGCCTGTCGGTGGGTTCGTCCAACCTCTTCAACGTGTACCCCACCTTCTTCAACCCCCAGGCCACCGAAAACGGCGGCGCCTGGGATGCCGTGCAGATGGGCAGCAACGGCCGTTTCCTGTTCGCCAAGCTGCAATTTCGCGTGAGCAAGCAGTAGGGACGGGGGCGAAGGAATCGGGTTTTAGTCCGTCATGCAGAGCGCAGCGAAGCATCTCTACCGCGCAAGTAATCCTATCGAATGGATTACTTGCGCGGTAGAGATGCTTCGCTGCGCTCTGCATGACGTTCTTTTTTCGTTCTGCCGCCGCCCACCGGCGGCGTTGTATTTTTGCGGCCTTATGCAAGCAAAAATCCGCTCTACTACCGTCCTCGGCATCCGGCACAATGGCGAAATAGCCGTCGGGGCCGACGGCCAGGCCACCATGGACAAGCACGTCGCCAAAAACAACGTGCGCAAAATTCGCAAGCTCCAGGAGGGCAAAGTCGTGACCGGTTTTGCCGGCTCCACGGCCGATGCCTTCATGCTACTCGACCGCTTCGAGGAGAAGCTGGTCAGCTACGGCGGCAACCTCAAGCGGGCCGCCATCGAGCTGGCCAAAGACTGGCGCAAAGACCAGTACCTGCGCAAGCTGGAAGCCATGATGGTGGTGGCCGATAAGGACGAGCTGCTCATCCTCAGCGGCACCGGCGACGTACTGGAACCCGATTCCGACGTGGCCGCCATCGGTTCCGGCGCCATGTATGCCCAGGCCGCCGCGCTGGCGCTCAAGAAGCACGCGCCGCATTTAACGGCCCGCCAGATGGTGGAAGAAGGCCTGCACATCGCGGCCGATATCTGCATCTACACCAATCATAATTTGATGATTGAGTCGCCTTCTTAGCGCTTATCATCGTTTGAAATAGAACGGTCATGCTTCGGCTGCGCGTACGCCAGATAAGCATGACCGTTTAATATAACCCGGAAAACAACCCCAATTCCCCCATTTCCCTCAATGCAAGTTTCCAATTTCCTCCGCCACCATTACCGCCATTTCAACGCCGCTGCCCTCATCGACGCGGCCGATGGCTACAACAAGCACCTCGCCGAAGGCGGCAAAATGATGATTACCCTGGCCGGGGCCATGAGCACCGCCGAGCTGGGCATTCAGCTGGCCGAGCTGATTCGGCAGGATAAGGTGCAAATCATCAGCTGCACCGGGGCCAACCTGGAGGAGGACATCTTCAATCTCGTGGCCCACGACTTTTATGAGCGCGTGCCCAACTACCGCGACCTCACGCCCGCCGACGAGCAGGCCCTGCTGGAGCGCCACATGAACCGCGTGACCGATACCTGCATCCCCGAGGAAGAGGCCATGCGCCGCCTGGAGCACGTTGTGCTCAAGTTCTGGGAGAAGGCCGATGCCGAGGGCAAGTCGTATTTCCCCCACGAGTTTTTCTACCAGATTCTGCTGAGCGGCGAGCTGGAGCAGTACTACCAGATTGACCCCAAAGACTCCTGGATGCTGGCCGCCGCCGAGAAAAATCTGCCCATTATCTGCCCCGGCTGGGAAGATTCCACGCTCGGCAACATCTTCGCGGGCCACGTTATTTCGGGCGATATCAAGAACGTGCATACCATGCGCACGGGCATTCAGTACATGATTTACCTGGCCGACTGGTACACCCAGCAGGCCACCGACGAGAGCAAAGTAGGCTTCTTCCAGATTGGCGGCGGCATTGCCGGCGACTTCCCCATCTGCGTGGTGCCCATGCTGCACCAGGACCTGGGCCGCACCAGCGTGCCGCTGTGGGGCTACTTCTGCCAGATTTCGGACTCCACCACCAGCTACGGTAGCTACTCCGGGGCCGTGCCGAACGAGAAAATCACCTGGGGCAAGCTGGGCCAGGACACGCCCAAATTCATCATCGAAAGCGACGCTACCATTGTCGCGCCGCTGGTGTTTGCCATCGTACTGGGGCAGTAATCGAGCGGATGGCGCGGGGCTCTGCCCCGTGACGATTATTAGTAGGCCTCCGGCCTGTAGTCGTGGGACGATGTCTGTGATAATTGCGCGGGCGAGCAGGCCAGCGGCCTGTCAATAGTAGACACGGGGCAAAGCCCCGCGCCAGCGTAAACCCAAAAGAGCCGGCCGCTTCATCAGCGGCCGGCTCTTTTGGGTTTACGCTGGCCCGTTGCTGGTGCCGCGACGGGCTTTTTGCACGACGTCCTGGGGCTACCGGAGCGGCGGGACGGGGGTGGGCGCGACGCTACGGGCCTGCTTGGTCTTTTGCTTCTGCTGCTCCTGTTTGGCTTTGGCCTGCTGCATTATCGACTGCTTGAAGCTGGACCAGCTCAGGGTGAATATCAAAATTACAGCTACTATAGTGAGGATGAAGTAGCCCAGCATAAACGTCAGGAAGCCGCGCCAGAGGCGGCCCAGCCGGCTGATGATGGTGTGATTAAGCAAACTGCCGTAGGCCCATGAGGCATAGGCTATCACCAGTAGCAGCGCGTAGAAGCTGAACGTCTGAATCCGAGGCGTACCGCTGTAGGCGTAAGTAATGGGCAGCAGCAGCAGGGTGATGAAGTTGTTGATGGCCGTGATAAAGGCGGCGATAATGAGGCATTCGGCGTAGTTGTAGCCGCCGCGCCGCAAAAACAAGCGGGCCGCCAGCGCCCAGGCCGGCACCGTGGCCAGGTAGCACCAAGTCAGGTACTTCATGAAAAACGTACTGAAGGAGCGCTGCATCTGGTATACCGCCTCGGGCATGGTATGGTCTCTGGGCGGCATCATGTCGATGTGCAGCACCGAGAAAAGCAGGGCGTAGAGGCCGGTGATGAGAAACAGCAGCGACAGCGGCCGGAAATGGTCGACGCGCTGGCCGGCCAGGTAGGCCCGAATGGTGGGGCCGGGCCGTAGCACCATCGTCTTCAGGGTGTAAATAATGCCTTTATCGACGTGCCAGATGCTGTGCAGCACGTCGTGGGGCATGTCCTTCAGCGTGAGGCGGTGCGTGTGGTGGGCATCCTGTCCGCAGCGCCCGCAGTACCGGTCCGGCACGGCGTGGCCGCAGTTGAGGCAGGCCGTGGGGTGGGCGTGGCCGGGCGGCAGGATGGGCGGGGCCGCTTCGGCGGCATTCACAGCGACCCAGGCAGTGAGGTCGGGCGTAGTCGTCAGGTCCATTTTGCAGTATAGAAAAAGGTGTGCGTAGGCAAATTAAAGCGAAAAATCCCACCCGGCAAATGCCAGGTGGGCTGTGTGGGCTGCGGCCGGAACAGGCTAGGCGGCCGGGCCGGAGCCAGTAGCGGGTGCCTTCGCGGGCTGCGTGAAAATCTTCGGGTCGTACAGTGCCATTACATCGTCGGGGGTGTCGATGTGCAGCTTCAATTGCTCCAATAAATTCAGCTTGAGCTGGCGGGCGGCGGCTTTGCGCAGCTTCTTTTCCTCCTTGCTGTCGCCCTGCACTTCGCCTTTGCGCTCACCCTGGGTATCGCGGGCGGCCTGGTAGTCGGCCTTGAATTGGGCGGCGCGGGTGGCCAGGGCGGTCCCGAGGTCGGCCTTATACGTGGTGGTGAGGGTGGCCACGCGGTCGAGCAGCGTGGGCAGGGTCAGGAGCGTGGCGCTACTGTACTCGGAGCGGCCCTTGGGCAGGAACTCGGCCAGGGCCTGGGGGTTGGGCTTCTGGCGGCCGAAGACGTAGGCCACGTCCACGAGCAGCTCTTTTTTGGCAAACTCCTTGAATTCGGTCCGCAGCTTTTCCACGGCGTCGGTGTTGCCGCCGCGCGCGCCCACGGTCACGTCCTGGTCGCCGAGGAGGGCGGCGTAGGCATCGTGGTGGGGTTGCAGGGCGGCTATCTGGGCCGTGTAGAGGCCGGTTTTGTTCTGGCCGGCCATCCGGGTGAGGGTGCCGGCCATGAGGTCGCGGAAGTTTTCGCGGGCCAGGTTTTTGGTAGCGAACGGGTTTTTGAGAAAGGGTAAGAACATGAGGTAGGAATTGGGTAAGTGGTTGGCCGGCAAGGTAGGAAAATTAGCCGGCCGGCTAAGCAATTGGCCCCAAAACTCGGCTTCCAAACGTTTGAAGTCGGGTTTTGGGGCCAATTGTTCCTTCCAAACGTTTGGAAGGGAGGATTGAGTGCTAATTGTGCCTTCCAAACGTTTGGAAGGGGAGTTTTGAGGCCAAATGTGCCTTTCAAACGTTTGGAAGCCGGGTTTTGGGGCTAATTGTTCCTTCCAGACGTTTGGAAGGGAGGTTTTGGGGCCAATTGTGCCTTACCAAACGTTTGGATGGCTCTCCTAAACGCCAAACCCGGCCTTCCCGCAAGTGGAATGGCCGGGTTTGGAAGGTAATAGCAAGCAACTACTTGGGAAGCTTTGCAAGCCAAGCTTGAACCTGTGCAGGATTGGCTCCAGAGTTTTTAAGGAAGTCCTCAAAAACAGTTTGAATCTGGGTCACTTTCACAGTCAATTCCTCATTCTGGCTTATCAGCTCATTAATTGCATAATAAAGCTGCGTATTCGTTGGGTTGATAGTCGCTCCCTTTGCTAGTAGTTCCTTAGCAAGAGAGCCGATTACAGGAGCATCGTGCTTTGCAGTTGCAAAAAAACCTTCAAAATCTTGGACGTGCTTTTTCATGTTATGGGTTTGGATTAAGATAGAAAAACTATAAATAATTTTTGCCGGTTCAATAAAAATATAAAGTTGTTTAATTCGGATAAGTACGTTCTGATTTTGTACGACTTATAATTCGTAACGTCTCCCCATGCCCACCCCCCTCCCCAAAAAACTCCTGGCCCGCCAGCACGAAATCACCGCCGATTTCCGGCGCGAAGTCGACCAGCACGTCGCCGACATCGTGGCCGGCCGGGCCACCGAGATGTGGGAAGTGCGCGACCTGGCCGCCCGGCTCTGCATCCACCCCACGCACCTGAGCAATACCCTCAAGCTCACCACCGGCCATTCGCCGTGCTTCTATTTCGAGGCCCGCATCATGGATGCGGCCCGTGCGCTGTTGCTGGAGCCGCGCCACACCGTGGCCGCCGTGGCCGCCACCCTCACCTTCGACCCCTCCAACTTCACCAAGTTCTTCAAGCGCTTTCAGGGCTGCACGCCCAAGCAGTACCGCGAGCAGGCCTGGGCCGCCCAACGGGCCGAAATTCCGGAAGCTGTCACCATTTAAACGGAACTACTCACCATAAACCCGGCGGCCGGGGCCGGACCTTTGCCTCATCATTCACCCCAACCAATTGAATCCGATGAGCACTTCCAAAATCGCCCTCGTCACCGGCGGCAGCCGTGGCCTGGGCAAAAACATGGCCCTCGCCCTCGCCCAAAAAGGCATCAGCGTCATCCTCACCTACCACAGCCAGCAGGCCGAAGCCGCCGGCGTGGTGGCCGAAATCCAGGCCCTGGGCCAGCAAGCCGCCGCTTTGCAGCTCGATGCATCTAACGTGGCCGGCTTCGATGCCTTCTTCGCCCAGGTCAAAACCACGCTGCACGACACCTTTCAGGCCGAGCAGTTCCATTTCCTGATAAACAACGCCGGCACCGGCCTGCACGCCGCCTTCGCCGACACCACCGAGGCCCAGTTCGATGCCGTGCTGAACATTCACCTCAAAGGCCCCTTCTTCCTCACCCAAAAGGCCCTGCCGCTGCTGGCCGATGGCGGGCGCATCATCAACATCTCGTCGGGGCTGGCCCGGTTTGCGCTGCCCGGCTCGTCGGCCTACGCCGCCATGAAGGGGGCCATCGAAGTCCTGACCCGCTACCAGGCCAAGGAGCTGGGCGCGCGCGGCATCGCCGCCAACGTGGTGGCCCCCGGCGCCATCGAAACCGATTTCGGCGGCGGGGCCGTGCGCGACAACGCTCAGCTCAACGCCTTCGTGGCCTCCCAAACTGCCCTCGGCCGCACCGGCCAGCCCGACGACATCGGCGGTGTGGTGGCCTTCCTCTGCACCGAGGAAGCCCGCTGGGTGAATGCCCAGCGCCTGGAAGCCTCGGGCGGCATGTTCGTGTAGGGAGCGTAACCGGGCCGGTCCGACCGCCCTAGGCGGTCCGACCGGTTGCCGTTGTTTACCCGAACGTGCTTACAACAACCGGTCGGACCGCCTAGGGCGGTCGGACCGGGGCAATGTCACAAAAAAAGCCTTCCCGCTGCGTAGCGGGAAGGCTTTTTGGTTTCTGAGAAGGTTTTAAAACCGGGCTATTTGCCGCCCGCCCGCCGCATCCGGTAGGAATCGACCTGCTGGCGCAGCACGGCCAGCAGGGAGCCGTAGCGCTGGCGGGCCTCCTGGGTGCTTTCCAGTTGTTGAATGCGGGAGCTGATTAGCTCCGAGAAGTCTTCAACGGAATACGAACGTTTCGGCGCGGATGACACGGGCAGAACAACAAAAGGGTGCGGGCAATATAGCGGAGGCGCTACGGCATATACGTAGCGCCTCAAACATAAGACTTAAAACCGAAACAATGGCCGGGCCGGGTTCCAGATGCCCCACGGAATCATGAGCAGCACCAGCAGCAGCGCCACGCCGAAGTAGAGCAGGGCCTTGCGGTGCTTCTGGGTGCTGTCGGCTGTTTTCTTGACGGCGATGCGGCCCACCTGCGCCACAATGGCGGCCAGAATCATCACCACGACGTGCTCCATGCCGAAGAAGCGGGTGGTGGGGTCGTGCATGGCCCCGGCCTGCTTCATGGCCTTCAGGCCGTAGGGGCTGAGGCCGAAATACAGGCCCAGGCCGATGATGACCTGCAACCACATAAAGCCCGAGAAAGCGGCGCTCATGCCGTTGTCGGCACTCACGAAGGGGCGGCGGCCGGAGTAGCCCACGTAGGCGCGGTACACGGCAATGAGGCCGAAAACGAGCACGAACCAGCGGGACCAGGAGTGCAGAACGAGAAGCGTTTGGTACATAAAAAGGGGAAGAAGTAAGTAAGGGAAATCAGTTGCAAAAGCGGCTTAGGCAGTAGCCAGGGCCACTTTTTTCTTGTCGCGGTGTACCACGAACATCACCACGAACAGCGACACATACGGCAGGGCACACCCAATGCCAAACCACCGCCAGAACGAGCGGCCGTGGCTATACGCCATAAACGCCGTCATGATGGGCATGAAAAACAGCGGCGTCAGAATAACAATAAGGGCCTCAATCATCGAATTAACACGGGATAACTATCGCCACAAAGGTACGGCCGCTGGCCGGCCGGTCAATCCGTGCGCGGGCCGTGAAGCTGGCCAGTGCGGTTAGCGTTGCGTTGGCCAGCGGTGCGGCGGCTGCTGTTGCTTGGCGGTTTTTTCTTCCCGGTACTTGTCGCGCATGGCCATAAACAGCGCGATAAATACCGAAACGAACGGCAGCAGCAGCCCAATGCCAAACCACCGCCAGAACGAGCGGCCATAGTTGTAAGCAATGTAGCCGGTGATGGGCGCGAAGACGAGCAGCGAAACCCCTAAAATGAGTAGCAGGCGAAGAAAAAACACGGGAATGTTTGGGGATGGAATGGGGTATTTGTTTATTCAGAACGTCATGCTGAGCGCCGCGAAGCATGACCGTGCTTTTTCGTTCTAGTTGAGTAGCTCTACCGCACCTTGCCGCGCTTTACCAGGTAGGCGTACAGCACTTTCTCGAACGGCTCGCGCACGTCCACGGGCACGAAATCGATGCGCAGCTGGCCGCAGCGCTGGGCCAGCTCCTGCTCGTAGGCCGTCATGGCGGCCTGGTATTGCTCCTTTACTTGGGAGGGCTGGAG
This sequence comes from Hymenobacter sp. UYAg731, assembly GCF_054061335.1. Classification (NCBI taxonomy): domain Bacteria; kingdom Pseudomonadati; phylum Bacteroidota; class Cytophagia; order Cytophagales; family Hymenobacteraceae; genus Hymenobacter; species Hymenobacter sp. UYAg731. The sequence continues at coordinate 939,536 of NZ_JBSSEC010000001.1, read as the reverse complement.
CTTGATTTCGAGGCCGGTTTCCATGTCTTCGAAAATATAGGGCCGTTCGGCAAAGTCGAAACTGGCCTCCGTGGCGCGGTCGAGAACGTGGAACAGCAGCACTTCGTGGTGCTGGTGTTTGAGGTGCTGGAGGGCGGCCAGGGCGGCTTCCTGCTCATCGGCACCGCGTCCCAACATGTCGCTGAACAGGATGACGAGCGAGCGTTTCGGAATCTGCTGCGCGATGGCGTGGATTGTGCCGGCCACGTCGGTGCCCCGGGCCGTTTTGGGCGCGGGCGGGCGCTCCAGTAACTGTTGCAGGGCCAGCAGCAGCGTGTGGCGGTGGGTGCTGGTGGAGCGCACCGGCGTTTGCAGCTCAATGGTATCGGCGAAGGTGACGAGGCCCACGGCATCGCGCTGCCGGGTGAGCAGCGTGGTGAGCGCGGCGGCGGCCAGAATACTGAACTTCAGCTTGTCGAACCCCGGCGCGGGGTAGTACATGCTGGGGCTCACGTCGAGCAGAATGTGCGCCCGCAGGTTGGTTTCCTCCTCGTAGCGCTTCACAAACAGCTTGTCGGTGCGGGCAAAAACCTTCCAGTCGATGTGCCGCGTGCTCTCGCCGGGATTATACAGCCGGTGCTCCGAAAACTCCACTGAGAACCCATGGTAGGGCGATTGATGCAGCCCGGTAATAAACCCATCCACCAGCTGGCGGGCCAGAAACTCAAGGTTCTCGAAGGAGCGAATGGCGGCGAGGTCGAGGGGCATGGGGCGGTGGTGGGACGGAAGGGGGCTTTCGGGGCTATAAAGAAACGTCATGCAGAGCGCAGCGAAGCATCTTGCGTGGGGTAGTAATCCAATCGTAGTAATTAGTTGAAGCACGCGAGATGCTTCGCTGTGCTCTGCATGACGTTCTTCTTTATCGTTCCTGCCTTTAACACCGCCACCCCGCCCACCGTTTATCTTTACCACAACTTTCGTAAGTTAGTCCTTTCAACCAACCGACCGTTTCTATTTCCCACCCATACCCCCAACCCAACGCCGTGGACGACCGTCACGACCAGGAAGAAATTTATTCCCAACGCATTAAAGCCGGCAAGCGCACGTACTTCTTCGACGTGAAAGCCACCCGCGGCCAGGATTACTACCTGACCATCACCGAGAGCAAGCGCCGCCAGAACGGCGACGATTCCGTCTCGTACGAAAAGCACAAGATTTTCCTCTATAAGGAAGATTTCCTCAAGTTCGTGGATGCCTTGCAGGATGCCGTGGACTACGTGCGCGAGGAGCTGCTGAGCCCCGAGGAAGTGGCCGAGCTCGACCGTCCCCGCGAATATGACGACCGCGACCAGCCCCGCCGCGAGGTGGAGCGCCCCGCCTTCGACCCCAACCGCAGCGACGACAGCTTCTAGGGCTTTGCCCGTCATGCAGAGCGTAGCGAAGCATCTTTACCGCAATAGTAACTGATTGCGTTGTGCGGTAAAGATGCTTCGCTACGCTCTGCATGACAAGAACCCCAAAACGGCGCAATCAGACTTTCGTTTGGTTGCGCCGTTTTGCGTGGCATCAGGCCGTACCTTTGCGGCCGAATTGTGCCAACGCATAATTCTCAATTCATAACTCATAATTCCAAAAAATGGGCCTCCGCTGCGGTATCGTCGGCTTGCCGAACGTCGGTAAATCCACCCTTTTCAACGCGCTTTCGAACGCCAAGGCCGAATCGGCCAACTACCCGTTCTGCACCATCGAGCCCAACGTGGGCGTTATCACCGTGCCCGATGAGCGCCTCCAGATTCTGGAAGCCCTCGTGAACCCGAAGCGCGTGCTGCCCACCATCATCGAGTTTGTCGACATTGCCGGCCTCGTGAAGGGGGCCAGCAAGGGCGAAGGGCTGGGCAATAAATTCCTGGCCAACATCCGCGAAGTGGACGCCATCATTCACGTCGTGCGCTGCTTCGACGACCCCAACATCGTACACGTTGCCGGCGGCGTCGACCCCGTGTTCGACAAAGACGTTATCGACACCGAACTGCAGCTTAAAGACCTGGAAAGCGTCGATAAGAAATTGGTGAAATCGGAGCGCAGCGCCAAAGCCGGCGACGCCGTAGCCAAGAAGGAAGTGGTAGCCCTGCAGAAATTCAAAGCCGCCCTCGAAGCCGGCGAGAATGCCCGCGCCGTAGCCGCCACCGCCGACGACCTCGAAGCCATTGCCGACCTGCAACTGCTCACCGTAAAGCCCGTGATTTACGTGGCCAACGTGGACGAGGCCAGCATTGCCAGCAACGGCAACCACCACGTTACCGCCCTGCGCGAGCACGTAAAGGCCGAAGGTGCCCAGGTCGTACTGGTGTCGGCCGCCATCGAGGAGCAGATTGCCGACATGGAAGACCCCGAGGAAAAAGAAATGTTCTTGGGCGAGTACGGCCTCACGGAGTCGGGCCTGAATAAGCTCATTCGCGCCTCATACGAGCTGCTGAACCTGATTACCTACTTCACCGCCGGCGTGCAGGAAGTGCGCGCCTGGACCATTCACCGCGGCGACAAAGCACCCGCCGCAGCCGGGGTTATCCACTCCGATTTTGAGAAAGGCTTCATCCGCGCCGAGGTTATCAAGTTGCCGGATTATCAGGAGTACAAGACGGAAGTAAAAATCAAAGAAGCCGGCAAAATGGCTGTGGAAGGCAAAGAATACGTGGTGCAGGATGGCGACATCATGCACTTCCGCTTCAACGTCTGACCACGGATTCGCTCGGATTTTTCCGGATTTAGCTTCGCTGTCCTTCGGTTCACGGATTTTGTGGGCGCTGAATGTTACCAAAAAAGGCTTGCCAACTGGCAAGCCTTTTTGTTTTTCTGATGGACCGTGTCGGACTTCGTATGAAGGATAATAATCGTCCACAAAATCCGTGAACCGAAGGACAGCGAAGCTAAATCCGAAAAATCCGAGCGAATCCGTGGTCTATTTGCCCACCACTTTATACAGCATGCCCTTCGGTAGCTTGTCAGTGGTTTTCATGCCATTGACGATGGCTAACTCTTCGTAGCGCTTCGAGGGAACACCGGCCGATGCCAGGGCCGAGGCCAGCGTCTGGGTGCCGGTGGCGGTGCGGATGTGGATGTGCTCGGGCTGGCGGTTGAGCTTGCTGGCCTCGGTGAGGCGGGCGTAGCCCTGGGCGGCCTGCTGAAACTGCGGCGCGTAGGCGCTGAACGAAGCCGGCGCGGCCAAGCCCACGAAGGCGTAGATGCTCTTGCCGTCCTGAATGAGCTGGGCCAGGACGTGGGCGGGCGTGCTGCTTTGGTCGGTGGCCTGCTGGTCGCCTTCAAATACGAGGGCGGGGAAGCCGTTGATGGTGGTCTTGCTGGCGTTGGCCGAGGCCAGGCCGATGGACTTGGCAAGGCTCTGGCCGGCCTCATCCAGCGAAGAGCCGCCGACTCCCAGGAATACTAACAGGGCTTTGCCGTTGGGCTCGGCCATCTCGAATTTGTCGGGGGAGTTCTGCGATTTCCAGCCCGAGGGAATGGGGAAGCGGAACTTCAAATCGGGGTGGTAGAACACGCCGCTTTCCACGAAGCCCTGGCGCGGGTCTTCGCCAAAAGTCAGGCCCTCGATGGAACGCAGGTACGCGTCGCGGTTCACGGCGAAGGTGGTGCGGCCGGCGCTCTGCTTGGCCTGAGCCGCCAGCTGCTTCACGCGGGTGTAGCGGTCGGCCGAATTGGGGTGGGTGCTCAGGAAAGTAGGCACGCTGCTGCCGCTTTGGGCTTCGGTGCGCTCCAGCGTCTGGAAAAAATCGGCCATGTGGCTGGCGTCGTAGCCGATTTTGGTGGAGTATTTCACGCCAAGGCCGTCGGCCTCGTTCTCATCATTGCGGCTGTACTTCAGCATGCCCAGACCCACCACCTGCTGCGCCACGCCGCCGACGGACTCCATTACGCGCGGGGCCAGCACCGAGCCCAGCAGCATGCCAATGCCGGCAATGGTGCTGCGTGTTTGCTGCTTTTTGCCGTGCTGGGCGGTGATGTGGCCCAGCTCGTGGCCGAGCACACCGGAGAACTGGGCTTCGTCATTGAAGTACGCCATGATGCCGCGCGTGAAATAGACGTGGCCGTCGGGCGTGGCGAAGGCGTTGATGATGGGCGAGTCCACGACCGTGAAGCCGTAGTCGCCGGGGCGGTCGGAGACGGCCGCCATGGCCTTGCCCCGGGCCGTGATGAGCTGTTGCAGCTTGGCGTTGTTATACAGGCCAAACTGGGCGATAACGGCCGGGTCGGGCTTGGCCCCTTGCAGCGGGCGGGCGGCAGGAGCGGCCACGGCGGAAGCAGTGGCCGGCCGGCGGGCCGCCCAATCGGTGATGCTGGACGAGCTGGCCAACGGCAGCAGCAGCGACAGCAGCGTGCCGGTGCGCAAAGAAGGAAGAAGCGAAAGATTCATGGGAATAAATAAAGCGGAATTTACCGGTGAAGGGCAACGGATGGGCTTGCAACGGCGGCAAGGCAAATGCGGTTACGCCGCGCTACGGTTGGGCCTGAGGGGAGCGGCGGCTAGCTTTGCAGCAGAGCCGGCCGCGCCAAGCTCCGCCGGGGTTATGCCATTTCCCTGCCAGTTTGCCGCCAACCCAGTCACATTCACCCAAAACACACGCAATACCCAGCAACATTGCGGCTGATTTTGCCTGGTTGTATTTCAAATTTCGTGATGACGCTTCCCCGTTCGTGGCCTGTGTGGCTGCCCGCAGCTTTTTTGTTTCTGGCGTGCAGCCGCCAGCCCACGGCCAGCAGTGCCAGCCGGTTTGCCCCCGCGCCGCCGGTCGTCGACGGCCGGGCGACGGAGTGGACCGACTCGCTGCACTACGACCCTTCCAGCAAGCTGCAATATCAGGTATTGAACGACGGCCGCGCGGTGTACCTGCGCATCAAAGCCGCCGACCCCACTACTCAGGCCAAAATCGTGCGGCTGGGCCTCACCGTCTGGCTCGATACCACGGGCCGCAACCAGCACCAGTTTGGGGTGCGTTTCCCATTGGGCGGCCCCCTGGCCGGGCGCGGTGGGGCCGCAGGCGGCGACCAGCAGCCCGATAATGCGGCCGACTCGCCCGCCGACCGCCAGGCCTCCCGGCACGAGCGCATGGCCCGGGTGCTTGCCAATATGCGTGAGATGGAGCTCCTCAACTACAAAGGCAACAAGGAACCCACCCTCACCGATGCCCAGTCGCAGCTCGGTGTGAAAGCCGCCTTGGCCGTGGATGCGCAGGAAGACCTGATTTATGAGCTAGCGGTGCCTTTGCGCCTGCTCTACCGCAAGCTGCCCGCGCTGGCCGGCGGCCGGCCGGCCGTTGTGGGCATCACCATTGCCGGCAACAAGTGGAACCCGTCCGTGGCCAGTCCCGGTGGCAGCGTAATGAATAGCGGCCAGGACGGCATAGGAATGCGCGGCGGGATGCCCGGCGGCGGGGGCGGAATGCGCGGCGGGGGCATGCGGGGCGGTGGCGGCGGAATGCGCGGCGGCCAGGGTGGCGGTGCCTACGCCGGCGAGAGCATTTCCCTGAAAACCAGTGTGCAGCTCAGCGGCAAGTAGCGCCCTGCGCCGGGTGGCTACTGCCGGCTGTTCATGTCCACGGCTTTGTAGCCGATGAGCAGGTCGGCGCGGGTTCCGGGCGGGCGGTAGTACACCAGCAGGTCGTACTGGTTTTCGGTTTCGTAGTGCGTGCCCTCGAAGTAAACTTCGTTGGGAGCCTTGCCGGTGGCCCCGGCCACGGCAAAATCGTAGTTGTAGTAGCCTTGCTTGAGCAGGGCGTGGCCGGTGTAAAGCTGCTGCGCTTCATCGTAAGCCAGCTTGAACTCGTCCTTCAGCTGCCAGTCCGTGAGGGCTCCGAACACGTAGACCGGGCCGGGCGCGGGCTGCGGGGTCTTTAGCTGGAACTGCACGTCGGCGTAGTCAGCATTGGTGTCTCCGCGGCCGTATTCGCGGCTCTCGAACACGCGCTGGCCGTTGGAATCCACGTATTGGTTGTAGGCCGTTTGGCTGCGCGACACCTCGGGCTGCAGCTGCACCGTGGTGGCGGGCGTGGCGCGCGGGTCCACGTGCAGCACGCCAATGCCCACCGTCTGGATGGAGCGAGTATCGAAGTACCGGTACTCGCTCAGGCCGGGAAAGGCATTCTCGAAGTTGAAATACTGGTAATCGAGGCGGCGCTCGGCGTCGCGCACGAAGGTGGGGTGCAGGTTGTACTTGGCGTTGTCCCAGCGGAAATTCTGGCGTAGCACCACCTTCACCTCCACGGCGGGGTTCACCAAATCCACGGTGCCGTAGCCCACGCTGAAATCGAGCTGCTGCATGGTGAACCGCTCCTGCCCGCCAATGACGATACCCGGGGCCAGGCCCACATTCACCTGATTCTCGTACACCAGCAGCCGGCGCGATACCACGGGGACGCCGCCCGTGCTTTGCACCACCAGCAGGTAGTTGCCGCTCAGTTTCACCTGCGGGGCGCGCAGCCGGTAGTGATAATATGGCACCTTGGTGCCCGTGCCCACCCGGTAATCGGTGATGAGAAACTCGTTGATTTCGCTCAGAAACTGCATATCCGTCAGTACCGAGGGCTGCCAGTCCACGTCGCAATGAATGAGCTTGGCGGTGTAGCGCTGGCTCTGCTGGCCCAGCACATCAAACTCCAGCAGGATGCTCGGGCTCTGGCCCAGCGGCACCACTGGCGGCTGCAATACCTCGTTGGGCTGGCCGGTGTTCACGTAGCACTGTACGCTGCGCACGTCGGGCGCGTAGGTGTAGTCCTGGTAGCGCAGGGTGCGGTCGGCGTAGTATTCGGGCGGCTTCTGGGTGCCGGGCGTGGTACTGGTGATGGGCGTACCGAGCGGCACGCAGGCGGTAGCGAGTAGGAGGAGGGAGGCTAGGGGAAGGAGGCGCATGGGGCGAAAGTTACGGCCGGAGTACGCTTGTTTGCCTTACCTTACCTTGCTGGCGGGCAGCCGTTCGTTTTGATGCGCTACCCGCTATTACCTTGCGTACCGGAATAGGTAGCTGTTATTAGCGGAGCTGGAGAGCGTATCTAAATAGCCTATAATCGAAATGAAAAAAGTATTCGGATATGTAAAAAATTATTTTACAATTTGGTGGATTCCGGTTACAGTTAATTTGCTTGTAATTGGAGTGTTTCTGCTTGGGACTCTTTTTGAGCGGGATTGGATTATTGATTTTTCACTACTGATTCTTTTGGTAAATGTTTTTGGAACAATTATCTCAAGTATTGTTCAAGTTGTTCAGCGGAGATGGTATTTTGTGTTTCCCCAACTAGGCTTTGCTGCATTGGTTTTTTATTCTGCCCCTATCATTTTCACTTACTCTCCGCCAGACTATTACGGAGCACGTAAAGAAATTCCAAAGGATGTGAGATTTTCAAGTCCACTTGATTCAATGCCTACGCGAAAAGATTATGAAAAAACAATTTTATTTTGACAAACTATTCTCAGCGGGGGATTTATAAATACTATGCTGATTACCGTCCAACTGAAACAGGGTATTTGTATATTAAGGCATTTGAAATAAATTCAAACGACCAACTTTCAGGAGAACGAATGAAAGAAAAATCAAAAGTTGTCATTGATAAAATTGAGCCCCGAATATTCGAAGGGGAGTTTACGATTTATGAAGGTTCATGGGGAGATAAATACGGTAGTAGAATTGAATTGTGGTTCCAGCCTTCGGGTGGAAAGCGAGCGTATAAAATCACAGAAAGGAACTACATCATAGAAGGGTGGATGAGATAAAAATAGCCATAGTAATACCTATGTAACAATTCCCGCAGGACACAGCGAATAGTAAAACCATTGCCCATAAAAAAAGCCTCTCCCGAAGCAATTGCTTCCGGAGAGGCTTTCGGTTTTAAGCGCGGGGTGAATTACACTTCGGCCAGCATTTCCCACCGGTCATTCAGCTGGGCTAATTCCTTTTTCACCTGCTCGAATTTCACCGTAGTGTCTTTTAGTAGGGCAGTGTTCTGATAAATTTTAGGGTCGGCCAATTCCTTTTCGTAGCCAGCTAATTCCTTTTCCAGCGTATCGATTTTAGCTTCTACTTCGGCCAGCTCTTTAAGGGCCTTTTTCTGGTCGGGTGAGGAGGTTTTGGCCGGGGCGGCATCGGCTTTTTTCTCCTCTTTAGGCTGGGGCTTGGGGGCCGAGGGGCTGGGCAGGCCGGCTTTTTTGGCGGCTTTCTCGCGGTCCTCCATCCAGGTTTCGTACTCGGCGTAGGTGCCGGGGTACTCTTTCAGCTGGAAATCCTCGATGTACCAGATTTTAGTGGCCACGTTCTCCACGAAGAACCGGTCGTGACTGATGACGATGAACGTGCCTTGGTACTGCTCCAGCGCCTGAATCAGGATGTTTACCGACACCATATCCAAGTGGTTGGTCGGTTCGTCAAGCAGCAGGAAGTTGGCTTCCGAAATCAAGGTTTTGGCCAGGGCCACGCGACTTTTTTCGCCGCCGCTGAGGACTTTGATTTTCTTGAAAACCTCCTCACCCGTGAACAGGAACGAGCCCAGTACTGAGCGCAATTCCATGTCGTTGCGCTTCGAGCCGGCCTCGCTCATCTCCTGCAATATCTCGTTATCCAGCGTCAGCGACTCCAGTTGGTGCTGGGCGTAGAACGACATAATCACGTTGTGGCCCAGCTGGTGCTTGCCGTTGGTGGGCGCTTCGGTGCCCGCCACGAGGCGCATCAGCGTCGATTTGCCCTTGCCGTTGGCCCCGATTAGCGCGATTTTGTCGCCCCGCTCGATGTGTACGTTCGTGTCGCGGAAAATCAGCTTCTGGTCATACTTCTTCGTGACGTGCTCCATGCGCAGGATGTGGCGGCCGGGCTCGACTTTGAAGGTGAACTTCATGTTGATTTTGGCCGCGTCCTGGGCCACATCGTCAATGCGTTCCATCTTGTCCAAGGCCTTCACACGACTCTGGGCCTGCTTGGCCTTGCTGGCCTTGGCCTTGAAGCGCTCGATGAATTTCTCGGCCTGCCGAATCTGGGCCTGCTGGTTCTCAAAAGCGCCTTTCTGGATGAGGTTGCGCTCCACCTTTTCCTCCAGGTAATAGCTGTAGTTGCCGGCGTAGGGCACCAGCTTGCCGCCGATTACTTCCACCGTAGTATTGGTGGTACGGTCGAGGAAAGCCCGGTCGTGGCTCACGATGATGACGGCACCTTCGTAGTCGGCCAGGTAATTCTCAATCCACTTGATACTTGGCAAGTCCAGGTGGTTGGTTGGTTCGTCCAGCAGCAGCAGGGAAGGCTGCTGAAGCAGGATTTTGGCAAGCATCACGCGCATCCGCCAGCCGCCCGAGAAGCTTTTCAGCGGCTTGGATAGCTCTTCGGTCGAGAAGCCCAGACCTTCCAGTATTTCCTCGGCGCGGGCCTGCATGGTGTAGCCGCCCAGCGCTTCAAACCGCTCCTGCATGGTGGCCAGCTTGTCAATCAAGTCATCCGAATAATCGGTTTCGAAGAGCACCAGAATGTCGTCGATTTTCTTCTGCAATTCCAGCGCTTCTTCAAAAGCCTGCATGGCGACGTGCAGAATGCTTTCGTGCGTGTCGTAGCTCAGCAAATCCTGGTTCAGGAAGCCCAGGCTCACCTCCTTACTCATCGAAATCGTGCCGCCGTCGGCCTTATACTCGCCCACCAGCAGGCGCAGCAGGGTAGACTTACCGGTACCGTTGAGGCCGATAAGGCCGATTTTATCCTTGGGTTTGATGTGCAGGCTGGCGTTGTCGTACAGCGCACGGGAACCGAAGTGGAAGTCGAGGTCGGAGATTGAAATCATGGGGTCGCGGGGTATTCGGGCACAAAGGTACGGCCGATGGCCGGGCCGTCGACTAAAAAACCGTGTTACCTGATTGTGCAACCGCTGAACGGGACCGGAAAGTGAAGAACTGAACCGTGCGTTTTGGGCATCAGCGCGGGCTGCCCACCTATTTGGTCGAACCTTTCGGCAGCGGGGCCTGGTCCTGGGCTTCGCTCAGCTTCTGGGCGATTTTCTGGGGCACGCCCACGTTGTTGAACAGGCCGCTTATCACGCCCTGCCGCCAGAGCGCGAACACTGAAAAGCGCGGCTCGCGGGTGCTTTTCATTTCGCCGGTCACCAGCTCGCCGCGCTTGCGCGGGTTCTGGTCCCGAATCACGATGACATTGACGGCTTTGGAGATGATGTTCTTAAGGAGCTTTTTCTTCACTTCCTCGTCCTTGTATCCGAGCAGTTTCAGCTGTAAATCAGTGTATTCGGTTCGCATAGTGCCGGTGGAGCCCTGGCGGTCTACCTGCATATCGAATCGGATGCGCTGCACATTGCCGCTCTTGAATTCGACCAGCTTAGTGGGCACGGTCATGGAATTGAGCATGGCAAACGGGCCGGGGCCGAACGCGCCCCATATGCGGTGCCGGCCCTTCGGGTCGAGCAAATACATGGACACCTGAGCATCGAGCCGGCACTGATTCTGGAGGTAAGTGCTGGCCTTGCCGGTGAGGGGCCGGGTGGCGGTCTGGTGCCGGCGGTCGTTGCTCAGGTTGTAGAACGTGCCGTTGAAGCGGTTGATGTTCATGGTGCCGGCGAGGGGCGTGAGCGGGCTGCGGTAGGTGGTGTAGATGTTGCCATTCACGAGGTCGAGCCGGGGCACATCGACGATTACGGGGAGGTTGAGCATTTCCTCGGGCGAGATTTTGGAGCGGTTCGGGTTGATGGGACCCCGGCCGTCAGAGGCGATGGTAACGACGGGACTTTGCACGGTGACGCGCTTCAGGCGGAAATCGCCGTGGTCGACCAGGCCCTTGAAAGCGAGCCCGGTCAGGTTCAGGGCCTTCACTTTGATGGTGACGGCCGGGGCCTGGTAGCCCTTGTGCAGGTTCATGCCGATGGGCGAAAACTGGGGATGAAGCAGCATGTCGTTGAATACCAACTGCTGGGCATTGGTATCGAGATGCACATGCGCGCTGCTGGCCTGGTAAAAGGGTGGGTCGAAAGGCGCGGAAAGGCGGCCCGTATTCAGCAGCCAGGCGCGGGCGTAGGCAATGCGACCGGGGTCGGCATTGGCCGCCGAGTCGATGCGGATGGCGGTACCCGTCGCGTTCAGGTCGCGCACTTGGGGTGCGTGGCGCCAGCGGCCAAAGCGCACGTCGGCGTGGTTCACGCGCACCACAGCCACATCGGAGCGCCGCAGTTGCTTCGACAGTAGCTTCCAGAAGGGTGGGGGCGGCTGCACGGGCGGCGTAAAGTCGAGGTCGGGCCGGTCCAGCACCAGGCTTTGGGCCTTGAGGTGCTTTTGTTGCAGCGCCTTGGCATCGAGCCCGGTCAGTGCCAAGCCAGGCAACGTGAGGTCGACGCGCACGCCACCAGGCTTGCCCTGCCCCGGCGCGGGCGGCCGAATCCGTACCGAGCGCACCGAAAACGTGCCCGCCGAAGTCGACAAATGCAGGCTGCCCAGCGCTAGCGCGTGCGCCGCCACGGTGGCTTGGCTGCGGCCCAGAGCCACTTCCCAGGCTTTGGCGAAAAAAACCTGTTGCGCATCGGGCGCATTTACCGAATCGAAATGAAGGGCCGTGCCCGCCACTGCCAGGCCGTGGATGGTGGGGTCAGAAGCCGCGCCGGTTAGGTGTAAGTAGCCGCCCTGCACGGCCAGGTGCGCCAAATCCAGGCTTTTCAAATAATCAGTTGCCGACTTCGATTTTCCTGCCGAATGATTGGCCTGCAAAATGGCGGTGAACTGTGGTTGTTGAATCAGCAGCGAATCGGCCCGGAACCGGTGCTGATGCTGCAACGCCGCCGCCCGCAGCCCGGTGAGGCGCAGGCGCGGCAAAAATAAATCGACGCGGGGCTGGCCGGCGCTGGTAGTGCCCAGCGGCTGCACCCGCCCGGAATCGAGCTGGATTAGTTGGTCGGCAGTCGAAACGGTCAGCCCGGCCACGGCCAGCCGGTGGCCAGCTGCCTGCCCCTGCGCATGTTGCAGCCGCAAATTCCAGCCAATGGCGTAGTCCAGGCGCTGCGAATCGGCCGCGCCGGCTGAGCTGATGAGCAGGTTTTGCGCACTCAAATCGGCGCGGCGGAACCGGGTCGTGGGCGCGGCCTGCGCCCCGCCGGGCTGGTAGCTGGCCCGGGTGTGCAGCAGGCCAAAGTAACCAATGTTCAGGCCTTTGAGATTGAGCGGCAGTTGCTCGTGCAGCGGCTTGCCAGCGTTTCGGGTGGGTTTTTGGGCCAAAGCCAGCACATCAAGCCGGGCCGAATCCAGCACCACGCTATCGATGGGAACCACGCCTTTGCGCAGCAGCGCCAACAGGCCAATGCCCGTGACATCAAGCTGCGCCACATCGAGCCGGACGCGGGGCAGCGTATCGGCTACGGTGGCGGCGGGGCGCAGGCGCAGGCCGCTGAGGCGCACGGCGCGCTGCCACAGGCTGGTGTGCAGCGCGCCCACTTGCAGGCGATATTGGCCGTGGGTTTGGGTGCTCACCTGCTGCTCCAGCTTGCGGCGCAGCCATGGGTCGAGCAGCCGTTGGGCCACCAGGGTGAGCCCCAGCAGCAGCCCCACCACGCCCAGCAGCCACCACACCCAACGGCGGGGCCGGGACGTGGGAACTTCCGGCGCGGGGGAAGCGGAAAGCGGCGAAAGGGCGGTGGGTTGTTCTAATTCAGACACGGTTTCAGGCGGAAAGCGGATAACGCAAATAGGCCTGGTCAGGGTTGTGCCCTGGCTGGCCAAGTCGATGAAAAGGCGCAGTTTCCCGACCGGCCGGCTGGTTAAAAATACCAGTCGCGCTACCGTCGCTTCGGCCGGATTCATTACTTTTAGGCTATGCCTACCCCATCTTCTGCCGATGCCCTGAGCGCGGCCCTGCTGGCTTCCTTTCGCCACACCTTTCAGCAATACAAAACCCTGGCCGACCGCGCCCTGGCCCAGCTCCGCGATGCCGAGTGGCTTCAACGGCCTGCGCCCGGCAGCAACAGCGCCGCCGTCATTGTGCAGCACATGGTGGGCAACCTGCGTTCCCGGTTCACCGATTTTCTGACCACCGACGGCGAAAAGCCCACCCGCCAGCGCGACCAGGAATTTGAGGAGCCCCGGGCCGTGGCCGGCATCCCGGCGCTGCGGCAGGAGTGGGAGGCCGCGTGGAGCATTCTGCTCGATTTGCTGGGTGAGCTGCAACCTGCCGATATGCTGCGCACCGTCACCATCCGGGGCGAGGCGCACACGGTACTGGAGGCCGTGCAGCGTCAGGTGGCCCATTATGCTTCGCACGTAGGGCAGCTGGTGCAGCTGGCCAAAATCATTCGGGGCGATGATTTTCAGTCCCTGAGCATCCCGCGCGGGCAGAGCCAGCAGTTCAATCAAACCATGCAAAACCGTAAATAAGCCCGCCCGTGCATCTACTTGGCCGCACTCCCGTAAGCAGCATACCGACGACTCAGCCCGATTTTCTGGCCGGCTGCCCCGCCGAAAACACCGATTGGCCCCCGCCCCACATGCTTGCCATCACCACCCTGCTCAGCCCGCCCCACGCGGCCCGCATCAACCGCATCATCAAGCGGCTGGAGAAAAAATTCGGCCTCGACGATGTGCAGGCCACCCCCGACCCGCACCTCACCTACCAGCTGGCCGGCGTGCAGAAGCTTTCCGTCCTGAAGGAAGTGCTGGCCGACGTGGCCGCCACCACCGAGCCTTTTCCGGCCTTCACCACCGGGCTGGGCGTGTTTCCGGGCGAGCGGCCGGTCATCTACATCCCGGTGCTGCGCTCCGATGCCCTCAATGCCCTGCACCACCGCATCATCGAGGCCACCGCGCCGCTGTGCCTGCGCACCGATAAATTCAGCGGCCCCGATTGCTGGCTGCCGCACATCTCCCTGGCCCTGCACGACACCACGCCCGACCTGCTGGGTCCGGTCCTGAGCTTCCTCAACGAGGAAACCTACAACCTGAAAATTGAGATAAACAACCTCGCCATCCTGCGCCAGCAGGGCGACTTATTTCTTCAGGAAGAAACGTTTGAACTGGGAGCGGAGCAGGCGGTATCTAAGGAAAAGTAGGAGCTAAACAGGGGCTTGTAATTAAGATTACTAAGAACGCCATCTGAGCACAGCCGAAGCATCTCGCGTGCCGAAGTAATCAAAATCGTTTCAACGATTGATTCACTACCACACGCGAGATGCTTGGGCTGCACTCAGCATGACGTTCTCTATTTAGCCCTGACTCACTTTGCCCCTACACCGACGGCGGAATCTGCGTGCCGCTATCCAAGCTCTGCCACAGGTACTTGCAGGCCAGCGAACGGTAGGGCCGCCAGGGCTCGGCAATAATAATCATGCGTTTTTGCAGGGCGCGGCCGGTTTCGGCCAGGCCGTAGTGCTTGCGCATGGCGTTCTGCACGCCCAAGTCGCCTTCGGCAAACACATCGGGCTGGTCGAGGGCGAACATTTGCAGCATCTGGGCCGTCCAGCGGCCCACGCCTTTGATGGCGGTGAGGTGCAGGGTGAAGGCCTCTTCCGATAGGCTGGTGAGGTGTTCGTAGTCGAGCAGGCCGCGCTCGTTGTACTCGGCAATGGCTTTGAGGTAGCTGGCCTTCTGGCGCGAGAGGCCGGCAGCGCGTAGCTCGTCCTCGCTCAGGGCCAGCACTTCGCGGGGCTCGGGGTAGCCCTCGGGCGGAAACAGCGCCTGGAAGCGCTTCCAGATGGCCGCCGCTGCTTTGGTCGAAATCTGCTGGCTCACGATGGCGCGCAGCAGGGCCAGATACAGGTCTTCGTGGGGGCGCGGGTGGATGTCGCGCCCGGCGGCGATGAGAGCCCCCAGAGTTGGGTCGGCGGCCGAAAGATGTTCGATGGCGGCTTGATTGAGCATTTAGCGGGGCGTAAATGGTGGGGGGGCGGGCTTACCCTGGCAGGTCGGCGGGGTCAACGGGAATCAGCATAATATCGAGCATGTTGCCGGTGGGAGAGAGGCGCACGCCCGTGAGGTTGCGCCCGTACACCGCCCCCGTGTCGAGGTACAAGGTATTGGTGGCGCGGTCGAATACCGGCTCGCCGGCTTCGGTGGGCGTGTGGCCCACTACTTGCCGCTGCGGCAACTGCCGCAACGGCCCGCGCCGCCACAAGATGCCGTCGGGGTTGTCGCGGTTCATGGCCTCGGCCAGCGGGATGTCGGCCCGGCCGGCGTGGCTCACCAGCACATGGTCGTTCTGCCACAGCAGTGGGCGCTGTTCGAGCCAGGGCAGGTGCCGGGCCAGCAGCTTGGGCTTGCCTTTATACTGGTCGGTGGTGCTGCGCCCGCCCCAACTCAGCCAGCCGGGGTAGGGGCCGTGGGGGCCGAAGTGGTGCAGCATGGCATCCTCGTGGTTGCCCATCAGGAAGGTAGTCGTGTCCGGGTATTGCTTACTCAGTTGGCGGGCCAACTCCACGGTTTCGGGAATGTGGGCACCCCGGTCCACCAAATCGCCCACCTGAATGAGGTGGTCGGCGGCCGGGTTCCAGCGTTCCAGCAGCTTGCTGAACGTGTGAAAGCACCCATGCACATCGCCAATGAGGAATAGATTCATGGTTGATGTAGGTAGTCAGGAACCAGTAGTACGTTTGCAATTTTTTTGGAGATAATAAATACCAGTTCTGTGAATGCTAATTACTTATGGCTAAATGAATAGCCCGGTTTGGCGGTCCGCAGCTTGGATTATTTAGCGTTGCCTCGGGGGCAAAATAAAGTAGCACAAACCCTGACCCTGAAACCGCTCCAAAAGAACGTGGAATAAGTGGTTTTGGGTCCTGCCAACCCAAGTTCGACCCAACTGATGCAGGCCCATATACCTGCCGCGCCCCGGCCACCCGGTGCAAAGAAGTGCGCGCCCGGGCCAGCCACAAGTCCCGCAAACTCGTAATTAATAAATATAAAAATTTATATATAATTAATACTTTTAATCGGGTATTATTTTCTGGTTTTGCCATGCCTGCGCGCCCCGTTCTTCGTCCCATCCGGGAGCTTTCCGACAGTAGCCGGTTGGCGGGCTTGCTGCTTATTCTGGCCACGCTTGTTTCGCTGCTCCTCAGCAACAGCAGCCAGGGGCCGCGCTACCTGTCGTTGTGGGAGTTGCGCATTGGCCCCGGCTGGCTGGAAAAGTCGGTGGGACATTGGATAAACGACGGCCTGATGGCCATATTCTTTCTGCTGGTAGGGCTCGAAATTAAGCGCGAAGTGCTGCACGGCGAACTATCGGAACCGCGCCAGGCCCTGCTGCCCGCGCTGGCTGCCGGGGGCGGGGTAGCCGTGCCGGCCCTCATTCACCTGGCCCTGAATCACGGCACGCCCGGGGTGCTGGGCTGGGCCATTCCCACCACCACCGACATTGCTTTTTCGTTGGGCATCCTGGCTTTGCTGGGCAGGAATGTGCCGCCCAGTCTGCGCATTTTTCTCACCGCCCTGGCCATTATCGACGACCTGTTAGCGGTGCTCATCATTGCGCTGTTTTATTCGGACGTCCTGTATTTACCCTGGTTGGCCGGTGCGGCAGGCATTTTTGCGGTGCTGCTGCTGCTCAATAAATTCAACGTGCAGCGGCTGGCTCCCTACTTGGTGCTGGGTGTGGGGCTGTGGTTTTGCGTGCTGAAATCGGGCTTTCATGCGACGGCCGCGGGGGTGCTGCTGGCCATCACCATCCCGCTGCCGCGCGTCGAAGGCATTGAGCACGCCTTGCAGCGCCCCGTCAACTACATTTTGCTGCCGCTGTTTGCCCTCTGCAACACCGCCATTGTGCTGACTGGCGGCCTGGGGCCGGTGCTCAGCTCGCCCGTAGCCCTGGGCATTGGGCTGGGACTGCTGCTGGGCAAGCCGCTGGGGATTTTGGGCGTGGTGGCGCTGCTGGTGCGTCTGGGCGTGGCGCAGCTGCCCGCGCAGGTCAACTGGCACCACATGGTCGGGCTGGGGTTCACGGCGGGCATCGGCTTCACCATGGCCATCTTTATCGCCACCCTGGCTTTCCCCGATGCGCAGGATGCCGACCTGGCCAAGCTGGCCGTGCTGCTCGGCTCGGCCGCCGCCGCCCTGGTAGGAACCGCAATTCTGTGGTTTTCCCGCAATGTGGAAGCAGCAGCGACCACCGAGGCAGCAGCCGAACCCAAACCCCAAGCCGGCTAAGCCGGCTGCTGCGCTACCAGCTGCAACGCCGCTTCCACGCGGGCCAGGCCGGCATCGTCCACGTCCAGGTGCGTCACAAACCGAATCCACTGCGGCCCGAAGCTGCTGGCCCGGATGCCCTGCGCTTCCAGCGCGGCCAGGAAATCGGCGGCGGGCTGCGTGTCGTGCAGGCGGAAAATGACGAGGTTGGTTTCCGGGTTCAGCACCTCGGCCACGTAGGGGTGCAGGCGCAGGGTGGCGGCCAGCTGGGCGGCGCGACGGTGGTCGTCGGCCAGCCGGTCCACGTTGTTTTCGAGCGCATATAGGCCGGCGGCGGCCAGGTAGCCGGCCTGCCGCCACCCGCCGCCCATCACCTTGCGAATGCGCTTGCACTTCTGAATAAACGCCTTCGAGCCCAGCAGTACCGAGCCCACCGGCGCGCCCAGCCCTTTGCTCAAACACACCGAAATCGAGTCGAACAACTGCCCGTAATCCTCGCTGCGCTGCCCGGTGGCCACCAGCGCATTAAAGATGCGCGCGCCGTCCAGGTGCCGCGCCAGGCCGTGCCGCTTGGCCACTTCGCTAATGGCCGCCATGTCGTCCCAACTGTAGCAGCTGCCGCCGCCCCGGTTGTGCGTGTTTTCCAGGCACACGAGGCGGGTGGTGGGATAATGCACGTTTTCGGGCCGGATGGCGGCTTCCACCTGCGCGGCCGTGAGGCGGCCCCGGTCGCCGGCCAGCAGCGCCACCGACGCGCCCGAATGGAAAGCAATGCCGCCCACTTCCCACAGGTAAACGTGGGCCGTCTGCTCGCAAATCACCTCGCTCAGCGGCTCGGTGTGGGCTTTGATGGCAATCTGGTTGGTCATCGTGCCCGACGGACAGAACAGGCCGGCCTCCAGCCCGAAGCGGGCGGCGGCGGCTTCTTCGAGGCGGCGCACGGTGGGGTCCTCTTCGTACACGTCGTCGCCCACGGGGGCGGCCCACATGGCGGCCAGCATCGCGGGCGTAGGGCGGGTCACGGTATCGGAACGAAGGTCGATAAGAGGCAGAGGCGAGGTTTCGGCAGCCATAATGGAAAAATACGAACGCAAGGAAAAGGAAATGCCAGGCCGCAACCACGCGGCAGCAGCGGCAAAAGTAGCGCCCGAAACTGCCTTGCCGCTTGCCTGCCGAATACGCAGTAATTCAGCAAAATGCCTTGTGGGCTTGCACTTTCAAAATGAAAGCCCTACTTTTGCCCTCCGTTTCGTAAGCCCCTAGACTTTAACCAATCCGGCACCATGTCCGTTACCCGCCTCAAGCGCAAGCACCGCAAGAACATTGCCCGCGCCAACAATAAGAAGAGCATTATCAAGGAGTTGCTCCGTACGCCCGTCCTGAAAAACGTGGACCTGGAAGAGCTGAAGTCGCGTTTCACCACCCCCGGTGCCGCTGCTCCTGCTGCCAAAGCTCCCGCCGCCAAGGCTGCTAAAACCAACGAAACGGCCGACAACGCCGCCGCTTTCGATGCCGCCGATGCCGTGACCAAGCCGGTGAACGCCGACGGTCAGGAAGGCGAGCACCCCAAGCCTGAGATTGCACTGTAAGTAGATTTCCACTGGCCATTAATTTGGGGCCGAAGCAATTCGGCCGGTTTCAGAGGCCAGCCCAAAAATGCGACAAGCCCCGTTTCCTGTTCTGCAGGTCGCGGGGCTTGTTGGCTTTGCTGAAAGCCAGCACAATGGCGGGCGGCAATGCCGGACCGGGCCTCAGCTGCCGCGCTTGCCCAACTCCACGGCCTGCAAGTCCACTACCTTGCCGGCCTCAATGCCGAAGCGCAGCAGCGTGCGTATCTGGTGGAAGCCGTGCCGGCCGGCCGCGCCAGGGTTCAGGTGCAGCAGGTGCCGTCGCGGGTCGGGCATCACCCGCAAAATGTGCGAATGCCCGGTGATGAACAGCCCCGGCCGTACGCTGTCGAGCAAGGGCCGGGCAGCGGGCGCATAGTGCCCCGGGTAGCCGCCAATGTGGGTAATTAAGACCCGCAGGCCCTCAACTTCAAAGTCTTGGACCAGGGGTTGGGTGCGGCGTACGTCCGTGCCGTCAATATTGCCGTACACGCCCCGAAAGCGCGGCGCCAACGCCTGTAATTCGTCCACCACGCGGGCATCGCCAAAATCGCCGGCGTGCCATATTTCGTCGCAGCCGCGCAGATGATGCGCAATTCGCTCGTCGAGGTAGCCGTGGGTGTCGGAGAGCAGGCCAATGTGCGTCATGCCGCAAAGATGGGGGCGGCCGGCAAATCCGTCCGGTCCCGTATCTTGCAGCCGCTGCCACCGGCCAGACTCCTGATTTTTTTCCTGACTTCGGTAGCTTGCTTTTGCCCGAAGTCTTTTTTCAATTCGCTTCTTCCGATGAACATTTTCATCAACGACATTCCGCTGGTTATCAAGAAACTCAGCGAAAAAGTGTACAAACACAAATTTGACCTCATTCTCAGCCCCGACGATGATTTCACGTCGAAGGACCTGGTGGGGGACGTGTTGGTGCGCGACGCCGGCCCGCTATTCATCGACCGTCTGCTGCGCCTGATGGAGGTGAAAAAGCTGAAAAAGCTGAAGTCGCTGACTATGCTGGTCAAAAAGAAAAAATTCATCACCCTGCATTTTAAAGACCAGTTCAAAATCGCCAAAGCCGGCGGCGGGCTGGTGGTGAAAGGCGACCAGGTGCTGATGATTTACCGCCTCGGCAAGTGGGACCTGCCCAAGGGCAAGCTCAAGAGTGACGAGGACCAGGCCGCTGGTGCCCTGCGCGAAGTGGAGGAAGAAACCAACATCAAGCTAGAACTCGGCGAAGAATTACCGAGCACCTGGCACAGCTACGCCTACAAGGGCAACAAAATGCTGAAAAAGACCAGCTGGTACCTCATGAAGTGCTTGGATGATAGCCTGATGAAGCCCCAGACCGAGGAATACATCGAGGAAGTGCGCTGGATGTCGCCCCAGGAAGCCCTGGCCAAGCTGGAAGATTCCTACGCTTCCATTGCGCTGGTGGTGCGCCACTACCTGAGCGAGATGGCCGGCAAACCCACCAAAGAACCAGCGACGGGTAAATAACCGTACGTGTGGGACGATGCGTCATTTCCAGGCACTTTTGATTGGGGTACTTATGGTTGGGGTGGGGGCCTGTTCGGGCGCTCACGAGCCTACCCGTGACCGCGCCGCGCCCGCCGTGGCCACGGCGGCCCTGAAACTGCCCCGGCTGAATGTATCTGGCCTGCTGCCTCTCACCATTGACGAGATAGGCCAGATACTAGGCCCGCGCCTGCCAGTGCCGGATGCCCTGCTGGACCCGACGCGGGTGCCTTCCATCCACACCGATGAGCAGCCGGATTCAACCGTGCTGTTCCAGAGCCGGGGCCTGAATATCGTGGTGGCCTTTGATGCCCACACGCGCCGGGTGAATGAGCTATTGCTGATGGGCACCAACGAAAATGAGCTAATGGTGCGTAGCGGCTTGCAGCTCAACTCGTCGGAATACCTGGTGCTGCCGTTTTTCCAGCGCCAGCGCCCCATGCAGCTCATGGGCCTGCGGGTGCTGGCGCTGGCCCTCAGCCAGAACTAAAAGCAGCTACTGCGGCAAGGGCGGCAGCGAAAAAGGCAGAAACGCATCCACATTGCCCCCGAAGCGGTGGATATCCCGGATAATGGTGCTGCTGATGGCCCCGAGCGTGGGCGAGGTCAGTAGGAATACCGTTTCCAGTCCGGCATTAATATGTTGGTTGCCATAGGCGATGGGCTTTTCGTATTCAAAATCAGGGCTGTTGCGCAAGCCGCGCAGTAGGAATGCGGCCCCGGTTTCGCGGGCAAATTCTGCCGTGAGGCCTTTAAAAGTGCGAACCGAAACCTGGGGCTCGTTCTCAAAAAGCCCGGCAATCAGGCCCTGCATCTGCTCAACCGGCAGGTAGCGCTGCTTGCTGCTATTGGTGCCGATGGCAATGATGACGTGGTCGAACAGCGCCAGCCCGCGCCGCACAATGTCGAGGTGACCATTGGTGAAGGGGTCGAAGGAGCCGGGGAAAAGGGCAATGCGGGGCATTTGAGGGGGAGTTAAGAGTTAATAGTTAGATGTTAAGAGTTAGGGGTTCCCAATCCACATGATGACAACTCCTAACTCTCAACCCCTAGCTCTTAACTTTCCTACGCGAAGTGCAGGCTGAACAGGTCGAAATAGCGGTATTCAAACACGTCGTTGAGCCGGTAGCTGTACTGCACGTTGCCGGGCCGGGTGCCGAAATGCACGTTGCGCACATAGGTTCGCAGCAGGCTGAATACGGCCGAATCGGGCATGAGCTCGCCCCATACGGTCACGTCGTCCTGGTCGGGGTCGAGGGCCAGCTCCTGCATCACGAGGATGGTATAGTACACCACATCCTCGGCGGTGGAGCACGGGAACACGTTGCAGTATTCCAGGTGCTGGCCCAGCACTACGAGCGTCAACTCCTGCGGGCCGGGGTTGAGGTACAGCCGGCGAGGGGCCGCCGCGCCGCGCTGATGCACCAGCCCGGTTAGCAGGGCGCTGGTGTGGTGCAGCAGGCGGCCGGTGGCCCCGTACGTGGCCGTCAGCCACTCGGCCAGGGGGGCGTCGGCGGCAAATACGTTCACCAGCTCCAGGCCGGGGTGGGTGGTGTGGCGCACCACTTCGCTGGGCGTGGGGGTGTGGTGCAGGCGCAGGGCCGCGGCCTCATCGCCGGCCCGGAACAGCGGGGCCGGTAGCAGCGTGAAGGCCCGGCCCGTGACGGCCAGCCGCACCGCGTTCCAGCCCCGCAGGCCCAGGAAATCGTGCTGGGCAGCCAGGGCCGGCACGCCGCCGGCGGGCAGCTGGTAATCCTCCAGCACCACGAATTTGCGTCGTTCTACATCGGCTACGGCCAAGTGCAGGCGGGCCGGGCTGGCCATCAGGTACAGGTTGTAGGCCCCCAGGTTGGCGGGGTCGAACGTTTCGTCGCGCAGGCGCAACAGGGGCGTCAACGCCGTCGACGCAGAAGAAGCTGAAAGAGTAGGAGCAGGCACGAATCGAAGCTAAACAGGCCAACGGCCGGGGCTAAAGATAAGGCTGCGCTTGGGGAAGCCGCGAAAATCGGGACGGACCAGACCCGCTAATTCCCGCCTTGGTTTCGCCTTTATTTCCGCAGGATTAATCAGACAAAGCGTATCTGAGGCACAAACAGGTCGTCGGGGCTGAGCACCATGCGCAGCAGCGGATGCACCTGCGCCGGGGGTAATTGCATGAGTTGCCGGGGCGTAAACCACCTCAGGTCGGTGAGCAGCTGGTGGTCGGCTGCGTGTTCGGGGTCGTGGCCCAGGGTGGGCTGGGCGTCGGCATCGGCCACCACTTCAAAGAACAACTCCAGGGCCTGGAGCTTATCGGTGCTGAATTCGTGCAGGTGCAAAAAGCGCCCCACACGCACCGTCAGGCCGGTTTCCTCCCGAAATTCCCTCACCAGCGCTTCCTTCAGACTTTCGCCAAAATGCCAGCCCCCACCCGGCGGCGACCAGAACGGCGCGTCCTTCGGCAGCAGGCCCCGGTGGGCCGCCAGCAGCATCCCGCTATCGCGCAGCAGCAGCCCCCCCACCCGTACCCTTACTTTACCAGAATATGCATGAAGCAGCGTAGCGGGGGAAATATTCGGCGAATCGGGCAAATCGGACATAGCTCAGGCGGGGCGGTAAGGGAAAAAAGCTGTCGGGCGGTTTGGCAGCAGCATTGTACGGCTAACGCCCGTAAAACGCCATTGTTTCATCGATAATACCTGGCGCACGACAAGAAATTGTGGTCGAGTAGCTTACGAGTCCGCCGGCTGCCGGTTAAGCTCCAGTCGGGATGCGGCGGCCGTACGCCGCCGCATTCGCCAGCGCCGCAGCCGCGTTAGAATGTACACCAGCAGTAGCAGCACCAGCCCCCCCGCTACCAGCGGCAGCAGCAGCGTGATGGTCACCCCGCCCACGGCCAGCGTGTTTTCGGCGGTGGCCAGCACGGGGTTGGCCAGGCCGCCGGTGGTGGCGGTGGCCGCGCCCCGCAACAACGCGGTGCCGGTTTGCACCAGGCCGGCCGTGCCGCCACCCACCAGAATGCCAAGCGTCCAGCGCAGGGTGGGGTCGAGGTGGGGAAGGGCCGAGGTCATGAGAATAGTGCCCGCCACGAAGGAGGCCGGCGTGGTCAGCGTGTCCAGCAGGTGGTCGACCACGGGGATGTAGTAGCCTGCCACCTCCACCACCGTGGCCGTGGCCAACGTGAGCAGCGCCGCCCAGGTGCCCAACCAGGCAAAGCCGGCCGCCGGGGCCAGGTAGCCGGTGTGGTAGGCAATGCTGGCCGCTAGCAACGGCACAAATACCCGGAAGCCGCTGCACGCCGCCAGCCCCAGGCCCAGCGCGCCCGCTACCAGAAACTGCATTGCCGGGACCGGTTCCATCACCATTGCGAAAGCTGAATTGTGCCGCCGAAAGATACGGGCGCGGGGCGCAAGCCAGTACCTTTGGCCCATGGCTTCAGAAAACCACGCTCCCGTTTCCGCTACTACCACCGACCTCGAAATCCGCATCCGCCGCAAGCTGCTGGGCCAGGGCTTTATGCACCTCATCGGGGCCGACCTGACGGTTATCACCCCCGGCCGTGTCGAGGCCGAGCTTACTTTGGCCGGCCAGCACTTGCAGCAGCACGGCTTCGCGCACGGTGGCCTCATTGCCACGCTGGCCGATTTGGTGGCCGGCTTCGCGGCCGTAACGCTGGTGCCCGAGGGCGTGGGCGTGGTCACCTCCGATTTGAAAATCTCCTACCTGCACCCCGGCGTGGGCCGCCGGCTCCGCGCCATTGGCTGGGTGCTGAAACCCGGCCGCCGCCTGCACTTCTGCGAGGCCGAGGTGTGGTGCGATGACCTGATGATTGCCAAAGCCAGCGCCACGATGGCGGTGATTGAGCCGCGGTAAACGATTTAAGTAATGCAAAATGTAGTCAACAAGTATTATCCATATCGTGTGCGCTGGCAGCAAAGCGAGGGGTTTCTTCTGTGGCTGGAACGACCGGAACCGGAAAGAGAATCACTGTGGACTGATGCCCAAAATAAAGTGCCTATTTTCGAGACCTGTCAGCACCTGGGTTCCTTTGTGCTCGGTCTAGGAAAGCAGTTGCAGAATCAGGAAACCTCGCCAACTAATCTTGATGCTGTCGTTGCGTGGTTGACCAATGGCACTGAACAGCCAGCTGAGGAATGTTTGAGTGTCTGGAATCTGTTCGATGATTTGAGTGCGGGCGTTCAAAAGCTATTTGTAGGCAATGAGCACAACCCGGAGCGTGACCTGGTTTTTGACCTGCTTTATGCTCAAAGTGGTCCATACCTCAGCTCGGAAATTGCAGTGCCCTGGCGCATATATGGCCCGATGCAATGGCAACCAGAGCAACTACAGACCTTGCGCCATATCCTGACGCAAGGCCTTGGGTTATGGCAGCAAAGCACCTATTGGCAACGAGACGCTAAAAACTTGCCGCAACCCAGTGATAGCCGATAATTATTTTTCCGAATAACTGTGTCATTACTCTCCCTCCGCACGCCCTCCGTCCGCGACTACTTTCCTTACGAGCCCACCGACGACCAGGCCCTGCTCTTCACGCAGCTTGATGCGTTTTTGCGCGACCAGCTGCCGGGCCGTAAGGTGTTTGTGCTGCGCGGCTACGCGGGCACCGGCAAAACCACCGTGGTGAGCGCCCTGGTGCAGTGGCTGCACAAAATGCAGCGCAAATACACCCTGATGGCTCCTACGGGCCGGGCGGCGAAGGTGATGGCCGGCTACGCGGGCGTGGCCGCCAGCACCATTCACAAAAAGATTTACCGCCAAACCAGCGGCTCGCCCTCCGAGCGGCTCAACTTCCAGCGCCAGCCCAACCGCGCCGAGCAAACGCTCTATATCGTGGACGAAGCCTCGATGATTTCGGACGAGAAAGCCTTCGGTGAGAACGGGTTGCTGGATGACTTGATGGGCTTCGTATTCGAGAAAACCAGCAACAAGCTCCTCGTCATCGGCGATACGGCGCAGCTGCCGCCGGTGGGCCAGTTCCTGAGCCCGGCCCTCGACCCGGAGCTGCTGGCCCACCGCTTCCGCGCCGACGTGGGCAGCGTGGAGCTGCGCCAGGTGATGCGCCAGGCCCAGCAGTCGGGCATTCTGGTGAATGCGACGGAGTTGCGCGAGGAGCTGCGGGAGCAAGCGCCCAATATCCAACTGCACACCAAGGGCTTCCGGGATATTTTCAAGATGGGCGGCGACAAGCTGGAGGACGGCCTGCGCTGGGCCTACCGCCAGTACGGTCACGAAAATACCACCATCATCTGCCGCTCCAACCGCAACGCCAACCAGTATAACCAGCTCATCCGGCGGGCGTTGTTCGATGCCGAGGAGGAGATTGAGGGTGGCGACTACCTCATGGTGGTGCGCAACAACTACTACTGGCTGCCCAAGGACTCCGAAATTGGCTTCCTGGCCAACGGCGACTTCCTGCAAATCACGAAAGTGGTGCGGCGCGAGGAGATGTACGGCTTCCATTTCGCCCAAGCCCAGGTGCGGCTGGTGGATTATCCCGATGAGCCCGAAATCGAAGTCAAGCTGCTGCTTGACACGCTGCACACCGAAAGCCCGGCCCTGCCTTCGGACCGCAACAATGCCTTATACATGGCCGTGAGTGAGGATTATGCCCACCTCAAAACCAAATCCGAGCGCTACAAGGAAATGCGCAAAGACCCCTACCTCAACGCCCTGCAAATCAAATTCGCTTACGCCCTGACGTGCCACAAGGCTCAGGGCGGGCAGTGGCAGGCCGTGTTCGTGGACCACGGCTTTCTGAAGCCCGACGAGCCGCTGGCGGGCGAGTTTGCGCGCTGGCTCTACACGGCCATCACGCGGGCCTCGGAGCGGCTGTTTCTGCTCAACTTTCAGCAGAAGCTGATAAGCGACCCGGTGGAAGAAGACTAAGTGGTTGCGGCGCAGCGGAATTTTCTGGCGAACGTCTTCGTTTAGTTGGCTTCACCGTTTCTTCAGGTGTGGCCGGCTAGTTTGGTCAGAAATTTGCGAGTGCGCCCGAAAGCACTAAATTTGTTCATCCCTCAGCTCATCAACGTTTCATCCCCTTCTGATTTTTATGAAAAAAACCCTGCTTCTCGCCCTGAGCCTGACCGCTGCCGCCTACTCCGCCCAGGCCCAGGCCCCGGCTGCCAAAGCCGCCACTACGGCCGGCCCCGCTATCGTGTTTGAAGAAGTGAAGTACGACTTCGGTTCCGTGGTACAGGGCGGTACCGTCGACCACACGTTCAAGTTCAAGAACACCGGCACGGCTCCCCTCGTCATCTCCAACATTGGCGTGAGCTGCGGCTGCACCACACCGGAGTGGACCAAAGCCCCGATTGCGCCCGGCAAAACCGGTACCATCGCCGCCCACTTCAACTCGGCCGGCAAAATGGGCATGCAGAACAAAGTGCTGACCATTGAGTCGAACGCTACCGCTGGCAGCACCACCGTTTCGCTGGTTGGCGAAGTGAAAGAGGCCAACACGGCCGCTGCCAACGCCGCCCCCGGCATGACCATGACCGACACCACGCCCATGACGACCGTGAAAGACAACGGCAAGAAAGTGAAGGAGAAAATGGGTGACACCAAGCTCAAAGCTAAAGTGAAATAAGCTTTCGCTGAAACCGAAGCCCCATAAAAAAGGCCGCCTGCGAAAGCAGACGGCCTTTTTTTTCGTCTTGGCTAAAAATCTACAGCTCGCGCACGGCCAGCGCCAGGCTCACCCAGCCAGCCAAAAACAGCAGCCCGCCAATGGGCGCCACCGCGCCCAGCTTGGTCACACCCGTGAAGCACAGCGCGTAGAGCGAGCCGCTGAAAACTACGATACCGCCCAGCCAGAGCGCACCCGTGGTGCCCAGGCTACGCAGCTCGGGGCGGCTGGCCCAGAGTACGCCCACGGCCAGGGCCGCCAGGGCGTGGTAAAACTGGTAGCGCACGGCGGTTTCAAAGGTGTCGGCGCGGCCGGCCTTCACCAGCATATCGTGCAGGGCGTGCGCCCCGAAGGCCCCGATGGCCACGCCCAGGCCGCCAAAAATCGCGGCCAGCTGAATCAAAAGTCGAGCTGTCATAAAGAAAAATAGAGGAGAATGGAAGCACGAAGGTAGCCCGCTGGCCCGCAAGCCCGGCGTCAGATTTGCCGTTTGAGGCGCAGGGTGGCGGTGTGGAGGTTGCCATCGGGCCGGCGCAGCAGCAGCAGCAGCACGCGGCCATCTTCGGAATGCAGCATGCGGTCGAGCTGCGTGAGCGAGAACGTGCTGACCGGTAAAAAATTGATGCTGAGCAACTCTTCTTCTTCTTCGATGCCGGCGGTGGCGGCCGGCGAGCCGGGCATGACGCGCAGTATCAGAAACCGGTGGTAGTCCTCGCCGGTCGCCAGCAGGTCAATACCGGACATGTCGTGCTCAAACGGCTCCCGGAATTTGGTGTTGGGGCGGAGCAGCAGCCGGCGGTGCGGGTAGTCGATGACCAGCGAAAACCGTTTCAGCAACTCGTAGCCGATGTTGCCATTGCGCGGCACGTCGATGCGCCGATGCACGTCTTCGGCATCGGGGAAGGAAGTGAGGACCGAGCGCATGGTGTAGCGGCCCAGGTGCAGGATGGGCACCCGCCCCAAAAAGCCCCGCACCGTGCCCGAAAGCCCCCGGCCCAGGTCGGCCGGCAGGCGGTGGGCGGGGGCTGCCATGCGCGGGTCCGAGTCCAGCTCCAGCGACAGGGCATGGCTGGCCCCGGTATCGAGCACCAGCTTGAGCGGCATCGTGAGCGAGTCGTTGAGCTGCACGGGCGCGGTGAAATAGGCCTTGTTGTTTTCCAGCGAAAGCGGCAGGCTCGACCAGCGCTTGCCGCCGGGCGGGCGGTAGGTGGCCGGGTCGGTGAGCACCAGCTTGAACGTTTCCGAATGCACGGCCACCACGAAGCTGCGAAACAGCTCGGAACCCAGAATGCCACTGATGGGGATGCCCACGTAGCCCGAAAGATTGAGCACGTCCTGCGACATCACCAGCCAGCTCATGCGGGGGGCCACCGCGCCCGGTAGCTCCACGCGCACGCTGTCGGTTTGGTAGGCGAGCAGGCCGGTATCGGTGCCCCCCATGCCAATTACCCGGAAATACTGCCCCCGGTGCAGGCGCAGCGAGTCGGCCAGCTGCGGCGCGGTGATGATGGACGTGCCCACGCCCGAATCGAGCAGGAAATTGAAGGGCCCGGCCCCGTTCAGGCGCAGCTTCACCACCAGCAGGTTGCGCTGCACCTGGAAATTCAGGGTGGTCTGATGGTCGTTGGCGCGGGTGAAGCCGAAAGGGCCGGGCGGCAGCGTCACGGCCTGGGCGCAAACGGGTGCCCGCAGCCCCCCGCAAAGGACCCCGGCAACCAGCAAATACACCAAGCGCGGGCTACGCATAACCGGGACAATTCGAGCAGACCGGTAAATAAAGCGAAAAGACACGCCATTATTTACTTAGGGTGCAAATGCCGGCCCGGCCCGGTGCCTCGCCCGCTCGTGCGCGCCTACCCGGGAGCCTCCCATGCCCCCTCAGGCGCGTAGCGCAACGCCCCGCCGCTGATATGCAGCGGCGCAGCTAAGTTGTTGTGGTACAGCTGGCCCGTACCCAGGCCCTGGGCAAAGCCGCGTACGTCGTACTCGCCCGTGAGCTGGGCCACGGCGTTCAAACCCACATTCGACTCCAGGGCCGAAGTAATCCACCAGCCGATGCCGCGCGCCTCGGCCAGCGCAATCCAGTGGCGGGTGGCGGCATGGCCGCCCAGCAGCGTGGGCTTGAGCACGATGTAGGCCGGGCGCACCTCGTCGAGGAGGGCAGCTTGCTGGGCTGGGTTGGTCACGCCAATCAGTTCCTCATCGAGGGCAATGGGAATGGGAGAGGTGCGGCACAGGTCCGCCAGCGCTGCCAACTGGCCCGCCGCAATGGGCTGTTCGATGGAATGAATGTCGAACGCCGCCAACTGGGCCAGCCTGGCCGACGCTTCGGCCGGCGCAAAGGCCCCGTTGGCATCCACGCGCAGCGTGAGCTGCTTGGGCGGCGCTACGGCCCTTATTTCGGCCAGCAGGCCCAGCTCGGTGGTAAAGTCCAGCCCACCGATTTTGAGTTTCAGGCAGGAGTAGCCCGCCGCCAGCTTCTGTTGGATTTGCTCCCGCATAAAAGCCGCGTCGCCCATCCACACCAGGCCGTTGATGGGCAAAGCCGCCTCGCCCCGGCTGAAAGCGTTGGCATAAAGCTGATGCCGGCCGCCCCGCGCCAGGTCGAGCGCGGCGGTTTCGAGGGCAAACGTGAGGGCCGGAAGTCCCAGACCCACAAACGCCGGCGCATCGGCCGCTGTGAAAGCAGTCAATGCGCTGGCGCTGAAGCGTTGGCATAAATCGGCAACGGCCTGGGGAAACCCGGGGCCGTAATCAGAGCTGAGGCCCGCCAGGGGAGCGGCTTCGCCAATGCCCTCCACGGCGGGAAAAGCGTCGTCGGCCAGATGCAGGTACCAGGCGACGTGCTCGGCCAGGGCTCCCCGTGAGGTACGGGCCGAAAAGTTGAAGTGCAGCGCGCGCTGCGAAAAGCGAAGATGAAGCATGGCGCAAAGATGCGCGCCCGGCCCCGTTAGTGGTTCGCGCTAGTCGGCCTGGGCGCTTTTGCCGCGGCGGCTTACGAGGCCACCCTTGCGGCCGGCATCGCGGGCCTCATCGGCCGAGAAGCGGTGGCCCCGGCCACTGGCGTGCGAGGCCTTGCCGCCTTCGCTGGCAATGCGGCGCTGGGTTTCGGGGCTCATGGCGGCGAAGCCGCGGCGGCTTTTGGTGCCCACGCGATTAGCAGGGCGGGGGATGGCTTTTAGCGCTGGGGCAACGGATAACTCGACGGAAAGGGCAGCAGTTTTCATATGAATAAGGAAAGATGGTTTTGTGTGATGCAATGGTAGGATGGTTGGGTCACATTATTACCAATCTTGGCAGTATAAGTTATTTTTATTGCTGAAACGGTGAATAAATACCGCTTTTTACCGAGGAGCTTCTACGTAGTTTTCGCTACTTCTGTGTAATTAATTCCTGCAAACCCGGCTTTCACGCGCCCGGGATTTTTGAGTTTCGGCACAACCTCCGAACTGCTAATCCGGTTAGTGATACAGCCCCGACTATTTCCACGGCTATTTTGCTATGAACCAAGCCCACGTTTCACCAGCCGCCCCCCGCGTGGCCCCGGCCTGGCTGGCCCGCTACCGTGCCGTGCGCGCTCAAAGCCAGGCCCTGTGCGCCCCCCTGCTGCCCGAAGACACCGTGGTGCAGCCCATGCTCGACGTGAGCCCGCCCAAATGGCACCTGGCCCACACCACCTGGTTCTGGGAAACCTTCCTGCTAACGGAGTACGCGCCCGGCTACCAGTTGTTCCACCCGGAGTACGCATACCTGTTCAATTCCTACTACAACTCGCTGGGCTCGCGGGTGAACCGGGCCGACCGGGGCACGCTCTCGCGCCCGGCTCTGGCCGACGTGCTGGCCTACCGCGCCCACGTCGATGCCGCTTTTGCCCAGCTCCTCACCGGGCGGCGCGACCTGCCCCCGGTCTTCTTTGAGCTGCTGGAGCTGGGCCTCCAGCACGAGCAGCAGCACCAGGAATTGCTGGCCACTGACATCAAATACATCCTCAGCACCAGCCCGCTGGCCCCGGCTTATATCGGCGAGGAGTTAGCTGAGTTAAGAGTGAAGAGTGAAGAGTTAGGAGTTGATTCGGTCGATGCCATTGCCCCAACTCCTAACTCTTCACCCTTCACTCTTCACTCAAAAGAAGCGTCCTGGCTGCCCGTGCCCGGCGGCGTGCATCGGATTGGCTTTCAGGAAAATGGCTTTTGCTTTGATAACGAGCTGGCGGCGCACGACGTGCTGCTGGCCCCCTTTGAGCTGCAGAACCGGCTGGTGACCAATGCCGAATTTCAGGCATTCATGGAGGCCGGCGGCTACCGCGATTTCCGCTATTGGATGGGCGAGGGCTGGGACCTGGCGCAGGCCCAGGGCTGGGAAGCGCCCCTCTACTGGGTGCGGCACGCCGATGGCTGGCACCGCTTCACGCACCACAGCCTGCAGGCGGTGCGGCCCGAAGCGCCGGTCACCCACATCAGCTTTTACGAGGCCGATGCCTATGCCAACTGGGCCGGGGCGCGCCTGCCCACCGAGGCCGAATGGGAGACGGCCGCCCGCCATTTTGGGGCCACCACCGATGCCGGCACCTGGCTTGAAAGCAACCTCTTCGACCCGCAGCCCCTGCCCGCCGATGCCGACCCTACGCAGTGCCACCAGCTGCTGGGCGACTGCTGGGAGTGGACCTACTCGGCCTACCATGCCTACCCCGGCTACGCCCGTGCCGCTGGCGCGCTGGGCGAATACAACGGCAAGTTCATGGTGAACCAACTGGTGTTGCGCGGTGGCTCCTGCGCCACGCCCGAAAACCACATTCGCCTCAGCTACCGTAACTTTTTCCACGCCGACAAGCGCTGGCAGTTCACGGGCATTCGCCTGGCCCGCTAGGTGACCGTGGCCCATTCTTTTGTTTCTTCAATTCCCCCTATGCCCATTTCTTCTATCCTGAGCCCCACCGCAACCGAGCTGGCCCAGCACGTAGCCCAGGGCTTGCAGCGTGTGCCCAAGGCCTTGTCGTCGATGTATTTCTACGACGATGCGGGCAGCCGCCTGTTTCAGCAAATCATGGATTTGCCCGAGTATTATCCCACGCGGGCCGAATTTGCCATCTTCCGGGAGCATGGCGCGGCCATTGCGGCGGCCCTGAGCCCGGCCGGCGGCGGCGACTTTGCGCTGGTGGAGCTGGGGGCCGGCGACGGGGCCAAAACCAAGCTGCTGCTGCGCGAGCTGCTGGCCGCCGGCACCCCGTTCACCTATGCCCCGGTGGATATTTCGGCGGGGGCCATGACGGGGCTGGTGGCTGCCCTCAAGCGGGAATTGCCGGCGCTGAACGTGGCCCCCGTGGTAGAGAACTACGCCACGGCCCTCACCCAGCTGCGCACCCGGCCGGGCAGCAAGGCGGTGCTGTTTCTGGGCTCGAACATTGGCAATTTCGGCCCGGCCGAACGGCTCGATTTCCTGCGCCAGCTGGCCGCGCCCCTGGCCCCGGCCGACCGCCTGCTCATTGGCTTCGATTTGCAGAAGGACCCGCGCCGCATCCGGGCGGCCTACGACGATGCCCAGGGCGTGACGGCCGCCTTCAACCTCAACCTGCTCACCCGCCTCAACCGCGAGCTGGGGGCTGATTTCGACCTCGCCCACTGGCAGCACTACACCGACTATAGCCCCCTGAACGGAGCCGTTCGCTCGTTCCTTGTGAGTACCCGCGCCCAGCGAGTACGGGTGGCGGCCCTCGATGAAACCTTCGATTTCGCGGCCTGGGAGGTTATTCACACCGAAAACTCCTTCAAATTCACCCTGCCCCAGATTGAAGCCCTGGCCACCGAAGCCGGCCTGCAGGTGGTGGAATATTTCACCGACCCAGCCACCGATTTTGCCGATGTAGTACTGGCCGCTCAGTAGTGCGAACCACCGGTTCGCACTACATCATTCCTGACTCATTTTATGCTCAGCCTTGCCTCCGGCTACGGAAGTTTTACGGTACCCGCAGTAGCCCTGGCTGCTGCCGACGAAGCCCTGCGCCCTGCCCGGCAGCACGGCCAGCCGCTGCCCGTAAGCCCCGCCGCCGGCCTGCCCGAATTGCGCGAAGCCCTGGCCCACCGCTACCGCCAGCGCGGTGCTACCGGCGTCACGGCCGAGCAGGTGCTGGTGACGGCCGGAGCCAAAACCGGCTTGTTTGCCCTGCTCAGCGAAATGCTGCGGCCCGATGATGACGTGCTGCTGCCCACGCCCAACTGGTTCGGCTTTCACGAACTGGTGCGGCGGGCCGGCGGTATCCTGCGCCCGCTGCCGCTTCGTGCCGCCGATGATTACGCCTTCACCCCCGAAATGCTGCGGGCGGCCCTCACGCCGGCCACGCGGCTGCTCATTCTCAGCAACCCCAACAACCCCACGGGCCGCGTGTATTCACGGCGCGAGTGGGCGGCGCTGCTGGCCGTGACGAATGAATTCCCGGACCTGTGGGTGCTCAGCGACGAGATTTACGAAGGCATCCGCTTCGGGCCGGAGCCGGTGCCCACGCTGCTGGCCCAGCCGGGCCCGCACGAGCGGCATATGGTGGTGAGCGGCTTCTCGAAGTCGCTGGCGCTGGCGGGCTGGGGCGTGGGCTGCCTGGTGGCCCCGCCCGCGCTGGCGCGGGCCGTGGCGGCGCGGCTGTTTAGTACCGGGGTGGCCGTGCCCGTTCCTGCTCAGCGGGCCGCGCTGGCCGCCACGCAGCACGCCGAAGCCATTGGGGCGGCGTTGTGCGCGCAATTGCGGCCCACCCGGCAGCTGCTGCTCGATGGCTTGGCGGCCCTGCCCGGCGCGCCCGCCGTGGTGGCACCCGAAGGCACTTACTACATTTTTGCCGATTTCACCCGCTTCCTCGCGCCCGGTTTGCCAGCGGTGGAGGCCTCGGCCGCGCTGGTGCAGCGGCTGGCCGAAGCCGGCGTGGAAGTGGTGGACGGAGCCACCTGCGGCGCGCCCGGCTTCCTGCGCCTGTCCTACGCCGTGGCCGAAGCTGATTTGCGGTCGGCACTGGCCATTATCACGGCCACGGTGGGGGGTAGCGACGCATAATTGCGTCTCGTCGTTGAACGGCACCAACTGCGCAGCCCCTAAACAACGACGAGACGCAAGGATGCATCGCTACACCGGGCTTGCGAGTTCGTTTCAACGGCCTGCGAGTTCAATTTACATGGCTGCGAGCTCGGTTTACATGGTTGCGAGTTGACTTTACATGCCTGCGACTTCGCTTCAAAGGGCTGCGAGCTGACTTTACATGCCTGCAACTTCATTTAACATGCCTGCAACTTCGATTTAACGCCCTGCGAGCGGGCGGCCCGTACCTTTGCCGGGCTTTTTTAGAGAATTATGCTAAGTAATATTCGTCCTCATTTGCGGCCTACGCTGCTGCTGGCCTACCCGGTGGTGCTGTCGCAATTGGGGCACATCATGGTGAGTTTCGTCGATTCGGTGCTGGTGGGGCGCACGGGCACCGTGCCGCTGGCCGCCGTGAGCCTGGGCGTGAACAGCACCAACGTCATCATGATTCTGGGCATTGGCCTGAGCATGGGGGCCGTGCCCCTGGTGGCCGCCGCCGATGGCCGCCGCGACCTGCCCGACCTGGCCCGCCTCCTGGTGTCGTCTGTGTGGCTGAGCGTGCTGGCCGGGCTGGCCCTGGCCGGGCTGGGCCAGCTGGTGCCGCCGCTCATGCACTACCTCGGCCAGCCGCCGGCCGTGGAAGCCATGGCCGCGCCTTGGGTGCGGGTCATCAGTTGGTCGTTTTTGCCGTTGATGATTTTTCAGGGTTTCCGTGAATTTGCCGAGGGGCTGGGGCTCACGCGGCAGGCCATGTGGCTTTCGGTGCTGGCCAACGTGGTGAACGCCGCCCTGTGCTACGCCCTGGTGTTTGGTCACTGGGGGGCACCCCAAATGGGGCTAATGGGCTCGGCCTGGGCCACGCTCATTGCCCGCACGCTCATGGCCGGGCTCATGGCCGCGTATGTGCTGCTGGCCCAGCGCCTGCACCCGTACCGCGCCGCCGTGCATAGCTGGCTGCCCGACTGGGCCACGCTGGGCCGCCTGTTCGATTTGGGCGCGCCCATCGGCGTGCAGATGGCCTTTGAAGTGGGCGCGTTTGCCACGGCCGCCATCATGATTGGCTGGCTGGGCGCGGTGCCACTGGCGGCGCATCAGGTGGCCATCAA
Source organism: Hymenobacter sp. UYAg731 (assembly GCF_054061335.1). Taxonomy (NCBI): domain Bacteria; kingdom Pseudomonadati; phylum Bacteroidota; class Cytophagia; order Cytophagales; family Hymenobacteraceae; genus Hymenobacter; species Hymenobacter sp. UYAg731. The sequence continues at coordinate 904,515 of NZ_JBSSEC010000001.1, read as the reverse complement.
CCTGGCTTCGATAACCTACATGGCGGCCAGCGGCATCGCGGCGGCGGCTACCATCCGAGTGGGCAAGCTGATGGGGGAAGGGGACATGCCAGCGGCGCGGCAGGCTGGTTTCGCGGCCTACGTGCTGGGCTTTGGGTTTATGGCCACCATGGCGGCGCTCTTTATTGCCCTGCGGCACCAGGCCCCGCTGCTCTATAGCCACGATGCGGCCGTGGTGGCGCAGGCCGGTACGCTACTGCTCATCGCGGCCCTGTTTCAGGTGTCCGACGGCTTGCAGGTGATGGGCCTGGGCGCGCTGCGCGGGCTGGAAGATGTGAAAGTGCCTTCGGTGGTGGCCCTGCTGGCGTACTGGGCGGTGGCGCTGCCGCTAGGGTATCTCCTGGGTTTCCGGCTGCATTTTGGTGCGCCGGGCGTGTGGTCGGGGCTGCTGCTGGGGCTCACCATCGTGGCGGGCGTGCTCATCGTGCGTTTCCGGCGCGAAACCGCGCCAGGCTACGTGCCCGCGCCGTAGCGCGAACTTTCCAACTCGCGTCCCCGAACGGCCCCCGAACGAATGGCGCGGGGACGCGAACTGGAAAGTTCGCGCTACGGTTCGCGCTGTGGTGGCCGGGCAGTTCGCGCCGGCCGCACGCTTCTCCTTATTTTGCCCCATGCTTTCTCTTCTGACTTCGCTCCTGACGGCGGCTGCGCTGCTGCAAGGCCCGGCCGTGAAACCCCAGCCGGCCCCTGCCACCAAACCCGCGCCCGCGCCGTCCATCCCGTGGTCGGCCACGCGGCGTCTCACGATGGCCGACTTCCAGGGCCACCCCGGCCCGTCGGACCGGCTGGCGGCCCTCACGTCGGCCGATATCAAGTCCAACGCGGCCTGCCGCGACTTCGTGTTCAGCGCCACCGTGGTGGCGGCGTTCGACCCCAATACCTCGTGGTTTCAGCACCCCAAACTGGCTTCCGAAGCCCTGCTGCGCCACGAACAGCTGCACTTCGATATCACCGAAGCTTACGCCCGCCTCATGCGCCAGAAGCTGGCCGCCTTCGCCGTCAAGGCCGATTGCAATAAGCTCCAGCCGGCTTTCAACAACGTGACCAAAGCCGTGTACGCGGCCTGGGACAACGAGCAGAACCGCTACGACGCGGAAACCGGCCACGGCCTGAACGCCGTGCGGCAAGCGTATTGGGAAAAGCAGACGCAGCTGAAACTAGAGCAGCTCAAGGCGTTTGCGGTGGAGTAGGGCAGGGGTGATTACTTGATATAGAACGGTCATGCTCATCTGGCGTCCGCGCAGCCGAAGCGTGACGTTTTTAAGTAGTCGTGCAGAAATAAGCGTATTCAATCTGAACGTCATGCTGAGCTTGTCGAAGCATCTCTACCGCTTCATTGAACGGCCCTGACGAAGCGGTAAAGATGCTTCGACAAGCTCAGCATGACCGCCTTTTTGCTATGGTTACTTCTGCTTGAATACTTATTTATTCCCAACCATGGATTCTCCAACTTCCGCCCCCCTTACCTGGGACGAATTCGAGCGCGTCGACCTGCGCGTGGGCATCATTCGGGAGGCCCGGGCCTTCCCGGAGGCGCGCCGGCCGGCGTATCAATTGCTCATTGATTTCGGGCCGGAAATCGGCCTGAAAAAATCCAGCGCTCAACTAACCCATCATTACACGACGGCAGAGCTGGTGGGCCGGCAGGTGCTGGCCGTGGTCAATTTCCCGCCTAAGCAGATTGGGAAATTCCGCTCCGAAGTCTTGGTGACCGGCTTTGCCGATGCCGACGGACACATTATACTGGCCGCCGTGGCCGGCCCGGTGCCCAATGGGCAGCGGCTGGTTTAGTTGGTTTTGGCCGGGGCAGGCCCCCACTGGTCGGCGGCGGCCTGGGTGGCGGTGGCGGGGTTGAGCCGGGCTTCCCGCTTATTCAGCGTGTCGAGGACGCCGGCGTAGATTTCGTTCAAATCCTTGCCGTGGATGCCGTAGTAGCGGTAGCTGCGCTGGAAGGTGGAGTCGGAGACTTCGTGCTTCCAGAGCAGGTTTTTCTGCTGCGCCAGAAACAGTGCCCGGGCCGAATCGGGCGAGAGGCGGCTGTTTTCCACCTGGGCTTCGAGCTGGTGCAGGTCGGCCAGCACCTGGGCCATGTGCTCGCGGGGGATTAGGTCGAGCGGGATGGGGGCTTCTTCGGGGCGCTGGCAGGCGGGCAGCGCCAGCAGGAGGGGGGCCAGCACCAGGCCCAGGCAGCAGCGGCGGAATGATTTCACGCCGCAAAGTTAGCCCCGCGCCGTAGCTTCGCCATTCAAGAGTCAAGAGTTAAAAGTTAGGAGTTAAGAGTTTTATTGCTTCACCCCTAACTCCTAACCCTTAACTCCTAACCCTTAACTCCTCCCATGAACCCCTCCGTGCCCTCGGCCCTCACCGACCTGGTGCGCCGCCTGCGCCACCTCGAAATCCGCATTCGCAAGGCGGTGGAGGCCCAGCTCCAGGGCGATTTCCACTCCGTGTTCAAGGGCACGGGCTTGGAGTTTGACGACGTGCGCCTCTATCAGTACGGCGACGAAGTGCGCGCCATTGACTGGAACGTGAGCAGCAAGGGCCACGGCACGTTCGTGAAAACCTACAAGGAGGAAAAGGAGCAGCAGGTGCTGGTGCTGCTGGACGTGAGCGGCTCGCTGGACGTGGGCGACGGCCAGCGCCGCAAGCTCGACGTGGCCCGCGACATTGCGGGGCTGCTGGCGCTCTCGGCTGCCCGGCAGGGTTCGGCGCTAGGCCTGTTCGCGTTTTCAGACCAGAAGGAGCTGTACCTGCCGCCCGGCAAGGGGCCACGGGCGGCTTATGCGCTCATCAGCCGGCTGTTTGGGCTGGTGCCGGTTTCGGCCCGTACGGGGGTGGGAGCGGGCATCCGGCAGGCGCTGGGACTGCTCAAGCGCCGCAGCCTGGTGGTGCTGGTGTCGGACTTCATCGACGGCAACTACGAGCGGGAGCTCACCATGCTGGCCCAGCGCCACGACCTGATTGTGGTGCAGCTGCAGGCCCCGCGCGAGCGCACGTTCCCGGCCCTGGGCATCGTGCCCCTGCGCGACGCCGAAACCGGCCAGGTGCGCTGGGTGAACACCTCCAGCCCCGATTTTCGCAACCGCATGGAAGCCCAGGCCGAGCGCCAGGAGGCCGAGTTGGTGAACATCTGCCGCCGCCACCGCACCGGCTTCCTGGCCTTAAGCACGGAGGGTGATTTCGTGCCGCAGCTGGTGAACCTGTTTCGCCACCGTCGTCAATCGGGCCGCAATGGGTAATGGAGGCGAAGAGATTTACATATGATTTGACAGCGCACGGCGCTGATTATTCCGGTAGATTTGTGTAGCTTGGCCAGATTGGCGTGAGTTGTATAGCGCATGAAACAACCAAAAGCAGCCAAAACAGTCCTTGACCTCTTTTGTGGAGCCGGTGGCATGGGACTGGGATTCACTCAAGCAGGATTTAAGATTTCCTTTGCAGTGGATAATTATACCGCAGCAGTAGAAACGTACCAAGCTAATCTTGGCGACCACATCCAAGCGCTTGACTTGGCAAATGAGATTGACTTGCCCAAAACTGATGTAATTGTCGGTGGGCCACCCTGCCAGGGATTTTCTTCTGCTGGTGTGCGGCGCGTCGGCGACGTGCGAAACTCGCTGGTTAGTCAATTCGCTAGCATCATCGTTCGGAACAGACCTTTAGCCTTTGTGTTCGAAAATGTGGAAGGCTTTTTAACTGCGGAGAACGGGGAGTGGGTTTTTGATTTATTAGCCCCACTCATTGACGCAGGTTATAACATTCACCTGCGCAAAATAAACGCCGCAGAATACGGTGTGCCTCAACATCGCAAGCGCGTAATTGGTATTGGAGGCTTGGGTTGGAATCCAATATTTCCCGCCCCAACCCATCGGCCTTTTGGGGCACCGGGGGTATTCGCCAAACACAAAAACCTGCCTCCAACGCCCAGCCTGGCCGATGCGCTAGCCGGCTTATGCGCTCCCGGCGCGAAAGCTCCCGGCCACCCACAAGGACACTTCACGAAGCCGCTTAGCCCAGCTGACGCGGCCCGAGCGGCCGTGTTGCAAGAGGGACAAACCATGCGCGACCTCCCGCCCGAGCTACGCCACGACAGCTACAACCGCCGAGCAAACCGTCGGGTGCAGGATGGCACAGAAACGGCGCGTCGTGGCGGGGCACCTACCGGTATTCGTCGGCTAAGGTTTGATGAGCCAAGCAAAACCATTACTGGTGGGGCACGAACCGAATTTTTGCACCCCACCGAACCTCGTAACCTCACCATCCGCGAATGTGCCCGCATCCAGAGTTTTCCCGACGATTTTATTTTCAAAGGTGCCCTGGCTGACCAAATTCAGCTTATTGGGAATGCTGTACCACCACAGTTTGCTAGGGTGATAGCAGAATCACTAGCCCGCCAACTAAATCAACTGCCTGCTCAACTCCCTTTTGCGATGGGTCCGGGCACGCTCCTTTCCTTCCAGCCTACTGACTCTCCCGGTTACAGCCCGGCCTTACGCAGCGTGACGGACCGGGTGCAACAGCTATTTAATACGCGTCCAGAATTGCCACGGCAAGCAGCTACACCAACTCCCGTATTCAAGCATGCCACCACGTAGCCCAAGAAATCAACCGCGTCGCAGATTTCCGCTGACGATATCATTGCGCACCTACCTAAACGAGGCGCAGGCGGGCGGCACCGAGCTGGGTATTGGGCTCACAACCGACCAATGCACGTATTTAATGCTGCGGATTGCGGAGGACTTGGGCCAGCGCCAACGCCTGGCAAATCCGGGCCCCGCCGAAATAGCGGCATTTTTCACTCCGGCCGACCCCTCAACCCTGGCGATAGCCGGGCGCGATGCTTACGAAGTGGAGGCGTTATTTGATGAGTTGGTAAGGCTGGTGCCAAATGCAGACACATACTTTCATTGTCTGTCGGCGCTGCAAAAGCGCCGGCTCAAGTACGCCCGTATTCTTCAATACCAGCCAATTCCCACCATTCTTCAAGTTGGACCACGGGGGCTGTTACAGTATGGAAGCCTGAGTAGCCGCGCCCTCAGCGCCCTGCTCTTCTGGCGCAAATGGATGTTCGATATTGACAATCGAGCCGGGCAAGAAACGGGTTACGTGTTTGAGCCGATTGTGGTACGTAGCATCGGGGGTACGCCCGCAGCCGCCAAAACGTCCCCCGTTCGTCGCCGGCTCAATCCGGCAAAAGGGCGTCAGGTTGACTGCATACTTGATGGCCGGGCTTATGAAATCAAGCTGCGCATCACGATTGCAGCATCTGGACAAGGCCGGTGGGGCGAAGAAAAGGACTTTCCCGCCGATTGTGTAGCATCGGGCTTTGTGCCGGTGCTCATCGTTTTTGATGATACGCAAGCCGATAAGCTGGATGAATTAACCGCGATTTTTGAGGCCGCCGGCGGCGAAGTGTACATTGGGGCCGCCGCCTGGCAACACCTGGAAGACCTGTCTGGTGAAACTATTGCCGTATTTGTTGAGAAATATGTGCGTGCCCCCTTGGCCGACTTACTGACCGAAGCCCCGGCCCGTGACGCCCTGCCTGACCTTTCAATTAGGCAGACCGCCGACAGGATAGTTATTACCATTGACGGGGAGGAGTTGTCCATCAACCGACCAAAGGACTTGCGGGGTGCAGCCGAAATTGCCAGTGACGATGTTGACGCCTTAGCTGTCCGTGGACAAGAGCAACCTGCCCCTCTTGACTTAAATTCTACACAACTAGGATTTGGCTTTGAGACAACCGGGTAATACCCACAATAGTAAAGAATGCCAATTTGGCAATAAAAATTTGTCATAACCCTTATTTTCTCTGCCATAACCCCCCTCCGAGGTACCATTTCGATGCTCGGAGAACCCACTTCGGAGCTCGGAGGCCCAAAATAGGCTCTTTGAGGTCCGATTCCGGCTTTCCGAAGGCCGGTTTCGGCCAAAAAAGGCCCGGTTCCGACCCTTGGATGGTAGAAGCCGGGCCTTTTTTGGCCGAAACCGGGGCTTTGCTAGCCTTTCAGGGCCTTGGGGGGCCGGCCGCTGCCACCGCCGGGAAAGCGCGTGCTCATGTCATCGTAGGCGGCCTGGGCCCCGGGCTGCTTGTTTTTGGCCAGAAACTTTACATTGTTGTAGATGATGAGTGCGGCGGCGTAGGCATCGGAGCCGGCCATCATCATCGTCGATTCCGTGTCGAGGGCCAGGGCGGCGAGCAGCTGCTGGATGGGGGTGAGGCCGGTGAGGGCAGCCGAGTCGCTGGCAAACTCTTCGAGGTCGAGAAAGCCAGGCACGAAGCTGGGGTTGTAGCTGGCGTGGTCATAGGCCTTCTGCACAAAGTCCACGGTTTTTGCACCCATTTTGAACATATTGGAACGCTCCTCCGGCGTTAGGGCCTCAAGGTAGGGCCGGAGTTCGTCGGCTCCCTACTGGAAATACCCCAGCGCCTTTTTCAGCATGGCCTCAGGAATAGCGGTAGAAAACAGATTCTGCATAAAAAAAGAAAGGTTTTTTTAGTGCCGGCAACGTTGCCGGGGCTTTACGAAAGGTAAGAGTCGGGGGCTTAGTAAACTAGCGCGGGGCTGGGAGAAAGGGGGCCGTAGCGCGACCTTTTCGTTCGCATCCCCGCGCCGTCAGTAAATTGTTGAAACGGTGCGGGAACGCGAACGAAAAATTCGCGCTACGTCGGGCCGGCCGCTACATTTGGGCACCGCCGCTCGTTGCCAGTCCCATTCCCTATGCCTTGTCACTTCCTTCCGCGTTTGGGCCGGCTGCTGCTGGGGCTGCTGCTGCCGGGATGGGTGGCGGCCCAAACCACGCCGCCACCCATCCCGCAGGGCCGTTTTCTGAAACAAACTACCTTGGTAGGCGAGCCGCTGGACTACGAGCTGCGCTACGCCCACGCCCCCGATTTGGAGGTGGTGTTCCCGGATTCGCTGGCCCGGTTTGCGCCGTTTGAGTACGCGGGCAAAACCTTTTACCCCACCCGCACCCGGGGCGGCGTCAGCCTGGACCGGGCCGTGTACCACCTGCGCACCTTCCGGCTCGATTCGGTGCAAGTCCTGGCCCTGCCCGTGGCCGTGCTCCAAGGCCCCGATACCTTAAGCGTGCTGCCGCTGCCCAGCCGGGTGCGGCTGTTGCGCACCGCCGCGCCGCCGCCCGCCGGGGCCGCCGCCCTACCCGCGCTGCGCCAAAACCTGGCCCTGGTGCCCGTCGAGCCTATTTTTAATTACCCGTATTGGCTGGCGGGGGCGCTGGCGGGGCTGCTGCTGCTGGCGGGTGGCGCGGCGCTGTTTCGGCGGGGATTGGTGCGGCGCTACTCGGCCTACAAGCGGCGCAAAAACCACGGCTACTTCCTGGCCCAGTTTGCGCGGCACGTCGAGCGGTTCGAGCTCTCGCGCTCGGCCACCAACGTGGAGCGGGCTGTGGTGCTCTGGAAAAACTACCTCGCCGGCCTGGAAAACAGCGGCCTGAACTCCTTCACCACCCGCGAAATCGTGGCCTATTTCGAAAATGATTCCGACGTAAGAAAGGCCCTGAATGCCACCGACAAGGTGATTTATGGCAACGTGCAAACCGAAGAAGCGGCCGAGGTCGACCGCGCCTTCCAGCGCCTGCGCGGCTTCGCCGAACGGCGGTATGCGTCGGTGACGGAGTAGTAGCGCAAACTTTCAGTTCGTGCCCGTCCTAGGCCGTCCGAACGGCCGCGAACTAAAAGTTCGCGCTACTTTCGCCCCGCTTGAACGACTTTTTCAACCTTCTGCGCTACACCACGCTGGCCGGCTACCAGTGGCAGCAGCCGCAGCTGCTGCTGCTCATCGGGGCCGTGCCGCTGCTGTTTGGGCTGCGTTGGGTGCTGGCCCGGCGGCGGGCGCAGGTGGCGGTGGCCTTTGCGCCCGGACCCGTGCGGCGCGACTGGTCGGCGGTGCTGCGCTTCGGGCCCGACGTGGTGCTGGGCCTCGCTATCAGCTTTGCCATCGTGGCTCTGGCCCGCCCGCAGCGCACCGATGAGCGCGTGGAGCAGTCCGGCCGGGGCATCGATATGGTACTGGCCCTGGATGTGTCGGGCTCCATGGAAATCGAAGACCTGCGCCCCAATCGTCTCGAAGCCGCCAAGCGCATTGCCACCGATTTCCTGAAAACCCGCGCCGGCGACCGCCTGGCCCTGGTGGCCTTCGCCGGCGAAGCCTACTCGCTGGCCCCCCTCACCACCGACTACGACCTACTGCGCGAAGACCTGGCCAGCCTGCGCGTGGGCATGGTGAAGCAGGACGGCACGGCCATTGGCACCGCGCTGGGCGTGGCCACCAACCGCCTGAGCGAGTCCACGGCCAAGTCGCGGGTCTGCATCCTGCTCTCCGATGGCGAGAACAACGCCGGCAGCCTCGACCCGCTGCTGGCCGCGCAGCTGGCCCACGCCTTCGGCATCCGCATCTACACCATCGGGCTGGGCAAGGACGGGTTCGTGCCCTACGGCCAGGACTCGCTGGGCCGTACCCGCTACGTGAGCACCCGCCTCGACGAAACCACCATGCGCCAGCTCGCCGCCGCCGCCGGCGGCCGCTTCTTCCGGGCCACCGATACGGGGGCGCTGCGCGAGATATTCGCCCAAATCAACCGCCTCGAAAAGTCCGAAATCAAGCAGCTGCGCTTTCGCAACACCAAGGATTTTTACCGGCCCTATCTGTGGGCGGGCATTGCGCTGTGGCTGCTGTGGCTGGCCCTGAAAGGCACGTTTCTGAACAACCCGCTGGAAGATTAGCGGGGTTGTATGTTAGTTGGTGGTCAGAAGCCCGTCATGCAGAGCGCAGCGAAGCATCTTTACCGTTTTACTAATCCTTTTGATTGAGTTTATTACTGCGGTAAAGATGCTTCGCTGCGCTCTGCATGACGGCCTGCGTTCGTTTATAAATAGAAAAACCCATGTCCATCGCCGCTAATATCCACCGCATCAACGCCGAGCTGGCCGGGACCGCCGCCCGCCTCTGCGTCGTCACCAAAACCCACCCCGTCGAGCTGCTGCAAGCGGCTTACGCCGCCGGGGCGCGCTGCTTCGGCGAGAACCGGCCGCAGGAAATGGCCACCAAGCAGCCCCAGCTGCCGCCCGATGTGGAGTGGCACCTCATTGGCCAGCTCCAGACCAACAAGGTGAAGCTGCTGGCCCCTTTCGTGCATACCATCCAGAGCATCGACAGCGGGAAGCTGCTGCGCGAAATCGACAAGCACGCTGCCGCCAATGGCCGCGTCATCAGCGGCCTGCTGCAATTCCACATCGCCGCCGAAGAAAATAAGTCCGGCCTCACCCTAGCCGAAGCCGAGGAAATCCTGACCTCTCCCGAGTTCCCGCAGCTGCAAAACGTGCGCCTCACCGGCGTGATGGGCGTGGCCACCTTCACCTCCGACGAGGCCCAGCTGCGGCAGGAGTTCCAGACCCTGCACGGCTACTTCAACCACCTCAAAGCCGCGTACTTCGCCGATGCCCCGGCTTTCCGCGACATCTCGATGGGCATGAGCGGCGACTACCCCCTGGCCGTGGCCGAGGGCAGCACGCTGGTGCGGGTGGGCAGCGCCATTTTTGGGAGTCGGGGGTAGGCGCGTTGGCCTTCCGCGAACCGCTGCGTTTTCCTCCGCGCCCGTTGCGGGAACCGACGCCAGAACAGCTTCCCAGACGCAACGGTAGAAATTCTTCTATCTTCCGTCCCTCGTCCGCCGCAAAATCCCACCATGCCCGCCACCACTGCGTCTTCGCCGCCTCCACCGGCCATTGTGGCCAACCAGCACATCTACGACGATTATTTCCGGGAGGAATTTACCCAGACCCTGGACGAGAATATTCTCCAGCTGCTCGACCGCGTATGGTTCCGCTCCGAACTGGTGGGTTTCGAGAATTATCCGCAGCGCAACAACCCCGACCGGCCGCTCATCTTCGCCAGCAACCATTCGGGCATGGCTTTTCCCTGGGATGCCATCGTGGCGCTGTCGCACCTGTGGCGCCATCTGCTGAATAAAAATGGCAATATCAGTGACTTGCCGCGCCCGCTTTCGGCCCCGCTGCTCTCCCAAACGGCCCTGATGAACCCCTACCTGGTGCGCGAATTCTGGAAGAAATGCGGCAGCGTGGATGCCACGACGCTGAATTTCGAAACCATGATGTACTACCAGGACCACAATCTAATGCTGTACCCCGAGGGGGTGCCCGGCATTGGCAAAGGGTTCAACCGCAAGTACCAGATTCAGCGCCTGGCCACCAGCATGGTCCGCCTGGCCCTGCAGCACGGCACCGACATCATCCCGTTCTACACCATCAACGCTGAATACCTCAATCCCTACGCCTACAGCTTCGAGCCCATCAACCGGCTGACCAAGAAAATTGGCATCCCGTTCCTGCCCCTCACGCTACTGCTGCTGCTGGTCATTATTCAGCCCTGGGCCTTTTACCTGGCTTTTCCGGCCAAGCTCACCTTCGTAATGGGCACCCGCATTCGGCCCGCCGACCTCACCAGCAAAACCGTTGACGAGCTGAGCCGCGAAGAATTCCTGGCCCTGAGCGAACAGGTTCGGCAAAAAATGCAGGCCGAAATGGACGCCGCCGTACTCGCTCACGGCCAAAATCCCTACCGCTGGGCCGAGCTCTGGCAGCGCATCAAAGAAAACCGCCGCTATTTCCCGTTTTTCCTACCCTTCGCCTGGCCAGCCATGTTCACCGAATTCGAGCGCCTCTACGTGAAAGAGGGCCGCCGCAGCTTCCGCATGCAGCTGGACAAGCCCGGCGCGTGGCTGAAAATGCTCTGGCGCAACCCCATAACCCTGGCCTATTTCATCCCGTTGATTGGCTGGATTCCGCTGGCCATCAAAGGCTACAAAGGCAATAAGCTGGGGCAGCAGCACAAGGCTTACCGCAGCAGCTAGCAGTAGGGTGCGGGGCTGGCCCCCGCCCGTCGTCGAACGAAATCGTTAAAACGGCGCAAACGACGGGCGGGAGCCAGCCCCGCACCCTACAAACGCCCACACCCTCCCTCCCAAATCCCACCCGAATGCCCTCTTTTCAACACCTGCTGCTCAAGCAGTTTCTTACGGCAGCCGCCGCGCCGTTGGCCCGCCGCAAGCCCAGCGTAGGCGCTATCCGCCTGGCCATGGAAACCGGCTCGCTCTTCCAGTTCATGCCCTGGAAGGTGAATCTGGAAAGCTTCAAGCTTGATAACCGCCTCGAAGCCGAGTGGCTGCGGCCCCGCGCCGCGCACCCCACCCGGGTGCTGCTCTACCTGCACGGCGGCGGCTACGTGCTGGGCTCCCTCAACACCCACCGCAGCCTGGTGGGCAGCCTGGCCCAGCGTACGGGCCTCAACGTGCTTACCATCAACTACCGCAAGGCCCCCGACCACCCCTTCCCCGCCGCGCTCGACGATGCCCGCCGCGCCTACCGCTGGCTGCTGCGCCACGGCCACCAGCCGCACGACATCGTGGTAGGCGGCGACTCCGCCGGAGGCGGCCTGGCTCTGGCTTTGCTGCTGGCCCTGCGCGACTCCGGCGAAGCCCTACCCGCCGCTGGCATCGGCCTCTCGCCCTGGACCGACCTGAGCCTGCCCACTGCCGCCCTGCGCCGCGTGGCTCGCGAGGAAGGCCTGTTGCTCGAAGCCCTGCAAATGCGGACCTGGGGGCCGCTCTATGCCCACAAAACGCCCCTCACGCATCCGCTGCTCTCGCCCGCACAGGCCAATTTGCACGGCCTGCCGCCGCTGCTCATTCAGATTTCCACGGCCGAAGTGCTGTACCAGGACGTGGTGAAATTCGCCCGCAAAGCCCGTGCCGCCGGCGTGCCCGTCACGCTCCAACCCTTTGAGGGACTGGTGCATTGGTGGCATCTGTTTTGGCGCGTGGTGCCCGAAGCCCGGCAAGCCCTCGACCAGGTGGCGGCCTTCCTGACGGAAATGTGGGCTCAGCCGCACGCCGCGCCCGTACGCCTGCCGCTGGCCGAGCGGCGCGTGCCCACGCGCCGCCGCGCCGCATGAACTGTCGCTGAACGGGTTGCTGAACACCGGAGCGGGCATCAAATATTCAGGAAATGGAAAAAATAAATTCTCTTTTTGATGATTTAAGGCCACTTTTGAGGAAATCCGGCGTACACGGCTCAACTATGTTGGCGAGTGTGCGTAGGTTTGCATCGAATTTAGTCGGCTTGCATACTACTTTGGTATGGCAACTGGCTTTTCCACAGTAGTTTCCCTTTTTTCTTTCACCTCATTTCCAGCATCATGGAAGATTTGTTTAAAAAGTTCGTAAATGCTGGCGTCGGCTACATCGCCCAAGGCAGCAAGTCGGTTCAAAGCACCATCGACAAGCTGGTGAAGGACAACAAGATGACCCAGGCCGAGGGCAAGAAAATCGTAGATGAGCTGCTGAAAAGCGGCGAAACCAAGCGCACCGAGCTCGAAAAGCAGTTCCAGGGCATTGTGGACCGCGCCAAAAGCAGCGTAGGCCTGGCCGACGCCAAGCCCGCCAAAGGCAAATCCACCGCCAAAAAGCCCGCCGCCAAAGCGGCTGCCAAAGCGGCTGCCAAGCCCGCTGCCAAAGCCGCCAGCGTAGTAAGCGCCGCTAAAACCACGGCCAACCAGGCCGCCAGCCGCGCTGCCGGTGCCGTGAAAAACGTGGCCGACCGCGTGAGTGCCGCCGCCGGCACCGCCCAGAAATCTGCCGCTGCCACGGCGGCTGCCGCTGCCAAACCAGCCCCAAAGCCCGCCGCCAAAGCCGCCGCCAAACCAGCCCCAAAGCCCGCCGCCAAAGCCGCCCCTAAGCCTGCTGCCAAAGCGCCGGCCAAGCCCGCCGCTTCGGCCACGGCCAGCGGCGAGAGCAACTCGTAGTTTCTGCTTGAACCAGGAAAAACCCCGTTTGCACTGCGCAAACGGGGTTTTTTTACGCAGTTGAGGCCCAGTGAAGCAGCTGGTACGGGCTTTCCAGCCCGCCAAAATCTGCGGAATCAGTTTAATCTGCGTAAATCTGTGGTCAATGTTTAAAAATACGATTTCCAACCTCTCCCGCATTCGGCAGGTGGCCGAGGTGCTGCTGCGCTACGGCTTCGAGGACGTGGTGACCACCACGCCGCTGCGCCGCCTCGTGAGCCAGGCGCGCCGCCTGAGCTGGCAGCGGGCCGACCGGCAGATATTTGAAACCACGCGCTGGGAGCGGGTGCGCCTCATTATTGAGGAGTTGGGGCCGACGTTCATCAAGCTGGCGCAGGCCATGAGCAACCGGGCCGACTTGCTGCCCGAGGCGCTGATTGACGAATTTGAGAAGCTGCAAAGCAACGTACCGCCCTTCGAAACGGCCCTGGCCCGCCAGATTATCGAGGAGGAGCTGGGGCGGCCGATTTCGGAGGTTTTCAGCGAGTTTGATGACGTGACGCTGGGCTCAGCCAGCATCGGGCAGGTACACCGGGCGCGGCTGCTCACGGGCGAGGAAGTGGTAATAAAAGTGCAGCGCCCCGGCGTACGCGAAAAGGTGCGCTCCGACCTGGCGCTGCTGCACGAGCTGGTGCGCCTCACCGCCGGCTTCCTGCAAAAACATGGCCTCGCCAACCCGCAGGACATCGTGGACGCCTTTGAGCGCAGCATGAGCAAGGAGCTGGATTATACGGCCGAAGCCCGCTCCATGGAGCAGTTTCGCAAGCTCTACGAGGACTACACCACGTTCTACGTGCCCAAGCCCTACCGCGAATTGAGCACGTCGCGCATTCTCGTGATTGAGTTTGTGAGCGGCTGCAAAATCACCGACAAGGCGCAGCTGCAGGAGTGGGGCCTGAGCCCGGCCGCCGTGGCCGAAAACGGCATGGACATCTACCTGACCCAGATTTTTGAGTTCGGGATTTTCCACGCCGACCCGCATCCTGGCAACGTGCTGGTGCGCCCCGACGGTACGGTGGTGCTCATCGACTTCGGCATGGTGGGCCGCCTTACCAAGCAGCAGAAATACGCCTTCGCGGGCGTATTTATCGGCATGGCGCGGCAGGATGCCCGCAGCATGGCGCTGAATTTCCGCCGCTTAGCCCTCACGGCCGAAATCCCCGACATGCGTGCTTTCGAGTCGGACCTCAGCCAGCTGATTGAGGATTTTGCCATGCTCGATGTGAAGGAGATGAGCATGAGCGACCTAGCCGACGCGCTCCAGAACATCATTTACAACTACAAGTTGCAGGTGCCGGGCGCGGTGTTCCTAATCCTGCGGGCGCTGGTGATTCTGGAAGGCATTGGTAAGGTTTTGCACCCCAATTTCAACACCTTCGAATTCGTGGCACCCTACGGGGCCAAGATTATCCGCGAGCAATACTCGCGTGAAAACCTGCTCACCGAGGCTGAATATACCGGCACGCAGCTGCTGGCCCTGCTCCAGACCCTGCCCGCCGACGTGCGCCAGATTGTGCGCAAAATCAGCAAAGGCGAGCTACGGCTCAAGTTTGAGCTGGTGGGCTACCAGACCCTGCTGCGCAAGGCCGACCAGCTGGTGAGCCGTACCATTCTGGCGCTGTTGGGCGTGGGCGGGCTGCTGTTTTCGGGCCTGTCGCTCATGGGCCGCTACTCGCCCGACATGCCCTACCACCGGGGCGTGCCCGAAATAACGTGGTGGAGCCTGGGTGCCACCGGCTTCCTGCTGCTGGTACTGTTGCTGCTGGGCACCCGGCGGCGCGAGAAATAGTGAGGCTGGTCTTTGCTAATGGTGCTACTGGCGCGAGTTTAGCGCAGCGTAACTCGTGCCAGCAGCGGCGCGAGAAGATAAGCTAAGCAGTGAATTTGGACGAAGGGTTTGGTGCCGGGCCTTGTGCGGCCCGACCTTTGCGGCCATGCGGTTGTATTTCGGACCGCCTGCTGCAATGTCTGCTTCCTTCATCGCCCGCGTCACATTTGCTGTTTTTGGGATTTTAGGGGGAGCGCTGCCGCATATTTCCGTTGCCCAGACGGCTCCGGCCGGCCCGCCGGTGCTACGCGAAGCCAGCCTGCGCACCGACACCGCCACTTACTTACTAAGCCGAAATACAGTAGCTGTACAGGGGGGGCCGGCGCTGTATTTCTGGTACCGGCGCGACGATGAAACCGTGGAGCTGCGCCTGTACCCGGCCAACGCCCGACCGCTACGCCTGCGCCGCAACCCTGATTTTCAGCAGCTCGACTCATTGACGAAAGAGGAGGACGGTGGTTTTCGCACCCGCCTCAAGTTCCAGAACCTGACCAGCAGCTGCTTCCTGCGCCTGGTGGTGGAGCAGGCCGCCGACTCGGCCGGGCGCGAACCGCGCCGCGAGGTGGTGCCGCTGCTGCCGCTGGTGCATACCACGCTGGCGCTGCGAATATCTGATAACGAATTGTTTGTGGGCGAGGAAAAGGTATTTGAGCTCACCAGCTCGAACGCGCGCAACGTGCATGCTACCGGCGAATGGGTGCGCGGAGCCGAATTCGACTACCGGCTGGTGGCCGAGGCCAATGGCACCCTGCGCCTGCACGTACTGCCCAACCAGCTGGGCCTGCGCACGCTGGCCGTGAAGCTGCAAACTGAGCGCCCGATATTACTGGCTGGCAACCGCATCAGCTACCAACTGCCGGTGCTGAAGCAGGAGTTCAACGTGAAGGCCAGCCGCTTGCGCTTTCTGTCGCCCGATAAGCGCAGCGTGACCATGGACGACGTGAGCCGCCGCAAAGGCACCGAGCTGATTCTGGATAATGGCCGCAGCTTCGAGCTGCATCGCACCTACCGCGTGGAGGACCAGGAAGAACCCGGCGGGACGCTCATCGCCGAAATATTCACCCGCCAGTTCCTTAGCAACGACCGGGTGCTGTGTTACCTGCGCCCCTACAACACCCACCGCCAGACCGAAGGCTACCTCTACATCAAGGAAAACGACGCGGCCCGCTACCTCACCAACCTTGATATCACGCCCCAAACCGTGATTCGGAACGTGCAGGTGCTGCACCG
This sequence comes from Hymenobacter sp. UYAg731, assembly GCF_054061335.1. Lineage (NCBI taxonomy): Bacteria > Pseudomonadati > Bacteroidota > Cytophagia > Cytophagales > Hymenobacteraceae > Hymenobacter > Hymenobacter sp. UYAg731. The sequence goes on along the minus strand of NZ_JBSSEC010000001.1, from coordinate 888,534 downwards.
GGGCGGCGAGTGGACTGCCGGCCTGAGTGTAAGCCCCGGCGAAACCGTGGACGTGCGCATTGAAGGCGAGGGCCTGCAAAAAGCCCGCATCTCGTTCGAGGACTTGCCGGTTATTCCTTCTGATTCGTCGGTGCGGACCGATGCCCGGCTGGTGTACCGCGTGCGGGTGCCGGTGAGCTATGACCGGCGCAAGAGCATTGTTTATAATGCCGGGCAGCCTACCGGCTATACGCTGAACATTAAGGAATTTCAACGGCCGCACCCGCTCGATTTCGTGTCGGTGGCTTACGGCGACGCGGCCCGGCCCATCACCCGGCTCAACGGCCCGGTGCTGTATGACGGCACCATCCGAGACGTGGTGTTTCAGTTCAACCCCAACGCTATTGACACGCCCGATGTGCTGTTTGGCAAGCAATACCTGACGTTCGAAATCCGCACCCTCAACAGCAAGGGCGAGCTCATCGAGCTGCGCAACGTGGAAAGCCTGCTGGTGTGCCCCGGCGACAACTCGCCCCGCGCCACCTTCTACCAGGACAAGCAGTGCCGCACCGACCCGCTCAGCCTCAACTCCTTGCTGGGCCGCAAAACCTACGACCTCGACGAATGGAGCCGCATCGTGGTCACGGTCAAGCATCAATCCAGCCAGTACGCTGAGCCCGGCTACACCCAAACCGTGGAGCTGGTCCTCAAACGCCGCTACAAGTTCGACATCGACGTGAGCTTCCCGGCCGGCCTGCTCACCCGCAAGCAGGGCGATTCGGGCTTCGGCGATTTGGGCGGCATCTCGCTGGCCACGCTGGCCCAGTTCAGCTTCTACAGCCCCAACAAAATCAACCGCCTGCGGCCGTATAAAATCGGGGCCGGCTTCGTGGCCCTCAATGCCTTCAACCTGGGCAGCAGCAGTACCAACCGCGATTTGGGCGTGGTCATTCTGGGCTCGGTGTATCCCACGCGGCGCGAGGCGAAGTTCACATTTCCGCTGTACCTGGGCGGCGGGTTTTTGCTGGGCACCAGCCGGTGGTTCTACATGCTGGGGCCGGGCATTGGGGTGCGGCTGTAGCAGTAGCGCGAACTTTTAGTTCGCGCTACAGTGGCTCCGGTTCCGCTGCCCACCAATCGTCTGCCTTTTCCGGTCATTGGCAGAAAAAGCAGAAGGGTAGGGGCAATTCGGCGGTAATTTTGGGGTATGAAATCAACTCGTTCCGCCGCGCTATCCCTTTTCTGCCTGACTAAAGCCCTCCGCGGCGGCGGGCGCTGGCTGGCGGCCGGCATAATGCTGGCGGGTACCCTGCCGCAAACGGCCCAGGCGCAGGGCCGCGTCACCATCAGCGGCACGATTAAGGATGCGAAAACGGGCGAGGATTTGACCGGCGCTTCCATCCGCATCGTGGAGCTGCCTGGTACCGGCACGGCCGCCAATGCCTACGGCTTTTACACCCTCACGCTGCCGGCGGGCACTTATACGGTGGAGGCCAGCTTCGTGGGCTACAAGGCCCAGCCGCGCAAGGTGACGCTCGATAAAAGCCAGCGGCTCGATTTCAAGCTGGCCGGTGGGGGGCAGGAACTGAACGAAGTGGTGGTGACCGGCCGCAGCAGCCAGGCCAACATCAGCAAAGCCCAGGCCGGCGTGGAGACGCTGGATATGAAGCAGATTGCTAAGGTGCCGGTGCTCTTTGGCGAGAAGGACGTGATTAAAACGCTGACCTTGCTGCCGGGCATCAAAACGGCGGGGGAGGGCAGCAGCGGCTTCTCCGTACGCGGCGGCAACGTGGACCAAAACCTGATTCTGCTCGACGAAGCGCCCGTGTACAACGCCTCTCACCTGCTGGGCTTTTTCTCGACGTTCAACTCCGACGCCATCAAGGACCTCACGGTGTACAAGGGCGGGATGCCGGCGCAGTACGGCGGCCGGCTATCGTCGGTGGTCGATATTAAGATGAAGGACGGCAACAACCAGACGCTGCACGGCAGCGGCGGCATCGGGCTTATTGCCTCGCGCCTGGCGCTGGAAGGGCCGCTGGTGAAGGACAAAGGCTCGTTCCTGGTAACGGGCCGCCGCACGTATGCCGACATTTTCCTGAAGCTGTCGAACAATGAAACCACCAAAAGCGCCCGGCTCTATTTCTACGATTTCAACGCCAAAGCCAACTACACGCTCGATGCCCGCAACCGCATCTTCTTCTCGGGCTATCTGGGGCGCGATGTGCTAGGCATCAGTACTTTCGAGAACAACTACGGTAACCAGACGGCCACGCTGCGCTTCAACCACCTGTTCACCGACCGACTGTTTTCGAACACCTCGCTCATTTACAGCAAGTACGATTACCAGATAAAAATCCGGGCCAACGACTCGGATTTCAGTATCGATTCCAAGATTAAGGACTGGAACCTGAAGCAGGATTTCGAGTTCACGCCCAGCTCGAAGCAGACGCTGCGCTTCGGGGTGAATGCCATTTACCACACCATCACGCCCGGCCACGTCACAGCCGCCGCCGATGCGGCGGTGAATTCCACGGCCGATAAAACTAACTATTCACTGGAATCGGCGGCCTACGTGTCACACGATTGGGCCGCCACCGACAAGCTCGATTTCACCACCGGCCTGCGCCTCTCGGCCTTCAGCCTGCTGGGCGCGGGCACGTATTCGAACTACAATCTGGCCGGCACGGTGCTCAATAGCCGGAGCTATTCGTCGGGCCAGGTCATCAAAACCTACCTGAATCTGGAGCCGCGCCTGGCCGTGAGCTACCAGCTGTCGGACAATACCGCGCTCAAAGCCGGCTACGCCCGCAACGTGCAGAACCTGCACCTGCTAAGCAACTCGGCCGCGTCGTCGCCCACCGATTTGTACGTGCCCACCACCAACAACGTGAAGCCTGAGCTGGCCGACCAGCTCTCAGGCGGCTATTTCCGCAAGCTGGGGGCCAATCAGGGCTATTCGTTTTCGGCTGAAGTGTACTACAAGTGGCTGCAAAACCAGATTGACTACCGCGACGGCACCCAGCTGCGCGGCAACCAGGACGTGGAAAGCACGCTGCTCTACGGCAAGGGCCGGGCCTACGGCATCGAACTGCTGCTGAAAAAGGAAACCGGCTGCCTCACCGGCTGGGTGGGCTACACGCTGAGCAAATCGGAGCGGCAATTCGCCGAAATCAACAGCGGCAGCTGGTTCAACGCCCGGCAGGACCGGCCCAACGACCTGTCGGTGGTGGCCGTGTACCAGCTGTCGCCTGTCTGGAGCCTGTCGGGCACCTACGTGGCCAGCACCGGCAACGCCGTGACCTTTCCCGTGGGCAAATACTACGTGGCCGGCCAGCCCGTGAGCCTCTACGGCCAGCGCAACGCCGACCGCCTGCCCGGCTACCGCCGCCTCGACGTGGGCGCCACCCTCGAAAAGCCGCAGAAAGAAGGCCACCGCTTCCACCACAGCTGGAACTTCTCCATCTACAACGTGCTGGGCCGCGAAAACCCCTACAGCATCACCTTCCAAACCAACCCGGACGACGCCTCCCGCACGCAGGCCCTGCAAACGGCGCTGTTCCGCATGGTGCCCTCGGCGACGTATAATTTTAATTTCTAAAAGACCTATAATGACGCGATACGACTGTCATGCAGAGCGTAGCGAAGCATCTTTACTGCGCAAGTAATTAGAGTTAGTTACGCGATAAAGATGCTTCGCTGCGCTCTGCATGACGGGCTGTTAAATCCGATATTCACAATGAAAAACCGTTTCACCCTTCGCTGCCTCGCCGCGGCCGCTGCCCTACTGCTCGCCGCGTCCTGCCAGAAGGTCGTCACCCTCGACCTCAAGGAGAGCGCCCCGCGCCTGAGCATCGAAGGCAACCTGGCCGATGACGGGCAGCCCTGTACCGTGCTGCTGGCCCGCAGCGTGAGCTACACCGAAACCAACACCTTCCCGGCCGTGAGCGGGGCCGTGGTCACGCTGAGCGACGACGCGGGCGGCCTCGAAACCCTCGCGGAAACCAGCACGCCCGGCCAGTACCGGGGCCGCACCCTGCTGGGCCAGTCCGGCCGGCGCTACACGCTGCGTGTGGAAACCGGCGGCCAGGCCTACGTGGCCTTGTCCACGCTGCCCGCGCCGGTGGTGCCGCTGGCGGGCCTGCGGGCGCAAAAAGCGCCTATTGGTACCAATATTCAGGCCTTGCCGGATTATCTGGACCCAGCCGGCACGCGCAATTACTACCTGTTCCGGCAGTACCGCAACGGCCGCCTGAACAAGAATATTTACCTGCAAAACGACGAATTCACCGACGGTAAGGCCAACGTGCGGGGCCTGGGCGGTGGGGGTGGCGGCAATACCGATGCCGATAAACTAGTGGCCGGCGACAGCCTGCGCGTGGAAATGCAAAACGTGGACGCTGACGTGTACGAATACTTCCGCACCCTCAACCTGACTTTGCAGGGCGGCGGCATGGCCACCGCCTCGCCGGCTAATCCAAAATCGAATTTCACGGGCGACGTGCTGGGGTATTTCAGTGCGCATTCGGTGCGGCGGCGGACTATTCTGGTGCCGGTGCTGTAAGGGCATTTGCGGATTTTTAGTACAGAAATAAGAACGTCATGCTGAGCGGAGCTCAGCATGACGTTCTTTCGTTTGCGTTGAATGCGTTTACGCGAGCTTCATATCCGCAATTATCGCCTTGATTTTCTCGTGGCCCAGGCGGTTGGCCAGGTCATAATCAACGGCTGATTTTAGGGGCTGCTTCACGCTGAAATAGAACTTGATTTTGGGCTCGGTGCCGCTGGGGCGGGCCGAAATCTTGCTGCCGTCTTCGGTGAGGAACTGGAGCACGTTGGAGCTTTCCACGCCGGTGTCGGTGCTGAGGCCGGTGGCCAAGTCGTGGATTTTGCCGGTTTTGTAGTCGCGGATTTCCACCACTTTCAGGCCGGCAATGCTGGCGGGCGGGTTGGCGCGCAGGCCGGCCATCATTTCCTGGATTTCCTCGGCTCCGCGCTGGCCTTTTTTGGTGAGGGAAATCAAATCCTCCACGTATAGGCCATACTGGGCGTACATGGCCACCATTTCCTGGTAGAGGGTGCGGCCCTGGTCCTTGGCCACGGCGGCCATTTCGGCCACCAGCGCGCAGGCCGAAATCGCGTCCTTGTCGCGCACAAAATCACCGATGAGATAGCCGTAGCTTTCCTCGCCGCCGCCGATATATTTCTCCTGCCCTTCGAGGTCGCGGATGAGGCCGGCGATGTACTTGAAGCCGGTGAGCGTGCGGTAACTCTTCACGTTGTATTGACGGGCAATATCGCCCAAGATTTCGCTGGTCACGATGGTGTACACAATGAAATCCTGCGGCGTGCTCTGGCCGGCGCGGTGCCGGGCCGAGAGTAGGTAGTTGGTGAGCATGGCGGCCGTCTGGTTGCCGTTGAGCAGCACCCATTCGCCCTGGTCGTTTTTCACGCCCACGCCCACGCGGTCAGCATCGGGGTCGGTGGCCAGCACGATGTCGGCATTGGTGGCTTTGGCCTGGTCGAGGGCCAGCTGCATGGCGCTTTTCTCCTCCGGATTGGGCGACTGTACGGTGGGGAAGTTGCCGTCGGGCGTGGCCTGGGCCTGCACCACGTTCACGTTGGTGAAGCCGAATTCGCGCAGCAAACCGGGCACCAGCGTGATGCCCGAGCCGTGAATGGGTGTGTACACAATGTTCAGCTCGTGCTGGCGCTGAATGGCGGCCGGGTCGATGCTGAGCTTCTTAGACTCGGCGAAATATTTCGCGTCCATATCGGCTCCGATGCGGATAATTTTCGAATTATCGGCCGCGAATTTTACCTCGCTTGGGCTCGTGATTTTATTGACTTCGATAATAATATTGGCATCGTGCGGGGCCACTACCTGCGAACCGTCGTTCCAGTACACTTTGTAGCCGTTATACTCCTTCGGGTTGTGCGAAGCCGTTATCACACAGCCGCTTTGGCAGCCCAGCTCCCGAATGGCAAACGACAACTCCGGCGTGGGCCGCAATGCGTCGAACAAATACACGATGATGCCATTAGCCGAGAAAATGCCGGCCGCTATTTCGGCAAATTCGGGGCTGTTGTTGCGGCTGTCGTGTGCGATGGCGACTTTGATTTCCTGGCCCGGAAAGCTCTGCAATAGATAATTGCACAGGCCCTGCGTGGCCATGCCCAGCGTGTAGCGGTTCATGCGGTTACTACCCGGCCCCATGATGCCGCGCAGGCCGCCGGTACCAAATTCCAGGCTGCGGTAGAAGGCATCGGTGAGGGCGTCGTCCTGGCCGGCGGCCTGCATGTCGCGGATGGCCTGCTGGGTCTGGGCATCGTACTCGGGCGTGAGCCAGGTGCTGATGGTGTGTTGGATTTCAGGGGTGAGGGGCATGGGAGGGAAGTTAGATTTGGCGGTAAATGGTAAGACGCATATTCGCGCCTCGTCGTTGAACGGCCGGCAGAGCGGCGCGGACGACGAGACGCAAATATGCGTCTCTACGGCAGAAATAAATTACAAATTGCCCCGCAGTGCCTGCTCGCGCTCGATGCTCTCGAACAGGGCCTTGAAATTGCCCTTGCCGAAGCTCTTGGCCCCTTTGCGCTGGATAATTTCGTAGAATACCGTGGGCCGGTCCTCCACGGGCTTGGTGAAAATCTGGAGCAGGTAGCCTTCCTCGTCGCGGTCCACGAGTAGGTTCAGGGCTTTAATGGACGCCAAATCCTCGTCGATGGCTCCAATGCGGTCCAGCAGGTCGTCGTAGTACGCGCCGGGCACGGTCAGGAACTCCACGCCGCGGCGGCGCAGCTCGGTCACGGTGCTGCGGATGTCGTCGGTGGCAATGGCGATGTGCTGCACCCCGGGCGAGTGGTAGAAGTCGAGGTATTCCTCAATCTGCGACTTTTTCTTGCCTTCGGCGGGCTCGTTGATGGGGAATTTCACGAAGCCGTTGCCGTTGGAAACCACTTTCGACATCAGGGCCGAATACTCGGTGCTGATGTCGTCGTCGTCGAATGTGATGAGCAGCTTGAAGCCCATCACATCCTCGTAAAATTTAATCCACTGGTTCATTTCGCCCCAGCCCACGTTGCCCACACAGTGGTCGATGTGCAGCAGGCCCACCGGCACGCCCTGCGGCACAAGGCTGGTTTTAGCCACAAAACCGGGCATGAACGGACCGGTGTAATTGCTCCGCTCCACGAACGTGTGGATGCTTTCGCCGTAGGTGTAGATGCCAGCCAGCGTGACCGAGCCGTGTTCATCCTCAATGGTATAGGGCTCGAAAGCGGACTTGGCACCGCGCTTGGTGGTTTCTTCCCACGACTGGCGGGCATCGTCCACCCACAGGGCCATCACCTTCACGCCGTCGCCGTGCTGGGCCACGTGTTTCGTAATATCGGAATCGGGCAGGAGGGAGGTGGTGAGCACGATGCGGATTTTGCCCTGCTGGAGCACGTAGCTGGCGCGGTCGCGCAAACCCGTTTCGGGGCCGGCGTAGGCCACCAGCTCGTAGCCGAAGGCGGCCTGGTAGTAGTAGGCCGACTGCTTGGCGTTGCCGACGTAGAATTCGACGTAATCGGTGCCCTTGAGGGGGAGGAAATCCTGGGCGGGCTGGGCCAGCACTGCCGGCGAGGTCATGGTTTGCATGGGTGGGAAGGGAAAATGAGCGGGGTGAATGACTGGGTAAAAATACGGCTTTCATTGGTTTGGGGCGATAATTGGCCAAAACCAATCTAAACCCGAAGCCATAACGGCGCGCGTTCGGCAATTCATTCCCATTTTTGTGCCCAATCACCTGCCTTAGCGCTCCCATGAATACCGAAGAACTGAACCTCGCCCTCGTGGCCCTGATTGAAAAAAAGGCCGAGCTGCACACCCTTAAGTACGACGATGCCCGCTACGACGAAGTGGAAGAGGCCCTGCACGACCTCGAAGACGACTTCAACGACGAGTACGGTGACTTCCTCGAAACAGCGCTCGATAAAGTGCATACCGACCTGAAATCGGACACCGACGTGCTGCTGCCCACCGCCTACCTGCCCAGCAACCCCGGCTCCACGCCCACGCCCAAGGAAGGCGTGTGGGTTGACTCCGAGAAATACCCCGGCAAAGAAGCCCGCATTACCCTGATTCCTAATCCGGTTCGCATCATGCTCACCGTGGGCAAGCAGGTGCAGCAGGAGCTGTGGAAAGCGTAGTCTGACGGTTTCGTAATCGAACGAACCGAAAAAGAACGTCCTGCTGAGCGAAGCCGAAGCATCTCGCGTGGGGTAGTAATTCATTTACTATTGCGGTAGAGATGCTTCGGCTTTGCTCAGCAGGACGTTCTTGTTTCAACTTAAAACTCAAAAAAATGCTCTACCGCATTGCCGAGCCTGCCGACTGGCTCCACGCCCAACGAACGGGCTTTTTCGCCAGCGCCGACCTTGTGGCTGAGGGCTTTATTCATGCCTCCGAGCAACACCAGATTCTTGAAACGGCCCGCCGGTACTATGCTGGGCGGGCCGATTTGGTTTTGCTGGAATGGAACGAGGCCGCATTGCACGATGCCGGCGTGCGCGTGGAGCGCGAGTGGGTGGCGAGCCGGGAGCAGCATTTTGCCCACGTTTTCGGGGCGGTGCCGCTGGGTGCGGTGCGCCGTCATTGGCTGTTTGGGACCGATGAGCACGGTGAGTTTCAGCTCCCGCCGGCGCTTCTTGCTTTGGAGGAATAATTTTCCCGAGCCGTGCAACCCTGCCCGGACCGGGCGCATCTTCCGGAAGGAAGCTTTCACCAAATCGTCAGTTTTATGCTGCCTTTTTACATTCGTTCGTTGCGTTGGCTGGTGCTTGCCGGGCTGGCCACGGCCTGCGCGCCCATTTATCAGCTGGGCCTGAAACCCGCCCAGGCTACCGGCTTTTTTGTGGAAGGCCGCGAGCAGGCCCAGGCCGTAGCCGACAGCGTGGAAGTGCGCCTGAGCTTCGTGTGCTACGAGCCCACGCGGGTGGTGTTTGAGGCCGAATACCGCAACCCCACCCGGCGCACGCTGCTAGTGGACCCGGCGGCGTTTCAGTACGAAGCTAGTAGGGTACCCACTTCCAATTACGATTTGAAGGGAGGCCGCCGCCCCAAGCCGTTGCCGGGAACCGAAGTAACAGCCGCCGTGGCGGCGGCCAGCCAGTGGCTCATCTTGCCGCCGCTGCCCCCCGCGCCGGTAAAAGCATTCGACCCTGAGCCCGAGATTACCGCGCTGCACGACCGGGCAGAGAACGAAGCTGCCAAGGCCGCCCGCATCGACTGGTTCGGTATCGCATTGAGCGCGGCCAGCCTCGCCACCGACGTAGCCAGCATCGGCAAGCGCGAAACGCAGGCGCAGTACCAGAGCCGCGCCAGTATCCGCGACGCGGCGTTTACTTACAGCATCGTTTCGGCCGCTAATAAAGTTGAGCACGCCGTAGCCGCCGATGTGCTCCAGCAGCGCGCCGCCATGCTTCAGGACTACGCCCTGCGCAAGGTGACGCTGGAGCCTGGTCAGCAGGTACGGGGCTACCTGTACTTCCCGCGCTACGACGCTGCCGATGGCCTGGTCGTGAAGGCTCCGGTAGGCAGCCGCACGGTACCGCTGGAATTTGCGCAGGTGCGCCGGCGGCAATAAAAATTAATTGCTAAATGCAACGCCATTTGCTGTATCTTTCGATTCCTTTCCACGCTTTACTCTTTTACCAGCATGCAAACTTCGCCTTCTTCGTGGCTCATTGAAAGCGCCCGCCACCAAAAAAAATCTCAAAGAAGCGGATTGATACTGAGCGGAATATTGGTTGCCGCCGCCGTTTTAGTCCAGATATTCGGTTAACAAAAAAGCCCCGGCAAACTGCCGGGGCTTTTTTGTTGGCGGTGGTTTGGGAAAGGGTGATGCGACGAATTTCCAGGCGTCGTACCACCGCATTTTCTGGTATTCAGGGATTATAACCCGGCCAGGGCTGCCTCGCCGATGGTGCGGTCCTGCTCGAAGTTGCCACCGGATATTCCCAATCCGCCCACCACCGCCCCCTGCCAATGAACGGGAAAGCCGCCGGGCAGCCCCAAAATGTCGGGATTTGTCCGGAAAGAAGCTTCGAGCGCGGGAAACTTCTGGCCCAGCTCGGCCACCACATGGCTGGGAATGCGCAACTGTGAAGCCGTGACGGCCTTCCGGCGGCTGCTCTCAAGGGCAAAATAGCTGCAACCTTCCTGGCGCAATACCGCCCGGACGTGTCCCCCGGCATCGACCAGGGTGAGGGTGATGGCGAGGTTTAGCTGCCCGGCGGCTTCTTGGGCGGCTTGCAGAATTTGATTGATGAGGGACTGTTGCATTGTAAATGAAGGGCTAACGGGTGCCAGGAAAGAATTTTTCGTCGTCGAGCACAAAGGTGTCGGTGGTGCGGGCATAGCGGGAGCCGGCCATGCGGCCCAGGGCGCGCAGCTGCGCAAAGTCGATGCGGTAGTGCTCGTCAACCAGCCCGTCCTGGAAATGCAAATGCACCACTTCGCCGATAATCAGGCGCGAACGGCCCACTTCAACCACCTGCACCGTGCGGCACTCGAAGGCAATAGGTGCCTGCGCAATGCGCGGCGGCCGCACAACATGGCTGGCCACGGGCAGCAGCCCCGTCAGGTCAAATTCGGATTCGGTGGCTGGCAGCGGGCGGGCCGTGGTGGCCATGGCCGCCGCGTAGTGCTCGGTGGCGATGTTGACCATGAATTCGCCCGTGCCGCCCTGGGCCGGCAGCTGGGCATTGCGCAGCGAATCTTTCAGCGAGCCATCGGGCTTGGGACCGGCTACGGCGAAGGATAACGCCATGGGGGCATGGCCCACGATGTTGAAGTAAGAAAAAGGGGCCGCATTGAATATACCTTCGGGCGAAACGGTTGAAATAACCGCAATGGGCCGGGGAATCACGGCCCCGGTCAGCAGCTTGTAGCGCGCCTCAACGGGTAGCTGGTTGGGAGAGAAATGCATGGCGTGAGTGAATTAAGAGTGCAATAGTAAGCAATGCTTACCAGATAAGTAAGTACTACTGACTAAATTCGTCTGCCCATGAATCACATCACCCTCACCGACCACATCGGCCAGCGCAATCTGGCCGGCCACTTGCATCGGCTCTCCCGCACGCTAAGCGCCCTGAGCGAGCACCGCTGGGCCCACGACGGCTACTCTGACATGCGCAGCGCCCATGTCCAATTGCTGCGCAATCTGGACGAAAACGGCACCCGCAGTACCGTGCTGGCCCAGCGCGCCCAAGTGACCAAGCAGACCATGAGCCGGCTCGTGAAGGAGCTGACCGCCGCCGGCTACGTGGCCACCGCCCCCGACCCCCACGACAGCCGCGCCGCCCTGGTGGTGCTCACGCCGCGCGGCCAAGCATTTCTGCACTACCTGGCCACCACGCTGGTCGATTTGGAAGAGGCATTCAAGCGGGTATTGGGCGAAACCGGCCTGAACGAATTCGCCGCCGCCACCCAGCAGCTGTTGGCTTTCGCGGAAAAGCGCCAGCAGGAGCTTTAGGCTGCGCTAACTTAACTTCTCTAACCCTGCAAAACGGCAAAGGACCACGCAATGTCGCTGCGTGGTCCTTTGTTACTGCTGGCAAAAGCAGATTCTTACCCCAACTCGGCCAGTTCCAGCCAACGTTCTTCCTTCTCGCCCAGCTCTTTTTCGATAGCTGCCAGGCGGGCACCCCAAGCGGCGAAATCCTGCGGTGAGCCGCTGCCGCCGTTCAGCTTGGCGGTAATTTCCTCCTTCTCGGTTTCCAGCGTCGCCATGGCTTTTTCGAGTTGGTCGTACTCTTTTTTCTCGGCGAAGGTGGCGCGGCGCTTGGCGGGCGTGGGGGCAACGGCCGTGCTCACGGCTACGGGCGCGATGAGCTTGGCGGCGGCGCGGGCAGCTTTAGCGGCTTTTTCTTCTTCAACTATCGCGGCTTCGGCTTCGCGCTCTTCGAGGTATTCGCGGTAGTCGGTGTAGTTGCCGGGGAAGTTAAGGACGGCCCCGCCGGGCTCGAGCACGAAGAGGTGCTCGGCGAGGTGGTCGAGGAAGTAGCGGTCGTGGCTCACGATGAGCAGGCAACCGGTGAAGTGCATCAGAAAGTCTTCCAGGATGTTGAGCGTGCCCAGGTCGAGGTCGTTGGTGGGCTCGTCAAGAATGAGGAAGTTGGGGTTCTTGATGAGCACGCGCAGCAATTGCAGGCGGCGTTTTTCGCCGCCGCTCAGCTTGCTCACCAGCGTGTACTGCTGGGCGGGCGGGAACAGGAACAGGTTGAGAAACTGGCTGGCGGTGAGCACGTCGCCGTTGGCCAGCTCCACCACTTCGGCCACTTCCTTCACGATGTCGATGACGCGCTGGGTGGGGTCGAATTCCAGCTCGGTCTGGGTGTAGTAGCCGAACACGGTGTTGGTGCCCACCTCAATGGTGCCGCTGTCGGCCTGGAGCTTGCCCGTGAGCATGTTCATGAGCGTGGATTTGCCCACGCCGTTGGGGCCGACCAGGCCAATCCGGTCCTTTTTCTTGAACACGTAGTTGAAATCGTCGAGCACGGTGAGGTCGCCGAATTTCTTGGTCAGGTGGTGGGCTTCGATGATTTTGCCGCCCTGGCGGGTGGTTTTCACGCTCAGCTCAATCTGCTGCGTATTGAGGTTTGTGCTGGCCTTTTCCTTGGTGACGTAGAAAGCGTCGATGCGGGCTTTTTGCTTGGTGCCGCGGGCCTGGGGCATGCGGCGCATCCAGTCGAGCTCCTTTTTGAAGAGCTGGCGCGCCTTCTCCACTTCCACGGTTTCGCGCATTTCGCGGTCGGCCTTTTTCTCCACGAAATAGGCGTAGTTGCCCTGGTAGCGGTACATCTGGCCCTTGTCGAGCTCCACGATTTCATTGGCCACCTTGTCGAGGAAGTACCGGTCGTGGGTCACCATCAGCAGGGTGAGGCTGGGCGAGTTGAGGCGGTTTTCGAGCCACTCGATGGTGGCCAGGTCGAGATGGTTGGTGGGCTCATCGAGGAGCAGCACGTCGGGCTCTTCGATGAGGACGCGGGCCAGGGCCACGCGCTTGCGCTGCCCGCCCGAGAGCTGGCTCACGTTGCGGGTGAGCAGCTCGCCGAGGATGCCGAGCTTGCCGAGAATCTGCTGCACCTGGGCTTCGTAGTCCCAGGCGTTGAGGGCGTCCATGCGTTCGAGCACGCGCTGGAGGTCGTCGGACTTGTGGTCGGGGTCGTTCACGACGTGCTCGTACTCCTGGATGGCCTTGAGCGTGTCGTTCTGGCTGGCGAAGAGGACTTGCTCCACGCTCAGGCTTTCGTCGAACACGGGCTGCTGGCCCAGGTAGGTGACGCGGATGCCCTTGCGGGAGCTCACCAGGCCGGTATCGGGGGTTTCGAGGCCGGCCAGCACGCGCATGAGCGTGGTTTTGCCGGTGCCGTTGATGCCCACAAAGGCGATGCGCTGCCCTTGTTGCAGGCCGAAGTTGAGGTTTTGAAACAGCCAGCGGTCGGCGTAATTCTTCGAGATGTTCTCGGCGGATAACAGGTTCATAGGCCGCAAAGGTACGGCTGGGGCGGGCGGGGTTGGGTAGTTTTGAGCAAGCTCCTAGCAGATGCTTGCCTATGGGTGAGTGGTCAAAGAGCAAAGCCAATTCTCTGAACCGCACTTACTATTCTTTGAACAGTGAAAATGAAAACTAAACCGTGTAGGCTCATTGCTTACTGCGAAACGACAGGTGGCCCTGTTTGCATCAGCACTATAGCAGTTGCAGCCAAGTGGCACGGAACCGAACAGGAAGACAGCCTATACTGGGATGTTGTCAATCACATAGGCAAAAACCTGCTTTTTAAGTACAGCGAAGACTATACCTTCTTCAACTCTGAAACAGGAAATTTCGCCTTTTTTAAGTCTGATGATTCACTCGTAATTGCTGAAATTATCACAATTGAAGAAAAAGCTGCGATGCCTTGGAATGGAATAGTGTTCGATATTGAACCACATACCCAAGAGACGTTTAATCTAAAGGGTCTTACTTGTTTCTTCGATTCTGCTCTTTCGATTCAAGATAAAATTTTGCCTCAAGAGTCTCTAAATGATATCAGGCAAGGCTATGTATGGGATACTGCTATCCTAGACTGCGAATACAGCAAAACTTGTGAGGTGTTGTTCAAATCAGTAACGATGCACTTACAGGGCGTTTGCTTTCTGAAAGAATAGAGGAGAATAGAAACTGATGCCCTATCGCCGTTACTTAAGCCCCTTGTGCGGCTGCCGACACGGCCCGTCGCGGCGGGGGCGTGGGGGCCTATGCAAGTGCAAACGGCTTGCGGGTGCATGCGAATGGCTTGTTTGCTTGAGTAAGCAAGCCATTTGCTCAAGCAAACAGTCTATTCGTTCAAGCGAATGGCTTGATTGCTCGAACAAATGTCTTGATTGCTTGAGCAAATAGACTGTTTGTTCAAGCGAATGGTCTGTTTGCTCAAGCAAACAAGCCATTTGCTTAAGTGAATGGCTTGCTTGCTCAAGCAAATAGTTGATGCGGGCGCAGGACGGCGTAATAGCGCTTGTCGCCACGGGCTTAGGGCCGGCCCTGTGGCATCAGCAGCCGAAGAATAGATTCCGGGTATATTGCGGGGGTAAGTTTCTATCACTTCTTTTTTTACTCCCATATGGCCTTAAGAGCCCGCGAATCTGCCCCCATCACCAAAGCCCAGGCCCGCCTCGATGGGCTGGCCGCCATCGACCCCAAACTGGACCTGGGCGAAACCATTTCCGTCGCCGAAGGCAGCACCCGCGTCGCGGCGGCTGCCAAAACGCTCAGCGACTACAACAAGGCCCTGAATACGGCCGATGACCTCCTCAACCAACTGAAAAAGCAGGAAAAGGAACTCGGCACCTGGACCTCGCGCGCCCTGAACGGCGTGAAGTTCAAGTACGGGGCCGACAGTTCGCAGTACGAAATGGCCGGCGGCGTGCGACAGAGCGAGCGCAAGAAGCCCGTGCGCAAGGCCAAGAAGGCTGCATAGCGCGGCCCGGCCCTTCGATACAAACAGCTTCTGTAAGTGACCCAAGAAAAAGCGCCCCCGGAACATCCGGGGGCGCTTTTCTTTGATGCATTGCCTCGGCGGCTATTCCCGCGTCAGGAGTAGCGACTGGTTGATGGCCCCGCCGCGCACGCGCACCACGTAGGTGCCGGCGGCCAGCGGCTGCAAATCGAGCGGGTGCTGGCCCGCGCCGGGCAGCGAGTACAGCGCCACCTGGCGGCCGGTCAGGTCGAGCACCTGCACCGAGTAGTCGCCGGTGGGCAGGCCGCTCAGGTCGAGCGTGGCCGAGGAGCCGGCGGGGTTGGGGTACACCGTGGCGGCACTTTGCGCCCCGAACACGACGGCGCGCACCGGCGAGTAGCTGGTCGTGCCATCGA
This sequence comes from Hymenobacter sp. UYAg731, assembly GCF_054061335.1. NCBI lineage: Bacteria > Pseudomonadati > Bacteroidota > Cytophagia > Cytophagales > Hymenobacteraceae > Hymenobacter > Hymenobacter sp. UYAg731. Next base: position 873,154 of record NZ_JBSSEC010000001.1, on the reverse strand, counting down.
CATCGACCTGCCGCAGGCGGTAGTACACGGGCTTGCCGACGGCCACGCTACGGGCCGCGCCGGCATCCATGAATTCGTAGTCGTTGGGCTTGACGCTTTCGCGCTGGCTGCGCACGGAGCCAATTTCGGTAAAGCGCTGGCCGTCCAGGCTGCGCTCCACCGCGAAACGGTCGCTGTTGTGCTCGCTGGCGGTCAGCCACCGCAGCTGCGCATCGGCGTGGGCGGCCACGGCCGTGAAACGGGTGAGCACCACGGGCAGCGGGGCCTGAATGGTGACGTTTTCGGGGGTGCCCGCGCCGCCGGCGTAGTTGCTGCCAATGGCGGTGCCCAGGCTGGTATCGGTGCCGCCGGCGTAGTTCTCGCCGGGCTGCACGGTGGCCGTAGCCCCGGACGTGCGCAAGGGGTTGTCGTAGCTCACCGTGGCCGAGGCCCGGTACGCAACGCCGTTCAGCGCCGTGGCATCAATCGTGGCCCGAAAAATGAGCGCGAGCGTAGCCCCAGCCGGGATGCTGAAGCCACTGAACACCGGCTGGCTGACGCCGCTGGCGGGCAGCGTGAAGGCGGTGGGGGTGGAGGTGCTGCCATCGGCCAGTGTGAGGGTGGCGGTGGGCGGGTAGGTGCCGTCGTACTTGAACAGGTTGTTGCGCAGGCTGCCCAGCAGGCTGACGCCCGTGGCCGTGCCGCCGGTGTTGGAGACGTTGAGAATGTACAGCGCCGGGGTTACCGGGCCGGCTGCCCCACTGGTGCGCGCCACGTTGGGCGTGGCCGTGCTCAGGGCCACGGTGAGGGCCGGCAGGCAGGCCGTGGTGCCCGAGCCGCTGGTAGCGGCATTGGTCATCACAATGCCGCTGGTACCCGCCGTGGCACCGAAAGCGTTGGTGGTGCCGCCGGTCGTGCCATTGGCACCACCCGCGGTTGAAGAGGCTGCGGCTACCGTGCCATCGGCCAGAATAACGCCGCCGCCGCCGCCGCCGCCGGGGCCGAAGGCCGCCCCGCCCATGTTGGCGTTGCCGCCGTGGCCGCCCCGGGCCGTCACCGTGAGGTTGCTCAGGGTGGGGGCGTTGCTCACCAGCAGCAGCACCGAGCCGCCAGCCCCGCCGCCCCCGGCCCCGTCGAGCGTGGTGGTGGCCGCGCCCAGGCCGTTGGCCCGCACCGCGCCCGTGCCGGCTACCGCGCCGGTACGCAGGATGATGATGCCGCCGCCGCTGTTGCCGCTGCTGGCCAGGCCACCGTCGTTGGCCACGCCGGCCCCGCCGCCGCCGCCCATCGTGAGCCGACCTTGCGAAGCACCGAACGCCGCCCCGCCAATGCCCTGGGCATCGTCGCTCACGTTGCCGGGGTAGCTGTTGCCGTAGCCGCCGAAGCCGCCTTCGCCGCCGTTGGCCCCGCCGCCGCCGCCGGTGTTGCGGGCGTTGTTGCTGGGCGAGAGGTCGGTGCCGCCGCCGCCGGCGTTGCCGGGCGCGCCCCGGCCGTTGCTGCCGTTGCGGTAGCCTTGCAGCAGGGTGTTGATAAGAGCCGTGCCGCCATTAACATAAGTGGGCGTGCCGGCGGTGCCTTCGCCCTTGGCTCCGCCCGCGCCCAGGGTCGTGGGGCTGCTCAGTTGGTTGAAGTCGGTGTTGGTGTATGCTGTGCTGGCTGTGCCGCTGTAGAGTTTGCCGCCGCCGCCCCGGAAGCCCCGGCCGGTCATGGTCAGGCGGGCGTTGGGGCCGAAGGTGGTGCGGCCGGCCACATCGAGGGCCAGCACGCCGCCCGCGCTGCCGTTCCAGGGCGCACCCGCCACCGAGTCGGCCACGGCCAGGGCCGAATACTGCGGTACCCGAACGACTTGGAAGCGCCGCTGCCCGGTGGGGTTGCTGGTAGCGTTGAAATCGAGGTTGTCATATGTATTGGTCAGGGCCTGATTCAGGGTGAGCACGCCGCCGGTAGTGCCCACGGTGCTGGTGGCCACCGCGTATTCGTAGAGGCCGGCCGTGAACTGGTCGGCGCTGCCGGTCAGGTTGCCTTTGCCCTGGCTGCCCCCGCTGCCGTAGCTGGCAGCGTTGGTGGTGTTGAGCACGGCCCCCTGCATCTGCATCACCAGCACCAAATCGCCGGCCGCGATGGGCAGGCTGCCGGCTCCCGTGCCGGTCAGGGCCGGCCCCAGCGTGATGCTGGTGGTACCGCCCACGGTAGTAGCCAGCAGGCCGGGGAAGTAAGTATTGGGGGCCGAAGAGGCCCCGAGGCTGGCCACGCCGTCGTTGCCGGGCGTGGCACACACGCCGCCCACGTTCACCAGGCCGCTCACGAGGGTGGTAATGGCGGCCGTGTTGTTGGCACTCACCGGGTCGGGCTCGGTGGCCGTGTTGGCTGTGGTGCCCGTCACCGAGCCGCTGGCCGGGGCCGTAAAACTGACCGTATTGGTGACCGGAGAAGCACCCGCCGCCAGGTTGGCAATGGCCCCGAACGTGACCAGCCCGGAGCCCGCCGCGTAGCTGCCGCTGCTCACCACCACGCCGGCCAGGCTGGCGGGAAGTTGCAGTTTGGGCACCACGTTGGTAGCCGGCAGCGAGCCTAGGTTGGCGGTGGTCATGCTGTACTGCACCTGGTTGCCGGGGGCCGTGGCCGTGGGGCCGCTGATGCTGTTGGCAATGTCGGCCCCGCGCACAATGACGGTAATATTGGCCGGAAAGCCCGTTTCTCCCAGCACATCGGTGGCCGTGTACGGAATGGTGACCACGCCCGCAAATGTGCCACTGGGCGTGAAAGTGACCACGCCCGCCGCCGTCACCGCAAACGTGCCCTGGCCCGGCACCGTCAGCGTCGGCTGCGTGCCGGCCTGGGTGATGTCCAGGTCCACGCTGCCCGGCGCGTAGTTGGCGTAGGAAAAAATGTCGTTGCTGAGCACGTTAATCGAAACCGCCTGATTGTAGACCGTACTGGCCACGTCGTCATCGAGCGTCGGCGTTTGCCGAATGGCCAGGTTGCGGATTTCATGCACGTTGGTGCTGCCGCCGGTCGAGCCCGCGAAGCCAACGCGCAGGTTGTTGGGCGGGCGGGGCACGGTAAAATTGCGCACGGCCGTTGCCACGGTATAGCCGTGCTGGATACGCACCGTGATGCGGTACGTGCCGTTGGTGGGCACTACATCAATGTAGGCCCGGCGGTAGTCGGCCGCGCCCGCCTGGGCCCGCACCGTGGGCACGTCGAGTTGGAAGGGCAGCGTGGGCGTGCCGGTCAGGTACGGGTATTCGGTCGTTGCGCTGCCATTGCCCGCGCCGCGCAGGGCCACTGCGTTGGGCGTCAACTCGGGCGTGTTGATGCCGCCCACCCGGCCTTCGGTGGCGTTGGAGTAGTTGCCAAACTCATCAATGCCAATGCCGATGTAGCCAAAAGGCACCCCATTGCTGAGCGGAGCCGCCGTTTTCTGGGCGTAGCCCAGCGAGCCGCCCGAGGCCCCCGGCGTAAAAGTGGATGCCGAGGTCTGGTCGGCATCCACGAGAAACACCGAAAAGCCGTCGGCCCCGGTGCCGCCGTAGGCAAAGAACTCAAACGAGATGCTGAAGCCGTTGGGGGCCGGAAAAGCACCTTGGTCGATGGCAAAGCCCGATTGGTTGGTGGTGGCCCCGGTCAGGCGCAGGTAGCCCGCGCCGTTGGGGTCGGTGCTGGTTGCGGCCGTGAGCGTGGCCGCACCGCCCAGCGTAAAGCTCGCCGCCGTGTTGTTCTGGAACGATTCGACGCGCGGAAACTGGGCCTGGGCGTGGTAGCGGTTGCCCAGCAGCAGGGCCAGCAGCAGCAAGGCCCGGGAGTGAATCGGCCGCAGTAGCGACGACCGGTGAATACAGGAGAATTGTTTCATGTTGAGAAGGATTTGATTTAGTACTAAATGCAGTTGAAATGGTAGTCTTGCAAATTTTACCAAGAGAAGCTGCACAAGTATAGGAGGCCAAATCAGTATTGTGTTATATCAGGTGAAAAACACAATCAATAAAAAGGTAATATGCCTGTAGTTCAGTAGTAAGCTCATCTATTCACGAAAGTAATTAAATTTTATATTTTCAATTATTTATGGTGTTTACCATTGATAAGTGGCCGATTAATTCGATTTTTTGACTAATATTTATATTGAATTAATAGTCTTAATCAAAGAACGCCGCTATGCTATTTTTTTGTGAACCTGCCGGCGATTCGGCTTGGCAGCGTGGGGGGCAGGGTGGCCGCGCCCCTGCTTCCTTTCTGCCCGGCAATGCGTTGGAATACCTGCCGCCACCGCAGGAGTACGGGCGCAAAGCCGGGCCATTGCAAAGCCCTGCGGGCGTGCGGTGCAGCTGTTCCCCGAAGTATTTTGGCTTCCTACGATGGTACCCGAAAAGGCACGGAAGCTCGTCCCGGGACCGGCGCAAGCCAGACCGGCGAAGGTAGATTGGGGGCCACGTCGTGCCCCCGTCCCAGACGGTTTGCAGCAAGTGGCAGGAGTGCTGCGCCTTAGCCCTCGGCGCGCAGCACTTCCAGCGGCGAGCGGCGCAGCACGTCGCGGCTATTGAGCAGCCCGATGCCCGCTGTGAGCGCCGTGACCAGTGCCGCTAGCCCCAGCAGCGGCAGCACCGCTGGTCCGAAACTGGCCTCGAACACGAAAACCGCCAGCGCCCAGGCCGCCAGCACCGCCAGCCCGATGCCAGCCAGTGCCGCCAGCAACCCCAGTAAGCCATATTCAACCAGGGTAATCCGCAGAATCTGCGCTCGGCTGGCCCCCAGCGTGCGCAGCAGCACGCTTTCGCGCACCCGCTGGTAGCGGCTGATAACGACGGAGCTACTGAGCACCAGCAAGCCGGTGAGGATGCTGAAGCCCGCCATGAAGCGAATTACGAAGGAAATCTTGTCGATGATGTCGTTCAGCGTGGTCAGAATCAGGCCCAGGTCGATGGCCGACACGTTGGGGTACTGCTTTACTAGTTGTTGCTCCACGGCGGCCAGGGCGGCCGTGTTGGGCGTGCGCGTGAGCACCACCTGGAACTGCGGCGCGCCTTCGAGCACCCCGGCCGGGAAAATGACCAGGAAGCTGGGCTGCACCCGGCTGCGGTCAATCTCCCGCGTGCCGCCGATGATGGTGCGCTGCGGCAAGCCCTGCACGTTGAAATCGAGCGTGTCGCCGAGGCTGAGCTTGACGCGCTCCAGGTAGCCTTTTTCGACCGAGATGCGCGGGATTTTATCGGGCCCAATGGTGGGCAGGGTGCCGGCGGTGAGCTTTTCGGAAGAGTTCAGCGAGTCGCGGTAGGTCACGCGGTACTCGCGGGTGAGGGCCCAGGCGGGGATGCCCCGCGCCGTGTCCTTCTTGATGACGGAAACCGACTGGCCGTTGATGGCCGTGAGGCGCATGGTCACGATGGGTACGCGCTGGAGCACGGGCAGCTTTTGGGCGGTGAGCAGAGCCTCCACGCCGGCGCGCTGCTCGGGCTGAATGTCGAAGAGCACCAGGTTGGCGGCCGATTTCTGCCCGGCTACCTGCACCCGGCCCAGCAGCATGGCCTGGGTGAGGAAGAGCGTGGCCAGCAAAAACGTGCCCAGCCCGATGGACGTGACCAGCGTGAGCGTCTGGTTTTGGGGCCGGTACAGGTTGGCCAGGCCCTGCCGCCACACGTAGCCCCAGCCGGCGGGGAAAAAGCGGCGCACGGCCCCCATTAGCAGGCGGCCCAGGCCGGCCAGGGCCGCAAATGCCACCAGCAGCCCCGCCCCGAAGCCGAGGGTGAGCTTCCAGTCGCGGGTCTGGCCGTAGGCGAAGGCCAGGATAAACAATCCAATCACGCCAATCACGATGCCCCGCACCGGGTCGGGCGCGGCGGTATCGTCCTCAAACGCCGTGCGCAGCACCCGCAGCGGCGATACCCGCCGGATGCTCAGCAGCGGCAATAGCGCAAACAGCACGGCCATCAGCAGCCCCGTGAGCAGGCCCGTGCCAACGGCGGTCCACGAGACGCTCACCTTGATATCCACCGGCAGGAAATCGCCCAGCACGCGGGGCAGCACCGTTTGCACGGCCGCGCCCAGGGCCGCGCCCAGCACCGCGCCCACGAAACCGAGGCCGGCCGTTTGAATCAGATAAATCAATAATGCCTGCTTCCCGCTGGCCCCCAGGCAGCGCAATACGGCCACGGCGGCCAGCTTTTCACGCACGTACAGATTCACGGCGCTGGCCACGCCCACGCAGCCCAGTAGCAGCGCCACGAAGGCCACGAGGCTGAGGTAGCGGGTGAGGTCGGCGAAGGCGCGGCCAGTACTTTGCTGGCGGCTGGCCACGGTATCGGTGTCAATGTCAGCCGCGTCGAGGCGGGTTTGCAGGGGCTTGAGAATGGCGGCCACATCGGTGCCCGGCGCAAACTGATAGCTGCGGGCGTACTTCACCCGGCTGCCGCGCTGCACCAGGCCGGTGGCCGTGACCTCGCCCAACGGCAGGAATACCGTAGGAGCCACTGCCGTGGTAATTCCGGACTGCCCTGGCGTCTTCAACACCCGCCCAATGATAGGCAGCACCACCTGACCCACCTGCACCGAATCGCCGATTTTGGCCCCGAACTGCACTAGTAATGCGTCATCTACCAGCGCGCCGGGGGCGGCCGTGGTATCGGCGAAACGGGCGGTGGCGGCTTTCGGCTCGGTGTCCCAATCGCCGTAGAAGAAGCCGCCGTCCCGCGCCCGCACCTGCGCCAGCCGCGTGCCCCGGCCCGGCCGGAACTGCACCAGCGAGGCAAAAGCCACCTCCCGCGTGCGGGCTGTGCCAAAGTTTTGCAGGGCCGGCTCCAACTTGGCTTCGAAAGGCTGGTTGGCGCTCAGCACGAGGTCGGCCCCGAGCAATTCCCGCGCCTGCGAGCTAATGCTGCGGGCCAAGTTGTCACCGAAGGAATTGATGCCCACCAGCGCCGCGATGCCCAGAATAATACTGGCCATAAAGAGCAGCAGCCGCGCCCGGCTGCGGCGACTGTCGCGCCACGCCATGCGGAAGAGCCAGGAGGTGGCAACTGGGGACGAGGTAGGGATGGAAGAAGGCTGCACGAAAAGAAATTGGTTTGTCAGGAATTGGTAGAAAAGGCTTTATTCAGTGACAATTTATCGTCACTGAATAAAGAAGTAACTGGCAAATGAGGCTGTGACTTCTACTTCATCAATCATTTCTAATGGATAACGAATCAGTTAGGACAGTGATTGAAATTTGAGGTGTCAAATGGCAAAAGTTCTTTTATAGTTTTAGCTTACAGGCCAACTCAAGAGAATTATGACCAATTGTCTGCAACAGGTAAGAGTTGCTGTTATCGTATTTGGCCCCCTTACATGGCGAATACTAAGCTTACTGGTGAAGTTGTTTGGGGCTTGCACTGCACTATTGGCGTGTCAGACTGCTCGCCCACTTTCGTCAGACAATTTCCCGTCTTTACAGCCAGTTACAGTTCATTTGGCTGAGCGGCCTACTACTATCCGCGGTTTTGTTCACCTTTCTAGAGATAGTGTAATTGTTATTCCAGGTACGGAGCTGGCATTTACAAACTGGCAGCGAGACGATGCTACGCAAAGTTGGCGCACCGTTACGCGGCCTGATGGTTCTTATCAGTTAGATGTGCTCTCAAACCACAGCTACTGGGTTGCATTGAATAAGGATGGCCTCAATGTGGATACGCAACGGGTTGACGTGCCCGTAATGCCTTCTGATACGAGCATTCTGATTAAGGATTTCTACATCAACTACATCGACTCCTGTTGTTGGGATGATTTTGGAACCCGAGCTATTTATTTTGATTCCAAGCGCGCTGTGTTACGGCCTGAGTCCTATGCTTCAATGGATGATTTTTTGAGCAGATTCAACCAAGCTTCTGGAGTGGTGATTGAAATCCAAGGTCATGCTGAGCCACAGGAAGTTTCTCGTAGCGAACCCAACCGCAAACAGTATTTGGTGCAGCTCGGCCTGCAACGGGCAAAAGCAGCTTATGATTATTTGATAAATAAGGGTGTGTCACAAAGCAACATAGTGACGGTAAGCTATGGCGGCGACCACCCCGCTGCGCCTAATGACAGCCCTGAGAATGGGCAACTCAACCGTCGGGTTGAAATACGATGGATATTGGTTGAGGACTTGAATTACTGGTATGAAAGTAGGAGCGGAGGTAAGATAGGAGTATTCTCAACCCGTTCCACCAAATCCGGCAAGAGATATACCTCGGGCTCTCAGGCCCGAAGTAAGCCGCGAAGCGTATCGACTAAAGATATTAAAACAGGCATTCAGCAACCTTCAAAAACAACGCAGAAAAAGAAGTGAAACGCAGTGCTCCCGCAAGCTTTAAAGTGTTGTGGGTTGGCTCAACTCAACACTTCCTCCACCACTTTCCCGCCGCGCAGCCGGAGCGTACGCTGCGTTTTGGCGGCCAGTTCCAGGTCGTGCGTCACCAGCACGAGCGTAGTGCCGGCTTCGCGGTTGAGCTCGAATAATAAGTTCACTACCCGCTCCGCGGTGTCGGGGTCGAGGTTGCCGGTGGGCTCGTCGGCGAAGAGCACGGCCGGGCGGTTGGCGAAGGCGCGGGCCAGGCTCACGCGCTGCTGCTCGCCGCCCGAAAGCTGGGCGGGGTAGTGGCCGGCGCGGGCAGCCAGGCCCACGCGGTCGAGCAGGTCGAGGGCGGTTTTAGTGGCCCCGCGCTGGCCGCGCAACTCTAGCGGCACCAGCACGTTTTCGAGGGCCGTGAGGGTGGGCAGGAGCTGGAAATTCTGGAAGATAAAGCCGACGTGCTGGTTGCGCACGGCGGCGCGTTCATCCTCGCTCAGGTTATCCAACTGAATGCCATTGAGCCACACGCTGCCCGAGGTGGCGCGGTCGAGCCCGGCGCAGAGGCCTAGCAGGGTGGTCTTGCCCGAGCCTGAGGAACCCACAATGGCAAAAGTGTCGCCGGCAGTCAGTTCGAAGCTGACGCCGTGCAGCACCGTGAGGGGCTGGCCGGCGCTGGGGTAGGTTTTGGTGAGGTTATCGACGCGGAGGATGGACATTCTTGGTTAGGGTAGGAGGGTGGGGGTAGGCGGGTGGTAAGGAGAAAGACAGAAAAAGAACGTCATGCTGAGCTTGTCGAATCATCTCTACCGCAGTAGTAATCAGGCACTCTCGCGGTAGCGATGCTTCGGCTCCGCTCAGCATGACGTTCTTGCGGCGGCTGTGGTACCTGCCCGCTGCACAACCGCGCCGCTGCCCGTTCGTTACCAAAGACGTGGAAACCTCCGGCATGTTTTCCGGCTTTACGGTTTCGTGCCCAAATCGCTGTATATGAAATTCCTCCATTTGCCCCTGGCTGCCCTGCTCGGGCTGGCCCTCACGGCCTGCAATTCCGGCCCCACGACCGAAAAACCCGCTACCACTTCGGCCGTGCCTGCTACCCCGGTGCCGGCTGCCAAAGCCGCTACCAAGCGCCTGCTCTTCTTTGGCAACAGCCTCACCGCCGGCTATGGCGTGGAACCCGAGCAAGCCTTCGCTGGCTTAATCGGCCAGAAAATCGACTCACTTAAACTGGGCTATGAGGTAATAAATGCCGGCCTGAGCGGCGAAACCACCGCCGGCGGCCGCAGCCGCGTGGGCTGGATTCTGAAGCAGCCCGTAGACATATTCGTACTGGAGCTGGGCGGCAACGACGGTTTGCGCGGCCTGCCCCTCGCCGCTACCCGCGAAAATCTGCAGGGCATCATCGACACGGTGCGCCGCCGCAATCCCGGCGCGCAAATCGTGCTGGCCGGCATGCAGATTCCGCCCAACTTAGGCCAGGTGTATGCGCAGGATTTCAAAGCCCTCTATCAGGAAATGGCCACCAAAAATCACCTCGTTCTCATTCCCTTCCTGCTGCAAGGCGTGGGCGGCGACCGCACCCTGAACCAGGCCGATGGTATTCATCCCACGCCGGCCGGGCACCGCATTGTGGCGCGTACTGTATGGGCGGTGCTCCAACCGCTACTAAACAGAGCCACGCGTCCCGAATAACAGAACGTACCGAAAACGTTGCGCTCAACTGGTTCCGTCAATTTTCTGAATAGCTTTTGTGGCCTATCCCAAATTGGGATGGAGCAATGGGTTTTTGCCAAAAATGGCGGATAGCAATGGGAGCAAGAACGATATTGATTTCCCGTTCTTGTTCTAAAACGATACACTGGTACTGTTGCGGTGGTACAACTTCTGTAATGAACTAGGATTTATAGAAAAATTGTGTAACTTGTTGATTAGTAACAAAAAATAAATTTCTGACGATTTGTATTTGTTGCTGATTGCCTTTTTTAACGCTTACCTAACTTTCTATCAAATCCATGAAAATAACAAATTCATTCCCGATTATTTCCTTGCGGTCCCGGCTGCTTGGCGTGTGGCTGCTCATGGCCGTGGTGGGCGGCTGTTTGCCGGCTGCCGCACAAACTCCCGTGTCCCGCTACGGTGCGCTGCGCGTGCAGGGCAACCAAATTCTGGACAAGACCAACCTGCCGGTGAGCCTGGCGGGCAACAGCCTATTCTGGAGCAACAGCGGCTGGGGCGGCGAGCGCTACTACTCGGCCAACGTGGTGGGCTGGCTCAAAAACAACTGGAACGCCAGCATCGTGCGGGCCGCCATGGGTGTGGACGAAGCCGGGGGCTACCTCGAAAACCCGGCCCGCGAAAAAGCCAAAGTGAAAGCCGTGGTGGATGCTTGCATAGCTGCCGGCCTCTACGTCATCATCGACTGGCACTCCCACCACGCCGAGCAGCACCAGGCGGAGGCCATTGCTTTCTTCCAGGAAATGGCGACCACCTACGGTACCACCCCCAACGTGATTTATGAAATTTACAACGAACCCCTGCAAGTGTCGTGGACGGGCGTGGTGAAGCCCTACGCCCAGGCCGTGACCAACGCCATTCGCGCCATCGACCCCGACAACCTGATTGTAGTGGGCACGCCCACCTGGTCGCAGGACGTGGACGTGGCGGCCAGCAGCCCCGTGACTGGCATCAACGTTGCCTATACCCTGCATTTCTACGCCGCCTCGCACAAAGCCGCGCTGCGCAGCAAGGCCAGCACGGCCCTCAGCCGCGGTGTGGCCTTGTTCGTGACGGAGTACGGCACCTGCGACGCTTCCGGGGGCGGGGCCGTCGATGCAACTTCTACCCAAGAGTGGATGGATTTTATGCGGGCCAACAAGCTCAGCCATTGTAACTGGGCACTGAATGACAAAGGCGAAACCGCCTCGGCGCTGCTGCCGGGCACGAGCCCCAGCGCGGCTTGGTCCGACAGCTACCTCACCGCCTCGGGCCGCTTGGTGAAGGGCTATATCCAGGGTTGGAGTGGCACTGCTACCGCCACGCCGCCCACTACTACCCCACCCACTACCACGCCGCCCAGCGGCGGTGCGGCCACCAAGGTAAAAGCCGAAAGCTACCACATCATGTCGGGGGTGCAAACGGAAACTACGGCCGATACGGGCGGCGGCCTGGATGTGGGTTGGATTGATACCGGCGACTGGATGGTGTACACCGTCACCGTGCCCACGGCGGGCCCCTACACCATCCAGTACCGGGTTTCCAGTCCGAATAGTACCGGGCAAATCCGGCTGGAACAAAATTCAGGCACCAAGGTGCTCGGCACCGTGGCCGTGCCCAACACCGGCGGCTGGCAAAACTGGACCACCATCACCAACACCATCACGCTGGCGGCGGGGCAGCAGGATATTGCCATTGGCGTGCCGGCAGGGGGCTACAACATCAACTGGTGGAGCTTTGCGCCGGCTGCTGCGGCCCGCCTGGCGGCTCCCACTGTTGCTGCCGCACTCTACCCCAACCCCGCCCAGCAGCAACTGCACCTGACGCTGCTCCAGCCAGACCAGGCTGCTACCATCGTCGTCTTCAACGCCCGTGGCAAACAGGTGCTGAGCCGCCAGCTCCCCGCGAGCGCTACCACGGATGCCAGCGTCGCCATTGGCGCGTTGGAGCCCGGCCTCTACACCTTGCGTGTAGTGCAGGCCGGCCAGGCTACATCGACCAGATTTGAGAAAGAGTAATAGCTCAATTCCGCTTAATATTGAAAGAGTCCCACCAGGTCAGGTTCTGGTGGGACTCTTTGCATTTTTGCTTGACCGCAGAGCGGCGCGACCGACTCGCGGGCTGACATTGCGACTGTTTGCGGCCCAAAAGCATGTTCCGCCTCCCCAAAGCCATCAGCAAAACGTGCGTGAAGTGGATTAAATGACCCGCAGCCCGTCAAGGTTTACTTCGTCGCGCAGCAACTCCAGGTGGCGGTAGGCGAGGGGGCGCCCGGCGTCGGTGCTGAGGTCGGGGAGGGGCGCGCGGGCCGCGTCGAGGGTGAGTTGAGTGAGCTTGCGTTCGCCGAGGTAGATGGCCACGGGGCGGCCCAGGCGGGCGTCGTGCGCGGCCAGGGCTTGGTCAATTTCGGCCAGAATGGTGCTCATAATAATTAAAGTGAGCTTGAAGGGAGCGGAAATATAGTGTTTAGTTAGCAGTTGCTCGTGCCTGCGCACAACTGTCTTCATCGTATTGCTAACTACTAAGGAGCAACTCCCCGGCTACCTTTGCCCCATGACTACTGCTGCTCCCACGCTGGCCGTTGCGGCGGCCCTGGCCGCCCGGCCCATTGGCATGTTCGACTCCGGCATTGGTGGGCTCACGGTGGCGCGGGCCGTGGCCCAGCGTCTGCCCCATGAGCGCATCGTATACTTCGGCGACACCGCCCACCTGCCCTACGGCGACAAAAGCACCGCCGCCATCCAGGCCTATTCCGTCAAGATTTGCGACCTGCTGCTGCGCCAAAACTGCAAGCTGATTGTCATTGCCTGCAACTCGGCCTCAGCCGCTGCCTATGAGCTGGTGCGCGAGTACGTGGGCAGCAAAGCCCAGGTGCTGAGCGTGATTGACCCCATTGTAGCGCACCTGGGCCGCGCCTATGCCGGCCACCGCGTGGGCCTCATCGGCACGAAGCAAACGGTGAACTCCAACGTCTATAAAAAGAAAGTCGACGACCTTGACGCGGGTGTGGACCTGCACTCGCTGGCCACCCCGCTGCTGGTGCCCATGATTGAGGAGGGCTTTTTCCGGAACTCCATTTCCGATGACATCATCGGCACCTACCTCGGCAATCCGGCCCTGGCCGACATCGACGCGCTGGTGCTGGCCTGCACCCACTACCCGCTGATAAAAGAACAGATTGCGCGTTTCTACGCCGGCCGCGTCGACGTGCTGGACGCGTCGGATGTGGTGGCGGCGGCGGCCGAAGCGTACTTAGCGGCCCACGGCCTGCTGGCTCCGGCGGCGGCCACGCCGCCCGCGCACCACTTCTACGTGTCCGATTTCACCCGCTCTTTTGAAGAGAGCACGCGGATATTCTTCGAGCGGGAAGTTCACCTGGAACATTACCCGCTGTGGGAGTAAAAAAACGGCTCCCCCAGTTGTAAAGCGCAAGGCCCGGGCCGGCAGCCAATGGCCGGGGCCGTCTGGTTTTGGGTAGGAGATAAATCCATAACTTTCCAACCGCGCCGTCTCTCTCTATCTTTGGGGCGTACTAGCGCGGTTGCGATACTTACGGTACTCACTTTTTTCACCTTCCTTTTTCACTTTTATTTCTTTTCTATGAAGCATTTTTTCACAACGCGGTTACTGGCTTGCCTGGTAGTGCTGCTTGGGCTGTGGCCGTCGCTGACGATGGCTGCGCCTTTCACGCCGGGCAACCTGGTGGTAGTTCGCATCGGCGATGGCTCGGCTACTGCGCCGGCCAGTGGCTCGGCGGTTGCTACCTTTTTGCTTGAGTATACGCCCGCGGGCGTTCTGGTTCAAACGATTGCGTTGCCCGTGGCCGATGCCGGTACCAACCAAACGCTGACCAACACCAGCTCATCCAGCTCGGAGGCCGTGCTTACCCGCTCGGCCGATGGCCGCTATCTGGTTGTAACAGGCTACGATACGGCTCCCGGTACTGCCGCCGTTGTCGCCACGGCTTCCGCTACCACCAGCCGCATTATCGGCCTGGTAGCGGCCGATGGCACCGTGAATACTTCTACCGCCATCAGCGATGCCTTCAGTGCGGGCAACATCCGCTCGGCGGCTACGGTGGATGGCACCAACTTCTACGCGGTGGGCTCTAACACCGGCGTGCGGTACCTGCCCCTGGGCAGTACGGGCACCAGCACGGCCCTCACCACGGCTGCTCCAACCAACAACCGCGCTGTCAATATTTTCGGCGGTAACCTGTACGTTTCGGCTGCTTCGGGCACCTTCCAGGGCGTTAGCCAGGTAGGCACGGGCCTGCCTACCACCGGCCCACAGACCATCACCCAACTGCCGGGTTTTCCTACGGCGACCGGGCCTCAGCCTTACGCCTTCTTTTTTGCCGACCTGAGCACTGCAGTGGCCGGGGTAGATGTGCTGTATCTGACCGATGACCGCACGACGGTTGACGGCGGCATTCAGAAATGGAGCCTGGTGGGCGGTACCTGGGTGCTGAACGGTGTCATTGCCAGCAGCCCCGCCCTCTCAATTCGCGGCATCGATGGCGTGGTTTCCGGCACGGCGGTTTCGCTGGTGGCCAGCGGCAACGGCGGCCTGTATGTAGTAGCGGATAATGCCGGCTACAACGCTGCTCCCAGCACGACCACGCTTTCAGCTCCTATTGCTACGGCTGGTACCAACAACGTTTTCCGTGGTGCCACCTTCGCCCCGGTAGCGGCTGTCGTGATACCCGCCCCCACCATCACCAGCTTCACGCCCGCCACGGGCCCGGCCGGTACCACCGTCACCATCACCGGTACTAACCTGACCGGCGCTACCGCCGTCACCCTCAACGGCGTGGCCATCACCGGCTTCACCGTGGTGAACGGCACCACCATCACCTTCACCGTACCCGCTACCGCTACCACCGGCACCATTGCCGTGACTACGCCCGGCGGCACGGTTACCAGCACCGGCACCTTCACGTTCGTGCCGGCGGCTTCTGCCCCCACTGTCACCAGCTTCACGCCCACCAGCGGCCCCGTGGGCACTACCGTTACCGTAACGGGTACCAACTTTACGGGTGCCACCGGTGCTACGCTCAACGGCTTGGCCGTGGCCAACTTCATGGTGATGAGCGCCACTTCGGTGATGTTCGACGTGCCTACCGGCGCGACCAGCGGCCTGATTGCCGTGACTACGGCGGCCGGCACCGGCACCAGCACTGGCACGTTCACGGTATCAGCCCCGGTGGCAATTCCCACCATCACGTCCCTCACGCCCAATGCGCAGGTAGTGGGCGGCCCGGCCGTCACCATTACCATCGCGGGCACGGGCTTCACGCCGACCTCGACGGTGAACTTCAACAGCGTGAGCTACCCGCAGACGAGCAGCACGGCTACCTCGCTGGTGGTCACTATTCCGGCCAGCGCCGTGGCCACGGTGGGTAACTACGCCGTGACGGTGACCAACACCGCCGGCACTTCCAATATTAACACCTTCACAGTGAGCAACCCCAGCACGGCCGGTGCTTTCGAAGATTTCGAAGCCGGTACCAAAGCGGCCTATGCCGCCGCTCCGGTTACGCTCACCAGCGGGGTGTGGAATTTCTCGGATGCCCTCATCGGCACCGGTTTCTCCGACCGCTTCAACGGCCTGAAATCGGCCCGCATCCGCGTGGGCTTCATCGCCATGAGCTTCGATAAGCCCACTGGCGCCGGCACCGTAATCGTGAACGCCGGCCTGTACGGCATCGACACGGGCGCGACGTTCATCCTCGAGAAATCGACCGACGGCGGCACTACCTACACCACCGTGCCCGGTGCGCCGGCCACGCTCACGGCCACGCTCACGCCTTACACCTTCACGGTGAACCAGGCCGGCAACGTACGCTTCCGCATCACGAGCACCGCCACCCTCACCACGTCGCGCATCAGCATCGACGACATTTCCATCTCGAACTACACGGCCCCCGCCACGCCCACTATCACGAGCTTCACGCCCACCACGGGCGGCCCCGGCACGGTGGTCACCGTCACGGGTACCAACTTCACCGGCGCTACCGCCGTGCGGATTGGCAATTTCAACGTACCCAACTTCACGGTTGTTTCGGCTACGAGCATCACCTTCGTGGTGCCCGCCGGCACGGGCAGTGTTACGGGCGTAATATCAGTCGTAACGCCCGGTGGCACCGCCACCAGCACCGCGACCTTCAACCTGGTGTCGGCCGTGCTGGCCAGCCAGACCCTGCCCGGCCTGTCGGTGTTCCCGAACCCGGCTACCGACCGCATCACCGTGGCCCTGCCCACGGCGGGCGCTGCTACGGTAGCCCTGCGCGACCTCACCGGCCGCGTGGTGCTGGCCCCGACCACGCTGGGTGCCGACAAGCAGCTGGTGCTGCCGGCCACGCTGGCCCGCGGCATCTACCTGCTCGAAGTGAAGCAGGGCGACGTGCTCGCCGTGCGTCGCATCGAGAAGAACTAAGCTTCAGTGTAAGCTGACCAAAACCGGTCAGTAGCTGTGAAAAAGCCCCCGCCTGTGCGGGGGCTTTTTTTGTGCCCGGCATTTGAATAACGGTTTTGGGGTGGATGACGGACGGAGAGAAGCGCGTTGGCATCGTTCCCGGCAACGATTGCACAACTAAAAAAGCCCATTTGCTTGGCGTATGACGAATAAAACCAGACTTTTAGAAGGCTGAAAAGAAATAAAATAGCTATTTGTAGATATTTTATTTGGAAGTAGCGGCATAGCTACTGCCACCAGCCTCGTCCACCTTCACTTTGCCAATTCTCACCCAACCCCTTCCTCTAATGAAAAACCGCTACTTTCTACTATTCTGGCTGATTTTAATCAGCAGCCTGGCCCATGCCCCGCGGGCCTGGGCGCAGGCCACGCGCCGCCTCACGGGCACCGTGCGGGCCTCGGACTCCAAAGAAGGCCTGCCCGGTGTGACGGTGCTGGTGAAGGGCACCAACAACGGGGCCTCGACAGGGGCGGATGGGGGATACGAGGTAACCGTGCCCGCCACGGGGGCCGTCACGCTCAGCTTCAGCTTTGTGGGCTACGCTAATAAGGAAGTGGCCGTGGGCAGCCAAAGCCAGATTGACGTGACGCTGGCCGTGGATGCCAAGCAGCTCGACGACGTGGTGGTGATTGGCTACCAGGCCGTGCAGCGGCGCGACGTGACGGGCTCGGTATCGTCGGTGAGCGCGCAACAGATTAAGGACGTGCCGGTGAACTCGGCGGCTGAGGCACTGAGCGGCCGGCTGGCCGGCGTGCAGGTGACCAGCTCGGAAGGCACGCCCGGCAACCAGAGCGTGAACATCCGCATTCGTGGTGGCGGGTCCGTGACGCAGGACAATTCGCCGCTGTATGTGGTGGACGGCGTGCAGGTGGAAAACGCCCTGAACGTGATTTCGCCCCAGGATATTCAGTCCGTGGACGTGCTGAAGGACGCCGCCGCCACCGCCATCTACGGCGCGCGCGGCGCTAACGGCGTGGTCATCATCACCACCAAGGGCGGCAAGGAAGGCAAGCTGGTGGTGGCCTACAACGGCTTCGCGGGCGTGCGCCAGCTCTCACGCAAGCTGAGCGTGATGCAGCCCGCCGACTTCGTGAACTACCAGTACGAGCGTGCGGTGAACGTTGACCGCGTGGCCGGCAATACCACCACGTTTGGCGGTCTGAACACCTTCAAGCCGTTCTTCAAATCGAAAAACTACAACAGCGACACGCTGAACCAGAGCCGCAACTCGCCCTTTCTCGACTGGCAGGACCAGGTGTTCGGTCGTGATGCTTTTCAGCAGACGCACAATATTTCGCTCTCGGGCGGCGGCAACAATTCGACCTACGCCCTGAGCCTGACCCGCAACAACGAGGACGGCATTCAGCTGGGTTCGGGCTTCACCCGCAACCTGGTGAACTTCCGCTTTGACAACAAGGCCACCGAGAAATTCCGCTTCGGCATCAACGTGCGCTTCAACGACCAGAAGGTGGAGGGCCTGGGCACCTCGTCGCAGCTCTCGACCACCACCACGCGCCTACGTAACTCCATCGAATACATTCCGCTAGCCATCAACCTGCCCGGCGGCTTCGACCCCAGCACGCTGGACGAAAGCTTCTCCACCAACACCTCGCTGGTAAATCCCATTCTGGCCATCGGCAGCGACATTCGGCACGATAAGCAGCGCACCCTGAACCTGGCCGCCAACGCCACCTACAACTTTACAAAGGACGTGGCCTTCCGCTCCACGGTGGGCTTCGATTTTGGCAATTCGACCCTGGAAAACTTCTCGGGGCGCAATTCGCCGGCCATCCGGCAACCGGGCGGCGGCTTCAACCTGCAGCCGTTCGTGTCCATTGCCACCGGCTCGGCGCTGTCCATCAACCAGTCGAACGTGCTGACCTACGCCCACCAGTTTGGCAAGCATTCGGTTGATGCCTTGCTGGGCCAGGAAATCTATCAGCAGAGCAGCCGGATTCTGACGGTTCAAACCAACTTCCTGCCGCTCGACATCACCGCCGACCAGGCCATTGCTAACATCAACCAGGGCGTGCTGCCGTCGGCCTCGTTCCAGCAGCCCACGCCCACCAGCGACAACCCCACGCTCCAGCACTTGCTGTCGGGTTTCGGGCGGTTGAATTATGCTTATGACGATAAATACCTGGCCACGTTAACGTTCCGGGCCGACGGCTCGTCCAAGTTTGCCGCCGGGCGGCGGGTGGGCTACTTCCCGGCCGCCTCGCTGGCCTGGCGCGTGTCGAAGGAGGATTTCATGAAGTCCTTGTCGAACACGATTTCGGATTTGAAGCTGCGCCTGAGCTACGGCCTGGCCGGCAACAACCGCATCAACGACTTCGGTTACAGCGAGTATTACCGCACCGGCTTAGGCCAGTACTCGCTCAACCATTCCATCTCGCTGGGCACTGTGGTCACGGGCCTGCCCAACCCGTTTTTGAAGTGGGAAACCACCACCGCCCGCAACGTGGGCGTGGACCTGGCCCTGTTCAACAACCGCGTGCAGCTCTCCGTGGATGCCTACTACAATTCGACCCACGACCTGCTCGTGAACGTACCAATTTCGCCTACCCTGGGCTACCAGACCCAGTTCCAGAATGTGGGCTCAACCACCAACCGGGGCCTGGAATTCCAGTTGGCCGGCACCGTGCTTAAGACGTCGGACTTCACCTGGTCGGCCAGCGGCAACGCCTCCATGAACCGGGGCCGCATTGAGGAGCTCGGTCCGATTACCGCCATTCCCGGCGTGTATTCGGGCTGGGCCAGCACACTCATTGCCAGTGATTTCCTGGCCCGGGTGGGTGACCCGGTGGGCATTTTCTACGGCTACCAGACCGATGGCTTCTACACCGCCGATGACTTCACCGGCTACAATGCCGCCACCCGCACCTGGACCCTGAAGCCCGGCGTGGCCAACGACGTTGCCGTGCAGGGCCAGCCCCTGGCCCCCGGTATCATCAAGCTGAAAAACGTGGTGGATACGCCCGGCGCGGCCACCAACATCGTGGATGCCAACGACCGCACGGCCATCGGCAACGCCAACCCCAAGGTGACGGGCGGCATCAACCAGCAGTTCACTTACAAGGGCTTCGATGCCAGCGTGTTCTTCAACTTTATTTATGGCAATCAGGTGTTCAACGCCAACAAGGTGGAGTTCACCACGGCCGTGAACCCATTCAGCAACCTGCTCACGATGATGAACGACCGGTACCGCACCGTCGACAACAACGGCGTGCCGATTACCGACCTCGAAACCTCGCGCAGCCTCAACCAGAACGCCACCATCTGGCAGCCTACCCGCACGCTGTTCGTGCACAGCTGGGCCATCGAGGACGGCTCGTTCATCCGCCTCAACAACCTCACGCTGGGCTACTCGCTGCCCAAAGCCCTCATTGCGAAGGCCAAGCTCACGCAGCTGCGCTTCTACGTGACCGGCAACAACCTCTACACCTGGACCAAATACAGCGGCTACGACCCCGAAGCCAACACCCGTCGCGCCTCGCCGCTCACGCCGGGCGTGGACTACGCCGGCTATCCGCGCAGCCGCGTGCTGCTGTTCGGCGTGAACCTGTCGCTGTAATTCTTCCCACCGAAAAAATTCCCATCCTCCGATGAAACCCATATTTTTCCGTTCCACCCTGGCCGTGGCCGCCACGCTGGCCGCTGCCGCCGGCCTGTCCGCCTGCAAAGACTACCTCGACGTGAAGCCCGACTCGCTGTACACCAACGAGCAGGCCTTCAGCAGCGTGGGTAGTGCCACCAGCGCCGTGATTGGGGCCTACGACATGCTCTCGGGCGATACCGGCTACGGCACCCGCCTGAGCACGTATTACCCGTACGACACCGACGAGATGCAGGGCGCGCCCGGTCCGTTCGACGGCCGCTCGCGCAGCATCTCGCGCTACACCGCCGAGCCCTCGAACCCCGAAGTCACCAACCCCTTCAACAACTTGTACCAGGGCGTGGAGCGGGCCAATATCTGCATCCAGAGCATCCCGAAAATGGCGCTCTACACCACCGGCTCCTCGGCCGATACCGCCGCGCTGCACCGCCTGTATGGCGAGGTGCTGACCTTGCGGGCGCAGTATTATTTCGAGCTGATTCGGAACTGGGGCGACGTGCCCACGCCCCTGGTGCCCACCTTCACCACGGCCCTGGCTGGTGGCGAGCTGACCCAGCCCAACACCGACCGCCTCGCCACCTACGACCGCCTCATTGCCGACCTGCTGATGGCCGAGAAGCTGGTGCCCTGGCGCTCGGCCGCTGGCACCACCAACGAGCGCATCACCAAGGGCGCGGTGAAGGCCCTGCGCGCCCGCCTGGCCCTGTTCCGGGGCGGCTACTCGCTGCACGGCCTCCAGGTGACGCGCCCCGCCGATTACCTCGCATCCTACGCCATTGCCCGCCAGGAGTGCCTGGATTTGATGAACAAGCGTAGCGAGCACACGCTGAATCCGAGCTTCCGCGAGCTGTTCAAGAGCATCAACGAGCTGCGGTCGGAATCTTCGAATGAAATCATGTTTCAGGTGGCGATGGGCGGCTCCAGCATCTCGGGCGATAGTAAGCTGGGCTACTATAGCGGCCCGCTGCTGAGCGCCTCACCCATCTACGGCAGCACCCAGGCCCAGATTCGGCCCCTGCCCACCTACTTCTACGCCTTCGACTCGACCGATGTGCGCCGCGACATCACCCTGACCACCTACAGCATCGACGCGAACAATAACCAGAAAGGCGTGCTGCTGAGCGCCCTCACCGACGGCAAGTTCCGGCGCGACTGGCGCGTGCCCACCCTCAACGGCGCGGGCAACTACCTGGGTTACAATTGGCCCCTCATCCGCTTTGCCGATGTGCTGCTGATGTTTGCCGAAACCGACAACGAAATCAACGGGGTCACGCCCGCTGCCCTGGCCGCCCTGCGCGAGGTGCGCCAACGCGGTTTCGGCGGCAGCACCACCCTGGGCCAGCTGCCGACCCCGGCCGACAAGGCGGCGATGTTCAACGCCATTGCCAACGAGCGTTTCCTGGAGTTTGGGGGCGAAGGCATCCGCAAATACGACCTGCTGCGCTGGAACATGCTCGGCACTAAAATCACCGAGGCCCGCGCCAACCTCACCCTGCTCATGAACGGGCTGGCCCCTTACGCCTCCGTACCGGCCAATATGTACTACCGCGTAACTGGCGGGCAGGTGGTGTGGGCGCGCTCATTCTACCGCCCTTCGCCGGCCACCACGCCCGCCAATACCACCGCCGTAACCTGGCGCACGGCCGTAACTGCGGCCCTCATCGCCAACGTGGCCTCGGAGTATGCGCCCGGCAAGGGTAAAGAGCTGCTGCCCTTCCCGCAGGGCACCGTGGACACGAACAAAAATGCCGGCTTCAAGCAGAACGACGGGTACTAAAAGGGTAGGGTGCGGGGTCGTACCCTACTTCGTTTACGCTGTATCAGCCAACATTCTCGGGAACGATTGCGCAATTAAAAAGCCCGCTACCCTTGTCGGCGCTCCAAACAGGTCGGACTTTTAAGGTCCGACCTGTTCTTTTTATTACGATACCATGACGCCACAACCTCCTGCCCAACCCGCCTTCGTGACCGATGCCGACGCCACTTGGGAAACCACCGGTCCCGGCGTGCGCCGCAAGGTGCTGGCCCACGGCCCCGACCTGATGCTCACCCGCGTAGCCTTCGAAACCGATGGGGTGGGAGCCCGCCACCAGCACCCCCACGCCCAGCTCAGCTACGTGGAAAGCGGCGCGTTCAAGTACACCATCGAAGCCGAAACGCAGACCCTGCGCTCCGGCGACAGCTGCTACGTGCCGCCGCTGGCCTGGCACGGCGTGACCTGCACCGAGGCCGGCGTGCTGGTTGATGCCTTTACGCCCCGCCGCGACGATTTTTTGAGCTAACAGTAGCGCGGACTTTGTAGTCCGCGACTCCGTACCGGTCGCATCGGTGCAGGTTTTCCCCACAGGTACGGACTACAAAGTCCGCGTTACAATTTGCCTCAAGTCCTTTCTTTCCAATGAAAACGACCTTCCTGCGTCTGCTGGGCCTGGCCATGCTGCTGTTGCTGGGCCTGTGCCTGCTGCCAGCCCGCGCCCAGACCATCACCGTGGCCGCCGATGGCTCGGGCAGCTTCCGCACCATTCAGGAGGCCATTAATAGCGTGCCGGAAACGGCCGCCAAGCCGCGCACCATCTTCATCAAAAACGGCACCTACCGCGAGAAAGTCTTCATTGATGGCAAGAACAACTTGGTACTCAAAGGCCAGAGCGAAGCCGGCGTAATCCTGACCTACCCGCAGGCCCGCGACGAGTGGAGCTGCGGCCCCGGGGCTACCGCCGGCGACTGGGGCGTGGCCACTCTCAACCTGCGCAACAGCCCCGACCTCACCCTCGAAAGCCTCAGCGTCATCAACAGCTACGGCTTCGATGCCACGGGTGAAGTCACGATTGACTGCCCCACCGCGCCCACCGGCAAAAAAACCGTGAGCAAAACCGGCCACCAGATGGCCCTGCGCGCTCTGCCCGGTGCCACCCGCCTCATCGTGCGGCATTGCACCTTTCGGGCCCTGGGCGGCGACACCGTGAGCCCCTGGGACACGGAGGCCGGCGCGTATTATTTTAAGGACTGCACCATGGAGGGCGGCGTGGATTTCTACTGCCCGCGCGGCTGGGCCTATGCCGAAAACTGCCGCTTCATCTGCCACAGTAAAGAGGCCGCCATCTGGCACGACGGCTCGGGCAACCGCGACTCGAAAACGGTGCTGCGCCACTGCACTTTCAGCGGTGATGACGGCTTCAAGCTCGGCCGCTTTCACCGCGAGGCGCAGTTTTATCTGGTTGACTGCCAGTTCGCGACCAACATGGCCGATGCCGACATCTACCACGCCGTGTCGGGGCCGGGGGCGAAGCTCTGGGGGCGGCGCGTGTACTACGCCGGCTGCCACCGCACGGGCGGCGATTACGCCTGGATGAAGGATAACCTGAGCACCGCTGAGGGCGCGCCGAAAGCAAAGGATATCACCGCCGCCTGGACCTTCGGCGGGCGCTGGAACCCGCTGACCGGGGCCGTGCGCGCTACGCCGCCCATTCCCGCCGCCCAAATCGACACCATTGCCGAAAAGATGCTGCTCTACCAGCGCGCCGTGGGCGGCTGGCCCAAAGCTTTGGGCGAAGTGAAGGTGAATTACGCCGCCCGTCTCAGCGCCGGGGCCCGCGCCGGCCTGCTCGATAGCAGGAACCTGAACGACGCCACCATCGACAACGACGCCACGACCCGCGAAATCAATTACCTCGTCGTCGCCTTCCAGAAAACCAACAACCCCGCCTACCGCAAAGGGGCCGAAAACGGCATCCGCTACCTGCTCAAAATGCAGTACCCCAGCGGCGGCTTCCCCCAGTTTTACCCCGACCTGAGCGGCTACCACAGGGAGATTACCTACAACGACGACGCCATGATTCGGGCCCTGACCGTGCTGCGCAACGTGGCCCGCCAGCAGGGTGCCTTTGCCACCGTCGACCCCGATTTGGTAGCTCTTTCCAAAGCTGCCTTGAGCCGGGGTATTGCCTGCATCCTCCAAACCCAGTACATGAGCAACGGTCAGCCCACCGCCTGGTGCGCCCAGTACGATGAAGTGAGCCTGCTGCCGGCCAAGGCACGCGCCTTCGAGCTGCCCTCGCTCAGCGGCGAAGAATCCGTCAGCATCGTGCGCTTTCTGATGGATATTGAGCAGCCCAGCGCCGCCGAAAAAGCCGCCATCGAAGGCGCTGTTCGGTGGTTCGAGAAAGTGAAAATGCCCAACCTGGCGTTGAAGGAAATTGCCGCGCCCAATGAGCCCCGGGGCCGCGACCGCATCATCGTGGCCGCGCCCGGCGCGGTGCTCTGGGCTCGCTTCTACGAGCTGGGCACCGACCGGCCCATGTATGTGGGCCGAGACAGCCAGGTGCATTATCAGCTCACCGAAATCGAAAACGAGCGCCGCGCCGGCTACCTCTACGCCGGTACCTGGCCCGCTGAGTTGCTGGCCCAGGACTATCCGGCCTGGCAAAAGCGTATGGCCGGCGCGGCGAAGTAGAGACGCAATATTTTGCGTCTCGTCGTTGCTTAGTCTGTGCATTTGTTAATGTGCTGCGTGGTTCCGCTCGTTCAACGTAGAGACGCAAAATATTGCGTCTCTACAGCTTTTCTTCCAGCCACAGATAGCCGGCCGCCAGCAGAAACAACCCGAAAAACCAGCCCGCCGGCCACGGCTCCGTCACCGTTGCTTGAGTGGCCTCAGACACTTTAAGGCCATTGGTTTCGACTGCCAATTGCGCCGCCGCCTGCTGGCGCTCCCGCAGCTCCGGCCCCCGCCAGGCCGTGGGCGGGTACACGTAGAAATTATGGCTGATGCGGCCCGGGCCGCGTACCTGGTACCAGCCCATCTCGCCGGGCCAGAACTGGGCCGTGCTCCACTCGGGCAGGCGGGTGTCCTGGCGCAGGGCGAGGCGCACGGCGGGGCCGCCGGCCAGCGCTGCCACAGTGGGTGGAACGGTGGGAAAAGCCGCCGCCAGATGCAGCGTGAGCGGCTGGGCCGGCCGGGGCCAGCGGCTGCCCGTGTGCCAGGTGGCCTCGGCCGGAGCAGGCGGGACGGCCGCTGTGAGCAGCCGGCTCCAGAACGATGCATAAACAGCAGTGTGTCCCTGAAGCCCCCAGCGAAACGTTTCGGGCACCACCGACACCACCACGAAACCCAGCCCCACGCGCCGGCTGGCCGTCAGCAGCAAGCCCCGTGGTCCGGTGATGATGGTTCGCAGTGCCGGGTTGGCTTGCAGCTGGGCGGGCAAGGCGGCGCGGGCCTCGCCGGGCTCATCGGGCCAGGCGAGGGGCTGTGGAGGTGCGTTGGCCGGCCGGAGCTGCACCGTGAAATCGGGGCGGGCGGGCGCGGTGCGGGGCAAGGGCGCGGCTTCGGCCAGGGTGATGAGGCCGAGGCGGCCGGCCCGGATGGCTGCTTGCAGGGCCTGAACCTCAGCAGCAGTAAGGGCTGCTACCGTAGCAGCATCGGCAATCAGGACCGAATAATGAGCCAGCAATGCGGGCGTGAGGCGGTCGAGCGGCTGGGCCGGCTGGTTCACGAAATCGGTCTGGACCAGGCCCCGGCTCACGCTCGTGCGCAGGGCCACCGGGTAGTGGGCCTCGGCCAGGTAGTTTTTCAGGAACTTGAACTCGAACGACGGCGCGGCCGTGAGCAGCAGCACGGCCGGCAGCGCGGGCGCGGTGATTTCGACCGGCACCGGCTCGGCCAGCAGGGGCTGGCCCGGCCGGCGCAGCAGCAGCTCGTAAGTCGCCAGCCCGGCCGTTTTGGGCTGGTAGCGCAGCCGGAATGGCCCGCCGCCGGTAGGCAGCCGCATCGAATCGCGCCCGGTACCAGCAGCGCGCAGCACTACCCACATGGCGGCCGGGCGGCCCGGCGCAACCGCCGTTCCTTCCAGCCGCAGCGTCTCGCCCAAAGCCAGTTTCGCCGGCCAAAAAGCGGTGCCGATGCCCGCAAATGGCGCGCCCGGGTGCAGCCGCACCGCCAGCGAATTCAGCAGCGGCAGCTCGGCGGCGGGCAGGCCGCTGCCCAAAATGTGCAGGCGGCGCAGGGCCGGCCGCTGCTCGGCCAGCGTGAGCAGGCTGGCCAGTGGGCGCGCATTGGCAGGGAGTTCCGCGTTGCCATAAGCCCACACCGGAGTGCCCGCGCCCAGCCGCTGGCGTAGCTGCCGCAGCGTATCGGACGAGTAGCCGGGGGTGAGCAGAATAGCTTCGGCGCGGGCAGCGGGCAGGTGGCGCAAAGGCGGAAAAGCGATGAACCACAGCGCCGCCCCAGCCGCCACGCTGGCCAGCAACCGGGCCGCCCGCTGTCGCCGCCGGGGCCGCCGCCAGGCCAGCATCAGCAGCCCGAGGCTCAGCAGCAGGCAAAACGACAGCAGGCCGTAGTAAAGAACCGGGTTCGGGGCTAAAATAGGCAACGGCTTAACGGCTTAATTCCTGGAAATAGCGGCGTGCCAGCCGGTCGGGAGCGGGCGGGGCTGCGGGTGTGGGGGCGGGCGCGGCCAGCAGGTCGGTGAGGGCGCGGGCTACGGGCGCACGGCTGACGGCGCGGGTGGGGCGGCCGGCACGCAGGTCGGCCCCTAACTCGCGCAAAGCCCGCAGGGCCGGCAGGTAAAAGCCCGGCCGGGTGAGGGCCGCGCCGGCCAGTACGGTCCCGGCCTGGTCGAGCACGGCGGCATCGGCGGGGCGCGGGGGCTGTCCGTTATCGGCGGCGGCCAGCCAGCGCAGGGCGGCCCGAATGGCGGGCTGGGTAGCCGGGGTGGGCAGTTTTTGCTGGCGCTGGGGCACGGCGGCCCCGGCCAGTTCGCCGGTGAGGCGCAGGGTGGCCTCGGGCATGGGCGGCGGGCTGAAACCGGCTTTTTTGACGAAG
Organism: Hymenobacter sp. UYAg731; assembly: GCF_054061335.1. Taxonomy (NCBI): domain Bacteria; kingdom Pseudomonadati; phylum Bacteroidota; class Cytophagia; order Cytophagales; family Hymenobacteraceae; genus Hymenobacter; species Hymenobacter sp. UYAg731. The sequence continues at coordinate 846,246 of NZ_JBSSEC010000001.1, read as the reverse complement.
GCGCGGGTTTGCTGCTGCACTTGCTTGAGCAGGCGCAGGGCGCGGTACTCGTAGGGAAGGGCCTCGCGGAGTTGGCCGGTGCGCAGGCGCAGTTCGGCCGCCCACATTTGGTCGAGTACGGCGCGGAGCTTGGCCTTCACGGCGGGCTCCAGGAAATCGGCGGTTTCGGCGTCGTCGTGCTTATGGATGTAGGGGTCCATCAGGGCATCGGTTTCGGCGGTGGGCGAGGCCTTGGCGGGCGACACGGAAGCGCCGCCGTGGTCGTGCTCGTCGTGTTCCGGGGCTTCGGCGGTGGGGGCAGCGGGCGCGTCCTCATCCTCGGCGATGGGTGAATGCTGCGCCTCCGCCCCAATGCCGGGCTCCGCTTCCTCGCCCATAAACTTGCCGTAGCGCAGGCGCAGGCTTTGCTGGTCGAAGCCCAGGGCGTTGGCCCGGCTGGCCACGGTAGCGGCGTCGAGCTTCGCTTTTTCGGCGATGAGCTTTTCGGTGTCGATGATAATCTGGCGCTCGCTGCGAAAGTAGGCCGGGGCTACTTTCACGCCCATGCCCATGCCCATGTCGATGGCCCCGTCGGCCACGGCGGTGTCCTGCCACTGCACGAGGTAAGAATCGGTGCGGGCGGTGTGGCCGTGGTTGTCGCGGGCCGTAAGGTAGAAGTAGAGTTCGTCGCCGTAGGTCAGGCCCAGCTTGGGCAGGTTCAGCACGCTGTTCAGGCTGGCTTGTGGCTGCCCGCCCAGGTCCCCGCTCAGGTCCCCGCTCAGATCGCGCCGCAATTCCCGAAACTTCACCGCCTCGCCCTGGCCCTGGGCCACGGTGATGACCAACTCAGCACGGCTCAGCCCATAGTCGTCGCGCATGGTGGCCCGGATGGTCACCTCCGGCCGCTGCCCCAGGGCTGCCACCAGCGTGTACGGCTTCGGTGTAATGATGCGCAGCACCGGGGCGAGGTCGGGCCGCACGTCGACGGCGTAATCGTCCGAAACCGTGCCCGCGTAGCGCAGCCGGTACAGCGTGGAGGCACTCATGACTTGCTCGATAGCAAACGTGCCCGGCTGCCCGGCCACGGGCTGCAAGCGCCGCCGCTGCGTTCCCAGTTCCAGCTCGGGCGCGGGCTGGCGGGGCCTACTCACGCGCACCTGCCACCGCACCCGCGCCCCCTGCGGACATTGGAACGAGGGCTGGGCGGGCGCGAATTCTGCCAAGTGCGTATAGGCCGGAGGCATGACCAATAACGTGGTTTCGGTGATGCGGGGCGCGGCTGCCGAAGCCGTTGCCGGCCGCCGGGCAGCGGGCATAAAATGCATGGCCAACGCCTGAGGCTTTGCTGTTTGTGGCGAGGGAAGCAGCACTACGGCCGCCGCTCCCAGCAGCAGGCTCGCGCTCAGTACCAAGGGTCTCTTAAAGGAAACCGGCAGCAGGGCCGGGCCGTCGGCCGTTAGCTGCGCCAGCTGCCGGGCCACGCGCCGGAACTGCAGCTGCCCCAGAAACGGCAGACTAGCCGGGTGCTCCAAAAGCAGGCCGGTACTGTCCTGCAACTCGGCAAACTGTCGGTCCAGCCGCCGGGCCACGGCCGCACGGTCCAGCCGCCGCAACGGCAGCAGCCCCCAAACTGCCGCTACCACCAAGCCCGATAGCGCCAACCCTGCCCAAATTGCCGGTACGGCCGGCCAGTGATGAAACAGGGCTACTCCCAGCGTGCCGGCCGCTATCAGGGGCAACAGTGCGGCCGTGCCACGGCGCAAGGCGTAGCTCCGTCGCACCGCCAGTAGCTGGGCAGCGGCCGGACCCTGCGCGCTAAGCAGGCTGGTTTCGGATGAGTTATCGATGGTTTGCATCATCCCGCCGCAGGTAAAGAAATTTCTGCTTGCCGCCGGGCCAGCAGGCGTTCAAAGAGCAGGAGCAGCCCCGCCAGCAGCACCAGCCAAGGCCGCAGGTCGGTGGTCCGAAAAGTCGGTTCCGGGGCATTCGTTGCGGCCGTCTTGGGAAGCATGTGCTTGCCGATGGGCAACTGGGCCGGTGCCAGGACCCGACGGTCGTACACGGCTTCGAGTTTGGCCAGCCGGGAAAGGCCGCCGCCGTAATGGGCTACTTCTGGGCGTAGCAGTTCCAGCAAGCGCGCCGGGAGTTGCGGGTCGTCGGCCAGCCCGCTCCACGCGGGGTCCAGGCGGGTGTGCAACTGGTACACGCTGCCCCGGCCCAGCAGCTGGCGCGAAAGAATGGGCCGGCCCAGGCCATCGGCCCACACTGTTGCTAGGCCTACTGGGGGCAGGCGAGCAGCCCGGCGAAACACCGTGAAGGTTGCTGCGCCCGTGGTGGCGGCGGCAAGGCGCGCGGTGTCCGCCATGCCCGGCGCAGCGGCCTCCCGCCACAGCTGGCGAGCGTTTCTGGCCACATCCTCCCGCCAGCCCTGCGGCAACGGCTCATCCGAAAGCCAGAAAATCCAGTTCGCATTCAGGCGTTCCGGCCGTGTTTTTATCCGGCGTAGCACGGGCGGAATGGGGATTCCGGCCGTGGCGGCCCGTAGGCCCGCTTCCAGATAGCGGGCATCGGCGGCGTAGGCTGGGGAGGCATACATTTCGATGACCATTGGCACAACCTCAATTCCAACCCCATTCCCTGCTCGTGGGGAGGCCGCTGGAACTAGCCAGAAGGCTTGCCCACCGCTTGTAGTTGACTGAAGGCGTACCGGGGCCAACCCTGCCACTTGAAACGGCTGGCCGTCGCGTCGAGCAAGTGCTTTTTTTCGCTGGTAAGTCGTCTGCGTTTCGCTGCTTCGGCCCACCAGAAGCTGCAGGCTGTCGCCCACCTGCTCGGCCGCGCCCAGCCAGGAACCAGTCGTGGAATCGGGCAGTGCCTGCCAGCGCACGGCCGCCGGCAGCGGCGCATGGCTGCCCTGGAAGTTACGTAGCGCGGCACTCGTCACCACAACCAGCGGCTGACCCGGGAATACATCAACGGCCTGCTGCACCCGCGCCCAAGCAAACGTCCTGACCCCGTCCGCTACCGAATCGGGGGGCACGCTCGGCCGGGCCGTCGCCAGTGCCCGCCAAGTGGCTCCCGATATCCGAGGAAAACCGGCCGCCAGCCAGCGCAGTGCATAGCCTTTGCGGCGCAGGGAGTCGATGGTGGTTTTCAGCCCCGCCAGCGCCGGCAGGCGCGCCGCCTCGGCACTCAGCAGCACCACGCCCCGGCTGGTGGGCAATGCCGTGCGCCACACCGGCCCGGCCACGGCCACGGCCAGCACCGCCAGCAGCGCGGCCCGTAATAGCAGCAGCCACAGCTGCTCCGGCTTCAGGTTGCGCAGGCGGCGATTGGCACCGGCGGCCAGCCAGCGCAGGCTGCCCACGGCTACCTCGCGGCCCGGCCGGCGGTTCCAGAGATGAATGGCCACCGGTACCAGCAGGCCCAAAAGGGCCAGCAGCGCGGCAGGGGTGAGGAGGGTAAACAAGGAATTACGGAATCAGAATCGGAACGATAGATGGTAAGTCAGGGGTATGGGTGGCTTCGGATTACCTGCTGAGGTTGCGCCGCCGGAGAAATTCCCGCAGCGCCGCATCGAGCGGCTGCGAGGTATCCAGCAGATGATAGTCAAAACCCTGGCGGCGGGCCTGCCGGGCCGTTTCGCTCAGCCACGCTTGCAGCTGCTGCTGGTAAGCGGCGCGTTGCGGCCCAGCATCGATTTGCAGGGTCTGGCCGGTTTCCAAATCCCTAAAAGTAACGGCCCCCTGATAGCTGAATTCCAGCTCGTTATGCGCCATCAGGTGCAGCAGCAGCACATCGCCGCTGGTGGCCCGCAGGCGCGTGAGCAGGGCATTTATTTCGGTGCCTTCCTCGTATAGGTCGCTCACGCACACGGTGAGGGCGCGCTGCCGCCGGGCCGTGAGCGGAGCCAGCGTTTCGGGTGCGGGGAAGTTGCCGGTGGCCTCAGCCGTTTCCAGGGCGTGGTAGAGGCGGGGCAGCTGGCGGGCATCGGCGCGGGGCGCAAGGTGGCGCAGGCCCGTGGTACTAAGGATGCTTAGGCCCACAGCATCACCCTGCTGGGTGGCCAGGTAAGCCAGTGCCCCGAGCAGCAGCCGGGCGTAGTCGAGCTTGGTCAGGCCGTTGTCGTCGCGGTGGTTCATGCTGGCGCTGGCATCGAGCAGCAGATGCACGGTCAGGCTGGTATCGATTTCCGACTCGCGCAGGTAGTAGCGGTCCGAGCGGGCGGCCAGCCGCCAGTCGAGGCGGCGCAGGTCGTCGCCGGGCTGGTAGGGGCGGTACTGGCTGAACTCCATGCCCGCGCCGTGCCGCCGGCTGGCGTGCGCGCCGTTGAGGAAGCCCTCGGCCGCTTGCCGGGCGGCGAGGGAGAGGTTGCGCAGGCCGTGCAGGAGTTCAGGAGTGAGCATGGGGTAGCGCGGACTTTGTAGTCCGCGAATTCAACGATTTAAGGGGGGATATCCTCGGGGACTACAAGTCCGCGCTACACCGCCACCGCTTTCAGCAACGCTACCACCGCGTCATCCGGCGTTATATTTTCGGCTTCAGCGTTGAAATTCAGCAGCACCCGGTGGCGCAGCACCGGCGGGGCCAGCGTCCGGATGTCCTCCAGCGTGGCGGCAAAGCGGCCGTGCAGCAGCGCCCGCGCCTTGGCGCACAGTATTAGCGCCTGGCCGGCCCGTGGCCCCGCGCCCCAGCGCCCGTAGTCCTTGATGAACTTGACCTCCGACGTGGCCGGGCGGGTGGCCCGCACCAGCCGGTTCACAAAATCCATCAGCTCGGGGCTGAGGCTCACCTGTCGCACCAGCGCTTGCAACGCCCGAATATCGGCCCCGCCCAGCACCGGCTGCACCGCCTGGCCGGCCGCGCCGGTGGTGCCGCGCAACACCGCCAGCTCCTCCGCAGCCGTGGGGTAGCCAATGCGCACGTACAACAGAAAACGGTCGAGTTGGGCCTCGGGCAGGGGGTAGGTGCCGCTTTGCTCGATGGGGTTCTGGGTGGCCAGCAGGAAGAACGGCTTGGGCAGCGCGTGTTCCTGCCCGGCGTAGGTGACGTGGCCTTCCTGCATGGCTTCCAGCAGGGCGGCCTGAGTTTTAGGCGGCGTCCGGTTGATTTCATCGGCCAGCACAAGACTGGCGAAAATGGGGCCGGGATTGAACTTGAACGACCGATGACCAGTGCCGTGGTCTTCCTCCAGCACTTCGGTGCCAAGGATGTCCGTCGGCATCAAATCGGGGGTGAACTGGATGCGGCGGAAGGGCAAGTCGGTGGCGGCGGCCAGCGTGCGGACCAGCAGGGTTTTGGCCAGGCCGGGCACGCCCTCCAGCAGGGCGTGGCCGCCGGCCAGCAACGCCACCAGCACTTCATCGAGCACGGTTTCCTGGCCCACGATGACCTTGGCGATTTCGGCCTTCAGCACGGGTAGCTTGGCGAGGAGCGTGGTTACTTCTTGTTCGGTCATTGGGTGTTAAGGTCGTGTCGCAAGAAAGTCATGCAGAGCGCAGCGAAGCATCTTTGCTGCAATGGTAAATGAATTACTTGAGCGGTAAAGATGCTTCGCTGCGCTCTGCATGACATGCTGTTTTATAAATCATCAAGTCAGCGCATACAGCAAAATATTCACCCCAAATTTCGTGTTGTCCTCCGCCAGAAAACGCTTGTTGCGGAAGTCGTAGTCCCACTCGCAGCCGTAGTCTTTGTTGGAGTACAGCACGCCGATGCGGCCTTTAATTTCCACGGCCTTCAGGTAGTCGTGTACAAGGTCATCGCCCCAACCGTTGAGCTCGAAGCCGGTGTTGGGCGGGCCGTCCTTGAAGGTGAAAAACTGGGAATATATCGGGTGAGTTTTGGGGATTTTCTTCAGGGCAGTGGCTCCGAAGCACTGGCGCATCTGCTCCTCGAAGGAGCGGGCGAACAGGCCGTCGATGTCGTGGTTGCAATCGTCCACGAACACGAAGCCGCCGTTGCGCACGTACTGGATAAAGTTCTGTTTCTCAGTGCCTGAGAACTGCACCAGCCGGTGGCCCGAAAGGTAGCAAAAGGGGTAATTGAACAGCTCCGGGCTATCCAGGGCCACCACTTTTTCCTTGGGGTCGACGGGCACTTTGGTGTACTGCACCAGCGAGTGCAGCAGGTTGGCGGGCATGCGCTCGTCTACTGCGTCCCAGTCGCCGGAGTGGTATTTCAGGCGCACAAATGTGAAGGGGGCAGCGGGCACAGCGGAAAAGGGAGCAGCGGAATAAAAACGAAGAAAAGCAGACGGGCGCTAGCCCGATAGTCGGCCGGGAAATAAATCGGTTGCGCCAATCGTTGAAATCAGCGACAATAAAGCAGGGTCTCGGCCTAAACCGCAACCTTTTATCCGCCTCCAACTGTATTGGAAGGGGCTGCTTCCGGTCCCGTCGTTGCCGAAGCTACGCCCGAAATCCCGGATACCTTCGGCTTATTACCCTCATCCAATATCCTTTATTCCCTATGAAAAAGCTGCTGATAATCGCATTGCTGAGTTTTGGTCTGCTGCCGCTGGCGCACGCCCAGTTTGGCATCAAAGGCGGGCTGAACGTGGCCGAGATGACCGGCCGCGACGGCGAAAGCGCCTCGTATAAGCCCTTTTACCATGTCGGGATTTTCTATCAGGCCAATATCCTGGGGCCGCTGTCCATTCAGCCCGAGGTGCAGTATTCGGTGGCCGGCGGCAACCTAAAATCGGCCATCACCAACTACGACAGCGAGTTGCATTACCTCACCGTGCCCATCCTGGCCAAGCTCACCCTGGGGCCGGTGTTTGTGGAGGCCGGGCCACAGTACGGCGTGCTCCTCAGCGCCAACCAGTCAGGCCAGATGCAGGTGGGCTTCACCGCCGATGGCCAGCCGATGTACGGCAACCAGTCGCGGTCGGCCAGCAGCCAGTTTAAGCGCAACGATTTTAGCGTAGTAGGCGGTGTAGGGCTGAAACTGGCCAGCGGCTTCTCGCTGGGCGGCCGCCTGGTAGCGGGCCTCAACGATATCAACGACGCCAAAAACCTGTCCGGCATCAACGACCCGCGCCTGCAAAACCGGGTGTTCCAGGTGTACGCGGCGCTACAGTTTGGCGGGAAAAAGTAATGTAGCGTGGACTCTGCGAGTCCGCGAGCGAGCGTAGCGAGCAATGGGATTCGCGCCAGATGCGCCAGATGCTTGATGTTCGCTACGTTCACTCGCGGACTCGCAGAGTCCACGCTACATGCTAAATCGCGTCCGACAGGCTCGTGAACGTGAAGTCCCGGATTTTCAGCGGCGGAATCAGGCAGCCGGCCAGGCGCTGGGGGCGGCCGATGGCCTCGATATTATTCAGCATAATAATCGGGCTTTCGTTGAAGCGCAGGTTTTTGATGGGGAATTTGATGGCCCCGTTTTCGATGTAGAACGTCCCGTCGCGGGTGAGGCCGGTGTAGAGCAGCGTCTGCGGGTCGACTTCGCGGATGTACCACAAGCGCGTGACCAGAATGCCTTTGGCGGTGCTCTTAATGAGCTCGGCGGTGCTCTGGGTGCCGCCCGCCATGATGAAGCCGCTGGGGAAAGCCGTGGCGGCCTGCTTGTTTTTCTCGGCCCAGAAGCGCGAGTAATACAGCTGCTTCACCACGCCTTTTTCAATCCAGCTCAGGCGCTTGGTGGGCAGGCCGTCGCCGTCGAATGCGCTGCCGGGCACCTCGGCATTCATCGGGTCGGAATATATGTTGATGCGCTCATCGAAAAGCTTTTCGCCCTTGCGGTTGCCGCCGCCTTTCTTGGTCATGAAGCTGCGGCCCTCGTCGGCCGAGCGGGCATCCAGCCCATACATTAGCCCGCCGAGCAACGACAAATCACCGCCGTCCATCAGCGCGGCCGGCTCCAGAATCACGGTGTATTTGCCGGGCTCAATGGCCTTGGCGTTCACCGAGCCCAGGGCTTTGTCGGCGGCGCGCTGCGTCAGGGCTTTGGCGTTGAGCTTGGCCGGGTCCGTCACGTCGGCAATGGCGTAGCCCGAGCCGCGCCCGTCGGCCGTGCGGACCGTCACTGAAAAATCGGTGTTGGTGGACTGTTGGTAGGCCTCTAGGCCCTTGGAGTTGCGCAGGGCCTGGAAGCGGGTGCCGCCGTCGAGGAAGCCGGCGGCGGTGAGGTTTTTGGCGGCGCACAGGGCCATGCTGTCGGCGGCGGCCTGGGCACGGGTGGCGGCCGTGAGCAGCGTGGTGGCCGTGGAGGGCGGGCTCACGTAGGTTTGCGGGCCGAGCAGGGGCACGTATTCGGGGCTTTCGGGGGCGAGCTTCGCGATTTCCTCGGCCCGCTGCACGCAGCGTTTCAGGGTGGCGCCGTCGAACTCGTTGCAGGTGGCAATGCCGCTGCGCTTGCCAAAGCGGCTTTCGACGGCCAGCGACACGGAGTTTTGCGCGCCGGCCGTGCTCACGCTGTTGCGGGCGTAGCGGATGTTGCCGGTGGTGCGCCCGTTCAGTGACACCGCGCACTCGTCGGCAGTGCTGTAGCTGAGGACTTTCTTGAGTAAAGCCTGGGCTTCGTCTTTGGAGAGAATAGCCATGATGATTTGCAGAAATGTGGGGGAAGGAATAGGCTAAACTTTGCGGGCCGTATTAATCACGTTCACGCCATTAAAGCGCGTGGTGGCCGAGCCGTGGCTCACCGACGACACCTGGGCCGGCTGGCCCTTGCCGTCGAAGAAGGTGCCGAACAGGCGGTAATCCGACTGGTCGCACGAGCCCGCGCAGGCCCCCCAGAATTCCTGGGTGTTCGACTGGTAGGCCACGTCTTCCAACTGCTCGGTGATTTTGCCCTTCTCAATCGCAAAAAACAGCTGCCCGCCAAACTGGAAGTTGAAGCGTTGCTGGTCGATGGAGAACGAGCCCGCGCCCGCAATGTAGATTCCTTTGTCCACGCCCTTCACCATTTCGTCGGGACTCATTTTGGCGGTGCCGGGGCGCAGGCTCACGTTGGGCATGCGCTGGAACTGCACGTCTTCCCACGACTGCGCGTAGGCGCAGCCGTCCGATTCCTTCTGGCCCACGATGTGCGCCTGGTCCCTGATTTTCTGGTAGTTCACCAACTTGCCGTCCTTGATGAGGTCCCACTCGCGGGTTTTTACGCCCTCATCGTCGTAGCCTACGTTACCCACCGAGCCGGGCTGTAGCTTGTCGGCCACGATGTTGACTTCCTTCGAGCCGTAGGGCAGGTTTTTAGCCTTCCATTCCAGCGTGGCAAAGCTGGTGCCGGCGAAGTTGGCCTCGTAGCCCAGCACGCGGTCGAGCTCCGTGGGGTGGCCGACGGATTCGTGAATTGTGAGGCCCAGATGCCCGGGGTCGAGCACCAAATCGTACTTGCCGGGCGTGACGGATTTCATCGTCAGCTTGGCCTTGGCCTGCCGGCCGGCCAAGGCGGCATCGGCCAGGATGTCGTAGCGCAGCTTGTAGCCGATGGTATCGGTGCCCTGCGGCCCGCGCACCTGCTCGGCCGCGCTCGGCGTTAGGTATTCAAAACCCAGCCCCACCGGTGCGCTCAGCGACTCCCGCGAGCGGAACTTGCCCGATTTGGTATCCACTGCCGTGGCCGAGAAGGTGGGCCAGAGCCGGTGAATATCCTGGTCGATGTACGACCCGTCGGTGCTGGCGAAATACTTCTGCTCATTCACCTGAAACAGAGCTGAGTTGATGTAGCTGGCCCCGGCATCGAGCGCGGCGGCGTTGGCGGCCAGCAGTAAATCCACTTTCTGCTTGATGGGCACCTCGAAGGCGCTTTGCTGAATGGGCGTTTTCCAGCTCACCTCGCCGTAGCCGGTTTGCGCGGCCAGCTGCACGGGCTCCTTCATTACCAGGCGGTTGGCTTTGGCAATGCTCACGGCCTCGCGGGCGGTGGCGGCCAGGTTGGCCTCCGTCACGACGCTCGTGGAGGCGAAGCCCCAGCAGCCCGCTACCAGCACCCGGATGCCCACGCCGTAGCTCTCGGTGCTCACGATATTCTGCACCTGCTTCTCGCGGGTGAACACGTACTGGTTCAGTGAACGGCCGATGCGCACGTCGGCGTAGTCGGCCCCGGCGGCTTTGGCGGCGTTCAGGGCCGAGTCGGCGAGGCGCTTTTTGATGGCCACGTCGGCGCCCGGCTCCAGCAGGCGGGCGGGGTCGACGGGCGTGTGGCCGAAGCCCGGCAGGCTCGGCAGAAACAGAGCTCCGGCAGCAAGGCCGGTGAGGCCCACAAAGTCGCGTCTTTTCATAGGTTGCAGAGGGAAAAAGGTGTAGCGCGGACTTTCAGTCCGCGAGTGAATGGAATGAATTCAGGCGGCCGCGTACTCGCGGACTAAAAGTCCGCGCTACAAGCTACGGCGTGAGCATGGTGCCAAATGCGCCTTTCTGCTCGAAGGATTTCATGACTTGCTCCTCCAGCGGGGTGCGTTTCACCACCGCGTTGTTTTGCCAGAAAACGGGGTCGTAGGTGGTTTTTTTGATGGCAACCAAATCGACGGTGCCGCCTTTGGCAGGGGTATAGGTCACGCCCGTCTCGGGGATGGGGCGGCCGTTGTAGAAGTAAGTAAAGGACGAGGCATCGATGGGCAAGTTGCTTTTCAGCGGCCGGCTCATCGAGGTCTGGTAGTTGACTTTCAAGTACTCCAGAGCCGCGGCACCACCTGATACGGGCCTAAATACCCATTCCACGCGCGTCAGCTCGTCGTGGAATTTGAACATGGGATTGTTCGACTTGGTGTGCAACTGGGTCGTTTCGAGCCGCAGCCGCAGTACCTGGTGCGTAGCCGCGTCGATAATGATAGTGCCCTGCCGGGTACGGGAGGTGGGGTCCTTGCTCACGCAGCTGATTTCGGCCAATTGCTGTTCGCCATTCTGCGTCAGGCTCAGCAATTTGAGTTGGAACTTATCGGCTGGGTGCAGGCTAATGATGCCCTTATTGCTGGTGCTGTCTTCGGCTGTATCGAAAAAGGTGACTGCTTTGGTGTAAATCGAAAAATCGTTGAAGGCAATCGAGGCCTTTTTCTTCGCGAAGCGCCCCTGCGCGAGTGCCGTACCCTCGACCCGGGCATTGCTGGTTTGGGCGTGCCACACCATCTCCTGCACTTCGGTAGGGTCGCCGTCAAGTTTGGTTATCTGGCGGTAAAAGGCTTGACCGTAGGTTTTCTGAGTGTTGGTGCGCTGTAATTCGCGGTAAGCGCTTTTGATGAGCTCCTCGGTGTAAGTGCCCGTCGTCACTTCGGGCAGCTCCACAGCCGCCGGTTGCAGGCGCACCAGCAGCGGCGCGGCGGCGGCCACGGCCACCGTGTCGCGCCGGTGGCCCAGCTCTGAAATTACCAACCGGCCCGGCAGCAGCGTCTTTAGTTCAAACTCGCCCTCGGCGTTGCTGGTGGTGCCGGAAGTAGAATTAAGCACCGAAATACTGGCGTAAGGTACTGGCTGGCCGGTGGCGGCATCCAGGATTTTGCCGGTCAGGCGCTGCGCGGCGGCGGGTAGGAAGGCAGCCGCCAGCAGCAGGCCGGCTAACAACGGGTACTTCATAGCAGAAAGGAGGAGAGGAGGCCGCAAGATAAGAGCGGAGAGTTAGTAGCCAACCGTGCAGATGCGGCAGGCTGCTGGGAAGTTGCTCACGCCTTATCAGGAAAGTAAAAAGCCACCAGCCTGTATCGACCGGTGGCTTTCAAAAATATGCGTTTTCAACGTCGTTCACGCGCGGACTCGCAGCGTCCACGCTACAAATTACACCGCGTCCGACAAGCTCGTGAATGTGAAGTCCCGGATTTTGAGTGGTGGCACCAAATTCCCGTTCAACCGCACCGGCTTGCCGATGGCCTCCAGGTTATTCAGCATAATGACCGGGCTTTCGTTGAAGCGGAAATTCTTCACCGGAAACTTGATTTGGCCGTTTTCGATGTAGAACGTGCCGTCGCGGGTGAGGCCGGTGAAGAGCAGCGTCTGCGGGTCGACGGGCCGGATATACCACAGGCGCGTGACGAGAATGCCCTTGGCCGTGCCCTTGATGAGGTCGGCGGTGCTTTGGGTGCCGCCTTCCATAATCCAGCCGTTGGGCCGGGGCAGGTCGGGGATGCCGGCCTTCTGCGCCCAAAAGCGACTGGAATACAGGTTTTTCACCACGCCCTTTTCAATCCAGGTGGTGCGCTGCTGCGGCCGCCCGTCGCCGCTGAAAGTCAGGTCGCTGATTTCCGGGTTCAGCGGGTCTGAGTAGATGGTAACCCGCTCATCGAAAAGCTTTTCGCCCTTGCGGTTGCCGCCGCCTTTCTTGCTAAGGAAGCTGCGCCCTTCGTCGGCATTGCGGGCATCGAGGCTCTGCATGAGCGCGCCGATGAGCGAGGTATCCACGTTGGAAAGCAGCGCATTCGGCTCCAGAATCACGGTGTATTTGCCGGGCTCGATGGCCCGCGCCTTCATCGAGGAAGCGGCTTTATCGGCCGCGATTTTTGTGAAGCGGGCCGCGTCCATCTTGGCCGAGTCCACATAGTCGCCCGAGGCATAGCCCGAACCGGTGCCATCCGGCGTGCGCACCGTCACCGAAAACGTGACGTTGCTCACCTGCTGGTAAGCTTCCAGCCCCTTGGAGTTGCGCTTGGCCACGAAGCCGTGCGAATCATCCAGAAAAGCGGCCGAGCTCAGCTTGCGTTGGTCGCAGAGCGCCATGCTGGCTCCAATTTGGGCGGCTCGGTAGTCGGGCGTGATGCCGGCCGTGGCCGCCACGAACGAGCGGCTGCCATCGAGGTACTGCTGCGGCCCAAGCAACGGCATGTATTCCGGGCTTTCGGGAGCGAGACGGGCGATTTCCTCGGCCCGCTGCACGCAGCGGCGCAGCGTGGCCTCGTCGAACTCATTGCAGGTGGCGGTGCCGGCGCGCTTGCCGAAGCGGCTTTCCACGGCCAGCGACACGTTGTCGGAGGCTCCCGCCGTGCTGATGGAGTTGCGTGCCGAGCGCACGTTGCCGCCGGTGTTGCCGCTCAGCGTGGCGTCGCACTCATCGGCGGTGCTGAAGCTGAGGACTTTTTTAAGGATGGTCTGGGCTTCGTCTTTGGAGAGAATGGCCATGAGGAATGTTTGCGTTTTGGGTGTTGAGGGCTGAGTGAATATCAGTCCCCTCCTCAGCTGAGGAAGGGAGACGTTTTACCCAATTTTCCGCGCCGTATTAATCACGTTCACGCCGTTGAACCGCGTGGTGCTGCTGCCATGGCTCACCGCCGAGCTCTGGCTGGGCTGGCCCTTGCCATCATTGAAAGCGCCGAAGAAACGGAAGTCGCTTTCGTCGCAGGTGGCGGCGCAGCTGTTCCAGAATTCCTGGGTGTTGGCCTGGTAAGCCACGTCTTCCAGCATTTCGGTGATTTTACCCTTCTCGATGGCGTAGAAGACCTGGCCGCCGAACTGGAAGTTGAAGCGCTGCTGGTCGATGGAGAAGGAGCCGTTGCCGGCGATGTAAATGCCCTTGTCCACCTTGCTCACCAGCTCGTCCACGCTCAGCTTGGCTTTGCCGGGCTGCAGGCTCACGTTGGGCATGCGCTGGAACTGCACGTCCTGCCACGACTGCGAGTAGCAGCAGCCGTCCGAATGGTCCTGGCCCACGACGTGCGCCTGGTCCCGGATTTTCTCGTAGTCCACCAGCCGGCCTTCCTTAATCAAATCCCAGCGGCGGGTTTTTACGCCCTCGTCGTCGTAGCCCACCGCGCCCAGCGTGCCGGGCGTCACCTTGTCGGCCACAATGTTCACCACTTTCGAGCCGTAGGGCAGGCCCTTGGCCTTCCACTCCAGCGTGGCGAAGGAAGTGCCCGCGTAGTTGGCCTCGTAGCCCAACACGCGGTCGAGCTCCAGCGGGTGGCCCACGCTTTCGTGGATGGTCAGGCCCAGGTGGTGCGGGTCGAGCACGAGGTCGTACTTGCCGGGCGTGACGGACTTGGCGGTCAGCTTCTGCTTCACCTGCTTGGCGGCCGAAGCCACGTCTTCCAGCATGTCGTAGCTGTTGCGGTAGCCGATGATGTCGGAGCCCGCCGGGCCGGCCACCTTGTCGGCTGCTTTGGGCGTGAGGTACTCGTAGCCCATGCCCACGGGCGAACTCATGGCCTGCCGCGAGCGGAATTTGCCGCTGGCCCGGTCAATGGCCGTGACCCCAAACGTGGGGTAAATCCGGTGTACATCCTGGTCGATGTACGAGCCGTCGGTGCTGGCAAAATATTTCTGCTCGTTCACCTGAAACAGCACTGAGTTGATGAACGACACGCCCAAATCCAGCGCCTTGGCGTTCACGCCCAGTAGCAAATCCACCTTGTCCTTGATGGGCACCTCAAACGCATTCTGCTGAATGGGGGCTTTCCAGCTTACCTCGCCGTAGCCGGCCTGCGGGGCCAGTTGCACCTTTTCCTTCTGGACTTTCGAGTTGGCCTTGGCAATCTGCACGGCCAGCTGGGCGGCTTTGGCGATGCCCGCCTCGGTCACGTTGTTGGTCGAGGCGAAGCCCCAGGTGCCGTTGGCAATCACGCGCACGCCCACGCCGTAGCTCTCGGTGCTGGCGATGTTCTGCACCTGCTTTTCACGGGTAAAAATGCCCTGGTTGAGGTAGCGGCCGATGCGCACGTCGGCGTAGCTGGCCCCGGCGGCCTTGGCGGCGTTGAGGCCGGCATCGGCGAGGCGTTTTTTCAGGGCCACGTCGGCCCCGGGTTCCAGCAGGCGGGCGGGGTCCACAAGGCTGCCGCCCAGGCTGGGGAAGCTGGGGAGGAAGAGGGCCCCGGCCGCCAAGCCGGAAAGTCCCACAAAGTCGCGTCTTTTCATAAGGTTGAATGTAGCGCGGACTTTGTAGTCCGCGATTGAAGGCTAATGAATAAGTGAATGATGCACAGGCTCGCGGACTACAAAGTCCGCGCTACACCGCGTCCGAGAGGCTGGTGAAGGTGAAGTCCCGAATCTTGAGCGGCGGTACGAGGCTGCCGTTCAACCGCACCGGTTTGCCCAGTGCCTCCAGGTTATTCAGCATGATGACCGGGCTTTCGTTGAAGCGGAAGTTTTTCACCGGGAATTTAATGACGCCGTTTTCGATGTAGAACGTCCCGTCGCGCGTCAGGCCGGTGTAGAGCAGCGTCTGCGGGTCGACGGCCCGAATGTAGTAGAGGCGCGTCACCAATATGCCTTTGGCCGTGCCCTTGATGAGGTCGGCCGTGCTCTGGGTGCCGCCGGCCATCATCCAGCCGCCGGGGGGCGGGATGTCCGGCACGCCCGATTTCTGGGCCCAGAAGCGCGAGGTGTAGAGGTTTTTCACGATGCCCTTTTCCACCCAGGTCACTTTCTGCTGCGGGCGGCCGTCGCCGGCGAAGGTCAGGTCGGGCACGTCGGGGTGGGTGGGGTCGGAGGAGATGGTGACCCGCTCGTCAAATACCTTTTCGCCCTTCTTGTTGCCGCCGCCTTTTTTGCTCAGAAAGCTGCGGCCCTCGTCGGCGTTGCGGGCATCCATCGCGCCCATCATGTTGTTGAGCAAATCGATGGCGGCGGCCGGCTCCAGAATCACGGTGTACTTGCCCGGCTCGATGGCCTTGGCATTGACTGACGATGCCGCCTTATCAGCGGCAACCCGCGTCAGCCGGGCCGCGTCAAACTTCGCCAAATCGGTATAGTTGGCAATGGCGTAGCCCGAGCCGGTGCCATCGGCCGTGCGCACGGTGATGGAAAAATCGACGCTGCTCACTTGCTGGTAAGCCTCCAGGCCCTTGGAATTGCGCTTGGCCACGAAGCCCGCCGAGTCATTAAAGAAGCCGGCGGAGCTTAGCTTTTTCGTCTCGCACAGCGCCATGCTGGCCCCAATCTGCTCGGCCCGGTAATCCGGCGTAATGGCGGCCGTGCGCGCCGCAAACGAGCCTGGCGACGTCAGGTAGGTTTGTGGCCCCAGCAGTGCCACGTACTCCGGCGACTCCGGCGCGAGCCGGGCAATTTCCTCGGCCCGCTGCACGCAGCGGCGCAGGCTGGCCTCGTCAAACTCGTTGCAGGTGGCGAGCCCGCTGCGCTTGCCAAAGCGCGACTGCACGGCTAGCGATACGTTTTCGCTCGCCCCGGCGGTGCTGATGGAGTTGCGGGCCGAGCGGACGTTGCCGCCCGTGCTGCCGTTCAGGGTGGCCTCGCACTCATCGGCGGTGCTGAAGGCGAGGACTTTTTTGAGGATGGTTTGGGCTTCGTCTTTGGAGAGCATGGCCAGGGATAGTTCTACTGTGGAGTTGCTAAATGAATTTAGACCGTCATGCCGAGCGCAGCCGAGGCATCTCGCGTAGGGAGTAATTCAATTGTAAAAAAGGATTAGTGTTGGCACGCGAGATGCCTCGGCTGCGCTCGGCATGACGTTCAGGTGTTACCCAATTTTGCGGGCGGTATTTATCACGTTTACCCCATTAAACCGCGTCGTGCTGCTACCGTGGCTCACGGCCGAAACTTGGCTGGGCTGGCCCTTGCCGTCGAAGAACGAGCCGAACAGCCGGTAGTCCGATTCGTCGCAAATCGCGGCGCAGGAATTCCAGAATTCCTGGGTGTTGGCCTGGTAGGCCACGTCCTCAATCATGCCCGTAATCTGTCCTTTTTCGATGGCGTAGAACACCTGCCCGCCGAACTGGAAATTGTAGCGCTGCTGGTCGATGGAGTAGGAGCCGCGCCCGGCGATGTAGATGCCTTTATCCACATTTTTAATCAGCTCATCCACGCTCAGCTTGGCTTTGCCGGGTTGCAGGCTTACGTTGGGCATGCGCTGGAATTGCACCGAATCCCAGGAATCGGCGTAGCAGCAGCCGTCTGATTCGGCCTGGCCGACGATGTGGGCCTGGTCGCGGATTTTCTCGTAGTTCACCAGCGTACCATCTTTGATGAGGTCCCAGCGCTTGGTTTGCACGCCTTCGTCGTCGTAGCCCACCGCGCCCAGCGAACCCGGTTGCAGCTTATCGGCCACGATGTTCACCAGCTTCGAGCCGTAGGGAATCTGCTTGGCCTTCCACTCCAGCGTGGCGAAGGAAGTGCCCGCGTAGTTGGCCTCATAGCCCAGCACGCGGTCCAGTTCCAGCGGGTGGCCGATGCTTTCGTGGATAGTGAGGCCCAGGTGGTTGGGGTCGAGCACGAGGTCGTACTTGCCGGCCGTGACGGACTTCGCGGTGAGCTTTTCCTTTACCTGCCTGGCGGCCAGGGCGGCGTCTTCCAGCATGTCGTAGGAGTTGCGGTAGCCGATGAGGCCGGTACCCGCCGCGCCCGGAATCTTGTCGGCGGCCTGGGGGCTGAGGTACTCGTAGCCCAGGCCCATCGGCGCGCTCAGGGCATCGCGGGAGCGAAATTTACCGCTGGCCCGGTCGATGCCCGTGACCGAAAACGTGGGCCAGATACGATGCACGTCCTGGTCGATGTAGGAGCCGTCGGTGCTGGCGAAATACTTCTGCTCATTGATTTGGAAGAGCGAAGAGTTGACGAAGCTCGCGCCGTTGTCGAGAGCCTTCGCGTTGGCGGCCAGCAGCAATTCCACCTTTTGCGCCACCGGCACTTCAAAAGCGTTCTGCTTGATGGGCGTGTGCCAGGTTACCTCGCCGTAGCCGCGCTGCGGGGCCAGCTGCACCTTCTCCTTCTGCACTTTGGCGTTGGCCTTGGCGATGGACACGGCCAGTTGGGCGGCTTTGGCGAGACTGGCTTCGGTTACCACATTGGTGGCCGCGAAGCCCCAGGTGCCGTTGGCCAGCACCCGCACGCCGGCCCCGAAGCTCTCGCCGCTGGCGATGTTCTGCACCTGTTTTTCGCGGGTGAAAATGCTCTGGTTGAGATAGCGGCCGATGCGGACATCGGCGTAGCTCGCGCCGGCGGCTTTGGCGGCGTTCAGGGCCGCGTCGGCCAAGCGTTTTTTCTGGGCGGGGTTGAGGCCGGGCTCTAGCAGGCGGGCGGCGTCTACGGGCGTGCCGCCGAGGCTGGGGAAGCCGGGCAGGAACAGGGCCCCGGCGGCCAGGCCGGACAGTCCTACAAAGTCGCGTCTTTTCAAAAGAGAGTAGGGATTCGGGTGATAGGGAAAGCAGATTCGTAAAGATGGGACGAAATCTTAATGAAAAAGACAGGAAGGCAAGGCGAATGTTGCAAGGGCGTACCGTGGACTCTGCGAGTCCGCGCGTGGACGGTCAATTCCCACTAATCCTATTCTGCCCGTTACCTTTCGCACCATTCCCTTCCCGCCCACACGCGGACTCGCAGAGTCCACGGTACATTCCCGCCATGCCCGTCGAAACCCACTACCGCGCCTGCAACCTCTGCGAAGCCATCTGCGGCCTCGAAATCACCCATGAAAACGGCCAGGTGCTTAGCATCGTCGGCGATGCGCGGGACCCCTTCAGCCGGGGCCACATCTGCCCCAAGGCTGTGGGCCTGAAGGATATTTACGAGGACCCCAACCGCCTGCGCCGCCCCCTGAAGCGCACCGCCGACGGCTGGCAGGAAATCGAATGGGAAACTGCCCTCGATGAAGTGGCCGCCGGCCTGCGCCGCCAGCGCTCCGCCCACGGCCCGCACGCCACCGCCTGGTACGCCGGCAACCCCAGCGTACACAACTCGGGCACGCAGCTGGCCGCGCCGGGCTTTCTGCGGGCACTGGGCTCGCGCAGCCTGTTCTCGGCCTCTTCGGTCGACCAGCTGCCGCACCATTTCGCGGCCTGGCAGCTCTACGGCCACCCGCTGCTGCTGCCCGTGCCGGACCTCGACCGCACCGACCACTGGCTCATCCTCGGCGGCAACCCCTTGGTAAGCAACGGCAGCCTGATGACCGCGCCCGACGTGGCCAAGCGCCTGCAAGCCATTCAGGCCCGCGGCGGCAAAGTGGTGGTAGTGGACCCGCGCCGCTCCGAAACCGCCGCCAAAGCCGATGCCCACCACTTCATTCGCCCCGGCACCGACGTGTTTTTGCTATTGGCCATGACGCAGGTGTTGTATGCGGAGCAGCTGCTGAAACCGGGGCGGCTGGCGGAATTCACCGACGGCATCTCCGAGCTTGGTGCGGCCGTGGCGGATTTTATGCCCGAGCACGTTAGCGCCATTACGGGCATCGCGCCGGTTGATATCCGCACGCTGGCGCGGGAGCTGGCGGCGGCTGAAAGGGGCGTGATTTACGGCCGGGTTGGCGTGTCGGTGCAGGAGTTTGGCGGGCTGTGCCTGTGGTTGATAAATGCGCTGAACCTGCTCACGGGGCACCTCGATGAACCGGGCGGCTACATGTTTGCCACGCCCGCGCTGGATATTCTGGGCAAGCCGGGTATCTACACGAAGTACGACCGGTACCGGAGCCGGGTGCGGCAGGCCCCCGAGTTCATGGGCGAGCTGCCGGTGGCCTGCCTGGCCGAGGAAATGCTCACGCCCGGCGATGGCCAGCTGCGGGCGCTGGTCACGAGCTGCGGCAACCCGGTACTCTCTACGCCCAACGGCGCGCAGCTCGACACCGCCCTGGCCGGCCTCGATTTCATGGTTTCCATCGACATCTACCTCAACGAAACCACCCGCCACGCCCACTACATCCTGCCGCCCGCCACCGGCCTCGAAACCGCGCACTACGACGTGAGCTTCCACGCCCTGGCCATCCGCAACACCAGCCGCTACTCCGAGCCGCTGTTCGACAAAGGCCCGGATGCGCGCTACGACTGGGAGATTTTCGAGGGCCTGCGCCAGCGCCTAGAAGCCGACGAGGCGTTCGATGCGGCCACCGCGCCCGCCCCCGAAAACCCCGAAACCAAAATCGACCTCGGCCTGCGCTACGGCGCCTACGGCCGCACCGGTTTATCCCTTTCAACCCTCCGCGAAAATCCCCACGGCGTTGACCTCGGCGAGTTGCACTCGCGCCTGCCCGCCGCCCTGCGCACCTCAACCCAGCGTATCAATCTGGCTGCCCCGCTGTTCCTGGCCGACCTTGACCGCGCCCGTCGCATGCTGGCCGCCGCGCCCGTGGCGGCCGAGAATCAGCTGCTGCTCATCAGTCGGCGCGAGCTGCGCTCCAACAACTCCTGGATGCACAACCTGCCCCGCCTCATCAAAGGCCGCAACCGCTGCACCCTGCAAATGAACCCCGAAGACGCGGCCACTCGCCAACTCGCCGACGGCCAGCCGGTGCGCGTACGTTCCCGCGTGGGAGAAGTGGAGCTACCCGTCGAAATCACGTCCAACCTCATGCCCGGCGTGGCCAGTATGCCCCACGGCTACGGCCACGCCCGCCTCGGCACGCGGCTGGCCGTGGCGCAGGCCCACGCCGGGGTCAGCATCAATGACCTGACCGATGATGCCCGGCTCGATGAGCTGACGGGCAACGCTGCGCTATCGGCCGTGCCGGTGTGGGTAGAGAGGTGTTGAATGTTGAGGGCTGAATGAGAAATGGATAAGCCCCGGAAAAGCGCCTGTAACAGGCGTTAATCCGGGGCTTATTTAACTCAAAACGCAACCTTCAAAACGTATTATTTCGTGGGCCGCCACGAAAGCGTCATGCCCGAGGCACCGTTGCCGAAGTAGGCCGGAGCCATGCCAATGTCGCGGCCGATGGACTTGCGGCCCCAGCGGTTGCGGTGGCTCAGGTAGGCTAAGTGGGCGGAGAGGATGCCGAAGCCCGCGCCGGCCACCACGTCGCTCTGCCAGTGCTTGTCGTTAATCATACGCAGGGCGGCCACGCTGGTGGCAATGGTGTAGGCACCCACGCCGTACCACTGGCTTTTATCCCGAAACTCGGTATGCACGATGCTGGCCGCCAGAAATGCCTGCGCCGTGTGCCCCGAGGGAAACGACAGGTTGTCCATCTGGTTCGGCCGGGTTTCGCCGCGTAGGTACTTCACCGCAAAAGTGGAGGCCAGCATGATGGCCTCACCCTTGGCAATGATGAGCAGCGTGTTGATGCGGTCGTTGCGAGACTCCACGCCGGCCAATGCTACGGCCCCGAGCTCAAGGTAGGGCAGGAAAATCACGGTGTTGTCAATCATCGTATTGACCGGCCGAAACTGTTTCCGCACGAACTCCTGACTGCTGTGGTTGATACCCCCATCGCCTTGGGCCGTAATGGCCCCGTAGGTTATCAGCACGGCGGGAATGGCCACCGCCTTGAACAGCTTGCTCTTGAAAAAGGGAGCCTTCACCCCCGAAGAAACGCCGCCGGGGTTTTGATATTTTTCGGTCGTATCGGCACGGGTCGGTTTGACCTGGGCCTGAACCGGATGGAGCGCACCGAATAATAGCGTAACGGCGGCAAAGCGGGTAATTAAAAAGGAGCGCATGAAAGAAAAAATGGAGTCGGATAAATGGCGAGTTCGTTATTACGCACCCAATAACATAAACGTAACGTTGGATTCTGGTGAAAATCTTAATCAGCTGATTTGACGCTGATTGTTGTTGCAAAAAAATCCCCGATTGGTTAGCGGGGATTTTCAAATCTGTGCGAAATCTGTTGATTCAGTGGCTATTCCCAGCCGCCGCCCAAGGCCCGTACCAATGCCACGCTGGCCCCCAATAAATTGCTCTGCGCCTGCGTGAGCAGCGTGGCCGCGTCTAGTGTCTGGCGGTCGGCATCCACCACTTCGAAGTAGGTGGTGAGGCCGGCGCGGTACCGCTCCTTGGTGAGGGCGCTGGCGAGGCGGGCGGCGCGGTAGGCCCTCTGGCGGGCCGCCGCCTGGGCTTGGTACTGGCGCACGTCGGCCTGGCTGGTTTCCACCTCCTCAAACGCCACCAGGGCGGCTTGGCGGTAGTCGGCCACCAGGGCTTCGGCTTCGGAGCGGGCCAACTGCTCGTTGGCACGGTTGCGGCCACCGTTGAAAACGGGGATGCTCACGCCGCCGCCCACGTAGTAGGTGTAGTTATCGGCCACGCGGGCCAGGTCACCGATTTTGGCGCTTTGGGGGCCGAGGTAACCGTTGAGGCGCACGGTGGGCAAGCGCGTGAGTTTGGCCACGTCCACGCGGGCGCTGGCGGCGGCGAGGCGGCGCTCGGCCTGCTGCAAGTCGGGCCGGCGGGCCAGCAGCGACGCGGGCAGCGAGGCCGGCACCACCGGCGCGGCCAGCGGCCCGGCCTGCGCCGCCACCGCGAAACCGCTGGCCGGCTGACCCAGCACCGTCGCCAGCGAGGCTTCGAGGCCCAAGCGCTGCCGGCGGGTTTCGATGACGCTGGCATCGACGTTGGCCAACTCGGTTTCGGCGCGATGCACGGCAATCTCATTATCGACGCCGGCCTGGTAGCGGGCGCGGGTCAGCGCCAGGCTGCGCTGGCGGTCCAGGCGGGCGGTATCAAGCACGAGCAACTGGGCATCGAGCCCGCGAATGTTGAAGTAATAAGTCGCGGCATCGGCCGTGAGGGAAAGCAACACGGTGCGGCGGTTGGCTTCCTGCACCTGCGCATCGGCCTCGGCGGCCCGGATGCTGCTGCGAATGCGGCCCCACACGTCGAACTCGTAGCTGGCGTTGATGGGGATGTAATACTGGGTCTGAATGATACCTAGGTTGTTGGTAGCCACCGGAAACGGCAGCGGCCGCAGCCCCGAGAGCCGCGAGCGGTACACCTGCGGGTCCACCGTGACGAGGGGCGAGCGGTAAGAACTGGCCACCCGCACGTTGGCGCGGGCTTCCTCCACGCGGGCCAAAGCGGCTTGCAGGCTAAAGTTCTGGGCGGTGGCCTGCTGCTCCAGCGTGTTCAGACCGGCATCGTTGAAGAGCGTCCACCAGCTGGCGGGCGCGGGCGGGTTGTCGACGGTGGGCGGCGTGCTGCTGGCCACGGCGGCCGGCGGCGTGGCGGCGGTGAGGCTGTCGGCCGTGTTTTTCCAGGCCACGGGCGTGGGCAGGCTGGGCGGCGCGTAGCTGGGCGGCCGCACGCAGCCGGCCAGCAGCGCGATGAGGAGAAAAGGGGAGAGGCGGAGGGTCATTGCGGAGGGGCATTTCGCCCGGTCGGACCGCCCTAAGCGGTCCGACCGGTTATCGTCAGGCGGCATCGTTATTACTTCAACCGGTCGGACCGCTTAGGGCGGTCGGACCGGGGCAACGGCCTCTACTTCACCGGCGACGACACGCGGGGAGCGTCGGGGTCGTTGAGTCGGGGCTTGGCGGGCGGCGGGCCAGCGGGCTTGGCGGGCGGAGTGAAGGCTTTGGTCTGCACGGCTTCGCCTTCGCTGAGGGTTTCGGCGGGGTTCAGCACCAGCAGCTCGCCGCCCTTCAGGCCCTGCGATACTTCGAGCTGGTTGCCAAAATCGCGGCCCGTGGTGATGGGCTGGTAGTGGATTTTGCCGTCCTGCACGGTGGCGACGCGGCTGTCGGTGCCGCCGGGCACCAGCGCGTTGGCCGGGATGATGACGCTGGGCGCGGTGCGCGGCAGGAAGAATTTCACCTGGGCATAGGAGCCGGGCCGCAACTGACCACTTGGGTTCGGAATCTGAACTTCGGTGAGCAGGGTGCGGGTATTGGGGTCGAGGGCCCCGGCGTTGCGCACTACCTTGCCCTTGAAGGGTTTGCCCACGTATTCGGGAACGAGATAGTCGGCCGCCATGCCGCTTTTGATGGAGGGGGCGAAGTTCTGCGGCACCTGTACGAAGGCACGGAGCGTGCCGGTCTGCTCAATCTTGAACAGCTGCGAGCCCGTCGCGTTGCTGCTGCTCACGAGGCTGCCCACTTCCACGTTCCGCTGCGTGACGGTGCCGCTGAACGGAGCCGTGATGCGCCGGAAGTTCTGCTGCGCCAGCAGCTGCTGCAACGCCGCCTGCTGTACCGAAAACTGCGATTTGGCCACATCCAGCTCCTGCTTGGAAATAGCACCGGGCAGGGCCACGCCGGCCAGGCGGTTGTAGCTGGTTTTGGCCAAGCCGAGGTTGGCGCGGGCCTGGGCCACTTGCTGGTCAAGTTCGGGCGTGGTGACTTCGGCCAGCACCTGCCCGGCGTGGACTTTCTGGCCAATGTCAGCGCTCCACGATTTCACGAAGCCGTTGGCCTGGGCAAAAACGAAGGTTTCGCGCAACGATTTAGTATCGGCGGGCAGGGTGACGGTAGTGGTATCGGGAGCGATTTTGGCTTTGGCGACGGTCACGGTCGGTGTGGCGTCGGTGACTTGCGCGGCTTCGGCGTTGCGGGCTTTTTCCTGCTTGTGGCGGGGCATGTAGCCAAGCACGAACAGGCCGGCGAAAACGCCCAGTACAATGAATATTATCAGCCAGAACCGGCCGGAAGATTTGGAATCGGACATGGATTTAATAAAATTTCACGCAGTGTTCCGCAGTATTGTACTTGCATATGAGCACTGCGAGACACTGCGCTTGACACTGCGGAACACTGCGTGAAAAGCTAAGCCGTTTGCGCCCGCACAGGCTTGGCTTTTTTCAAATACGAAAACATTATTGGCACAAAGAACAGCGTCGTCACCGTCGCCAGCATCAGTCCGCCAATTACGGCGCGGCCGAGCGGGGCGTTCTGCTCGCCGCCCTCGCCCATGCCCAGTGACATGGGCAGCAGGCCGATAATCATGGCCAGAGCCGTCATTAGCACCGGGCGCAGGCGGGTGAAGCCGGCATCCAGCGCCGCATCGCGGGGGCTCAAATCCGGTTCTTCCTCGCGGCGTTCATTGGCAAAAGTCACTAGTAGAATAGAGTTGGCCGTGGCCACGCCGATGCACATGATGGCCCCCATCAACGCCGGGACGCTCAGCGTGGTTTGCGTCACGAACAGCATCCACAGAATGCCGGCCAGCGCGCCCGGCAGAGCGGTGATGATAATGAGCGGGTCCATCCAGCTCTGGAAGTTCACCACCATCAGCAGGTACACCAGAATGATAGCCCCGGCCAGGCCCAGGCCCAGCCCGGCGAAGGACGTCCGCATGGAATCGGCCTGCCCGCGCAGGGCCAGCGTGGTGCCTTTGGGCAGCGTTTTCTCGGTGTCGGCCAGAATTTTACGGATATCCTTACTCACGCCGCCCAGGTCGCGGCCCGAGACGCTGGCGTACACGTCCACGGTGCGCTGAATGTTGTAGTCGGAGGCCACGGCGGTGGTCTGGGTGCGGCGCGTGGTGGCGAAGCTGCTGAGTAGCTGGGCCTGGCCCTGGCCGGCCCCGGTCACGCCGATATTGCCTACTTCATCGAGGGTGGAGAGGGCTTTGGGCGGGGTTTGAACGGCTACCGTGTAGCTTACGCCGGTGGTGGGGTTCAGCCACTGGTTGGGACTGGTCTGGGTGCTCGATGAGAGGTTGACCAGCACGTTGTTGGCAATGTCGCGCTGCGAAAGGCCGGCTTCCTGGGCCCGCACCCGGTCGATGTCGACGCGCAGCTGGGGCTGGTCGAATGCCTGGTACACGAAGGCATCGACGAGGCCGGGAATCTTCACGATTTTAGCCTTGATTTCGCCGGCAATGCGCTGGTTGGCTGCCTTGTCGCGGCCAATTACCTGAATATCAATCGGGGCGGGCAGGCCGAAGTTCAGGGTCTGATTCACGATGTCGGCCGGCTGGAAGAAGATGGTCAGGTCCGGGTATTGCTTATGAATCTGGCGGCGGATTTCGTTGATGTAGTCGCCGGTGGGGCCGTGCTCCTCCTTCATGCTCACCAGTATTTCGCCGTCGCCGGCCCCAATGGTCGGGTTGTCGCTCAGCAGCAGGTTGATGGGAATCACGGGCAGGCCAATGTTGTCGAGCACGAGGTCCAGCTCTCCGGCCGGAATCACGCTACGAATCACATTTTCGACCTGCCGGAAGCGCACTTCCGTTTCCTCCAGGCGCGTACCGGTGGGCACCCGGACGTGCAGGCGGAGCTGGCCAGCATCCACGGTCGGGAAAAAGTTCTGGCCGATGAGCGGAAACAGCCCCAGCGAGCCGATGAAGAGCACCGCGAAGGCTAGCACCACCTTCGGCCGGTTGCCCAGCGCCCAGGCCAGCGCCCCGCCATACACCGTCCGGAACTTCTCAAACTGGTGCTCGAAGCCCTTGTGCAGCTTCCAGACCCAGGTTTGGGTGATGCCCTCGGCCGACTTCCGCTCCGAATCGGTAATCTCGTCCTCGGCTTCTTCCTCGGGGGTGCCGCTGGGGTGGGCCTTCTCGAACTGCTCGCGGCGGATGCGCTCCAGGTCGCGCTCTACCTGGCTCACGGGCTGGCCATCGCGGGTGTGCTGGCTGGGCAGGTCGGGCTCCTCCTGAGCGTGGTAAATGGGCAACTCCTTGCGTAGCAGGAACATCACCAGCGTGGGCACCAGCGTCCGGCTGAGGATATAGGAGGCCAGCATGGCGAAAATTACGGCGGTGGCCAGCGGCGCGAAGATGGCCGAGGCCACCCCGCCCAGAAAAAACACCGGCACAAACACAATACAGATGGCCAGCGTGGCCACCAGCGCCGGCGTGGCAATCTGCTGCGCACCATCGAGAATGCTGCGCTTAAGCAGCTTCTTCATGCCCATGTTGCGGTGAATGTTCTCGATTTCCACCGTCGCGTCATCCACCAGAATGCCCACGGCCAGCGAGAGGCCACCCAACGTCATGATATTCAGGGTCTGCCCCAGAATATTCATCATAATAATGCTGACCAGAATCGAGAGTGGAATACTCGTCGCAATAATCAGCGTAGAGCGCCAGGAGCCCAGGAACAGCAGAATCATCAGGGCCGTGAGGGCCGCCGCGATGCAGGCTTCAATGATAACGCCCTTGATGCTGGCCCGCACAAAAAACGACTGGTCGAACAGCAGTTTGATGTTGAGGCCGGGCGGCGCGTTGGCCTGGATGTTGGGCAGCGCCTTCTTGATTTTGTCGATGATGTCAAGCGTGCTGGCCGCCCCGCTTTTCAGAATCGGAATAATGGCGGTACGGCGGCCGTTCTGGCGCACGATGTTGGTTTGCACAGCCGCTCCCTCATGCACAAAAGCCACGTCCCGGATGTACACCGTGGTGCCGTCCGTCGTTTTGATGGGCAGGTCGTTGAGCGAGGCAATAGCATCGGGGCTGGAGTTCAGCTTCACGTCGTATTCGCGGTCGCCGATTTTGGCCGAGCCGGCCGGGATAATGACGTTCTGGGCCAGCAGAGCGTTGACCACGTCGTTGCCACTCAGGTTTTTGCCGGCCAGCTTATCCGGGTCGAGGTCGACCATAATCTGCTTGGGCTTGCCGCCATTCGGCAGTAGCACCGAAGCGCCCTGCACCACCGCGAGGCCCGGCCGGATGAAGGCGTTGGCCGCGTCGAACAGGTCGGACTCGCCCAGCGTTTCGGAGCTGAGCGAAGTCTGCGCAATTGGCACGTTGGAGGCCGAGTAGCGGATGATGAGCGGCGGCGTAATACCGGGCGGCAGCACCCGCAGTAGCGTCTGGGTGATGGCCGTGAGTTGGGCTACGCCGGCATCGGGGTTGGAGCCGGGCTGGAAGAACACCTTAATCAGGCCCACGCCTTTCAGGCTCTGGCTTTCCTGGTGCTCCACATTGTTCACGGTGGTGGTGATGGCCCGCTCTACCGGCACGATGATGCGCTGGTTCATCTCCTCGGGGGCCATGCCCGAGTAGCCCCACACCACGCCCACTACCGGAATCGGAATGTCGGGGAAAATATCCACCGCCATGCGCTGAATGGTGAGCGCGCCGCCCACGAGAATCAGCAGCGCCATTACCACGAATGTGTAGGGGCGCGCCAGCGCTAGTCTAACTATCCACATATTATGTTCGGCTACTTCTGCATTTGCCTTTTCGGCCGCAAGGGTCTTTAACCGGTCGGGCCGATTAATGGTTGGCTTGCAGGGGTAAAATTAACCCCTCATTAATGCAAAAGGCCTTCTTCATCGACCAGCACGGGGTATTTCACCGACTGAAAAGGGGCATTGGAGGACCGGAGCAACCTTAAGCCACCGCCGTGCCTACAGCTGGTTTTTCCGGCAACGTTTTTGGTTCGTAAGCCAGCCGTAACAGACTGGGTAGCACCACCAGCAGCAACGGCAGGGCCAGCAGCAGCCCGCCAATTACGGCAATGGCCAGCGGCTGGTGCAGTTGCGCGCCCGCCCCGATGCCCAGCGCCAGCGGGGCCAGCGCCGCGATGGCCGAAAGGGCCGTCATCAGCTTGGGCCGCAGGCGGGCCGCGATGGCGTAGCCCACGGCCTGCTCCACGGGGTTGCCCTCGGCCAGCACCTCAAAAAACTGCTGGAAGGTGAAAATCGCATTTTCACCGATGATGCCCACCACCATAATCAAGCCGGTGTAGGAGCCCACGTTCAGCGGTGTGTTGGTGAGGTACAGCGCCAGCGAGCCGCCGGCCGGCCCCAGAATTGCAATGAGCAGAATCAGGCCCGCTGCTTTTAAGTCCCGAAATAGAAACAGTGCCACCGCAAACACCAGCAAACAGGCCGTGCCCAGAATCGTGAGCAGCTCCTGAAACGACTGCTGCTGCTCGGCATACGAGCCGCCGTACTGGACGAAGTAGCCGGGCGGCAGCGGCACTTCCTTATCGAGTTTCTGACGAATTTCGCTCATCGCGCCGCCCAGGTCGCGGCCGTCGAGGCGGGCCGTGACGGCGGTCATGGCCTGGAGGTTCTCGCGCTCCAGTTCGGCGTCGCCGGCGGTCACGCGCACGGTGGCCAGCTCATCGAGGCGGCGGCGCTGGCCGTTGGGCAGGAACACGGGCTCGCCGCGCATCTGGGCCAGGGTGGCCTGGGCGGCGTTGGGGTAGCGCATCCGAATGTTGAGGAGCTGTTCGCCTTCGAGCACGTTGCCGGCCGTGGTGCCGGCCAGCTGGGTTTGCAGCTGGGTCTGGAAATCGGTGGCGGTGAGGCCGTACTGGGCCAGGCGGCGCGGGTCGGGGCGCACGTCCACGCTCGGGCCCATCCGCACAATGCCGTCGAATACGTCGGCGGTGCCGGCCACGCCTTCCACCACTTTGGTTACCTGGTTGGCTAAGGCGTAGCGCTTGGTGGCATCGGGGCCAAAAACCTTGATTTCGATGGGCTGTACGGTACTCATGAGGTCGCCCAGCATGTCGCCGATTACCTGGCCGAAGTCGATGGTGAGGGCTGGCTGGGTGGCTTCGATGCGCGTGCGGATGTCGGAAATGACTTCCTCAGTGCTGCGCTTGCGGTCGGTTTTGAGGCGGATGAGGTAGTCGCCCCGGTTGGGCTCAGTGATGAAGAAACCCATCTGGGTGCCGGTGCGGCGCGAGTAGCTGGCCACTTCCGGCACTTTCACAATGAGCTTTTCGGCCTGGCGCAGCATGCGGTCGGTTTCCTCAATGCTGGTGCCGGGCGGCGAGTTGTAGTCGAGCACGATGGCACCCTCGTCCATGTCGGGCAGGAAGCCGGTGGCCAGGCGCGGGATGATGAGCACCATGCTGCCAATAAGCACCAGAATACCGATAATGGAATAGGCTGGGTGGCGGATGACGGCCTTCACCCAGGGGATTTCGTGGTGGGCGGAATCGACTTTAGCGGCCGCTTCGGGGGTGACCGAAGCCGGGGTGGGCGCGGCTGCCAGGGCGTGGGTTTCGTCGGCGAAGTAGGGGTCGTTGGTCGTCGATGGGCTGCCCGTGGCGTGGGGCGTCTCAGTTGCCACCACCTCCGCTTTGCGCTTACGGCTCAGCAGCAGATAAATCACCGGCAGCCCCAGCCACGCCACTAGGAAGGAACACACCAGCGCCACTACCATCGTCGTAGCCAGCACCTTGAAATATGCCCCCGCCACGCCGCCCAGCAGCGCAAACGGCAGGAAAATCACAATCGTACTCAGGCTCGACCCAATTAACGCGGGCAGCAGATGCCCCACCGACCGCCGCACCACTTCGCCGGGCGTGGCATCGGGGTGTTCCTCGCCCACGCGGTGCAACTGCTCCACCATCACCACGGCGTCATCAATCATCAGGCCGATGGCGGCAGCGATGGCCCCCAGCGTCATAATATTAAAGGAGTAGCCCAGGCCGAAATACAGCACCGCGATGGTGAGCGCCAGCGCCACCGGAATGGCCCCGAGAATCGTCATCGTGGCGCGGAAGGAGCGCAGGAACAGCGCCGTGACCACGAGGGCCAGCGCCAGGCCAATCCAGAGCGCATCCTGTACAGACTTCACCACTTCGGCCACGAAATCGGCCTGGTCATAGTAAGGAGCCAGGCGCACGCCGCGCGGCAGGCCCGATTGCAGGGCCGCCACCTTGGCCTTCACGCCATCGGAAACGAGGACGACGTTGGCATCGGGCTGGCGGAGGATGGAGATGAGCACGGCATCGGAGCCATTGGCGTTGATGCGGGTGTACTCGGGCTGCTCGCCCAGGCTCACGGTGGCCACGTCGGCGAGGCGCACGATGCGGCGGCCGTCGTTGCGGAGCACGATGTTTTCGAGGTCCTCTTTTTCAAGGATGGTGGCGTCCGTCACCGTGAGGTAAAGGCGGCGGTAGTCGCTGAGGTAGCCGTTGCTCTGTACGAAATTGGTGGCGGTGAGGGCCTTCGTGATATCATCCGGCCCCAGGGCCAGGGCAGCCAGCTGGTCGGGCAGCAGCTGCACCTGATACTCCTTCGTGCGCCCACCCTGAATCTGCACCGACGACACGCCATCGACCTGCGACAAAAACGGCTTGATGGTATAGAGGGCCAGCTTGCGCAGCTCCAGCGCCGAGCGGCCCGGCGCTTCCAGCGTGTAGCCCATTACCGGCAAAATGGCCGGGTTCATGCGCTCCACCGAGATTTGCACGGTGCCGGGCAGGTCGCCCCGAATCTGGTTCAGGCGCGACTCAATCAGGGTCTGGCTCTTGGCCACGTCCACGCCCCAGTCCAGGAACGCCGAGATTTCGCAGCTGCCCCGGCTGGTGGTGCTGCGCAGCAGCTTCAGCCCCGGCACCCGCTTGATGGCGTCCTCCATGGGCTTGGTCACGGTCACCATCATGCGGTTCACGGGCTCCAGGCCATTCTCAGCAATCACCTTCACCTTCGGAAACGTCACCTCCGGGAACAGGGCCACGTTGATGCGCCGGTAAGCCACCGTGCCCAGCGCCAGGGCCAGGGCCAGCAGCACCGCGATGGGGGCCTTGTAGGCTTGAAAGATGGAAGGACGGTTGGGCATTGGGTTGAACTGGTTGTTACGCTGGCGCGCCGTTGCTACTCTTTTTCCGCCGCTACCGGCCGCGTCACTTTCACGGCGGCCGTGTCATCCAGCCCAAAATTTCCGCTGAGCAAAATTTTGTCTTTGGGACTAAAGGCCGGCTGCTTGATTTCGATGTGGTCCTTTTCCTGCGCGCCTACCGTCACCGGGACCTTCACAGCGGTGGAGTCATTTAGCAGCTTCATCACCCAGAATGTGGTTTGCGTCTCATCCGTGAGCACCGCGCCGCGCGGTAGGGTGCGGGCCAGGTGCGGCGCGGTTTTATCGAGCTCAACCTGCACGGCCAGGTTCTCCGGCAGCTCCGGCACCGGGCCAGTGGGCCGGATGGTGTAGCGCTGGGTCTGAATGCTGACATCGGCGGTGGCCAGCACCTCGGCCACGCGGCCGTTCAGCACGCGGCCGTCGGGCAGGATGATGCGGCAGGTCTGGCCGGTATGCACGTAGCGCAGCTGCGTCACGGGCACGTCGAGGATGAAGCCGAAGCGGTTGCGGTCGTAGGTGAGGCCGAGCTGCTCGCCGTCCTGCACGTAGTCGCCGGCCAGCTTGTCCACCGTGGCCAGGATGCCCGTGCGGGCCGATTTAATCTGAATGATGCCGCTGAATTTCAGGCGCGGGTCGCCGGTAAGCTTGTCGAGGTGCAGGGTTCTCGACTCTTTGGTCTGGATAGTGAACACCGTTTGGCCGGCCCGCACCAGCTGGCCCACCACGGGCGTGGGTTGCAGCACGTAGCCGGTGGTGGTGGCCCGCAGCGCATCCTTTGCCGGAAAGGCCGAAACGGCGCTCAGGCGTAGCACGTCGGTAAGGGTATCGGTTTGCACGGTGCCGATGGTGACCAGGGCCTTCGGTTTCACGGCGGGCTCTTCCTCGCCATCGGCGGGCGCGGCGGCATCGCCGGCGGCGGCGGGGTCTTTCGCGCCGCAGGCCGCGAGAAAGGGGAGGAGCAGGAGGAAGCGAAAACTATTCATAAGGTAAAATAATGTAGCGTGGACTCTGCGAGTCCGCGAGCGCGCGCAGCGAGCATTCGGAATCCTTACGTTTGCTCAACGCCGGATGCTCGCTGCGCTCACTCGCGGACTCGCAGAGTCCACGCTACTGCTCGGCCAGGTAGTCCAGGGCAAACCGGCTTCTCAGTTGGTCGGTCTGCGCCTGGGTCAAACTAAACTGCAAGGTCCGGTAGCTGGTCACTAGGTTCAGGTAATCGAGAATGGCCACGTCGCCCGTCGCCAGCTGCTGGCGGGCCGCGCCCACCAGCGCATCGGCCACCCGCAGCTGCTCCCGGATGCGGCCCAGCAGCGCATCGGAGGCCTGAATCAGGCCCTCCAGCTGCTCGTACTGCTGCTGCCGCTGCACGGTAATGAACTGGCGGTAGCCGCGCCGGCTCTGCTCGCTCAGCTCAATGCGTTGGTATTGCAGCTGGCGCTGGTGCCCATCGAAAATAGGAACGGTAAGCTGCAGGCCGCCCCCGATGCCCACGCTATGGGCCAGCGCCACAGGCAGGTAAGAGGAAGATTGCAGGCCGCCATCGAGCACGGCGCTCACTTTGGGTCGGTAATACGCATCCACGGCCCGCCGGTCGAGCAGCAAGCGGAGGCTGTCGAGGGTGTACTGGCGCTGCGCCGGGGCAAGCAGGCCGGCCAGCGGGCGGTGGGTGGGCGGGGTAGGGGCTTCGATGCTCACCAGCGCCGTATCGGCCACGCCAGCCAAGGCGCGCAGCGTGCCCAGCTCGCGGCGGTAGGCCAGCAGGTTTTGCTCCACGGTCACCTCCTGGGTGCGGACCGAGAGGTAGAAGCTCAGGTACTGGGTTTGCTTGAAAATGCCGCCATTCACCAGCTGGCGCAGCATTTCATCCTGCTGCCGCAGCTGGCCGAGCAGCGTGCGGCTGAAGCTGAGCTGGGTTTCGGCGGCGTAGGCGGTCAGGAACTGGTCGGTGATGTTGCGGCGCAAATCCAGCGCTGACAAGCGCCCCGTATTGCGCAGCACTTGGCCCTGGCTGGCGATAATCTGATAGTCGTTTTGAAGCTGGAAGCGGTTGAGAATGGGCTTGGTGGCCTGGGCAAAGGCCGCGTAGTTACCGCCGTTGGAAATGGCGTTGTCGTAGCCCAGCACGCTTTCGCCTTGGCTATTCGTTATTGAAGGATAATAGAGCGCCGACCCGATGCCCCCCACCTGCACGCCGTTCTGGCGGGCGCGGACCAGGCTGTCGATGCGGTTCTGGCCGACCTGATTGGCGGTTTCGCGCATCAGCGGGCTGTTGCGGCGGGCCACCAGCAGGAACTCATCGAGGCGGCGTGGGCTGGCGGGGGCGGTGGCCACGGCCGGCAGGGGCGCGAGCACGGCCGGGGCGGGAGCCGTCTGGGCACGGGCGGCCCCGGCAAATAGCGTCGGCAGGCCCCCAAGGGCCAGGCACCAAATCAGGCGGGGAAGGCGAGCGAACAACAGAAGGGGGAGGATGGTAAGCGCCACAAAGCTGCGGGGTAATTCTGAAGAAAATCGGCCACTTGCCCGGCAGCCGGCCTTCATACGCATAACCTCACAGAATATATACAAACTTTGGGCCTTCCTTCGCGGCCGGGCCGCCCGCCACTCAGCCTCCTGCTTATGAAAATTCTCCTTGTTGAAGACGAAGCTGCCCTGCGCACGGCCCTCATGGGCTCGCTGAAGCAGGCCGGCTACCTGG
Source organism: Hymenobacter sp. UYAg731 (assembly GCF_054061335.1). Lineage (NCBI taxonomy): Bacteria > Pseudomonadati > Bacteroidota > Cytophagia > Cytophagales > Hymenobacteraceae > Hymenobacter > Hymenobacter sp. UYAg731. The sequence continues at coordinate 812,559 of NZ_JBSSEC010000001.1, read as the reverse complement.
TCGAAGCCGCCGCCGACTTTGCCCAGGCCCACGAAAAAATTATGCTTTATCAGTACGACTGCGTGCTGCTCGACTTGACCCTGCCCGACGGCTCCGGCCTCGACCTGCTCCGCGCGCTCAAATCGGATGGTTCGCCGGCCGGCGTACTCATCATCACCGCCCGCGATGCGCTCGACGACAAAATCGCGGGCCTCGACCTCGGGGCCGACGACTACCTCATCAAGCCCTTCCACCTCTCCGAGCTCAACGCCCGGCTGCGGGCCATCATCCGCCGCCGGCAGTTCAAAGGCCAGCAGCAAATCGTGTTCCGCGACCTGCTGGTGCTGCCCGAGCTGGCCGAAGTACACGTCCGTGGCGAAGCCCTCACCCTCACCCGCAAGGAGTACGACCTGCTCCTGTACCTGCTGGCCAATCCCGGCCGCGTGCTCACCAAAGAAGCCATTGCCGAGCACCTCTGCGGCGACGCGGTGGACGCGGCCGACTCCTTCGACTTCATCTACACCCACCTCAAAAACCTGCGCAAGAAGCTTCAGGAGAAGGGGGCCGAAAATTATATTCGAACCATGTATGGCGTTGGGTATAAGCTTAGTCACGACTAAGCAACGTCGGGCTTATCTTTCCGAAGCCGATGAGGTGTACAATCGAAAGATTGCGGGTGGCTGTTAAGCCTTTAGCGGCGCGCCTGCGAAACCGTACCGCCCCTTTGTTTTAGCCTGCATGAACCTGCTCAACGCTACTACCCGCTACTATCTCCTGCTGGCCCTGCTCTTGTTTGTGGGAGGCAGCCTGGGTCTGTATTACGGCATCAATCTGGCGCTGCGCACGGAGGTAGGGGAGCAGCTGGCCGACCGCCGCCGGGAGCTGCTGGCCAAAGCCCGCGCCAACGAGCTGCCGCCCGTGAGCCAGCTGGCCATCCTGCTCGACATCAGCCGCACGCCCCGCCCGCTGGGTTTCCGCGATACGATGCTGCTCGACCATACCGAAAATGAGCTAGTGCCGCACCGGCAGCTCACGTTCCCGCTCACGGTGCGCGGCGAAGGGCCGGTGTGGGTCACGCTGCGCAAGTCGCTGGTGGAGGCCGAGGACCTGCTGGGCGTGGTGCTGGCCGTGATGCTGAGCGTGCTGGCCCTGCTGCTCGGCGGCATGGTGGCGCTGAACCGCTGGCTGTCGGCCCGGCTCTGGGCACCCTTCCGGCACACATTGGCGGCCCTGCGCGAGTACGATTTGCAGCAGCACCGGCCCCTGGCGCTGCCCGCGCCGCCCGTGGCCGAGTTTGCCGAGCTGAACCAGGCTCTGAACGGTTTCAGCCAGCGCTTGGTGACCGATTATGAGAGCCTGCGCGAGTTCACGGCCAACGCCGCCCACGAAACCCAGACGCCCCTGGCCATCATGCAGGCCCAGCTGGAACAGTTGCTGCAAGTGCCCGCCCTGGCCGAAGACCCCGCCGCCGCCCCGCTCGTGGCCGACCTCTACGGGGCTACGCTGCGCCTCTCGCGCCTGCATCAGGCCCTGAGCCTGCTCAGCAAAATCGAAAACCGGCAGTTTGCCCAAGCCCAACCCGTGCGCCTCGACCAGTTGCTGGAAGAGCGGGTGGCCCAGCTCGAACCCCTGTTTGAAGCCCGCGAGCTGCGCTACGGCCTCGACATCAGTAGCGGCCCCGTGGTGGTACAGATGCACCCCGGCCTGGCCGACTCGCTGCTCCAAAACCTGCTGCAAAACGCGGTGAAGCACAACGTGCGCGGCGGCGAGTTGGTCGTTTTTTTATCTGCGAGTGAGCTGAAGGTCAGCAACACCGGACCGGCCGTGGAGGGCGACCCGGCCCGGTTCTTCGAGCGTTTCCGTAAGCACAACGCCGCCTCCGAGTCGCCGGGCCTGGGCCTGAGCATCGTGCAGCAAATATGCGGCTACTATGGCTTCGGGGTCGAGTACTCGATGGCGAAGCAGGGCACCCGCCACACCCTGCGCGTCGTGCTGAAACCCACGGCCGAGGTGCCCGCGAAAAAAAGCAGCGTGGCCGTTGTTGCCACAGAGTAGCTCCAGAATGGCCGGCTAGATTTGGTGAGACATTCACCTTTTTAATTCCTGCAATTCTATGAAAAAGCAACTCTTGCTGGTCGCTACGGCCGTGCTTACTGCTGGTGCCGCCCACGCTCAGAAACTGGCCGCCGCACAAGTGCCGGCTGCTGCCACCGCCACGTTCAAAAAAACCTTCCCCACCGTGAAAACCGTGAAATGGGAGAAGGAGGGAGCCGACTACGAAGCCGGCTTCGACATGGGCAAAGCCGAAATGTCGGCCGTCATCACCGCCGCCGGTGTGCTGAAGGAAACGGAGACGGAAATGGCCGTGGCCCAACTGCCCGCCCCCGTGCAAAAGGCACTGGCCACCAGCTACAAAGCCTATAAAATCACGGAGGCCGCCAAAATCGTAACTGCCGCTACCGGCGCCACCACCTTCGAGGCCGAAATCAGCCAGGCGGGCAAGCACCGCGATGTGCTGTTCAACGCCGACGGCACCGAAGTGAAGAAATAGCGGCTTCCCGTTTTTCTCTGCGCTAACCGCCCGGTTGCCTTTGCGGCGGCCGGGCGGTTTTGTTTGATAATAAACCCCGCCGGATGGGGCGCGTATGCCATTTGTAAGCTTTTCGGCGGCTTCTCGTCTTCATCAAAAGCACAGGCCGCGCCGGTAGCATTACGCCTTCAATCGTTTCTCCACCAATCCCCCATTTCCCCGCATGGCATCTCCCGACCCCCGGCGTCTCGCCAATCAAATTGCCCTCGTCACGGGGGCCAGCTCCGGCATTGGCGTGGCCGTGGCCAAGGGCCTGGCCGCCCACGGTGCCAAAGTAGTGGTGAACTACGCCCACGACGAAGCCGGGGCCAATGCCACCGTGGCCGCCATCGAGGCGGCCGGCGGCAAGGCCCTGGCCATCAAGGCCGACGTGAGCCAGGAAGCCGAGGTGCAGGCCATGTTCAAGCAGGCCATCGAGCACTTCGGCACCATCCACATTGTGGTGGCCAATTCCGGCATTCAGCAGGATTCGGCCTTCATTGATATGACCCTGGCCCAGTGGCAGAAGGTGATTGACGTGAACCTGACCGGCCAGTTCCTGTGCCTGCGCGAGGCGGCCCGCGAGTTTATCCGGCGCGGCGTGCAGCCCGAAATCTCCAAGGCGGCCGGTAAAATCATCTGCATGAGCTCGGTGCATGAAGTCATTCCGTGGGGCGGGCATGTGAACTACGCGGCCAGCAAGGGCGGCATTATGCAGCTCATGAAAAGCGTAGCCCAGGAGCTGGCTCCGCATAAAATCCGGGCCAACAGCATCGGCCCCGGGGCCATTGCCACGCCCATCAACCTCACGGCCCGCGACACGCCCGAAGAGGAAAAAGCCCTGCTCACCCTCATTCCCTACAACCGCGTGGGCGACCCCGACGACGTGGGCAACCTCGCCGCCTGGCTCGCTTCGGACGAAGCCGACTACATCACCGGCCAAACCATTTTCATGGACGGCGGCATGACCCTGTACCCCGGGTTCGCCTCGGGCGGCTGAGCAGGGGAGAAGCAGATAATAAAGACCGTCATGCAGAGCGCAGCGAAGCATCTTTACCGCGCAACGCAATCCAACCAAAAGGGTTAGTGACTGCGGTAAAGATGCTTCGCTGCGCTCTGCATGACGGTCTGTTAATTCAATTAGCCAAAGCATGAACCCCGAACAAACCCGCCTCGCCGAAGCCAACGCCGGCACTAAGCCCTGGCGCAAGTTCGGCCCCTACGTGGCCGACCGGCAGTGGGGCACCGTGCGCGAGGACTACAGCGCTGGCGGCGACGCCTGGAACTTCACCACCCACGACCAGGCCCGCAGCCGCGCCTACCGCTGGGGTGAAGAGGGCCTGGCCGGCTTCTGCGACGATGAGCAGCTGCTCTGCTTCGGGTTGGGCCTGTGGAACGGGCAGGATGCTATTCTGAAGGAGCGGCTGTTTGGGCTGAGCGGGCCGGAGGGCAACCACGGCGAGGACGTGAAGGAGGTCTATTATTACCTCGACGCCACGCCCACGCATTCCTATCAGCGGATGCTGTATAAGTACCCGCAGCACGCGTTTCCTTACGAGTGGCTGGTGCAGGAAAATGCCCGCCGCGACCGCACGAAGCCCGAATTTGAGCTGATGGACACGGCCATTTTCTCGGAGCACCGCTACTTCGATGTGTTCGTAGAGTACGCCAAGGCCGATGCCGAGGACGTGCTCATCCAGCTCACCGTCATCAATCGTGGCCCGGCCGAGGCCACGCTGCACCTGCTGCCGCAGCTCTGGTTTCGCAATACCTGGGCCTGGGGCGAGGATGCCTACCGGCCCCGGCTGGCTGCTACGCCCGCCAACAACATCCACGCCGAGCACCGCGACCTGGGCACCTTCACGCTGTATTGCGACGAAGCGCCCAGCCTGCTCTTCTGCGAGAACGCCACCAACAGCGGCCGCCTTCACGCTGCCCCTTCCACGGAGCAGTTTTTCAAGGATGGCATCAATGACTACCTGCTCCACGGGCAGGCCGGGGCCGTAAACCCCGAGCGTACCGGCACCAAAGCCGCCGCGCACTACGAGCTGGCCGTTGCGCCGGGCGCTACCCGAGTGGTGCGCCTGCGCCTGGCCGCGCCGGACCTGGAAAACCCCTTCGCTGATTTTGACCAGACCTTGAAGCTGCGCCTGACCGAAGCCGACCAGTTCTACCAGGCCCTGCAATGCGACATGCCCAGCGCCGATGCCCGCAATGTGCAGCGCCAAGCTTTTGCCGGAATGCTCTGGAGCAAGCAGTTCTATTATTACGACGTGCCCCGCTGGCTAGCCGGCGACCCTGCCTTCCCGCCCCCGCCGCCGGAGCGCCTCGAAGGCCGCAACAGCACCGGCTGGACGCACCTCAACAACCAGCACATTATCTCGATGCCCGATACCTGGGAATACCCCTGGTACGCGGCCTGGGACCTGGCATTTCACTGCCTGCCGCTGGCCCAGCTCGATGCGCAATTTGCGAAGGAACAGCTGTTGCTGCTGTGCCGCGACTGGTATATGCACCCCAACGGCCAGCTGCCCGCCTACGAATGGAAGCTGAGCGACGTGAACCCGCCGGTGCATGCCTACGCCACCTGGCGCGTCTTCAAAATGGACCAGAAAGCCCACGGCGGCCACGGCGGCCACGGCGACGTGAAGTTTCTGGAAACCATTTTCCACCGCCTGCTCATCAATTTCACCTGGTGGGTGAATCGCAAAGACCGCGACGGCCGCAACATTTTCGAGGGCGGCTTCCTGGGGCTGGATAACATTGGCGTGTTCGACCGCTCGGCTCCGCTGCCTTTCGGCGGCTACCTGGAACAGGCCGATGGTACCGCCTGGGTGGCCATGTACGCGCTCAACATGATGCGGATTGCGCTCCAGCTCAGCCAGACCAACCCGGTTTATCAGGACATGGCCAGTAAGTTTTTCGAGCATTTTCTCTACATTTCTGAGGCCATGACCAACATGGGTAACGAGGAAATGGACCTCTGGGACGACGAGGACGAGTTTTACTACGACGCCCTGAACACGCCCGACCGCGGCCACGAGCTGCTGAAAGTCCGCAGTCTGGTGGGGCTGATTCCGCTGTTTGCGGTGGAGGTGATTGACGAGGATTTGCTGGCCGGCGCGCCGGAGTTTCTGGCCCGTATGAACTGGTTTCTGGACAACCGGCCCGCGCTGGCCGCGCTGGTGTCGCGCTGGCAGGAGCCCGGCAAGGGTGCCCGCCACCTGCTCTCGCTGCTGCGCGGACACCGCGTGAAGCGCTTGCTGGCCAGAATGTTGGACGAAGCCGAATTCCTTTCGCCCTACGGCATTCGCAGCCTCTCGCGCTACCACCAGGACCATCCGTTCATCTTCCGGGGCACCGAAACCCAGTTCACCGTCAACTACGAGCCGGCCGAGTCGCAGACCAGTCTTTTCGGCGGCAACAGCAACTGGCGCGGCCCCGTCTGGATGCCCATGAACTTCCTGCTCATCGAGTCGCTCCAACGCTTCCACCACTACTACGGCGACGATTTCAAGGTGGAATACCCCACCAACTCCGGCCAGACCGTGACGCTGCTCGAAGTGGCCGACGCGCTCACCACGCGCCTCACCCAGCTCTTCCTGCGCGACCCCGAAACTGGCCGCCGCCCCTGCTTCGGCGACGACAAGCAGCTGCAAAACGACCCCAACTTCCGCGACCATCTCTGGTTCCACGAATACTTTCACGGCGACAACGGCCACGGCCTCGGCGCGAGCCACCAAACCGGCTGGACGGGGTTGATTGCGAAGCTCTTGCAGCCGAGAGGCGGGGCGTAATCGAAACCAATATGTAGAACGTCACAGAGAACGTCACGCTGAGCGCAGCCGAAGCATCTCTACCGCAACACTATTCATTACAATTGAAATTAGTTGCGCGATAGAGATGCTTCGGCTGCGCTCAGCATAACGTTCTTTAGTAGTTCTCAATTCCAATCCCAACCCTCATGCCCACCCCCGCCCCCTGGCTCGACGCCACCACGCCCATCCGCGACGGCATGGTGCATTGGCCCGATAACGCCCCCGTCCACGTCAAAAAGACGCTTAGCATCGCCACCGGCGCGGCGGCCAACGTCACCGAAGTATCGATGAGCGCCCACACCGGCACCCACGTCGATGCCCCGCTGCACTTCACCGCCAATGCCGGCGACACCACCACGCTGGACTTGGCCCGCCTCATGGGGCCGGCCCGCGTCGTGGCCATCACCGACCCCAAAAGCATCAGCCTGGCCGAAGTGCAGCGCCTGGCAATTGAGCCCGGAGCCCGGCTGCTCTTCCGCACCCGCATGTCGGATTCGGAGTGGAGCACCCTGCCTTTCCAGCCCGATTTTGTGGCCCTGGACGGCGATGCGGCCGTTTTTCTGCGCGATGCGGGCGTGGTCTGCGTCGGGGTCGATTATCTTTCTGTAGGCAAGGCCGACGCCCACCACGCCCTGCTCGATGCTGGCATCTGCGTGATTGAGGGTTTGGCCTTGCAGCACATCGCGCCCGGCGAATACGAGATGCTGTGCCTCCCGCTGAAAATTGTGGACAGCGACGGAGCCCCCGCCCGCGTCCTGCTGCGCCCTCAGTAACAGCCCGAAACAAACCGGAATATTTCCGGTCGGCGTTTTGGTCAACGCGGGATAATCATGCCCGAAGCAGCCTGGCTTCGTATTTGACGTATACGGCCTGCCGCCGGCTCCCGGGCCGTGCGGCTTCGTCTATTCAGGGTACTTCATTTATGTTTTCGCGCATCTTTTGGCTCTGCGGGGCCGTGGCCGGCCTGCTGGCACTGCACGGTCCGGCGCACGCCCGGCAAACGCCCAACAACGACGGTTTCCAGCGTCGCAACGGCCAGATGCAGGTGATACGCAACGGGCAGGCCCGCTCCATGACCCGCGACGCCCACCTGCCCACCGGCGCTACTGTCACCAAAGACGGCTTTGTGGTGAGCCCCACCGGCCAGCGCACCGAACTGGGCGAAGGCCAGGGCTGCGACCTGCGCGGCCGGCCCGTAGCCGTGCGTACCGCCGCTAATGGCGCGCTGGCGCTGGGCGCACCCTCCGCGCCGGCCTCCGTTCGCAGCGCCCGTCCTGTGCCCGCGCCTTCGCTCCTGGAGCAGGTATTTGGCTCGGGCGATGACGAAGGGGAATTCAAGTTTAAAAAGCATAAAAAGCACCACGGCAAAGGCCACGGCCGGGGCAAGGGCGACGACTAGCGGCCGGCCGCGCATTTCAGTATTTCATGGTTCATTGTTTCCTCGCTTCCCCTTTTATTGATGCGGCCCGGGCGGCGCAGTTTGCCGCCGTGCAAACCACGCTGCAAGCCGAGGCCAGCCCCGATACCCTCCTGCTGGGCAATCTGGTACTGGCTGATGGTGCCGCCCCGCTCGATGCCGTGGTGGTGCGCCCGCACAGCATCACCCTACTGGTGTTCGTGCCCCGTGGCGGCCGACTGAACATTCCCGCGCTGGACTACGGCCGCTGGCTGCTTAATGGCGTACCCGTGCTTGGCTCAGACGATTTCGACAATCCCTACGAGCAGTTCCGGCAGCAGAAAGCAACGCTGACCGACTGGCTCCAGCCGCGTTTCACTGCTGAGCAGGTTGATTTGGGCTTTGTTTCAGGATTGGTGCTGTTTGAAACACTGGTTGAGTTTGGTTCCGATGTAAAAGCTGCTTTGGAAGAAGCCCCGGCTGGCTTCCTGATTGCTAACAGCCTAGCCGACTTGCCGGGCTGCTTGCGGGATTTGGCTACTCCTAAAATTGACCTCACTGCTGATGATATAGCCGAGTGGGCCGCCGAATGGGCGGATTTCGTAGCAGCGCCACTCGCAAGCGAAACCAATGAAGATGCGACCAGCGCCGCCAGCAGTTTTCTGGGGCAGAAAGCCCGCGCCCTCTGGGGCTGGCTCGGGGCCAACGACGTGCCCGACGACGACCTGCCCTACGGCTACGCCAACACCCTGAGCGCCCGCAACGAGGAAAAACAGCAGCTCGAACACCTGCGCCAGCAAATGCAGGCCGACCTCAGCACCCAGCTCCAGGCCCTGGAAGCCCGCGAAGCCGCGCGCGAGCGCAGCATTATCCAGCTTCGCACCGAGTTGGCCCAGGCCCCGCCCGTAGCCGCCGAAGCCACCGCCCTGGTATCGCGCCTCAGCGCCGAAACCCGCGAAAAAGCTGCCCTCGAAGCAGAAATGCAGGCTTCCCGCGCTGAGTTGGCCGCCCGCAACCAGGAGTTGGATGCCAAGATTCAGCAGCTCGGCCAGCTCATCGGGCAGCTAAGCGCCGGTCCGGTCACTGCCCCGCCAGCAACGGTTCCACCAGTAGCAGTCCCGGCCGCGCCAACAACGGCTGCGCTATCGCCAATAAGCCCGGTTGCCACGCCAGTCGCATTTGCCCCGCTAGTTGCTGAAAGCAAGCCCACTGCTGCTATAGCGCCGGTCAAGGCCCCGCCAGTAGCATTCGTTGTTACACCGGCAGCTACAGCGCCGGCCGCTGCCACTGACATACCCGCCGCCATCATTCCGCCGGCTGATGCCGTTATTCCAGCGGCTACTGCTGCCTTCGGGGCGGCCAGGACTGCGCTGGCTGGCAGTGCGCTGGCGCCTACTGGCGCTGCTTCGGCGGCACCAGTTCCGAGCATAGCCGCCTCCGAGGCCCCGTTGCGTGCCGCCATCGCAAGTCGCTTCGAACCGCTGCGCACCCGGGCGCAGGCTGCCGCTACTGCGCTGCGGCCTCGGTTGCGGCAGGTGTGGGAGTGGGGACAGGCCCAGCCTCGGGCCGTATTGGCCGCCGCCGGGGTAGCCGTGGTGGGTCTGGGTATCTGGGGCCTGAGCCACGCGGGCGGTTCGCCGCCCGTTCCTTTCCAGGAAAACGGCCGTTGGGGCTACGCCAATGCCAGCGGCCAACCAGTAATTCCGGCCCAGTTCACGGCCGCCAGTCCGTTTGAAAAAGGGCAGGCCGTGGTGGCGAAAGATGGCGCGTACGGGTTCGTGGATGAAAAAGGCCAGGAGATAATTCCCACTGCCTACGACGCCCTCAACCCTTACGCCGACGGCTACGCCCGCGCCCGGGTGGGCGACGCCTACACTTTCATCGATGAGGACGGCCAGGAGTTCGACCATTATTATTTCAACGCTCTCGACTTCGCCGAAGGCCACGCCGCCGTGCTCGACCACCGGGGCTGGCACTACATCAACGGCCCCACCGAGCCCGATACGCCGCCCGTCGTCTTCAAAGAAGCTTACTCCTTCGCCGACGGTTTGGCTCGTGTGAAGCTGCCTGACGGCTACACCTTTATCGCCGCCGATTATCTCGCTAACCCCGGCCAAGGCACCAAACCCTTCGGCCGCTACCAGCAGGCTGCCGATTTTGCTGATGGCAAAGCGCGGGTGAAACAAGCGGGCCGCAGCTTCACCATTAACAAGGACGGCGAAGAAGTGAAGTGACGTAATCCCCTCCAAAGCGGATAAAATATTCAGGCGCAGGCAGGCTACCATTGGTGGTCTTCCTGCGCCTGATTACTTTAGGTAGATTTTTCAGGCGAAATAGACGGCTGAATGTGAGCTTGTTTGAAAATACTTTCCTCGGAAACGATTGTGGGATTACTCCATATCCCACAAAACCCTTAGCTTGCACCCCGCTTAACAATTAGGTAACATGGAAGTTCAAACCTTGAAGTATCCGGCCATTCGCAACTACGTGGCTGGCCAGTCGGTAGAAAGTGTCGCTACGCCCACCATGGACGTATTCAGCCCCCTTAGCGGGCAATTGATTTCCACCCTGCCGCTCAGCAATGCCGCCGGTCTAGACGCCGCCGTGCAGGCCGCTAAAGCCGCCTTCCCCGCCTGGTCGGCCATCCCGATTAAGGAACGGGTTCAGATTTTTTACCGCTATAAAACCCTGCTGGAGCGCGACATGAAAGCCCTTGCCGACCTCGTACGCGAGGAAAACGGCAAAACATTCGACGAGGCCCGCGCCGAAGTTGAAAAAGCCATTGAGCTGACCGAGTTTGCCTGCTCCATGCCGCAGCTCATCCAGGGCGAATTTCTGGAAGTGAGCAAGGGCGTGGAAGCCCGCGCCGAGCGCAAGCCGCTGGGCGTGGTGGCCAGCATCGCCCCGTTCAACTTCCCCAACATGGTGCCCCACTGGACCATTCCGAACGCCATCGTGCTAGGCAACACCATGATTCTGAAGCCCTCGGAGCAAGTGCCCCTAAGCGCCGTAAAAATCGCCGAGTTGCTGAAAGAAGCCGGCATGCCCGACGGCGTGCTGAACATCGTGAACGGCGACCGGGAAATCGTGGAAGCCATCTGTGACCACCCCGATATTCAGGCCGTGAGCTTCGTCGGCTCCACCAAAATCGCCAAAGTTGTGTACATCCGCGCTACCAGCAACCTCAAGCGCTGCGTAGCCCTAGGCGGGGCCAAAAACCACCTGATGGTACTGCCCGATGCCCACCCCGAAATGACGGCCTCGAACGTGGCTGCCTCCATGTCGGGCTGCGCGGGCCAGCGCTGCATGGCCGGCTCCACCATGGTAGGCGTGGGGGCCATTGATGGCATAGTGGCCAAAATTGTGGAAGAAGCGAAGAAGATTGTGGCCGGCCAGAACCTTGGCTCCGTCATCAGCAAAGAGGCCAAGGAGCGCATCGAAAAGCACATTACCGAAGCTGAAGCTGCCGGGGCCAAAGTCCTGCTCGACGGCCGCAACGCCGTGGTGCCCGGCCATGAGGACGGCTACTACGTGGGGGCCACCGTCATCGACTACGTGACGCCCGATATGCGCATCGCCCAGGAAGAAGTCTTCGGCCCGGTGCTAGCCATCATGCGCACCAATACCTTGGACGAGGCCCTGGCCATCGAAAACGCTAACCCCTACGGCAATGCCGCTGCCGTTTTCACCAGCAGCGGCAGCAGCGCCCGCTACGTCATGGACCACGCCAACGCCGGCATGATTGGCGTGAACATCGGCGTGCCAGTGCCCCGCGAGCCCTTCTCCTTCGGCGGATGGGGTGATTCGAAATTTGGGGCCTGCGATATCACGGGTAAGAGTTCGATTGAATTCTGGACGCAATTGAAGAAAACCACAACGAAGTGGAACCCCGAGTCGCGGGTGAACTGGATGAGCTAAGGTGTTCGAACGTTCGCCTCACCCCCTAGCCCCCTCTCCGAAAAGGAGATGGGGACTAGTTTATAGTCCTAGATTTTATAGTCCTAGATTTTTTTGTTTTTAATAAATCAGCCTGCCTGCATCTAGCCTAAAGCTAGAAACTAGTTCCCCTCTCCATGGGAGAGGGGGCTAGGGGGTGAGGCGAACGTCAGCACATCATGGAAACCACCTACGACCTCGATAAAGACCAAATCCTGCACGACAACCTTGACCACACGCTCTTCTCGTGGTCGAAGCAAACGGGCCTGAACCCCATCAATGCCGAGCGCGCCGAAGGCGTGTACGTGTATGACCGCGACGGCAAGCGCTACCTCGACTTCTCGGCCCAGCTGATGAACGTCAACATCGGCCACGGCGACCAGCGCGTGACCGAAGCCGTGACCGCCCAGATGCGCGAGCTTAGCTACGTGTACCCTGGCATGATTACCAAGGCTCGCGGCGACCTGGGCAAGCGCCTGGCCGAAATTACCGCGCCCAACCTCACCAAAGCGTTTTTCACGCTGGGCGGGGCCGAGGCCATCGAAAACGCCATCAAACTGGCGCGGGTGTACACCGGCCGCCACAAGATTGTGTCGCTGTACCAGTCGTTTCACGGGGCCAGCTACGGCGCCATGAGCGTGGGCGGCGACCCCCGCAAATTTGCCGTGGACAGCCAGGCCATGCCCAGCACCATCCACGTCGAAAACCCGTTTTTTTACCGCTGCCCCTGGCACAGCTCCACGCCCGAGGAGTGCGCCCAGCGTGCTGCCGATGCCATGGAGCGCATCATCGGCTACGAAAACCCCGGTAGCGTGGCCGCCATTGTGCTCGAAGGCGAGTCGGGCACGTCGGGCTGCATCAAGTACCCGCCCGGCTACTGGACGCGCATCCGCGAAATCTGCGACAAGCACGGCATCCTGCTCATCGCCGACGAGGTAATGTCGGGTTTCGGCCGCACCGGCAAGTGGTTCGGTTCCGACCACCACAATGTCAAAATCGACCTCATGTGCGTGGCCAAGGGCATCACCGCCGGCTACCTGCCCCTGGGTGCGGTGATGGTGGACGAAAAAATCGCCAAATCCTTCGATGACAAGCCCTTGCCGCTGGGCCTCACGTATTCGGCGCACCCGGTGTCCTGCGCCGCCGCCGTGGCCGTGCTCGATATTTACGAAGAAGACAACCTGCTCGAAAACACCGTGAAAATGGGCGAGTACATGGATGAGCAAGTGGCCCAGCTCATGCGCCACCATCCCAGCATCGGCGACTGGCGCAACACCGGCCTCTTCGGCTGCATCGAGCTGGTGAAAAACCGCGACACCAAAGAGCCCATGGCCCCCTGGAACGCCACCAACGACCAAATGGCCATCATGAATCAGGTCGCCGCCAAAATCCGCGAACTCGGCATGTACACCTTCGTGCGCTGGAACTACATTTTCATCTGCCCCCCGCTGACTATAAATAAGGAGGAAATTGACGAGGGCTTGGCCATTATTTCGGAGGCTATTAGCATCGCGGATAAATACGTCAACTAACTCTGAACGTCATACCGAGCGCAGCCGAGGCATCTCGCGTGCGGCAGTAATTCTCACAGATTGCAACGAAACGAGCGAGATGCCTCGGCTGCGCTCGGCATGACGTTTTCATAATTCTCTATCATGTCCATCCTTCTCAAAAACGGCCGTGTCGTCACCGCCGATTCGGACGCCGTCTGCGATATTCTGATTGAAGGTGAAACCATCGTTTCTATCGGCCGCAACTTATCAGCCGATGGCGCGGAGGTGATTGACTGCACCGGCAAACTCATCGTGCCCGGCGGCATCGACCCGCACGTGCATCTGGAAATGCCCTTTATGGGTACTTTCAGCAGCGATACCTACGAAACCGGTACCCGTGCTGCCCTGCACGGAGGCACCACAATGGTCATCGATTTTATCCTGCAGAAGCAAGGCAGTTCGCTGCGTTCGGCGTTTGATGAGTGGAGTGGCCGCGCTACCGGCAATGCCGTGGGCGACTACAGCTTCCACATGGCTGTGACGGATTTCAACCCCAGCACTAAGGAGGAAATCAAGGACATGATTGCCGAGGGCATCACGTCCTTCAAAACGTTCATGGCCTACAAGGGCGCGCTCATGATTGACGATGCGCAGATGGTGGGCCTGATGCAGGAAGTGAAGAAGCACGGCGGCCTCGTAACGGCCCACGCCACCAACGGCGACATGATTGACACGCTCATCGCCCAGCACCGGGCGCAGGGCAAACTCACGCCGCTCTACCACTACCTCTCGCAGCCTGAAGTAACTGAGGCTGAGGCATCGGGCCGCTTTGCCGACATTGCAAACTACACCGGCGTGAATGCCTACATCGTACACCTCACCTGCGAGGGCGCGCTCAATCAGGTGCGCCGCGCCACCGAGCGCAACCAGCGCGTGCTGGTCGAAACCTGCATTCAATACCTGCTGCTCGATGCACGACTGTACGAGGACGAGGCCAACGGCGCAAAAGTGGTAATGTCGCCGCCGTTGCGCGAGAAAAAGGACCAGGCCACGCTCTGGGCTGGCATAAACCAAGGGCTGGTGAATGTGCTCGGTACCGACCATTGCCCCTTTTTGTGGGAGCAGAAACTGCTGGGTAAGGACGATTTTTCGAAAATCCCAAACGGCCACCCAGCCGTGGAGCACCGCATGGAATTACTGTTTTCAGAAGGTGTAATTAAAGGGAAAATCACGCTGAATAAATTTGTGGAAATAACTTCCACCAATGCCGCAAAAATATTCGGCATGTTTCCGCGCAAAGGCACCATTAGCATTGGCGCGGACGCGGATTTAGTGATATTTGACCCGAACAAAAAGCATACGATTTCGGCCGATACGCACCACATGAATTGTGACTATTCAGCCTACGAAGGGTGGGAGCTAACGGGTAAGATTGACACCGTGTTGCTACGTGGAAAAGTGGCCGTAGATGCCGGGGAAGCCAAAGTAGGCAAAGGCTACGGACAGTTTATTAAGCGCGGTAAAACCAACTTCTAACAGGCAGTTGTCATTGCCAGCGGGGTATTTGTCATTGCGAGTGCGTGCAGGCATGGCTTTCTTGCTGTGTATTAACGTGTAGCGCGTACAAATACCCAATTTTTTGCTTAATTTAAAGCCCGTTTTGGGCTGTTTAATCCGAATTAACATTCATCACAACTCAAAGCGTTGTGCCTTGCCGGGAATTTCTGCCCTACGACACTCGCAACGACCAAATTCAACTTTATTTACCCTCACCCCGAACCATGCCCAGAATTATTAAATCCGGCCTCATTCAGATGAGCCTACCGATGACCGAAGGCGAAGGCACGATTGCCGAAATCATGCAGGCCATGGAAGCCAAGCACATCCCGCTCATTGAGGAAGCCGGCCGCCAGGGCGTGCAAATCCTTTGTTTGCAGGAAATATTCAACACCCCGTATTTCTGCCCCGGCCAGGACAAAGCCTGGTACGCCTCCGCTGAAGCCGTGCCCGGCCCTACCACTGAGCGCATGGCCG
This sequence comes from Hymenobacter sp. UYAg731, assembly GCF_054061335.1. Taxonomy (NCBI): domain Bacteria; kingdom Pseudomonadati; phylum Bacteroidota; class Cytophagia; order Cytophagales; family Hymenobacteraceae; genus Hymenobacter; species Hymenobacter sp. UYAg731. The sequence continues at coordinate 797,334 of NZ_JBSSEC010000001.1, read as the reverse complement.
AATACGCTAAGAAGTATAACATGGTGATGATTGTGCCCGTGTACGAGCGCGAGCAGGCCGGTTTCCTCTACAACACCGCCGCCGTAATTGATGCCGACGGCACCTACCTCGGCAAGTACCGCAAAAACCACATTCCCCACACCACCGGTTTCTGGGAGAAGTTTTTCTTCAAGCCCGGCAACCTGGGCTACCCGGTATTCCAGACTAAATACGCCAAAGTTGGCGTGTACATCTGCTACGACCGCCACTTCCCCGACGGTGCCCGCATCCTGGGCCTAAACGGCGCCGAAATCGTGTACAACCCCTCGGCCACCGTGGCCGGCCTCTCGCAGTACCTCTGGAAACTGGAGCAACCCGCCCACGCGGCCGCCAATGGCTATTTCATGGGCTGCATCAACCGCGTGGGTGAAGAAAAGCCCTGGAACCTGGGCCGCTTCTACGGCACGTCCTATTTCGTGGACCCGCGCGGCCAGATTATTGCGCAGGCCGACGAATACAAGGATGAATTACTGATTGCCGAATTCGACCTCGACATGATTGAGGAAGTGCGCAATACCTGGCAGTTCTTCCGCGACCGCCGCCCCGAAACCTACGAGAAACTGGTGGAACTGTAGGTGCCTGAATGCCTGAAGTGACGTCATGCAGAGCGCAGCGAAGCATCGTGCTAGAAGCATTAACTCAATCGTTGAAACGAAATGAATTAGTGGCCGTGGGCAAGATGCTTCGCTACGCTCTGCATGACGTCTTGGCTTTTCCTTTAAATAATTCCGAATAACCCTGCCCATTTCATGGCTGAATTTTCTACACCTACCACCGAGCAGCAATTCGCGGAAAATTTCGCGCAATTGAAACCGGTGATGAACCGCACCGAGGCGCTTTATGAAAGCTCCCGCTGTCTCTTTTGCTTCGATGCGCCGTGTATAAAAGCGTGCCCGTCGGGGATTGATATTCCGCAGTTTATCCGCCAGATAAATTCGGGCAACGATACCGGCGCGGCCCGCACCATTTACGAGGCTAACTACTTCGGTAATGCCTGCGGAAAAGTGTGCCCGACGGAAGTGCTCTGCGAAGGTGCCTGCGTATATAACTTACAGGAAGTGAAGCCGATTGAAATCGGCCGATTGCAGAGTTACGCCACTACCAAGGTAATTAAGAGTGGTGAAAAGCTATTCGGTCCCGGCGCGGATAATGGGAAGCAAGTAGCGGTAATTGGGGCGGGTCCGGCCGGTATTTCGGCGGCCTGCGAATTGCGGGCACTGGGCTATGGTGTTGATGTTTTTGAGGCTAAAGCGCAGCCTTCGGGCCTAACGGTATACGGCGTGGCACCCTATAAAATTACCAACGAAGAAACGCTGGCTGAAATGGCCTATTTGCAGGCGCAGTTCGGTTATAATACGCATTTCAATTCGGCTATTTCTTCGCGCGAGGAGTTGGTGAAACTGGAGGATAAATACGACGCTGTTTTCCTGGGAATTGGCCTTGGTAAAACCAATGAATTAGGCTTACCGGGCGAAGATAAAATCAATTGTACAGGCGCAGTAGAATTTATTTCGGAATTGCGGCAGCATCACCACGAAGTAGCGGTGGGTCGCAAGGTAATTGTGCTGGGCGGTGGCAACACGGCGATGGATGCCGCTTCGGAATCATCCCGACTCGGGGCCGAAAATGTGATTCTGGCTTATCGCCGTGCCAAGGAAGAAATGGGCGCTTATGAGTTCGAGTACGACCTGGCCAAAGGGGTAGGAGTAAAGGGCTTGTTTAACGTGGCACCGGTAGAAATTATCGGCAACGGCTATGTGTCGGGCGTGAAGTTTATCCGAACCGAAACCAAGGATGGCCGGGTGCAGGAAATTGCCGGTTCCGAGTTTGTGGAGGAATGCGACATGGTGATTAAAGCCACGGGCCAGGCTAAGCAAACGGAATTCCTGAGCTTGATTCCGGGTCTGAAGCTGGATGGCAAGGGCCGCATCATCGCCAACGCGCATACCGGACAGACCGGCAATCCGAAGTACTTCGCTTCCGGCGATGCCTGGAATGGCGGCGCGGAAGTGGTGAACGCGGCTGCCGAGGCGAAGCTTACGGCCCGCGGTATTCACGCTTATTTGAGCAAGTAGCTCAAGTTTTTCTAACAAAAAGCACGTCATGCTGAGCGTAGCCGAAGCATCTCTACCGCTTCGGTGCAACAGCATTGATTACTGCTGCACGCGAGATGCTTCCACTGCACTCAGCATGACGTTCTATTGACTCTAATATCCATGCCCGACCTCTCAATAAATTTTGCCGGCATCAAATCGCCGAACCCGTTCTGGCTGGCTTCGGCCCCGCCCACCAATTCCGGCTACCAGGTGATGAAAGCCTTTGATGCCGGCTGGGGCGGCGCGGTGTGGAAGACGCTGGGTGTGCCCGTTGTGAACGTATCGAGCCGCTACGGCGGCGTAAATTACCGCGACAAGCGCCTGGTGGGCTTCAATAACATCGAACTGATTTCGGACCGCTCGCTGGCCGACAACCTGCGCGAGATTGAGGAAGTTAAAAAGCGCTTCCCCAACCACGCCGTTATCGCCTCCCTCATGGTGCAGACACGCCAGGAATGGCACGACATCGTGCGCCAAAGCCAGGACGCGGGAGCCGACGGTTTTGAGCTGAATTTCGGCTGCCCGCACGGCATGTGCGAGCGCGGCATGGGCTCGGCAGTGGGGCAGGAGCCCAAGGTTCTGCAGATGATTGTGGAGTGGGTGATGGAAGTGGCCACCAAGCCCGTTATCGTGAAGCTCACGCCCAATATTTCCGATATCACGGAGCCCGCCCTGGCAGCGCGGCGCGGCGGGGCCGATGCCATTTCGCTCATCAACACGATTCAGAGCATCGTGGGGGTTGATTTGGACCAGTTTGCGCCGTACCCGATTGTGGACGGCAAGGGTAGCAACGGCGGCTACTGCGGCCCGGCCGTGAAGCCCATTGCCCTGAACATGGTGAAGAATTGCGCCCAGCATCCCGACATCAAGCTGCCCATTTCAGGTATTGGCGGGATTGAAAACTGGCGCGACGCGGTAGAGCATATCCTGCTGGGAGCCAGCAGCGTGCAGGTGTGTACGGCGGCTATGCACTTCGGCTTCGGCATTATTCGCGAGATGACTTCCGGGCTGGAGCAGTACATGGTGGAGAAGGGGTTCAACACCATCTACGACATGGTGGGTAAGGCGCTGCCCAACGTGCTGCACTGGGAAGACCTGAACATGAAGTACAAGGTGACGGCCAACATCCATAAGGACAAGTGCATTGGCTGCCAGCTGTGCTATACCGCCTGCGAGGATGGTGCCCACCAGGCCATTCGGCTGAATGCCGGCACGCGGGTACCCGAAATCATCGAGGAAAACTGCGTGGGCTGCAACCTGTGCTCGCTCGTGTGCCCCGTGGAGGACTGCATCACGATGGACCGCACCGACGACGGCACCCAGCACCTGACTTGGAAGGAGCGCACCGCCGCCGGAACCGCGCCCACTGAATTCAACGACGAAAAGGCCGGCGGCCGCCACCACTGGGTACCCGAACCCGGTGCTGCCCTCGGCAAGGAGCGCCACAAAACCCTGCCCGGCAAAGCCCGGCTTTATTCCGGCGAAACGGTATTGCCGACCGAGGCTTAAACAGGGCGCATGCTATGGCGGGCAGGCACTAATTCTGGTCCACATTTTGTTTACAGACGTAGAAGTACATCCACCTGTAAATCGACGTGTTTCGGCACGCTGCCTATATCATGAAGACCAAATCAACCATTTTCGCCTTGAGCATCAGCCTGCTTATGTTGGGCGGCTGCGTTGCTGCCGGCCCGGGCTACGGCCCCGATTACGGCTATTACCCGCCCGCCCAGCCGTATGGCTACGGCTATGCGCGGCCGTACTACGCCCCGCGCCCGGTGGTGGTGCGGCCGGTATACCGGCAGTCTTACCGGCCCGGCTACGGGGGCTACCACGGTGGTGATGGTGGCCGCCGGGGCGGTGGCTACCAGGGTGGTGGCTACCACGGCGGCAATGGTGGTGGTGGCTACCACGGCGGGGGCGGCCACGGCCGCAGCCACTAATTGCAGCAATTAAATTGAAAGGGGGCTACTCGCTGATGAAGCGGGTAGCCCCCTTTTTTACGGCTTTGTGGTAGCTGGCTTCTCAGTCGAAAATCACGGTTTTGTTGCCATGCACGAATACCTGCTCGTCGAATACCATTTTGAGGGAGCGGGCCAGCACAATTTTCTCCACGTCGCGGCCGGCCTGGGCCATTTCGTGGGCGCTTTGGGTGTGGTCGATGGGAATGACGTTTTGGGCAATGATGGGGCCCTGGTCGAGTTGCTCGTTCACGAAATGGGCGGTGGCCCCGATGATTTTTACGCCCCTAGCGTACGCCTGCGCGTAGGGGCTGGCCCCCACGAAGGCCGGCAGAAACGAATGGTGAATGTTGATGAGCCGGTTGGAATAATGCGCTACGAACTCAGGGGTCAGGATGCGCATGTACTTGGCCAGCACCACGAAATCGGGCTGGTAGCGGGCCAGTACGGCCAATACTTCGGCCTCGTGCGTTTCGCGGGAGCGGTCGGCGTGGGGCAGGTAGTGGAAGGGGAGGTTGAACTTGCGGGTGAGGTCGCCGAGCACTTCGTAGTTGCTGATGATGGCCAGCACGCGGGCATTCAGCTCGCCAAACTCGTGGCGCACCAGCAGCTCGCTGAGGCAGTGATGCTCCCTGGTGGCCATTAGCACAATGTTTTTGGGCTGGTTGGTGGTGAGGCGGATGACGGCCGATGGGGGCAAGTCCGTTTGCAAATCGGCCTGGAAGGCTTCCGGGTCGAACGCACCGGCTACTTCGGTCCGCATGAAAAAGTGGTTGCCATCGCGCTCCACAAACTCGCCGTTGCGGATGATGTTGAGGCCGTGCCTGAACAGCACGCCCGTGATTCTATAGACCAGGCCCGGCTCGTCGGGGCAATGAATGAGCAGCAAATGTGCCATGCGGGAAATAATCAGGAGCCAGTGAAACCGGCAAAAAGTGGAGCTGCAAAAGTAGAGTGCCAGCTATTGGATAATTGCGCTTTTATTTGTTGCTGAATTCTGCCAAAATTATTACGTGATTATACCTCTACCCGCCCGGCTGCTGCCGGTTCTGCTGCTAGGCAGCGGCGTTCTCATCCCCGCCATCAGCCGGGCGCAGGGCTACGCCGAAGGCATCGGCCTGAGCTACGAAGTGCTGCCCCTGAAACAAGCCAGCGGTAGTGGAGCCTCGTTTAGAGGCGATGTTTTTCGGGCCAATATCATTGTACCGATAGCCGTGGCCGCCGACACCTCACACGCCATCCTGGCCGGCCTGAACTTCGAAACCCTGCGTTTCAGCGGCAACCGGCCGGGATTTGAGGTGCATAACGTGTACGGCATTACCCCGGTGCTGGGCTACCGCCAGCGCCTCTCGCCGCGCACGGAGCTGACGGCCCTTGTGCTGCCCGCCCTCAACTCGGACCTGCGCGAGGTGCGCGGGGCCGATGTGACCTGGGGCGGCGTGGTGCGGGCCACCTACCGCAGCAATGCCCGCCGGGCCTACCGCCTCACGGTGGGCTACCGGCAGCAGTTCTACGGGCCGCAGTACGTGCTGCTGCTGGGCCTCGACTGGCGGCTGGGGCAGCAGTGGCGGCTATTTGGCGACCTGCCAACTACGTTCAACATCAGCTACGCCGCCACGCCGCGTGTCAATGTGGGCTTTAACCTGAACGGCATCAACACGGCTTACCGACTGCAGGAGCAGGACCGGTATTTTCAATACCAGCAAGGTCATTACGGCCTGTTTGCCGAAACTTACCTGAGCGCCCATTGGGCGCTGCGGGCCACGGCCGCCTACGCCGTGACGCGGCGCATGGAAGTGTACGCCAGGGACGACCAATGGCTCGCCACCATCGACTACATTGGGCTAGAAGCCGCGCCCAAGCCGCTCAGCCCACTTCTGGAGAAAGGCCTTGCATTCCGGCTGGCGTTGAGCTACCGGGTACCAGGCCCGTGATTGTGACATACGCTTTTACTTGTGCATGGCCTGATGGTGCGCAAGCGGAAGCTACACTACATACTCAGTTTTGGGCGAGTCAGCATGAATAGCCGCCGTCGTATCGCGGAGGTGTTGCGGCTGCCGCTTGTTCTTCACGGCTTGGATTTCGGCTACAATGACCAGCGCGATTTCCTCCGGTGTCTCGCCGCCCAGGGTCAGGCCAATGGGGCTGTGCAGGCGGCTTTGCAGCGCATCTGCCCTTTCAGCTTCTGATAGATTCAATTCATCTTCACCCAGCAGTCGCCCCGCTTTGGCACGCGGCCCCAGCAGGCCAATGTAGGGCGCGGCTGTAGGCAGCAGCGTTTGCAGCGCGGCCAGGTCGTAGGCGTAGTTGTGGCTGAGCAGGACGTGGTAAGCCCCCATGTCGGGTGCCTGGGCTTCCAACTCGCGCACCGGCACAACACGCACCTCGGCCGCCTCCGGGAAGCGCGCCGCCGTGGCCAGGTTGGGCCGGCCGTCCAGCACCGTGATGTGCCAGCCGAGCGAGGCGGCCAGATGCACCAGCGGCTGCGCATCGTTGCCCGCGCCGTAGACGACCAACCGCAGCGGCGGCACCAGCACCTCCAGCAGCGCCCGCACCGGGCCGGCATCGGTTTCGATATCGAGCACCCGCGAAAGGCCCTGCACCAGCGTGGAGCGGGCGGCTTCGGCCAGCGGGCTGGCCAGCAGGGGAGTGCCGCGCAGCGCGCCGGTGGCTGACAGTAGCACACGCTGCCCCACGGCCGCTTTCAGGCCCGAGGCATCCGTTTCGAATACCGTGGCCAGTACGGCCGGCTCGGGGTGTTGGGCGAAGCCGCGCAGCAGTTCCACGGGGTTGTTGGGCGCGGCAAAATCCAACGGTTCCAGCAGGATGCGGACCACGCCCTGGCAGCCGGGGCCGAGGCCGTGGCGTGGGTCGTCCTCGTCGCGGGTGTCGTAGGTGACCAGGGCGGGCTGGCCCCGAAAAATAGCTTGGCGGGCCCGCTGGCGGGCATCGCCCTCCAGGCAGCCCCCGCTGATGGCCCCGGTCAGCTCGCCATCCTCGGTCACGAGCATCCGGGCCCCGGGGCGGCGGTAAGCCGAACCCAGCACCTCTACTACCGTGGCCAGGGCGCAGGGGCGGGCCTCGGCGCGGTGGCGGTCGTAGGCGAGGAGCAAGCGTTGGAGTTCGGTCATGGGGTGGCAGTGAGTTGACGGAAATACGCCCTGGGGCGGGGCGGGGTTATGTAAACTCCGGACCGGGAAGCGCGGTTTGGTTTTGGTAGTGAGCCGCCGGCCAGCGGCGCGTATATTGAGCTTATGACCGCCGCAATTCCCCTGTATCAATTAAACACCCTCTCCGAAACGGCGGCAAAGCCGGCGGCAGTTTTCTTTCTGGGGCCGAATTCCGCGCCGTCTCACTTGCCCATCGACCTGCCCTACCGGAGCAATTACTACAAAATCGGCCTCTGCCTGCGCGGTAATGCCCGCCTGAAAGTCAACCTCGAAACGTACGATATTGGCCCCAATTCTTTGATGCTATTATCGCCATACGTCATCAAGCAGTGGCCACTTATGTCGGCTGATTTTGAGGGGTTGAGCATCTTTTTTACCCGGGAATTTATTTCGGCTAATAATAGCCTGAATCTGGATGCTTTCGCCTTTTTTGAGCAGGATGCTAAACACGTATTTCAATTAACCGTTACGCAGACCGAAAATATCGCCGCGCTGCTGCATTCCATCGAGCTGAAATACGAAGCACCGCACGCTTATCGGGAAGAAATTCTGCGCAGCCTCATTCACATTCTGCTGCACGAAACCGCGCCCATCTACAGCGCGCAGCACGTTTCAGCCAAGGCCGTCCAGACGCGTAGCCAGCTGATTGCCGCTGAATTTAAGCAGCTGGTAAACCGCCACTACGCCACCGAGCGCAGCCTGGGCTTTTACGCCGATAAGCTCTGCATTACCTCCAAGCACCTGGCCGAAACCGTGAAAGAAGCCAGTGGCAAGCGCGCCGTGGAGTGGCTGGCCGAAGCCGTGCTGCTGGAAGCCCACGTCCTGCTCCAAAACCCTGCCCTGACTGTCGGCCAGATTGCCGACACGCTGCATTTTGCCGACCAATCTACGTTTGGCCGGTTTTTTCGGAAAAGTGCGGGGGTTTCGCCGGCCATGTACCGGCAGCGCTGGGCGTAGCGCGTTGCCGCACTTTGGCCCAATCTTCCCGCCGTTTCGCCCTTTCGTGGGGTTGAAAGCGGGCAGAGCTTTGCCTTATGAAAATAATCCTTACAGGTTCCCTCGGGAACATTAGCCAGCCCTTGGCCACCGCGCTGGTGCAGCAGGGCCACGCCGTCACGGTCATCAGCAGCAAGCCGGAAAAGCAGCCGGAAATTGAAGCATTAGGAGCCCGCGCCGCCATTGGTACGGTGGCCGATGTCGATTTCCTGACGGCTACTTTTACCAGTGCCGATGCCGTGTACCTGATGGTGCCGCCCCACTTCGCCGTGGCCGATTCGCGGGCTTACCACCAGCAAATTGGCCGCAATTACGCTCAGGCCATCCAGCAGTCGGGCGTGCGGCGGGTGGTGCAGCTCAGCAGCTGGGGCGCGCACCTAGCGGAGGGCACTGGCGGCATTCTCGGTTCGCACGATGTGGAAGTTATGCTACGCGCGGTGCCCGGCATTGCCCTTACGCACCTGCGGCCCACGTCTTTTTACAACAACCTGTACAGCTCGGTGGGCATGATAAAAGGGCTGGGCATGCTGGGCGCTAATTACGCGGGTGATATCAAAGTAGCCTTTGTGCATCCGCGCGACATTGCCACCGCCGCCGCCGAGGAACTGGCGCAACCATTCACGACAGCCGGCCAAAACGTGCGCTACGTGGCCAGCGACGAGCGCACCGCCGATGAAGTGGCCCACGCCATCGGCACGGCCATCGGCCAGCCCGACCTGAAATGGGTGTCCTTCAGCGATGAGCAAATGCGGGACGGCATGGTGAAAAACGGCGTGCCCGCCCACCGCGCCGCCGAAGTCGTGGACATTTACGCCAGCATCAACAGCGGCAGGCTGGGTGAGGATTACTGGCAGCATCGCCCCACTTTGGGCCAGGTGAAGCTAGAGGATTTTGCCAGGGAATTTGCGGCGGCTTTTTAAACGAGTAGGGTGCGGGGCTTACCCCCGCACCCTACTTTTTACAGTCTCGCACACGGAATGATGGCATAAGAATGTATGGGTAACCGATGTTGGTTTACCTTTGATTTTTACAACCAATCGCCATGCCACCCCGCCCGCTCTCCGAACTGTACACCAAGCTGTCTCCCGAGGCGGCCGAAGGCTTGTTGCTGCCGGAGCGCCCCCGCGAAGTCGGCCACTTCAACGTCTTTAACGTGGCCGACCTGATGCTCGCCAACCGCGACCGGCCGCCAATGACCTTCGACCGGCGCTCCTTCTACAAAATCAGCCTGATTCGGGGCCGTAGCCGCATCGAATATGCCGACCAGACGGTTGAAGTCGAAGCCAGTGCCCTGTGGTTTGCCTCCTCGCGCGTGCCTTACCGCTGGCTGCCGCAGAACGCGGACCAGACCGGCTACTTCTGCATTTTCACCGACGAGTTCCTGCTGCCCGCCAAGGGCCGGGTGGCGCTGGAAGACCTGCCGTTTTATCAGCCCGGCGCGTACCCCGTGGTGCAGGTGACGGATGCCGAATTTGCGGCTATTGCGGCTATTTTCCGGAAGATGGAGCAGGAAATTGCTTCCGACTACGCCTTCAAATACGACCTGCTGCGCGCCTACCTGCTCGAGATGATTCACTACGTGCAGAAGCTGCAGCCCTCGCAGACTTGCCCACCGGCCCACAATGCCTCGGCCCGGCTGGCCGCCCAGTTTGCCGACTTGCTGGAACGGCAGTTTCCCCTGGAATCGCCCCAGCAGCGCCTGCGCCTGCGCACCGCCACCGACTACGCCGCCCAGTTGGCCGTGCATGTCAATCACCTCAACCGGGTACTCAAGGAAACCACCGGCCACACCACCACTGCTCTCATTAGCAGCCGGGTAGCGCAGGAAGCCAAAATCCTGCTGAAGCAAACCAGCTGGAACATCTCGGAAATTGCCGACAGCCTGGCCTTTGCCGACGCGGCGCATTTCTGCAATTTCTTCAAACGCCAGAGCGGGCTGACCCCGGGGGATTTCCGGGGGTAGGTACGTCGGGTGAGGACGTTATGGAGCGCCACACGCGAGATGCTGCGCTACGCTCTGCATGACCGGCTCAGTCAAACAGATTAAATTGTTTGAATTGTTCAGCAAACGGTTTGACCTGCGCAATTTCGCTGTAACCTGCCTGCCGGACCTTTGTGGAGTAATCAAACCTCCCATTTAAACGACCATTACATGCGTGTTTTCGTAACCGGCGCGTCGGGCTTCATCGGCTCCGCCATTGTTCAGGAATTACTTGGCGCGGGCCATCAGGTGCTTGGCCTCGCCCGCTCCGATGCCTCCGCGCAGGCGCTTACTGCCGCCGGAGCGGTGGTCCACCGGGGCTCGCTCGACGACCTCGACAGCCTGCGGCGCGGCGCGGCTGCCTCGGAGGGCGTCATCCACACCGCTTACAACCACAATTTTGTGGAGTACGAGGCCGCCGGCCAGACCGACCGGCACGCTATTGAAGCCCTCGGCGTGGCGCTGGCGGGCTCCGACCGTCCCTTGCTCGTCACGGCCGGGCTGGCGGGCTTGGCTACGGGCCGCCTCGGCACCGAAGAAGATACCCCCGGTGCCTCGCCCCGCATGTCGGAAGTAGTGGCCATGGAACTGGCCGTGCGAGGGGTACGTGCGATGGTAATACGCCTGGCGTCATCGGTGCACGACCGTGGCGACCACGGCTTCGTGCCTACGCTCATCGACATTGCTCGCCAAACGGGCGTGGCGGCCTACGTGGGCGATGGCCGCAACCGCTGGCCCGCCGTGCATCGGCTCGATGCAGCCCGCCTCTACCGGTTGGCGCTGGAGCAGGGCACCGCCGGAGCCCGCTACCACGGCGCGGCCGATGAAGGCATCCCGATGCGCGACATCGCCGCCGTTATCGGCCGGTACCTGAACCTGCCGGTCGTATCCAAAACCCCCGAGGAGGCCGCCGACCATTTCGGCTGGATGGCCCGCTTCGTCGGGCTGGACATGCCGGCCTCCAGCATTCTCACGCAGCAGCGGCTGGGCTGGCAGCCCACCCACCCAAGCCTGCTGGCTGATTTAGAGGACGGGGATTATTTTGGAAAGTAAGATTGACGCAAAAGCAACGCCCCGCAACAAATTCGTTGCGGGGCGTTGCTTTTTTTGGCCGGGGAAATGAAGTGTCTTGAATCGGAAAAGCCGTTATTTAGCCAATTTTGGGTAGATTGACCCAACGAAACTACGTATTGAGCGTCGGTATGAATGCCATTTGCTATTCCAGTTTATTGCCAAACGACCCTCGAATTAACAAAACCATGTTAGATTTCAGCGTAATGACAAAACACAATATCACACTGACTGAAACTAGTAAAGCCGACTTAGAAACGCTGTTTTTATTTCAGCTTGACGAAGAAGCAATCCGTTTAGCTGCGTTTACCCCGAAAGACCCGAGCGACAAAAATGCCTACATTGAGAAGTACGCAAAGCATTTAGCCGACCCGACAATAAATAATCAGACAATAAGAGTTGACGGTGAAATTGTAGGTAGCATAGCAAAGTTCGTGATGCACGGTAAAGCTGAAATTACTTATTGGATTGATAAGAAATTTTGGGGGCAAGGAATTGCCACGACGGCCCTGAAGGATTTCTTGGAAATTGAACAAGCCAGACCAATCTATGGCCGTGTAGCCTTCGATAATTATGGTTCACAAAAGGTTTTAGAGAAATGCGGGTTTATAAAAACCGGAGAGGATAAAGGATTCGCCAATGCCCGGCAAACAGAGATTGACGAGTATATTTATAAACTTTCAGATTGAAATAGCTATCCGCATTGGCAATCCTACCAAATCCTGCCGCTCACCGCATGAACTGTGAGTCGCGGGCAAGGCCACTAGTTAGTAGGGCTACTTCCGAAGTAGCTAAACTCCATGAAGGAGCACCTTGAGCAACTGAAGCAACTTGGGATTGTGGCAATTGAGGATTGAGTAAGAATTTAGTATTGGGAATTGAAAAATGCTTATACAACAAGAAAACGATGACAACTCAAGAAGTGAAACAGACTTTGAAAAACCTAGAACAAAAAATGCATGGTCACAATTGCGAAGTGCATTTTGGAATAGAAGTTCTTGATAATTGCATGACAATAGGTGAAGCATGTAGAAAATTGAGTGTAAAATATTCTGATACCAGAATTTATGAAGTAAAGCCCAGATTAATCGATGAGCCGTATTTATGGGATTCCATTGGCTATGGCTTTGCATATCGCGGAGACGATGCAGCAGGATTGAAATTAACTGGTAAGCAAGAAAAATCCTTATCACTAGAAGTGAAAAAATACGAATTACTCATTCGGCAATATCTCACGAAGACAACAGAGCTATTCAGTTATCCAGACGAATCAGGCGTGCCATACGTATTCGTGTTTTGGGGGTATTCATTTATCCTTTTTAATGTCAATGAAAAACCCCTTTTTATTTACAGCTTGTCGTCTGATTAAGTAGCAATAATTCCTTGCGCTTTTGTTGAGTATTTTTCTTCCAACTAAAAACGCCCCGCAACAAACTGTTGCGGGGCGTTTCTCTTTGCGGCAATAGCTGCTACAGCTACTCGTGGGGCTTGATTACTTCCAGCCGCCGCCTAGGGCCCGGTACACGTTCACTGAGGCGTTGAGCTGTTGCATGCGGGTTTCGATGAGGTCGAACTTCGATTCCAACGCGTCGCGCTGGGTGAAGAGAACTTCCGTGTAGTCGGCGCGGGCGTAGCGGAAAAGGCTGTTGGAAATATCCACCGACTGATTGAGGGCGGCCACTTCCTTGGCTTTCGCGTCGTAACTCTGGGCCAGGTTACTGATGTTGGAGACTTGATTCGAAACCTCGACGTAGGCGTTCAATACCGTCTTTTCGTACTTGTACACGGCCTGCGTTTGCAGAGCGTTGGCGTTGTAATAGAACGCCTTGATGCCGTTGCGGTTGAACAGCGGGCCGGCCAAATCGGCCCCCAGCGCATACAGCAATGACTGCGGCGAGGACACCAGCAGGCCGGGCGTGAAGGCCGCCAGCCCAACGCCGCCCGTGAGGCCCAGCGACGGGTAGAAGTTGGCGCGGGCCACCTGCACGTCGATTTTGGCGGCGGCGAGCTGCTGCTCTGCCTGCCGGATATCGGGGCGATTGGCCAATAGCTGCGCGGGCGAGCCGGCCTGCGTCACGAAGGGCGGAAGCTCGTTGAACGACTGCGTATTGCGCGCCACCGGCTGCGGGTAGCGGCCGGCCAAATAGTTCAGCTTGTTCTCGGTTTCGACGATGCTTTGCTGGAGCTTGAACTGCAGGGCGCGCGTGTGCTGCACCTGGGCCTCGAAGCGTTTCACGGCCAGCTCGGTGGCACGGGCCGATTCCTTCTGGAGTTTCACCAGCTCCAGCGCATTGCTCTGGATGCCAATGTTCTGCTGCACGATGGCCAGCTGATTGTCATAGGCCAGCAGTTCGTAGTACGAGTTGGCTATTTCGGCAATCAGGTTGGTGACCATGAAATTTTTGCCCTCCACGGTGGCCAGGTAGCGGATGGCAGCCGCCTTCTTGGCGTTGCGCAGCTTATGCCAGATATCGACCTCCCAGGTGGCAAAAGCGCCCACCTGGAAGTTGGTGAGCGGGTCGGGCGTGCGGCGGCCTTCCTTGATATCGATATTTTCCTCCGTCGCGCCTTGTAGCGTGTATTTGCCTACTTTTTCCACATCGGCCCGGGCCCCGAGGCGCACGAAGGGCAGGTACTCGCCCTGGCGGGCGCGGATTTCGTTTTTGGCAATCTCGATTTCTTGGAGCGTGATGTTAAGCTCCTGGTTGTTTTGCAGGGCGGTTTCAATCAGCCCTTGCAGGTTGGGGTCGGTGAAAAACTGCTTCCACTGCACGCGGGCGGTGGTGGCGCTGTCGAGGGAAGCGGCCGGGGTAGAAGTGGAATAGCTGGCCGGTATGTTGCGGCTTTCATTCTTCACCACCAACTCGGGCGTTTTGCAGGCCCCCACGGCAAGGGCCAGGCTGGCCGCGCCGAGGCATTGATAAATTCGTTTTTTGAGCATACTAGTGCGGTAAGCTTTTGCTTGCCGTAATGGTGCAAATGTTTATTATTCAGCGGGATAAGGTAACGATAAGCTAAAGCTTACCGCACTTATGCGTAAGGCTCCATTTCCTCCAGCGTCACGCGGGGCTCCACGCCTTCGAGGATGGGCGACTCGTTTTCGTCCCGAATCAGTTTGCTATTGCCGGCCAGGGTGCCGAAGAAGTAGTACAGGCCGGGGATGATGATTACCCCGAATACGGTGCCAAACAGCATGCCGCCCAGCGCCGAGCTACCAATGGTCCGGTTGCCGATGGCGCCTGCGCCGGTAGCCACCACCAGCGGAATCAGGCCGGCGATGAAGGCGAACGAGGTCATGAGAATCGGGCGGAATCGCACCTTGGCTCCTTCAATGGCCGCGTCGCGCACCGACATGCCCTCCTCGTGTTTCAGGGCCGCGAATTCCACAATCAGTACCGCGTTTTTACCCAGCAAACCGACCAACATTACCAAGCCTACCTGCGCATAAATATCGTTGGCTAGGCCCGTGAGCTTGATGAACAGGAACGACCCGAACACGCCCGCCACCAGCGAGAAAATAACGGCCAGCGGCAGCAGGAAGCTCTCATACTGCGCGGCCAGCACTAGGTACACGAACACCAGCACGACCAGGAAAATCACGGTCGATTCGTTGCCGCGGCCCACTTCGTCTTTCGACAGGCCGCCCCAGTCGATGTCGTAGCCGTGGGGCAGGGTATTGGCCACTTCCTGCACTGCTTTCAGGGCCTCGCCGCTGCTGAAACCTTCCGCCGCGCCGCCCCGGATGGAGGCCGTGGTGTACATGTTGTAGCGGTTAATCTCGTTGGCTCCCTGCGACTTCACAATTTTCATGAAGGCCGAGAATGGCACCATTTCGCCCTTGTCGTTCTTGGCCCACATATTCAGCACGTCCTGCGGCAGCCGCCGGTATTCGGGCGAAGCCTGCACGTACACCTTGAAAAAGCGCTGGTATTTGATGAAGCCCAGTTCGTAGGTCGAGCCCACCATAATGCTCAGCGTGTTCATGGCGTTGCCGATGCTCACGCCTTTCTGCATGGCCAACTCGTTGTCGATTTTCAGCTCGTACTGCGGGTATTCGGCCGAGAAGAAGGTGAAGAGGCCCGCCAGCTCCTTGCGCTTTTTCAGCTGAACCATGAACTCATTGTTCACTTTTTCCAGCGCCTTGTAGTCGCCGGAGTTTGTTTTATCCAGCAATTGCAGCTGGAAACCACCCGCCGCGCCGTAGCCCGGCACAGCCGGCGGCTCGAAGAATTCGATGGTCGCGCCCGGAATCTGCTTGGCCTTTTTTTCCAGGTTGCCAATGATGTCGGCAATGGATTCCTTGCGCTCCGACCACGGCTTGAGGTCAAGCAGCAGAGTACCGGCGTTCGAGCCCCGGCCTTCGGTGAGTACTTCATAGCCCGCCAGCGAGGAGATATTGGCTACGCCGGGAATGTCTTTGGCCAGGTCGGCTAGCCGGCGCGATACGGCGTTGGTTTGTTCCAGCGTGGTGCCGGGCGGCGTCTGCACAATGGCGTAAATCAGGCCCTGGTCTTCGCTCGGAATAAAGCCGGCCGGCAGCTTCGCCGTGATGGCCCAGATGCCGAGGCCGAAGGCCAGCAGCATTCCAAAGGTGATAAGGCGGTTGGCCACAATGCGCGTCAGCAGGCCGGTGTAGGCGTTGGTCAGCTTCTCGAAGCCCCGGTTGAACCAGTCGAAAAAGCGTTGCAAAGGCGTTTGCTTCTTGGGCTGGCCGTGGTGGTTTTTCAGAATCATGGCGCAAAGCACCGGCGTCAGGGTGAGGGCCACGATGCCCGAAATCACAATGGCAGTAGCCATCGTAATGGAGAACTGGCGGTAGAAAATGCCCACCGGGCCGCTCATAAACGATACCGGAATGAACACGGCCGTCATCATAATGGTGATGCCGATAATGGCCCCGCTGATTTCGCCAACTACTTGCCTGACTGCATTATAGGGCGATAGATGCTGCTCGTCCATCTTGGCGTGGACCGCCTCAATTACCACAATGGCATTGTCGACCACAATACCGATGGAAAGCACCAGCGCAAACAGCGTAATCATGTTGATGGTGAGGCCGAACGCCTGCATCGCCATGAACGAGCCCACCAGCGATACTGGCACGGCCAGCGCCGGTATCAGCGTCGAGCGCCAGTCGCCGAGGAACAGGAATACCACCAGGGCCACCAGAATGAAGGCGTCGCGCAGGGTGTGGATTACGTTCTCAATCGAGGCGTCGAGGAAATTCGACACGTCGTAGGTGATTTTATAGTCCATGCCCGGCGGGAAGGTTTTCTTCAGCTCATCCAGCTTGGCTTTCACCTCTTTAATCACGTCCGACGCGTTCGAGCCGTAGGTCTGCTTCAGCACGATGGCCGCCGACGGGTACTGGTTCAGGTTGGAGTAGATGTCGTAGAATTCCGAGCCCAGCTCCACGTTGGCCACGTCCTTCAAATGCAGGCTTTCCCCGTTAGGATTAGCCTTGAGAATCACGTTTTTATATTCCTCCACATCGTTGAA
This sequence comes from Hymenobacter sp. UYAg731, assembly GCF_054061335.1. Lineage (NCBI taxonomy): Bacteria > Pseudomonadati > Bacteroidota > Cytophagia > Cytophagales > Hymenobacteraceae > Hymenobacter > Hymenobacter sp. UYAg731. The sequence continues at coordinate 780,521 of NZ_JBSSEC010000001.1, read as the reverse complement.
ACGACCCTTGTAGCTGAGCACGTATTCCAGCGACTGCGCCTGCCCGCCATCGGAGCGGCCAATACGGCCCGGCGAGCCAATCACGGACTGCTCATCCAGCGACTTCATCACGTCATCAACCGAGATGTTGTAGGCCCGCATCCGGTCGGGTTTCAGCCAGATACGCATGGCGTACTGCCGGCTACCCAGGATGCTGGCCCGGCCAATACCGCCGAGGCGCTGCAACTCGGGTATCATGTTCACGCCGGCGTAGTTGAACAGGTACTTCATGTCCGTGTTCTTGTCTTTCGAGTACAAGTTCACGTACATCAGCATGTTAGGTACCACGCGGTTCACAATCACGCCCTCGCGCTGAACCAGTATCGGGAGGCGGTTGAGCACCTGCGCGATGCGGGTGTTCACGTTCACCACGGCCTGGTCGGGGTCGGTGCCCAGGTTGAACACAATCTGGATGTTGGCCTCACCGGCGCTCACGGCGTCGGAGGTCATGTACTTCATGCCCGGCACGCCGTTCACGGCCTGCTCCAGCGGAATTAGTACCGACTCGGTGAGCACCTTGGCGCTGGCACCGGGGTAAGCCGCACTCACCATCACGAGCGGCGGCGAAATCTCCGGAAACTGCGACGTCGGCAGCTTCATAATTGCCAAGCCGCCCATCAGCAGAATGACAATCGAAATAACAATGGCAAATACTGGCCTACGAATGAATTTACTAAACATATCAGGACGGTTCGTTTGGGAGGACTATTTGGTAGTCAATCAGCAGTAGTCGTATGCTCCGGTCCGACCGCCCTAGGCGGTCCGACCGGTTGAAAGGCGAACGAGTCGTTATGGCGGCAACCGGTCGGACCGCCTAGAGCGGTCGGACCGGCGGGCGTTACTCGCTGTACACCTTCAAATTCGAGATGACCGACTGCGGGGCGCGGAAGTCGTACTTCACCTTGTCGCCATCCTTCACCTTGCGCAGGCCTTCCAGCAGAATGCGGTCAGTTGCCGTAATGCCGGATTTAATAATGTACAGGTCAGGCATTTCGGAGGCAATGCCCACTTCGCGCTGATGCACCACATTGTCCTTGTCAATCACGAAAACGTATTTCTTCTCCAGAATCTCGAACGTGGCTTTCTGCGGGATAATCAGGGCTCCTTTCAGCGGCACGGTCATGAGCACGCTGCCGGTTTCACCGTTGCGCAGCAGGCCATCGGGATTGGGGAAGGTGGCGCGGAAGGCGATGTTGCCGGTTTCGTTATTGAAGTCGGCCTCAATGGTTTGCACCACGCCAGTTTGGTTGAATACTTCGTTGTTGGCCATCAACAGCTTCACATGCGCTGCCTTGTCGCTGGTCTTGGCGTGCTGCTTATAGGCCAGGTACTCGGCTTCAGGTACGTTGTAGTACACCCACATTTTGCTGTTGTCGGAGAGCGTGGTCAGCAGGTCGCCTTCGTCTACCAGACTGCCCAGGCGGCCCTGGAAGTGGTCCATGATGCCGCTGAACGGGGCCTTTACCGTGGTGAATTGCAGGTGCGTTTGGGCCAGCGATACGTCGGCGTTGGCCTTGTCGTACTTGGCCTGCGCCAGGGCCAGCTCGCTGCCCGACACAATGTTCTTATCGGCCAGCTTCCGGGTATTCTGATATTCCATCTGCACGTAGTGCGCCTCGGCCTGCGACTTTTTCAGCTCGGCTTGGTATATCGTGGGCTTAATCTGAAACATGGTCTGGCCCTGCGAAACGTGCTGGCCCTCGTCCACGAAAATCTTCTCCAGGTAGCCTTTTTCCAGTGCCCGCAGCTCAATGCGCTGGTAGGAATGCACCTGCGCCACGTACTCTTTGGTGATGGTGGTGTCTTTCGCCAATGGACTGGTCGCGACCAGCTTAATCTGTTCTTCGACTTCCTTTTTCTCTTCCTTGCAGGCCGTGGTGTAGAACAAAACACCGCAGCTTAGCAGTATGAACACTCTTTTCATCAGGACATTGGGTAACGTGACAGGCGATTGGTATGGCATAGGGAATAACATTTTTAGTGGATGGCGTGGAGCGGCTGGCCGGACCCGTGATGCGTTAGGAAGGGACACGCGCGCCGAGCGGCGGAATCAGGCAGTGGCGCTGGCCGGTGGCCCCTTGGAAATTCAAGGGGAGCATTTCACAAAAGCCATCGGCCCGAGGCCACTTGATTGGGGGATATTCATACTTCGCGGCAGGCTTCACTCAAACAGCAGAACGCCCTTGGCCCCCAGCAAACCTGCCGGGGCCAAAACAAGCCGAAAGCGCGCATCGAAGGGTGGGAGGGGCGATGCAACGCAGCTTGTGTCGTGGGATTGACAGTACAAACTTGCCCCCACCGGCATGAAGCGTAAATGAAGCTTTCCCGCCATGCGCTTAATTTTCCGGCCCGCATCTGCCGCGTCCAGAGGCACTTTTGGGGCTGGGGGTGGGGCTGGTTGTAAGAGAAATGAAGCCGCTACGAAATGTTTTTGTCACCATTCATAAGTGGTTGCCAGATTCGACATTCCCTTTGGCAACCTATCCAGTAAAAATATATAATAAATAAAATATTAAAAAAATGATTATATTGCTGTCGGATTGTATTGCTTATGGAAATTGCTTGCAGTCAGAATTCTAAAAGACAAATTGCTCATTAATCATGAAAACTGATTTCAAATTAGTAAAAGCTTCTGTTTTAAGAGAAGCCGAACTTATCAAAGCTTTATTTTGTGTATTTCTGATAGCTTTAATAACTGTTCTATTCTATTTTAATTTAAATAATTATGAATTGACGGCAAGCAAGATAACATCGGCATTTAAATCAAAGGATTTACTGCTCGAAGAAAAAATTAAAAGTATTTCTGAGCCTATTTAGGGTGTTGAAAGATTAAAGTCTCAATTTTTTATACTGAAAGAGATTAAAAAACCCTATCTGCAAATGGCTGTAAACGCGAACACTATTCTGTATACAAGTGCAAATCTGTTTGCAATGAGTTCGATTTTAGTAGGTATATTGGGTTTTTTGCTAGCTAAGCAAGGGTGGGATAATAATAATTTTTATTTAAAATCATCCTTTCTGATACTTTCCTTTGCTTCAACTTATTTTGGATTGGTTCCTGTTGTTTTCAATAATAAAGAAATTGGAAAATTTAATACTGCAAAATATCTTGAATGCGACAAATTGCAAATTCATATTTACGGTCTGCTAAATGATGCTAGTATTTTGGCTCAAGATAATAATAATCAATACACTAATCTAGATTCAATTGTATCTGAAATGAATTTAAAAATAGAAAATATAAACAATGTTAGCTTTGATATTTATACTGAGAAAGTGCCTGCTGATTATAAAATAATTTCTAACAAGTAATGTGGCTCTTGTAAAATAAAATGGGTGGCTCCATTGAGTCTACCGTATTTAGAGGGTATTTAAGTATATACTATATACTTTCGCCTATTGCAATCATTTATAAAAGAAACGCCCCGCAACGAATTTGTTACGGGGCGTTTCTTTTGAGGCACTAGCGACTTCCGCACCTCACGGGGCGGAAGCGCTAGCGGGCGGCATTACGCTTGGGCCAGGCCGAAGCGGCCGAGGTTCATCACTTTGGCCCACACGGCTACGAAGTCCTTCACGAACTTCTCCTGCGAGTCGGCGCAGGCGTACACTTCGGCCAGGGCGCGCAACTCGGAGTTCGAGCCGAAAATCAGGTCGACACGGGAGCCGGTCCACTTCGTCTGGCCGGTTTTGCGGTCGCGGCCGTCGAAGAGGTTTTGGGCATCCGAAGTGCTGGCCCAGGTGGTGTTCAGGTCGAGCAGGTTGAGGAAGTAGTCGTTGGTGAGCGCACCGGCTTGGGTGGTGAACACGCCGTTGTTCGAGCCGTCGAAGTTGATGTTGATGGCGCGCAGGCCACCGAACAGGACGGTCAGCTCGGGGGCGGTTAGGGTCAGCAGATTCGCTTTATCAATCAGCAGTTCCTCGGCGGCGGCGCGGTGGTGCGTTTTCAGGTAGTTGCGGAAGCCATCGGCGGCCGGCTCCAAGGCCTGGAACGATACCACGTCGGTTTGCTCCTGCGAGGCATCGGCGCGGCCGGGGGTGAAGGGCACTGTCACCGAGTGGCCGGCATTCTTGGCGGCCTGCTCGATGCCGACCACGCCGGCCAGCACGATGAGGTCGGCCATCGAAACCTGCTTGCTGCTGGTTTGGGCCTTGTTGAACTCCTGCTGAATGCCGCCGAGCTTGTTCAGGATGGTCGACAGCTGCGCGGGGTTGTTCACTTCCCAGTAGCGCTGCGGGGCCAGGCGCAGGCGGCCGCCGTTGGTACCGCCGCGCTTGTCGGAGCCGCGGTAGGTGGAGGCGGCAGCCCAGGCGGTGGACACCAATTGCGGCACTGTGAGGTCGGCGGCGGCAATCCAGTTTTTCAGGGTAGCCACGTCCTGGTCGTCAATCACCTGGTAGGTAACGGCCGGGATGGGGTCTTGCCAGAGCAGCTCTTCGGTGGGCACTTCGGGGCCGAGGTAGCGCTCCTTGGGGCCCATGTCGCGGTGTGTCAGCTTGAACCAGGCGCGGGCGAAGGCATCGGCAAACTGGTCGGGGTTTTCGTGGAAGCGGCGCGAAATCTTCTCGTACGCCGGGTCAGCGCGCAGGGCGATGTCCGTGGTTAGCATGAAGGGGGCGTGCGTCACGGCCGGGTCGTGGGCATCGGGGATGGTGCCGGCACCGCCGCCGTTCACGGGGCGCCACTGGTGCGCGCCGGCGGGGCTCTTGGTCAGCTCCCACTCGAAACCGAAGAGGTGGTCGAAGTAGTCGTTGCTCCACTTGGCGGGCGTGGTGGTCCAGGCGCCTTCGAGGCCGCTCGTGATGGTGTGCTCGGAGTGGCCTTTGCCGAAGCTGTTGCGCCAGCCCTGTCCCAACTCTTCGATGCTAGCCCCGGCGGGCTCGCGGGCCACAAATTTGGCGGGTTCAGCCGCGCCGTGGGTTTTGCCGAAGGTGTGGCCGCCGGCAATTAGGGCCACGGTTTCTTCGTCGTTCATGGCCATGCGGCCGAAGGTTTCGCGGATGTCGCGGGCCGAGCGCTCGGGGATGGGCTCACCGTCCGGGCCTTCGGGGTTCACGTAGATGAGGCCCATCTGCACGGCGGCCAGCGGGTTTTCCAGCTGCCGGTCGTCCACGTAGCGCTTGTCGCCGAGCCACTCGGTTTCGGGGCCCCAGTACACGTCTTCCTGCGGCTCCCACACGTCGGCACGGCCACCGGCGAAGCCGAAGGGCTTTAGGCCCATCGATTCGAGGGCGCAGTTGCCGGTCAGAATCATGAGGTCGGCCCAGGAGATTTGCTTGCCGTATTTCTGCTTAATGGGCCACAGCAGGAGGCGGGCCTTGTCGAGGTTGGCGTTGTCGGGCCAGCTGTTGAGGGGGGCGAAACGCTGGGCGCCCGCGCCCGCGCCGCCGCGGCCGTCGGCAATGCGGTAGGTGCCGGCGCTGTGCCAGGCCATCCGGATGAAGAAGGGGCCGTAGTGGCCGTAGTCGGCCGGCCACCAGTCCTGCGAGTTGGTCATCAGCTCGAACAGGTCCTGCTTCACGGCATTCAGGTCCAGCTTGTTGAACTCTTCAGCGTAGTTGAAGTCCTTGTCCATGGGGTCGACAAGGGGCGAGTGCTGGCGCAGGATGCTCATTTTGAGCATATTGGGCCACCACTCGCGGTTGGTGCGGCCGCCACCGGCCGTTTGCTTCACCGCGCCATTGATAAAAGGACACTGGGCAGCGTCCGCGTTCAGGTCGTGGAGGATGGAGTTGTCTGCGGGGAGGTCGTGCAGGTTGGCGCTCATCTTGAAAGTGGTTTTATGTGTCAGCCTACTAAAAGGCCGGGTGAATTAAAAAGGTCGCGGACTTATCTGGAAAGCAGCTTTAGCGGCTGAAACAGGGCCGTGAATAGCAGCTTTGCACAAAGCTACTTGGTGTAAATGCATAATCAAAATCGATTTTATTTATAACTTTATAATCAAAACCTATTACTGCGCGCTTCTTACCCGCCATGAATCTTCAACAACTCAGCTACCTAGTGGCCCTGGATACGCACCGCCAGTTCGGCCTGGCCGCCGAAAAAAGCTTCGTGAGTCAGCCCGCGCTAAGCGTGCAGGTACAAAAGCTGGAAGAGGAGCTGGGCGTACTGCTGTTCGACCGCACCCAGCGCGGGGCCGAGCCCACGGCCATCGGGGTCCAAGTCATTGCCCAGGCCCGACGCGTGCTCCACGAAGCCCAGCAACTGCGCGAGCTGGTGCAGGTCGCTAAAGGCGAGGTGGTGGGCGAGCTGCGCCTGGGCGTCATCTCCACGCTGGCCCCGTACCTGGTGCCGCGCTTCCTAGTGGGCCTCAGCACGGCCTACCCCAACCTGCGCGTCCACATCGAGGAACTGCGCTCGGAGGAAATCATGCTGCGGCTCAAGGACTACCGCCTAGATGTGGGGCTGCTGGTCACGCCGCTCGATGACCGGCTGCTGCACGAATTGCCGCTGTTGGACGAGCCTTTCCTGCTGCTCGCCTCCGAGGGCCACCCGCTGGCCGACCGCGCCACCGTGAGCCCGGCCGACCTGGCCAGCCCCGGCCTGTGGCTGATGCAGGAAGGCCACTGCTTCCGCAACCAAGTCCTGAACCTGTGCGGCCGAACGGCTTCCACCGGCGCGGTGGCCTACGAAAGCGGCTCCATCGAAACGCTGAAAGAGCTGGTGCGCCACCACCACGGCTACACGCTGGTGCCCGAGCTGGCCGTGCTAGACGAAGTCGATAGCAACCCGCTCCTCAAGCGCTTCGTGGCCCCCACCCCAGTGCGCGAGGTGAGCCTGGTGGTGCATCACGGCTTCGTGCGAACGACGTTGCTCACCGCTTTACGGGATTTGATTCTGGCTAGCGTGCCCGCCCGGTTGCGCGCGGGCAAGGCGGGGGAGAAGGTTAGGTGGCGGTAGGGATTGAGCGGGTAAAGCGGCGTAGTGCCATTGTGCAACAAGCGCAGTAAAGCATCCGGGGAGTAATGGTGGGTATCCAGCCAATGGTGGGTAAATTGCAGCCACTAACCTGCCTGCTAAGCGCCTATTGCCGCTATATGCTGTTGCGGAAATCCGGATGTTGTAGGCAACCAAAACAACCATTCCTATGGCACATTCAGGGAGACCCCGCAAATGCGACCCTAAAGTAGATGAGTTGAGAAGCAACATTAGACAAGGGGACTACACGAAAGCAAAGGCAACGCTATCTGAATTTGGGATTGATGCAGCGGATGGCGACGGCAGAACTGCTCTTATCAGTGCGGTAATTGAAAGTAAAGAAGGCTTTATAGACTGGTTACTTCAAAATGGAGCGAACATCAATCATCAGGACAGGATTGGTTATTCAGCTTTACATTTCATTGCCCAGAACAAGCAATTAGAAATAGCGGCGAAGTTTCTTAAAAGTGGAGCAAACCCTAATGCGACAGATGTTCACGGCAATACGCCTCTTTGGACGGCCATTTTCAGCTCAAAGGATGAAAAAGGTGTGGTGAAGTTGCTATTGGAATATGGAGCCAACCCTGACATCGTTAATAAGCATGGCAAGTCTCCTAAAGAAATGTTTGAAACGTTCTATAAGAACGATATATCCGAAATTGTATAGTGCAGTTGGCCTTCTGTAGACTGTCTACAACATGGCGTTTCTAAAACGTTAATACACAAAAAGGCCCCGCAACCAACCAGTTGCGGGGCCTTTTTGTGTCACTTCAGCGGCACCAGCCGCCAGAGTTTCTACAGTAGCTTGTCAATCGTCACGGGCAGGTCGCGCACGCGCTTGCCGGTGGCGTGGTAGATGGCGTTGGTCACGGCGGCGGCTACGCCCAGCAGGCCCACTTCGCCCAGGCCTTTGATGCCGAGGGGATTGACTTTGTCGTCTTCCTCGCTCACGAAAATTACGTCGATGTCGTGGATGTCGGCATTCACGGGGACGTGGTATTCGGCGTAGTTGTGGTTCATGTAGCGGCCGAAACGGTGGTCCATCACCGATTCTTCCATCAGGGCCGAACTGATGCCCCACACGACCGAGCCGAGGACCTGGCTGCGGGCCGTTTTCGGGTTGATGATGCGGCCGGCGGCCACGGCATTCACCACGCGGGTGACGTGGACAGTCATCAAATCGGGGTCCACTTTTACTTCCACGAACACGGCGTTGTGGGCGTGCATGGAGTATTTCGGCGGCTTTAGCATTTCCAGCTTGGCCAGCACCGTGGAGTTTTCGGCTTCGATTTTGGGCTCGCCGCTGGCCTGCACAAGGTCGCGGAGTACTACGGCTTGCGTTTCGTCGGAGCGCAGACGCAGTTGGCCGTTGGCGAATTGCACGTCGTCGATTTTGACGTCTTTGAAGGCGGGGTGGTCCATTTTCTGTGCCTGTTTCAGCAGGGCTTCGCCGAGCTTGGTGCAGGCTTCCACCACGGAGTTGCCGACGGAGGCAGCCGTCCAGGAGCCGCCTTGAAGGGGCGACTCGGGCAGCGTAGTGTCGCCCAGCACGAAGGTGACGGCTTCGATGGGCAGGCCCATGCTTTCGGCCGCAATCTGCGTCATGATGGTGTAGGTGCCGGTGCCGATTTCGTTGGTGCCGCTGCTCACCGTGAGGTGGCCGTCGGCGTCGAGGCTGGCTTTGACGGTGGCGGGCATCTTGGAAGCATCCCAGATGCCGCCGCCCATACCCCAGCCGACCAGCAGGTTACCGTCGCGCATCGAGCCAGGCTCGGCGGTGCGTTTTTCCCAGCCGAATTTGGCCGCGCCCTCGGCATAGCATTTGCGCAGGGCCTTGCTGGAGTAGGGGAGGTCCTGGTACTGGTCGAAATCGGAGTAGTTGCGGAGGCGGAATTCGAGCGGGTCGAGCCCGGCGGCGTAGGCCATTTCGTCCATCGCAATTTCCAGCGCGATGGAGCCCGAGGCCGCGCCGGGTGCGCGCATATCGAGCGGCGAAAACACGTCGACTTTGGCCAGGCGGTAGCCCAGCTCCACGTTTTTGCAGTCGTAGAGCGTGCCGGACCAGCCCACCACGTTTTCGGTGAAGTCCTCAAACTGCGAGGTTTCGGCTACGGCAAAGTGGTTGATGCCCGTGAGCGAGCCGTCGGCGGCGGTGGCCAGGGCTACGTGCTGCAAGGTTTCGGGCCGGTGGCCGAAGCTGAACATCTGCTCGCGGGTGAGCGACACGCGCACCGAGCGCTCCAATTGCAGCGAGGCCATTACGGCCAGAAACAGCTGGTACTGGGGCCGCAGGCCGGAGCCGAAACCGCCGCCGGTGTACTTTGAAATCACCCGCGCCTGGTCGCTGTTCAGCCCGAAAACCTTCTTCACCACCTGCTGGCTGTTAAAAACACCCTGGGTTTTGTCGTAGATAGTCAGGTTCTTATCCCCGAGCCATTCCACCGTGGTGGCGAACATCTCCATGGGGTTGTGGTGCTGGGCGTGGTGCGAATACTGCGCCTCCATGTGGGCCACGCCCTCCTTCCAGCCCTTGCCGAAGTTGCCGCGCGATTTCGGCGGCTTGTAGCCGGCTTTTCCGCTGCCGGGCTCGTAAGCTTTGTCGATGTGCTTGCTCAACTCAGTTTCGTGCGCTACTTCCTCATACTCGATATGCAGGATGGATGCGGCGTAGCGGGCCAGCTCAAACGTGTCTGCCACGACCAGCGCCACGGGCTGCAGGCTGTACTTGATTTCGGCATCGTGCAGCGGGCGGAAGGGCGAGCCGCCGGGCGCAATCTGGTCCTTGTAGCTGCGGTCGAGAAAGGCGTAGTGCGGCACGTTCTCGTGCGAGAACACCTGCTGTACGCCGGGCAGCGCCAGCACCGGCGCGGCGTCAATTTTCGTGATTTTGCCCTTGGCAATCGGGCTGCTCACCACGTAGCCATAGAGCAGGTTAGGCACATTGAATTCGGCGGCATACTTGGCGTTGCCGGCCACTTTAGCTGGGCCATCGACGCGGTTGGTGGGTTTGCCGATATAGTCGGTGGTATGGCTCATGGGTTGGAATTTTGGAAGGCGTTGGTGTCTACTACCTCGTTCATTTCAGTGGCTTGCTTGAGGGCGCGCACAATGGCGCGCTTGGCCAACTCAATCTTAAACGTATTGGCCCCGTAACCTTTGGCGTTTTCGAGAACTTTAGCCGCCACGCGGCGGAAGGTGTCGGCGGTGGCGGGCTGGCCGACGAGCATCGCCTCGGCCTCCTTATCGCGCCAGGGCTTGTGGGCCACGCCGCCTAGCGCTAGGCGGGCATCGGTGATGGTGTTGCCGTCGAGTTCCAGCGCGGCGGCCACGCTTATCAGGGCGAAGGCATAGCTGCTGCGGTCGCGCAGCTTCAGGTAGCTGAAATTCTGGGCGAAACCCTTGGCGGGCAGGTCGAGGCTGGTGATTAACTCGCCGGGCTCCAGGGTATTGTCGCGCTCGGGGTGGTTGCCGGGCAAGCGGTGGAAATCCTCAAACTTGATGGTGCGCTCGCCGTTGGGGCCGCTCACGCGCACCGTGGTGTCGAGGGCGGCCAGGGCCACGCACATATCCGAGGGATGCGTGGCGATGCACTGGTCGCTGGTGCCCAGAATGCCGCACACGCGGTTGTAGCCGCCGATGGCCGAGCAGCCCGAACCGGGCTCGCGCTTGTTGCAGGGCGTGGCCAGGTCGTAGAAATAGTAGCAGCGGGTGCGCTGCATGAGGTTGCCGCCGTCGGTAGCCATGTTGCGCAGCTGCGGGCTGGCCCCGGCCAGAATGGCCTGGTTCAGCAGCGGGTAGCGTTTCTCCACTTCGGGGTGCCAGGCGGTGTCGGCGTTGGTGGCGAGGGCGCCGAGGCGCAGGCCGCCCTCAGGCAGGGTTTCGATGGTATCGAGGCCCAGCTTTTTGAGGCCAATGAGGTGCGTGGGGCGGGCCACGTTCTCCTTCATCAGGTCAATAAGGTTGGTGCCGCCGCCGATGTAGGCCGCGTCGTCGTGCGCGGCTTTGTCCTGCACGGCGCTGGCCACGGCGGTGGCTTGGGTGAAAGTGAAACTGTTCATTATGTAGAGCTTAGATGTTAGAGCCAAGAACTTAGAGCTCAAATGGCTGATTTTACCAATTCCGAAATCGACTTTGTCTAAGCTCTATGTTCTTGGCTCTGATTTCTGAATATTCACCACTTCCATCACCGCGCTCAAAATGTTGCTGTAGGCCCCGCAGCGGCAGATGTTGCCGCTCATCAGCTCGCGCACTTCGGCTTCAGTTTTGGCCTTGCCTTCGTTAATCAGCCCTTGGGCCGAGCAAATCTGGCCTGGTGTGCAGTAGCCGCATTGAAAAGCGTCGTGGTCGATGAACGCCTGTTGCAGCGGGCTTAACTTGTCCTCAGTACCGAGGCCTTCGATGGTTGTGATTTGCGACTCGTCGTGCATCACGGCCAGCGAGAGACAGGAATTGATGCGCTTCCCATCGACCAGCACTGTGCAGGCCCCGCATTGGCCGTGGTCGCATCCTTTTTTGGTGCCGGTCAGGTCGAGGTACTCGCGCAGGGCGTCGAGCAGGGTGGTCCAGGGCGCGATTTGCAGGGTGTGCGTCTGGCCGTTGATGTGGAGGCTGACGGGCTGGGTGGGGGCCAGGGGCACCGGCGGGCGTCCTAGCGGGGCTTGGGTAACTTGGCTCATAGGGGCGGAAAAGCTAGAGGTTGTGGATACTGCTATTTGCCTACGGCTGCTTTTCGTCTGTGTTTTGTCAAGGGTGGGAATTGATAAAGTCGTGGCATCGGCTAAGCACAACCGGTGCGCGGTGGACGATTAGAAATCAAGGGGAATGAAGCTGGGATGAAATTCTAGTGGGCACTTCAAAACTTAAGCCGCGAGGGATACGGGAAGTGATAAATCGGCTGTATTGCCATAAATACAACGCTTTTAACGGTTGAAAACGTTGGCCTAAATACCCGCTATGCGCTGGCCCGCCAATAGCCACCCACGCGGCCCGTTTTCCGAAACGGCGCTACCTTCCCGTCCCATGAAAATCCTTTTAGTTGAAGACGAACCCTCGGTAGCGGCCTTCCTGCACCAGGGCCTGACGGAGCAGGACTACACCGTCGACCTCGCCGCCGACGGCCTGCTGGGCCTGCGCCGCGCTCAGTCAACCCGCTACGACTGCCTGATACTGGACCAGATGCTGCCCGGCCTCAGCGGCCTCGAAGTGTGCCGGCAGGTGCGCGCCCACGACTCCGGCGTGCCCATCCTCATGCTCACCGCCCTGGGCGAAACCGACGATAAAATCCGGGGCCTCGATGCCGGCGCCGATGATTATCTCGTCAAGCCCTTCGCCTTCGATGAGCTGCTGGCCCGCCTGCGCGCCCTCGTGCGCCGCCGCACCGAAGCCCCCGCCCCCAAAGCCGTCCTCCACCTCGCCGACCTCACCCTCGACCCCAGCGCCAAGCGCGTGGAGCGCGCCGGCCAGGCCATTCAGCTCACGGCCCGCGAGTTTGCGCTGCTGGAGTATCTGCTGCGCAACCAGAACCGCGTGGTTTCGCGGGCCGATTTATTGGAGCACGTCTGGGATTTGAGCTTCGATACGGGCTCGAACGTGATTGACGTGTACATCAATTTCCTGCGGAAGAAAGTGGATAAGGGCTTCGAGCCCAAGCTGATTCACACGCTGGTGGGGATGGGGTACGTAATGAAGAATGAGGGGTGAAAGGTTGATGCATAAATAAAAAAGCAGAACGTCATGCTGAGCGCAGCCGAAGCATGACGTTCTGCTAATCCGTAAGCCACCCCGTCCATGTCCATTCGCCTTCGCCTTGCGTTGCAGTTCGGGTCCATTCTGGCCGTGACGCTGCTGCTGTTTGCGCTGGTAATCTACTTCGCCACCCAGCAGTCGCGCCGGAATGAGTTCACCCAGAGCCTGTTCAAGCGGACGCTGGTGGTGGGGCACGCCTACGTGGCCGGGCAGGAAGGCCGCGCCGATGCCGGCGAAGAAGCTTCCTACCGGCGCTACCTGCGCCAGCTCTACCGCACGCTGCCCGCCGAGCAGGGCCGCGTGTATAACGCTAAAAATCAGCTGGTTTTTCGGGAAGGGCAGGGGGCGGCCCGGCCCGCGCCGCCCGCCTGGCTGGCCGAGGTGCGCCGCACCGGCCAGGCCGTGCTCGAACCCGAAACCAACTACCACGAAACCGTGGGCCTGCTCTACCGCGATGCCAGCCGGGGGCCGTTGGTAGTGGTGGCCTCGTCGGTGGATGAGGACAGCCGCCAGCAGCTCGACGAGCTGCGGCGACTGCTGGCGCTAGGGTTTCTGGTGGCGGTGGCGGCGGCGGGGGCGGGCAGCTGGTTTTTTGCCGGACGGGCGCTGCGCCCACTGCGCCGCATGGTGCGCGAAGTAGACGGCATCACGGCCACCGACCTGAGCCAGCGCCTAACCCGCACCGGCGAAACCTCGGATGAAATCGGCCTGCTCACCCAGCGCTTCAACCGGTTGCTCGACCGCTTGGAAGCGGCTTTCGTGGGCCAGCGCACCTTTGTGCGCGATGCCTCGCACGAGCTGCGCACGCCGCTCACTGCCCTCATCGGCGAGTTGGAAGTGGCGTTGCTGCAAGCCGAGCGGCCGCCCGCCGAGTACCGCCGCGTGCTGCAAAGCACCCTCGATTCGGCCCGACAGCTCAACAGCCTCACCAATGGCCTGCTGCAAATTGCCCGCGCTTCCGATGACCCCTCGCAGGTGCCCATGGCCGCCGTCAGCCTCGATGACCTGCTGCTACAGGCTCACGAGCAGCTGCTGCGCCGCCACCCCACCTGCCGCGTCGACCTCGATTTTGGCGAGGCCGAATCCTTTACCGTGCGCGGCAACGAGGCGTTGCTGCTTTCGGCCATCCTCAACGTGCTGGACAATGCCTGCAAGTTTTCGACGCAAGCCGGCGGCACCGTAACGGCCACGCTGGCCCGCCGCCGCAAGAATCTTTCGCTGCTGGTTAGCGACGAAGGACCGGGCCTCTCCGTTGCGGATTTGCAGCAGGTGTTCGTGCCGTTTTTCCGGGCGGCCTCGGCGCGGGCGGTGCCGGGGCACGGCATCGGGTTGCCGCTGGCGGCCCGCATCATGGCGTTGCACGGCGGTACGGTGCGCGTGGAAAGTGAGCCTGGCCAGGGCACGCAGGTGTGGATGGAATGGCCGATTCCGTCTAATTAGGACCTGTTTTCTGGTTTTAACTTCCTTTTAATTTGCCTTTAATTCGGCCTTAATAACGTCCGCGTAACCTTGTGTCGAGAAAGTCTTCCAGCTGTTGGCGGGCTATCTGTAAACAAAGGTTATGACTCAGGTAATTTCTTCGCCGGCCCGCACCGGTACGCCCATCGCGCCGCCCGGCCCCCCGGCTACCCCCCAGCCCAAGTCGTCGCTGTTCAGCACCATTGGACAGGATGCGCCGGCGGGGCTGGTGGTGTTTCTGGTGGCGCTGCCGCTTTGCTTGGGCATTTCGCTGGCCTCGGGTGCGCCGCTGCTGGCGGGCGTGATTGCCGGCATCGTGGGCGGGCTGGTGGTGAGCTTGCTCAGCGGCTCGGCGGTGAGCGTGAGCGGGCCGGCGGCTGGCCTCACGGTGGTGGTGCTATCGGCTATTTCCACCCTGGGCTCGTGGCCGGCGGTGCTGGCGGCCACGGCGGTGGCGGGCGTAATCCAGATTATTCTGGGGCTGGCCCGGGCGGGAATCATTGCCCTTTACTTCCCGGCAGCCGTTATTCGCGGTATGCTGGCGGCCATTGGCATCATCCTGATTTTGAAGCAGATGCCGCACTTCTTTGGGGCCGATGCTGACTATTTCGAGGACATGAACTTTCTGCAGTTCAATGGGCTAAATACGTTTTCAGCCATTGGCGCGGCCATGAAAGGGCTGAGCCCCGGCTCGGTGCTGGTGGGCGTGGTGTCGCTGGTTATCTTGCTGCTGTGGAATACCGCCCCGATTCGTCGGCAGCCCTGGGCGCGGCTGGTGCCGGGCGCGCTGGTGGCCGTGCTGGCCGCCGTGGGCATCAACCAGCTCCTGAAAGCCGTGGCCCCCGACCTGCAGGTACGCCCCGAGCACTTGGTGAAGCTGCCGGTGCTGTCGTCGCTGGGCCAGCTGGCCGGCGAAATGACTTTCCCCGATTTCAACGCTCTGCGCAACCCCGCCACCTACGGCGTGGCCTTCACCATCGCCATCGTGGCCTCGCTCGAAACGCTGCTCAGCGTGGAGGCCGTGGACAACCTCGACCCGCAGAAGCGCCACACGCCCACCAACCGCGAGCTGCTGGCGCAAGGCGCGGGCAACCTGGTGAGTGGGCTGCTGGGCGGGCTGCCGCTCACGGCGGTTATCGTGCGCTCGTCGGCCAACGTGGCGGCCGGCGCGCAGAGCAAGATGTCGGCCTTCATCCACGGCCTGCTGCTGCTCACGAGCCTGCTGTTTCTGGGCGCGGTGCTGAACCTGATTCCGCTGTCGGCGCTGGCGGCGGTGCTGCTGCTGGTGGGCTTCAAGCTGACCACGCCGGCGCTCTACCGCAAGCAGTGGCAGCTGGGCCGCGAGCAGTTCATTCCCTTCATTATCACCATTGTGGCCGTGCTCTTCACCGATTTGCTGAAAGGCGTGAGCATCGGGCTGGTGCTGGGTTTCTTCTTTATTCTACGCGATAATGCCAAGGCCGGCTCCTATTTGCGCCGCGACGAGGCGGCCGATGCGGCTGAAGGCGAGGAAGGTGGCCTGCTCCACCTGCGCCTGCCCGAACACGTTTCTTTCCTCAACAAAGCCAGCATCGTGACCACCTTGGAGCAGTTGCCCACCAACAGCCGCGTCATCCTCGACGGCACCCGCTCCGACGTGATTGACCATGACGTGCTCGAAGCCATTGAGGCTTTCCGGCAAGCCGCCCCGGCGCGGGGCATCGAGCTGGAGCTGCGCGGCATCCGGCGGGTAGCGCTGGGGGCGCATTAGGAGCCGGGTTGTAGCTGCATTAAAATTACCATTATCACCTCTCACTTTTCCTGTTTCTATGACTGCCATCAATCAGCTGCTGGAAAAAAACCACCGTTGGGCGGCTAAGAAAACCAGCCAGGACCCGGCCCATTTCACCAAGCGCACCGCCGGCTCCGCCCCAAAATACCTGTTCATCAGCTGCTCCGATTTGGGCGTGCCGGCCAGTGAGTTGCTCGGCCTGAAGCCCGGCGAAGTGCTGACCCACAGCAACGTGGCCAACCTAGTGGTGAACTCCGATATGAGCCTGTTGAGCGTGCTGCAATACGCGGTGCAAAACACGGATATTGAAGATGTTATCGTGTGCGGCAATTACGATTGCGCCGGGGTGGCTGCGGCCATTTCGTACCAGCAGTTCGGCCTGCTCGATAGTTGGCTCACGCACGTCCGCGATGTGGTGCGGCTGCATGAGAAGGAACTGCTCCGCATCGGCGACGACGCGGCCCGCCTGCGCCGGCTGGTGGAGCTGAACGTGGTGGAGCAGGTGCGCAACCTGGCCAAAACCAACCTCATCCAGAATGCCACGCAGGACGGCCGCACGCTGCGCCTCCACGGCCTCGTGTACGACCAGACCACCGGCCAGCTCCGCAACCTGAACGTCGATTCGCGGCTGCTCGCCGGCTGGGCCAGCATCTACGAAACGCACCCGGTGGCGGCGGTGCCCAAGCTCACGATTTCGCGCGGGACGTGGCCGCTCATCACCAGCCGCGCGGCCAATGGCAGCCTCAGTGGCTACCGCCGCCGCAGCGCCTGAACGGTGCGGCCGGACTTTCCGTAAAATTCAGGCAAAACGAATTGGCGCTACCTTGCCGTCGCATTAGCCTACTGTGACCGGGCCGCTCAGGCTCGGGCGTTTTCTGAGGCTGGTAGTCTGCCCCGGCGGCGGCCAGCTTTCAACTTACCTACTTTTTACTATGGCTGGCATCAGCGAAATTCTCGAAAATAACAAGCAATGGGTGGCCTCGAAAAATGCCGAGGACCCCGAATTTTTCCAGCGCCTGGCCAACGGGCAGAAGCCGAAGTACCTGTTCATTGGCTGCTCCGATTCGCGGGTGCCGGCCTCCGGCATCACCGGCACGGGGCCGGGCGAGATGTTTGTACACCGCAACATCGCCAACCTGGTGGTGCATTCCGACATGAACCTGCTGAGCGTGCTGCAATACGCCGTGGAAGTGCTGGGCGTGCAGGATATTCTGGTGTGCGGCCATTACGGCTGCGGTGGGGTGGCGGCGGCGGCGGCCAACAAGCAATATGGCCTGATTGACAACTGGTTGGTGAACATCCGCGACGTTATCCGGCTGCACGAAACCGAGTACCTGCGCGAGAAGGACGAAACCTCGCGCCTGCGCCGCCTCGTGGAGTTGAACGTGATTGAGCAGGTGCGCAACCTAGCCAAAACCAACATCATCCAGAATGCCATGCGCGGCGACAACCCGCCCCGCCTGCACGGCCTCGTCTACGACATCGCCGATGGCGTGCTGAAAGACCTGAACGTAGACGGCGAGGATGTGATGACCGACATGGAGCACATTTACGCCACCGAGGCCATCGACCACGACCACGAAGGCGACAGCGACCAAAAAGACGAAGACGCCAATGCCTACGCAGGCCCCAAGCACGACCCGGCCCCGGAAGAATCAGTCGAAAGCAAGTAAGCCAATTCAACGTTCCGTTTTCTCCGATAGCTACCAACTACCCACAAAAAAGGCCTGCCGCGCATTGCGGCAGGCCTTTTTTGATGTTCGGACAGGTGAGCCAGATTACTTGGCGGCTTGTAATTCCTGAGTGGCTTTGTCGACGGCGGCCTGGGCTTCGGCGGCGTGGGCGCGGCCAGCCTGGGCTTTGTTGGCGGTCTGGAGCAGGGTCGTCACCATGCGGTCGGCCCCGTAGGACTTGTATTTCATGCCAAGGTCGCGCAGGCGGGTTACGCCTTCGGCAAAGGCAACCGGGTCTTCGAGGCGGCCCATCATGCCGGCCATGGGCTCGGCTAGGCTGAACTTGGCCTGGGGGCGGGCAGCGTCGAACTTGTCGCGCACGTAAGCCCATTCGGCGGCACCGCCAGCCTGAGCATAAGTAGCCACCACGGCTTGCGCGAGGGCACTTTGGCTGTCATTTTCCAGTGCTTTGGCACGGGCCAGGGCCTGGGCCGGCTGCACCACGGCCAGGGCACGCAGGGCAGCACCCTGCACGGTGTAAGATTGACTATTAAGCTGTTGCGTGAATAGCTTTTCGTCTTTCTTGTCCTTCAGGACGGCCAGGTCCTTCAGCAGCTGAGCTACAACGGCTGGCGTTTTCTCAGTAGCTGCCAGCTTGCGTAAGGCGGGCGTCGTGGCTTTGGCAACGGCTTTGTCGTCGAGCTTCAGCGCTTCCAGGCTGCCAAGACGAAGTCCTGAGAACTTATCGTTGAGGGCAGCCAGTAATATGCCACGGGCGGCAGCATTGGTGGCTTGCTCCTTAGCGCCCGCTACGATGGCTTCCAGCCGGTCCACGAACAGGGGCGCGTGGGCGTACTGGAAGGCGTATTCGGCCACTGATTTATTGTCGGTTTTCAGCCACAACGTTTTCTTGTTGGCGTCCACGTTCACCAGGTCGGGCTTGGCCGAAAGGGGCATGGTGAAGGTCTGGGTGGCCTCCGTCATGGTCACGGGCTGGTGCAGCACCTTGCCGCCCGCGTAGTAGTCGATGGTGAAAGGCAGGCGGAAGGTCTGGCCGGTCTGGGTCTGCTTCACGGTTACGGTTTCGGCCTTCTTGGCCGCATCCCAGGCGTAGTCGATGGTGACGACCGGGTGGCCGGGCGCGAAGTACCACTGGTTCCAGAACCAGTTCAAATCCTGGCCCGATACGGCCTCAAACGCCAGGCGCATCTGGTGCGCCTCGCCGTTGCCGAGGGCGTTATCCTTGAGGTATTTCTGGAGGCCGGCGAAGAATACGTCGTCGCCCAGGTAGGTGCGCAGCATGTCCATGATGGCCCCGCCTTTCTGGTAGCTCACGAGGTCGAAAACTTCCTCCTGCTCGTCGTAATGAAAGCGCACCAGGTTTTTGGTGGCATCACGGGGCGAACTCAGGTAGCGGCGCAGGTAGCGGTAGTAGTGGGCATCGGCGGCATCCTTGCCGTACTTGTGCTCGGCGTAGAGGCCTTCCGAGAAGTCGGCCATCGTCTCGTTCACGGTGATGTTGGACCAGCTTTCGGCCGTCACGTAGTCGCCGAACCACTGGTGAAACAGTTCGTGCGCAATCACCGATTCGGAGCCGTATTCGCGGTCAATCAGCTCGCGGTCGGTCATTTGCACCTGCTCGCCGTGCAGAGTGGCGGTGGTGTTTTCCATGGCCCCGCTCACGTAGTCGCGGGCCACAATCTGGCTGTATTTATTCCACGGATATTCCACGCCGAGGCGGTTGGAGTAGAACTCCAACATGTCGGGCGTATTGCCAAAAATCTGCTTGGCGAAGGGCGCGTACTTGGGTTCGAGGTAATAATTAACCTCCTTGCCGCGCCAAGTATCCTTGTAGACTTTGAAGTCGCCCACCGCCATCATGAACAGATACGGGGCGTGGGGCAGCTCCATTTTCCACACGTCGGTGCGCAGGCCGGGGCCGGCGGGCGTGCTGCTCACCATGCGGCCGTTGCTGAGCGTGACGTACTTGGCGGGTACGGTCATCGAGATTTCCTCGGTGGTTTTCTGGTTGGGCCGGTCGATGGTCGGGAACCAGGCCGACGAGCCTTCCGTCTCGCCCTGCGTCCAGATTTGCACCGGCTTGCCGGCCACTGCGCTGTCGGGATTGATGAAATACAGCCCCTTGGCGTCGGTAATGGCGGCCGAGCCCTTCACTTTCAGCTCGTCGGGCTTCGACACGTAGTCGATGTAAATCGTGTATTCCTCGCCCGGCTTAAATACGCGGCCTAGGCTGATGCGCAGGTTCATCCCATCGGCGTAGTCGTACTTGAGCGGGGTCTGCTGGGCGCCGTTCATCAGCGCCACGGCCTTGATGTCCATGCCTTTGGCGTCGAGGCGAAGCGAGTCAGTGGGGTAGGCGTGGGGCTTGAGCGTGACCCATGCCTTGCCATATAGGTAGCGCTTGGCATAGTCGAAACGCACGTCGAGCTTGGTGTGTACCAGGTCGTTGACCTTGGTTGCCGAGGCGCGGTAGGGAGATTCGGGCTTGGCAGCCGGCGGGGTGGGAGCCTGCGCGAAAGCCGGGGTGGTGGCCGCCAGACCCAATAGGCCTAATGCGAAAAGGTGCTTTATAGAGAAACGAAATGAGAAAAAGTGAGTTTCGCGCGAAGGACGCGGGCGGGATGTCAACGTTGCCTGACGCAAGGGCGAAAGTAGCGCGGACTTTGTAGTCCGCGTCCCGGAACGATACCCGAACGGCGCGGGGACGCGGACTACAAAGTCCGCGCTACGGTAGCTTTGCACCCCCACCAACTCCCTTATGAATGCGACTCACTCGCTACACCGCCCCCCTTTTCTGCTCCCTTTTTACTTTTAACGCCCTCGCCCAGAGCACACTGGCCGACAGCACCCGCGCCCTGAACGAGGTGACCGTGTACGGTACCCGTCTCAACCAGGTGGCGGGCCAAACCGGCCGCTACGTGACTGTGGTGCCCGGCCGCACGCTCGCTCAGTACCCGGTTTCGTCGCTCGATGATTTGCTGCGGCTGCTGCCTGCGATTGAGATGCAGAGCCGGGGCAACTTTGGCACCCAGGCCGATATCACGCTGCGGGGTTCTACTTTCAACCAAGTACTCATTCTTCTGGATGGCATGCGGCTGAACGACCCGCTCACCGGCCACTTCGCCGGCTACCTGCCCATCACGCCGGCCGAAATTGAGCAGATTGAAGTGGTGCGCGGCCCCGGCGCGGCCCTCTACGGCCCCGACGCCGTGGGCGGCTTCGTGAACATCGTTACCAAAACCTTCGCCGCCACCCACCGGCCCGATGGCGTGGAAGTGGGCGGCACGTTCATGGCCGGTGAGTACGACCTGAAAACCACCAATGCTGGCTTCTACGGCCAGGACAAGGGCCTGCGGCTGGCCGGCGGCATCCTCAACAACACGGCCAGCGGCCAGCTGCTGAACCTACCCGGCGGCCTGCGCAACGACTTCAAGCTGAACACCTACTCGCTCTCGGGCGCTTACCAAATCAACAACAAGCTGAGCGCCGCCGCCCGCGCCAGCTTCGACCGCCGCGACTACAACGCCCAGAATTTCTACACGACCAACGCCGGCGACCGCGCCCGCGAAACCACCTCGCGCGACTGGTACCAGGGACAAATACGCTACGACTGGAACGCCCGCGCCCGTACCGAATTGCAGCTGGTGGGTACGTCTAGCACCGACTATTACGTGTACACGCCCACTTCGGCGGCCAGCGACCACCTCATGCACTACCTCAACGTGCAGGCCCAGCACCAACTGCGCTTCTCCGATAAGGTACAGCTGACTTTGGGCGGCCAAGCCGACCGCCGCAGCGTGCGCAGCAACGACCGCGGCGACCACGCCGTGTGGCACCAAGGCGCGTTCGCCGTGGCCGGCCTCATGCCCGCCGCCGGCCTGAACCTGACCGCCGCCCTGCGCCTTGACCACGACCAAGCCTACGGGACCGAGGTGCTGCCCCAACTCACCGCCAGCCAGCTGCTGGGTGAGAAGCTGACGGTGCGCGCCGCCGTGGGCCGCGCCATCCGGGCGGCCAACTTCACCGAGCAGTACAACTCGGCCATCCGGCCCGGTACCGTACCCAACGGCTTCAACGTGGGCAATCCCGGCCTCGAAGCTGAGCGCACCTGGAGCTACGAGGGCGGTCTCGACTACGTGGTGGGCCCGGCCCTGACGCTGCGCGGCACCTACTTCAACCGCTATGGCCGGAACCTGATTGATTACGTGAGTACGCACGGCAGCGAGGTGCAGGCCGGCACCGGCTTCACCAATCTCAACCCTGCCAGCACTTACCGCTACGCCCAAAACCTGTTTGCCGTGAGCACGCAGGGCCTCGAATTCGAAGCCAGTACCCGCGCCCAGTTGAGTGAGGGCCTGCGCCTTGAAGGCAGCGTGGGCTACACCTATACCCACCTGAACGTGGACGGCAACATTGTATCGCAATACCTGAGCAACGTGGCGAAACAGCTCGTTAGCGGCAATGTGAGCCTGGTGCATCGTCGCTTCACGGCCAGCCTGGGCGGGGTATACAAGCAGCGCGCCAGCCAGCAGACTGTAGCCAGTGCCACCGTGAACGATGCCCAGCTCACGCCCGATTACGTGGTCATCAATGGCCGCCTTGATGTGGCGCTGCTGCCCGAGCGCCTCTGGGTGGTGGGCCAGGCCCAGAACCTGTTCGACGCGAAGTATTCCGACCTGCTCGGTGCCCAGATGCCCGGCCGCTGGTTGATGGCCGGCGTGCGGCTGGCGCTGCGGCGGTAGGAGGGGGAGGTCAGCGGGGTGATTCTCACGACCGTCATGCCGGGCGCAGCCGAGGCATCTCGCGTGTGGTAGTAACCTTTTTCAACGATTGGTTTGCTTCTGCACGCGAGATGCCTCGGCTGCGCTCGGCCTGACGGTCTATTTTTTGCCCAAACCGCCGGCGGGGTACGCATCCGGCATTACCTTTGCGGCATCAATTCTTTCTCCCCGAAGGATTGTTTTTATACAGAGGCGCTGAGAGACAGGCTCAATGACGCGCCGGCAACCACCCGCAACCGTGGGTATGGTGCCAACTCCTGATTATATAAAAACAACTGCCGTGCCTGCCGTTCCTGCTGCCTCGCTTGCTTTTCCTGGTGTTTTTTGTGTCCGTTTGTTGATGACAGGACCGATGGTCGCGGGCTGTTGTTGCTGTTGATTGCGGGCCGTAGCGCCGCGTAGCTGAAGCTACGGCCGGCGCATTTTCATTCCTTTTTTACGGGTTTTTTGCTTTGCGGCACGGCTGCTCCGATTGGGGCGGTAGCGTGGCGCGTTTCTATCTCATTATGTTGAAAAAATCACTGGAGCTGCTCCGAGCGGAAGCGGCCGAAACGGGGGCGAACACCCTCAAGCGCAGCCTGAACGGCGTGAGCCTGATTGCCATTGGCATCGGGGTCATTATTGGGGCGGGCCTGTTCTCGCTCACCGGCATCGCGGCGGCCAACAACGCGGGGCCGGCCGTGACGCTTTCCTTCGTGGTGGCCGCCGTGGGCTGCGCCTTCTCGGCGCTGTGCTACGCCGAATTTGCAGCGATGGTGCCGGTTTCGGGCTCGGCCTACACGTATTCGTATGCCACCATGGGCGAGCTGTTTGCCTGGATTATCGGCTGGGATTTGGTGCTCGAATACTCGGTAGGGGCGGCTACGGTGGCCATCAGCTGGTCGCAGTACCTCATCAAGTTCCTGAGTAAATACGGGCTGCACATCCCGGCGCGGCTGGTGATGTCGCCGTTCGAGTCGGCCACGCTGGCCGATGGCAGCACCGTACACGGCTTCGTAAACGTGCCAGCCATGCTCATCGTGCTGGCCATTACGGCCATCGTCACGCGGGGCACGAAAGGGTCGGCGTGGTTCAACGCGCTGGTGGTGGCCTTGAAGGTGGCCGTGGTGCTGGTGTTCATCGCGCTGGGCTGGAAGTACATTGACCCGGCCAACTACCAACCCTACATCCCGGCTAACACGGGCACGTTTGGCGAGTTCGGCCTGAGCGGCATCCTGCGCGGGGCGGGCGTGATATTCTTCGTCTTTATTGGCTTCGATATTGTGGCCACCATGGCCCAGGAAACCAAGAACCCGCAGCGCAATATGCCCATTGGCATTCTGGGTTCGCTGGCTGTATGCACCGTTTTGTTCGTGCTATTCGGGCACGTCTTGACCGGTTTGGCCAACTACACTGAGTTCAAGAACAGCGCCGCGCCGGTGGCCATTGCCATCGAGAAAACGCCCTATGCCTGGCTCAGCTCGGCCGTGATTCTGGCCATTCTCATCGGCTATACGTCCGTGATATTGGTGGATTTGCTGGGGCAGTCGCGGGTGTTTTTCTCGATGTCGAAGGATGGGCTGCTGCCGCCGGTGTTCTCGCGCTTGCACCCGAAATTCAACACGCCGTTTCAGTCCAGCCTGCTGCTGGGGTGCTTCATTGCGGTGTTCGCGGGCTTCGTGCCCATCGCGGTAGTGGGCGAGATGACGAGCATCGGCACGCTGCTGGCCTTTGTGATGGTGTGCCTCGGCGTGCTCATCATGCGCAGGTCCAACCCCGACGCGCCGCGCCCCTTCCGCACGCCGTGGGTGCCGGTGGTGCCCATTCTGGGCATCGTGGTGTGCCTGGTGATGATGGCCTCGCTGCCTTGGGAAACATGGCTGCGCCTCATCGTGTGGCTGGCCATTGGCATGGTCATCTACTTCGGGTACGGGAAGCGGAACAGCAAGCTGCGGCCGGCGCAGGAGGCCGCGAAGCAAGACTAATGCCCCCGGTCCGACCGCCCTAAGCGGTCGGACCGGGGGCATTAGTGCGTGGTCAGCCCGTTGGCGTCCAGCTCCTCATCGTCGCGCACCCGGTCAAGGTCGCCTTCGAGGTCCACTCCGCCGGCGGTGGGGGCGGCGGTGGGGCTGAGGGGGCGCTGCTTGTACACGTCCACGGCCCCACAGCGGTCGAGGACGGCGCGGGCCAACTCGGATTCTTCTCCGGTGGCGGTTTCAATGGTGACTACGGCGTGCTCGGGACCGGTGGCGGCGATGTAGGCCGGCGCATCATCGAGCGTACTGCCGCTGAACAGGTCCGTGAAAAACCGCGTCACGCCCGTGCGGAAGGGTTCGGCGGGCGCGCCGGCGTCGGGCAGGTGCTGGGCTTGCAGGGTTTGCCGGGTGGCCAGGTTGATGCTGCCGGGGGCGAGGCCGGCGGCCTGCGCCTGGGCCACGGCAAACTCGGCTTCGGAAGTGCTGGTGAATAAACCAACGATGATACGGGCCATAAAAATGGGAGGGAAAAGGTGTGCCGGTTCTACGGCGGCCCCGGCGGCCGGTTGTGGGGGCCGTGGGTGGGCACCCGGCCCACAGCGGCGGGGTGGGCCAGCCGGACGGGGTTATAGCTTTGAAATACTGCTATATCACGGAGCAATAATTGAGCCGCCGTCATGCAATCGATACCGGTATCGATGCCGGCATCGATTGCGCAGTTTAATGCCGGAAAACAGCTTGCGGCGCGGCCGGAACAGCCTACGTTTGGCCACCCAATCGGCCCGTTAGTTACGCCTTTTCATCCTAATCAAAACCGTCTTCTATGAAAAGAATTCCCGCCATTCTCTTACTTGCCGCAGCCCTGGCCGCGTGCTCCAAAACCAACGACCCATCGGCCGATGGGAAACCCCTCGCCGCTACCACGGCCAGCGCCGATGTGAGCACCACGGTGACCACCGAAACAGCCCTGAAAAACGCCATTGCCGCCGCCAATCCCGGCGACGTTATCACCGTGAGCGGCACCATTCGGCTCACCAGCACGCTGCAATTGCTGCGCAGCGGTACGTCCAGCGCCAAAATCAACTTCACGGGCGGCACGCTGGATTGCTCCGGGGTGCCCTCGGGCTGGGGCGTGAAGGTGAACGGGAGCTACTGGAACATCACCAACATGACCATCAAGAACGCGCCGGACTGTGGGCTGGTTTTCCAAATTGGCGGCTATAACTACGCCAACAACGTGACCACGACGGCCAACAAGGACTCGGGCCTGCAGGTGTACAACGGCGCGCACGACGACAACATCACCTACTGCACCTCCACCGAGAACTTCGACACGGCCAACGGCGGCGAAAACGCCGACGGCTTTGCCTGCAAGCTCTCGGCCGGGGCCAACAACAAGTTCGACCACTGCACTGCCAACCATAATTCCGACGATGGCTGGGACCTCTACGGCCAGCCCTATACCGTGAAAATCACGAGCTGCACTTCGACCAATAACGGCTACGGTGGCAGCGGCGACGGCAACGGCTTCAAGCTGGGCAGCGCCGGCCAGACCATCGCGCACACCGTCACGAGCTGCACCTCGAACAGCAACAAAGCCAGCGGCTACGACGGCAACGGCAATACCGGCCACATCACCACCACCGGCAGCGGCGGTAGCGGCAACGGCAAAACGCTGTTTTACCGCATCTTTTAACCCCCTACTTGCTGGCCGGCCGGTGGGCGGGCGGGGCGCTTCGCAAGAGGTGCCCCGCTTTTTGCGTGGCGCGGCCGGGGCGGCCGGTCGCAAAGCCACCGGTTTGCGCTACCTTCCGCCCGGCCGGGCAAACTGCCGGGCCGTTGCCTCACCAAACCAACCCCCATCTACCGCATGGCCCAAGCCAAATACGCCGCCCGGTTCGAGAATTTCTTCGAGAACCTGCGCCTCAACCGCGACCAGTTTGCCGACATGGCCGCCTTCACCCTCCAGGCCCTCCGGCAGGCCGCCGGCGGCAAGTACAGCGCCGTGGCCGATGCCCTCGACGTGGCCCTCACCGACTACCGCGCCACCCACGCCGGCCAGCTTTCCGGCGAGGGCCAGGCCAGCACCAGCACCCTGGCCCAGGCCCTGGAAGACTTCAAGGCCTACGTGAAGCGGATGGAGCGCAAGGTCATCAATCCCACCTACGAAGCGGGCAGCCCCGACCTGCTGGCCCTCTTCCCCAAGGGCCGCGCCGCCCTCACCAAAAGCACCCAGACCAAGGTGGAAGATGCCTTCACGGCCTTTCTCGATGCCCTCGATGCCCGGCCTACGGCCTTCACCTCGCCCCAGCGCACGGAGGGCCGCAAGGTGCTCGAAGCCCTCTCGGCCTCGCTGCGCCGCGCCGATGGCATGGCCAAAATCGCCGGCACCCAGCGCATCGACCTGCACGACGGCCGCGAAACCACCTGCCTGGCCCTGTTCCACGTCTACCTCACGCTGCTGCTCGAATTCGCCAAGCAGCCGGAGCGGGCGGCCCCGTTTTTTGATTTCAGCAATGCGCTGGTGTCAAAGTCAAGCGGCCCCAAAGTGCCAAAAGGCATGAAAGGCACGCCGGAAGCTTAGCCGCTGCCAGAAACAAAAAAGCCCGTGGTACGCGCGTACCACGGGCTTTTTTGTGCCGAAATGGCTTCGGTACGCGCGTACCAGAGGCTCCGCCGGACGGAAATGGGCGTGGTACGCGCGTACCACGGGCTCCGCCTCATGGAAATGGCCGTGCTACGCGCGTACCACGGGCTCATCCGGACGGAAATGGGCAGGGTACGCGCGTACTGTGGGCTCCGCCGGCCGTAAACGGGCGCGGTACGCGCGTACCGGCGTTCAGCCATTGCTCATGCCT
Source organism: Hymenobacter sp. UYAg731 (assembly GCF_054061335.1). Lineage (NCBI taxonomy): Bacteria > Pseudomonadati > Bacteroidota > Cytophagia > Cytophagales > Hymenobacteraceae > Hymenobacter > Hymenobacter sp. UYAg731. Next base: position 753,301 of record NZ_JBSSEC010000001.1, on the reverse strand, counting down.
GGCGCGGTACATTTACGTTTGCACACATCGCCAAACTTATGCCCTGTTCAAGTAGTTGGCGGCAGTATTCCTCCGCTTATCAATGGACACCACCCAGTACCCCGGCCTGATACCTTCGCACGAACACGAGCGCCTGGCGGCCCTGCAGCCCTACCAGGTGCTGGGTACGCCGGGGCAGGAGGTGTTCAATGATTTTGTGAGCATCGTGGCCAAGCTCTTCGACATGCCCATTGCCCTCGTGAGCCTGGTGCGGGCCGATGACGTGGTGTTCATCGGCAACGAAGGCTTGCCCGAAGCCCAAGTGGTGGACCGCCAGGACAGCATGTGCTCGGTGGCCATCCTCAGCGACGACCTTACCGAGTTCCGCGACGTGGCCGCCGCGCCCTGCGCGCTCGTCAACCCCTACGTGGCCCAGCAAATGCACCTCGGCTTCTACGCCGGCCAGGCCCTGCGCACCCCTGGCGGCCTGGCCGTGGGCAGCCTCTGCATCATGGACCGCCGCCCCCGCCAGCTCAGCCCCTCGGAGGGCCACTTGCTACGCGACCTGGCCCAGGTAGCCCAGGAGCTGCTGCGCCTGCAAGCTGCCCTGGCCACCGGCTTCACGGTATCGGAAGCCCTGCTCCCCCGCCTCGATGCCACCGTGCAGCAGTCCCTCACCCGCCTCGCCACCCTGGCCGCGCTCAACGAATGGGAAGCCACCGCCGACACCGCTGAAGCCCAGCGCTACACCGAGTCGCGCCTGGACGAAGCCCGATATTTGGCCCAGGCGCTGCATCGCGAGCTGCTGGCGGTGCTGGGCAAGTAGCCTGCGAGCCACGTAGCCTTAGCCTACGCTTTAGTTGGTGCCCGAGCGCAACGAGTAGAACCATTGAACAACTTGATGACCCCCGACTTCTCCGCCCGCTGGCACCGCCTCACGGCCCCCTTCGTGCCCGACGCGGCCCGTCGCGAAGCCGAATTTCAGCGCCTGGCTGCGGCTTACCAGGCCCCCACGCGCCACTACCACACCCTCCAGCACCTCGAAAACCTATTGCACCGCCTCGATGCCGCCGATTTGCAGGACCGCCCCGTGGTGGAGTTGGCCGTCTGGTTTCACGATGCCGTGTACCACGCGCTGAAATCCGATAATGAAGCCCGCAGCGCCGCCGAGGCGCTTCAGTTTCTCCAGCATTCGACGTTGGAGCCCGCCCGGCAGCAGCGTGTGGCCTTCCTCATCAACCGCACCGCCAACCACACCCTGCCCCAGCCGCCCGATGATGCCGACCTGCTGGCCTTCCTCGATGCCGACCTGAGCATTCTGGGCGCGCCCGCCGACGTGTACCGCGAATACGCCCGGCAAATCCGCCGCGAATACCGCCGGGTGCCGCTGCTGCTTTATCGCCCCGGCCGCCGCAAGGTGCTGGCCACCATGCTGGCCGCGCCGGTGCTATTTCACACGCCCGCCTGGCGGGCCGAGCTGGACGCCGCCGCCCGCCGGAACCTGCAGGCCGAGCTGGATGAATTGTAGCACACGCTAAAGCGTATGCTACAGGCAAACGACCTTTTTGCAGCGTATTTTTGTTGATTCCGCACGCCGAAACCCCCTCGGCGAAGCCCTCCAATCAACCCGAATTACGTGATAGTTTGCATTGCCGAAAAGCCCAGCGTGGCGCGTGAGATTGCCACCGTGCTGGGCGCTACCCGCCGCATGGACGGCTACATGGAAGGCAACGGCTACCAGGTCACCTGGACCTTCGGCCACTTCTGCCAGCTCAAGGAGCCCGACGACTACCAGCCCGAGTGGAAGCGCTGGAACCTGCACAACCTGCCCATGATTCCCGATTCGTTCGGCATCAAGCTCATGCGCCGCGACGACGGCGTGGTGCGCCAGTTCCAGACCATTAAGAAGCTGGTGGACGAGGCCACGGAAGTCATCAACTGCGGCGACGCCGGGCAGGAAGGCGAGGTGATTCAGCGCTGGGTGTTGATGGAGGCAAAGTGCCGCAAGCCGGTGAAGCGGCTTTGGATTTCGTCGCTCACCGAGGAAGCCATCCGGCAGGGCTTTGCTAACCTGCGCGAGGCCAAGGAATTCGACTCGCTGTACCAAGCCGGCAAGAGCCGCGCCGTGGGCGACTGGCTGCTCGGCCTAAACGCCACGCGTCTTTTCACCCTCAAATACACCACCTACCAGGACAAGCAGCTGCTGAGCATCGGGCGGGTGCAAACCCCCACGCTGGCCCTGCTGGTGGAGCGCTGGCACGAAATCCAGAACTTCCGCTCCGAGCCGTATTGGGTATTGAAGACTGAATACCGGGGCACCCTGTTCAGCCACATGGCCGCACCCGACAAGGCCAAAGACGCCGACGCCGCGCCCGATACCAAAAGCCGCTTGCGCGCCCTGGGCTATTTCGTGACCGAAGAAGAAGCAAAAGAAGCGCTGGAAGCCGTGCGCCCCGCCCCGCTACGCGTGACCGATGTGGAAATCAAAAAAGGCCGCGAATCCCCGCCGCGCATGTTCGATTTGACCTCGTTGCAGGTGCAGTGCAACAACCAGCTGGGTTTATCCGCCGAGGACACGCTGAAAATTGTGCAGAGCCTGTACGAAAAGAAGGCCGTGAGCTACCCCCGCGTCGATACCACCTTCCTGCCCGACGACCAGTACCCGAAAATCCCCGGCATCCTGCGCGGCATTCGCGGCTACGATGCGCTGACCGCGCCGCTGCTGGCCGTCAAGATTCCGAAGACCCCCAAGGTTTTCAACAACAACAAAGTCACCGACCACCACGCCATCATCCCGACGGGCGCGGCCGGCCCCGGCGGCGGCATGGAAACCAGCGTCTACGACATCATCACGCGCCGTTTCATCGCCGCCTTCTACCCCGATTGCGAGGTGAGCAACACCACCGTGCTGGCCGAAGCCGCTGAGCGCCCCTTCCGCGTGCGCGGCCGCCAGATTCTGAACCCCGGCTGGCGCGTCGTCTACGGCGACCCCACCCAGCAGGCCGCGCCCAAACCCGCGCCCGTCCCCGGAGCCGCCGGCGCGGCCGCTGAATCCGACGATGATGCCGTTTCTACCGTCCTGCCCAACTTCGTGCAGGGCGAAAGCGGCCCCCACGACCCGCGCCTGGAAAGCAAGATGACCCAGCCGCCCAAGGACTACACCGAAGCCACGCTGCTGCGCGGTATGGAAACGGCCGGCCGCAACATCGACGACGAGGAGTTACGCCAGGCCATGAAGGAAAACGGCATCGGACGCCCCAGTACCCGCGCCGCCATCATCGAAACGCTGTTCAAGCGCAATTACATCAAGCGCGAAAAGAAGCGCATCATCCCCACCCCCACGGGCGTGGAGCTGATTGGCCTCATCCGCAACCCCACCCTGAAATCGGCCGAGCTCACGGGCCAGTGGGAGCACAAGCTGCGCCAGATTGAGCGCGGCGAGCTGTCGTCGGAGGGCTTCCTGGGTGAGCTTTCGGCCCTGGTGCGCGAGATGGTGCAGGAGGTGAAGCAGGACAACCGGGGCCGCATGGTCACGTCGGGCAGCGCGGAACTGGCCGTGCAGCAGGTCCAGGCCGGCACCAGCAAAGTACCCGCCGGCATGACGGGTGCCAATGGGCCGAAAGCTGCTGGCCCGGCCCAGTTGCCCGGTGCCAACGGCCTCGGCTACTGCCCGGCCTGCAAGACCGGCCACGTCGTGCGCGGCAAAACCGCCTTCGGCTGCGTGCGCTTCCGCGAGGGCTGTACGTTCCGGCTGCCCGCTGAGGTACACGGCAAAAAACTGAGCGACCCGCAGGTGAAAGCCCTGCTCGCCAAAGGCCGCACGCCCGTGATGAAAGGCTTCATCGGGGCTGAGGGCCAGAAGTTCGACGCCGCCATCGGGCTCGATACCGCCTTCCAGCCCATGCTGCTGCAAGTGGCCGACAGCAAGCCCGGCGCCGCGCCCGACTCGGGCCTGATTCCGTGCCCGGTGTGCAAGCTCGGCACCATGCTCAAGGGCAAGACGGCCTACGGCTGCTCGCGCTTCCGCGAGGACTGCCAGTTCCGCGTGGCCTTCGAGTGGGGCGGCAAAGCCCTGACGGAGACGCAACTCAAGCAGTTGTTGCGTAAGGGAGAAACGAGCCTTATCAAGGGCTTCCTTTCAGCCAAAACCGGTAAGAAATACGATGCCGCGCTGAAGGTGGAGGAAGGGCGCGTGGTGCCAGTATTTGGGTAGAAGGCCTCCTTATTTAGATTAATTCTTAACAAGCGTTGGTGTAGTCCCGGCCGGACTCTACCTTTGCGGTTGTTTAGAATCAATCCAAATAAGCATGCGCATTTCTTCCATAGCCCTGTTGGGCCTCGTTGTTGGCAGTTTTTCTGCTTTTGCCCAGGAAGCTCCGGCTCTGAAAAGTCAGAAGCTGGATGAAGTACAGGTGCTGGGGCTGAAGTCGAAAAACGGCCTGGGCAATCTGGGTGAAGTGGGCGGCGCGGTGATTTATGCCGGTAAGAAAACCGAGGTGCTGGTGCTCGACTCGCTCGATGCCAACACGGCGCTGAACAACCCGCGCCAGATTCTGGGCCGCATTCCGGGAATGAACTTCTCCGAAACCGAAGGCTCGGGCTTCCCGGCCAACGGCATTGGCCTGCGCGGCCTCAACCCCGTGCAGAGCGTGGAAATGAACGTGCGCCAAAATGGCTACAACATCACGGCCGACCTCTACGGCTACCCCGAAACCTACTACCTGCCCGCGATGGAGGCCGTGGAGCGTATTGAGGTGACGCGTGGCGCGGCCTCGCTGCAATTCGGCCCGCAGTTTGGCGGCACGGTGAACTACGTGATGCGGCGCGGCGCTCAGGATAAAAAGTTTGAATTGGGCCTGCGCCAGACGGGCGGCTCGTTCGGGCTGTTCAACTCGCTGGCCAGCGTGGGCGGACAGGTTGGGAAGTTGAATTACTACGCCTACGGCCAGTTTCGGCGGCAGGATGGCTGGCGGCCCAACTCGGCGCTGCGTCAGGGTACGGCCTATGCGGGCCTGCACTACCAGGCCACCGACAAGCTGACGCTGGGCCTGGAGTATTCGCTCCTGCGCAACCGCATTCAGATGCCCGGCGGCCTCACCGACGAACAGTTCGACCACAACAGCCGCCAGAGTACCCGCGCCCGCAACTGGCTCACCAGCCCCTGGAACGTGCTGACGCTCACGGCCGACTACCAGGTGTCGCCGCGCACGCTTATCAGTCTGAAAACGTCGGGCAACCTCAGTGGCCGCGCCCTGGTGTGGCGCAACGAGGACGGCGGCGCGGCGGCCCCCGACACCGTGGACCGCGCCACCGGCGAGTTTGTGCCGCGCGAGGTCGAAAACGAGCGGTTCCGCAGCCTCACCAACGAGCTGCGGGTACGCACCGACTACTCGCTGCTGGGCCTCGATAATACGCTGGCCGTGGGCGTGCGCTATTTCACCGGCTTCATGCACCGGCAGGGCGGCGGGCCGGGCTCCACGGGCTCGAACTACGATTTGAACCTTTACGGCGGGCCGTACGAGTACGATTTTGAGTTCCGGACCCAGAACTTCGCGCCATTCGCCGAAACTGTGCTGCGGCTCACCGACCGGCTTTCGCTCACGCCGGGTGTGCGTTTTGAGTACCTGCGCTCACAGGCCAAAGGCTATAAGGAGGAGGAGGACGGCGACCTGCTGACCACGGATGAGGCCCGCAGCCGCTCTTTCCTGCTGTTTGGGGTGGGGGCCGAGTTCAAGGCCAGCAGCAGCACGGCGGTCTACGGCAACGTGTCGCAGGCTTACCGGCCCATCGATTACTCGGCTTTGCAGCCTTTCGGGGTCACGTCCAAAATCGACCCCAACCTGAAGGACAGCAACGGCTACAACGCCGACCTCGGCTATCGGGGCACAGTGGGCCAGTGGCTGAATTTCGATGTGGGCGGGTTTTTCCTGAAGTACAACCGCCGCATTGGCACCATTGCGGCCATCGATGCCCGCACGGGCCAGACCTATTCGTTGCGTACCAACGTGGCCGATTCGGAGCACAAGGGCCTGGAAACCTACGTCGAAATCAGCCCCCTGAAGCAGCTGGCCCCCGGCTCGCGCCACCGGCTGAGCGTGTTCAACTCGCTGGCTTATGTGGATGCCCGCTATGTGAGCGGCGAATTCAGCGGTAAGCGGGTAGAGTATGCGCCCAAAATCATCGAGCGCGTGGGACTCACCTACGGCTACGGGCCGTTCAGCATCACGGGCCAGTACAGCTACACCGGCGACTCGTTCGGCGAAGCCAACAACGTGCGTACGCCCGACAACGACAACCCCCTGCAAGGCCTTGTGCCCGCCTACGCCGTGTGGGACCTCTCGGCCGCCTACCATTTCACGCCCCGCATCGAACTCAAAGCCGGCCTGAACAACCTCACCGATGCCCGCTACTTCACCCGCCGCACCGACGAATATCCGGGCCCGGGCATCATTCCCAGCATCGGCCGCTCGGGATATGTGACGGTGGCGGCGCGGTTCTAAGTGCCCGCGCATTTGTGGATGAGCTGCTAAAGCGTGGCCGCCGCTGCCGGTTCATGATTAGCAGGTTGGTCTGATTCCCCATATTCCACCAGGTTCTTCACCATGCCCTTGAAAATAATGCCGTGGAAGGGCAGCACCGAATACCAGTACAGCCGCCCCGCCAGGCCGCGCGGGCGGTAGGCGGCCAGCTGCTCCACGGCGGGCGTACCATCGGGCTGGTCCACGATGCGGAACTGCAGCCAGGCCTCGCCGGGTAGCTTCATTTCGGCGTACAGCAGCAGGCGGCGGCCGGCGCGGTCGGCCACCAGCACGCGCCAGAAATCGAGCGGGTCGCCGGCGCGCAGGCGGGAGGGCGAGCGGCGGCCCCGGCGCAGGCCCACGCCCCCCACAGCCTTGTCCATGAGCCCCCGGATGCGCCAGAGCCAGTCGGTTTTATACCAGCCCCGCTCCCCGCCGATGCGCCAGATATTGTCCATTACTTCCGCTACCGGCCGATGAAAAGGCATGAGCTGGCGGTCGAAGAACATGCCGTTTTTTGGAATCTGGATGGCATCCATGTAGTTCTGGCGCATCACCCCGGAACTCAGGGCGTCGCTCCAGCTGCTCACCACTTCGTTTTGCTCGATGCGCTGGAAGGCCAGGGCCAGGGCGGCGCGGTAGTTCATGCAAGTGTGTGGCACCACGGTGGCAATGCTCTTGGCGGGGTCGCACACGGTGTCGTTTTTCAGGCTCTCAACCAGGCTTTGGGCCAATGAAAAGGTGGTGCTCGTGACCAGATACAGCCACCACGACGACAGCCGGGGCGTGAGCACGGGCACCGTCACAATCCAGCGCTTGTAGCCGCGCTCGGCGGCTAGGCCCAGCAGCATCTGGCGGTACGTCAGCACGTCCGGTCCGCCCACATCAAAGGCCCGGCCGAAGCAGGCTTCATTATCCAGCACTTCGGTGAGGTAGAACATGATGTCGCGGATGCCAATGGGCTGGCAGCGCGAGTTCAGCCAGCGCGGCGTCACCATCACGGGCAGCTTTTCCACCAAATCGCGGATAATCTCAAACGAGGCCGACCCCGACCCAATGATGATGCTGGCCCGCAACACCGTGAGCTTGGCGTGCGTGGCGTGCGTCAGCACGTTCTCCACGGCCCGGCGCGAGCGCAGGTGTACGCTCAGGTTGTGGTCGTTGGCAATGCCGGATAGGTAGATGACCTGCCGGGCGGTGGTGGTGTTGAGGTAGTCGGTAAAATGCTGCGCCGACTGCTGCTCTTGTTGAAAAAAGTCCTCGTTGCCGCCGCTCATGGAGTGTACGAGGTAGTAGGCCGCGTCGATATCAGTGGGCACGGCAGCCAGCGTTTTGGGCCGAAGCAGGTCGCCTTTTACCACGTTTACCTGCGGGTGCAGGGCTTCGGGCAGCGTTTCGGGGAGGGAAAAGCGGCGCGGGTCGCGCACCAGGCAAATGATGTCGTGGCCGGCTTCGGCCAGCAGCGGCAGCAGGCGCTGGCCAATGTAGCCAGTGGCCCCGGTGAGCAGGATTTTCATAAGTCTGCGGCGGGGACGCGGAACGTGTAGCATCGCCCCCACTTGATGTAACGGGCTGGCGGCGGGCTTGTTCGGTCGCGGCCGGGTTGGCGCGGCCCCACTGCCCGCAACCCCGGCGGTGAATCAGCATCTTTGCACTCATGAAACACGCCCTACACCTGCTCGCCGCTGGCCTGCTGCTCCCCCCCGTGGCCCAGGCCCAAACCAAGTTCCGCATTCCGCCGCTGAGCCCCACCACCCACATTCGCCAGGAATTTTCGACCTCGTACATCGACCTGACGTATTCGCGGCCCTCGCTGCGGGGCCGCACGGCCTTCGGGGGCGTGGTGCCCAACGGTACGGTGTGGCGCACGGGGGCCAATACCATCACCAAAGTGCGCTTCGGCGAGGAGGTAAAAATCAACGGGCAGGCCGTGCCCGCCGGTGCCTACGCCCTGCTCGCCATCCCGGATGCCAAGGAGTGGACCTTCATCCTGAACCGCGACACCGCCCAATGGGGCACCTACGAGTACAAGCAGGCCCTCGACGTGCTGCGCGTGAAAGCGAAGCCGATGAAGCTGGCCACCCCCGCCGAAACCATGAGCCTGACCGTGGAAAACCTCCGCCCCGCCTCCGCCGACCTCGTCATCACCTGGGACCGCACGCAGGTGGCGCTGCCCCTCACCGCCGACCCCGACCGCGTGGTAATGGGCCAGATTGAGCAGGCCATGAAGGGCGAAAAGAAGCCCTACGTCACGGCTGCGCAGTATTACTACAACACCGGCAAAGACCTCACGCCCGCCATCGGCTGGCTCGATGAGTACATCAAAGCCAACCCCAAAGAATACTATGGCTACTACTGGAAGGCCAAACTGCTGCAAAAGCAGGGCAAAAACCCGGAGGCCATCGCCGCCGCCAACAAGTCGCTGGAATTTGTGAAGGACGATAAAAACGAAGTGTCAAAAGCCGAATACATGCGCCTGAACCAGGAAGTGCTGGCCGCGGCGGGCGCGAAGAAGTAGCACCGCTGTTATCCTTCGCCGCGCTTCATAACGCCAAAAAAACGCCCCGTAGTAGCTACGGGGCGTTTTTGGTCAGTGTCATCTGGTGGTTATTGCACCACCACTTTTTGCCGGGCGGTGCCGCTGGCGGCCTGCACTTCGAGCACGTAGATACCGGCGGGCTCGCGGCTCAAGTCGAGGGCGAGGGGCGCGGCGCTGGTCCAGGCTTGCTGCTGCACCAGGCGGCCGGCCACGTCCAGCACGCGCACGGTGGCGGGGCCGGCCGTGGTGCGGGCCGCTTGAAGAGTGAAGCGCCCGCCCAGGGCCGGGTTGGGCGCTACCGTGAGGCTGGCTTGCAGGCTGGCATCGGTACGGGTGGCCAAGGCGGTGCCGCTGTAGCGGTTCACCACTCCGGTCACGCCCGTAGACTTAAACTGCAGGCCGGCTGACCAGCCCACCGTGGGACTCACAAACTCAGTGGTGATGTGGTTGATGGTGCTTTCGAGGGCTACCCAGGTCTGGCCGTTGTCGCGCGAGAAAGACGAGCCCTGGTCGCCGTTGGCCAGGTCGCTGCCAGCCGATACGTACTGGCTGGTGCCCGGCACTATGCTCAGGCCGGCCCCGTGTAGTGGGCCGGCGTAGGTCACCGGTATCCAAGTGGTGCCGCCGTCAGTGGTGCGGTAAAGCCCGTGGTTGGTTCCAGCGTCGTCCAAAGTGCTCAGCAGTCCGTTCTGGGCATCGCGGAAGGCGAGAGTGGCGTTAGAATTCAGGTTGGGGACGGCCGTGGCTACGGTCCAGGTCAGGCCTTTGTCCGGCGAGTGAAACACTCGCCCCTTCACGCTGACAAACCAGATGTCGTTACCTACCACCGCCGGCGGGGTGGGCTCCGGGAATTCTCCCACCTGGGCAGCGGGGCTGGTAGTTATCGGCGTCCAGGTGAGGCCGCCGTTGGTCGTGAGGTACATCTCCATTTGGCTGGAGCCGGGCAGCGGGTCGCCCACGGTTACACCCTCGGTAGCTGAGAAAAAGTGAATGAAGTCCGGGTAGCTTCTGGCGCTGGCATACACGCCGGCGTTGTTTTGGATGGTCCACGTCTGGCCGCCATCGGTGGTGCGCAGGATGCGCCCGCCCGCATTGTTGTTCAAAATCGTCGTAATCCAGGCCGTGGACGCACTAATGGCCGAGAGCCCGGTAAAATCCTCCGACGCACCGGCTTGTATTGGCAGGTTGCTTACGGTCCAATTCTGGCCGGCATTCACGGTGCGTGCCACCTGGGGCTGCAAATAGGTGGACCCAATGGCTGTGCCCACGGTCCAGGCAGTGTTCGCATCCACGGCATCAATGTAAAACGGCACTATATCGGCCGCGAAACCGACGGGTTGGCTAACCCATTGTGCCTGAGCGGTGAAACCCAGCAAGCACAAGCCGAGGCAGGAAAGGAGTTGTTTGTTCATAAAAAAAAGTGAAAAGGGTGAATTTGTCCCCTAAATAGAGAACAAATTCACCCTTTCGGTTGCCCGGAACCGCTATTATTTTTCTTGCTGGCTCACCATCTGCGAAAAACTCTTCGCCGCGTTGGTGAACTCCGACGGAATAAGCACCACCGTAGTCGTGTTATTATCGATGCCGATTTCCGATAGCATCTGCATTCGGCGCAGCTCCAGGGCGATGGGGCTTTTCTCCATTTCCAGTGCGCCCTGCGTGAGTTTTATCGAAGCCTCCAGCTCCGCCTCGGCCTTGATGATGCGGGCGCGTTTCTCCCGAATGGCTTCCGCCTCCCGCGCCATGGCTCGCTGCATGGACTCCGGGATTTCCACGTCCTTGATTTCGACCAGCTCAATCTTTACGCCCCAGGCCTCGGTGGCCGCGTCGACGATGGCCAGCAGCGCGGTGTTGATTTGGGCCCTTTCGCGCAGCACTTCATCCAGCTGGTTCTGCCCGATGATATTACGCAGCGCCGTAACCGACAGCTGGTAAACTGCTTGGTTGAAGTTGGCCACCTTGATAATGGCATCGGCCGGGTTCACCACCCGAAACCACAGCACGGCGTTCACCTTAATGGTCACGCTGTCTTTAGTAATGGTTTCCTGCTGCTCCAAATCCACGGTTTTGGTGCGGATGTCAATGGTCTGCTGGCGCTCCAGAAACGGAATTATCCAGTAGATGCCCGGTCCGCGCAGCCCCGTGAACCGGCCCAGCCGAAACACCAGCGCCCGCTCGTATTCCTGCGCCACCCGAATACCGGAAAGCAAAAGCGCTACAATGATGAGGAGAATGATTGTCAGCGACATGGTGTGTTGGTGTTGGTGAGGGTTTGGGGGGGGTATCGCTACGAGTTAGTATGTATTACATTACTTAACCGAAATGATTTCTCCTGTTTTATCTGTAATAACTCTTGCCTTTCCGGGCTTCATATTTTCTAAAATTTCGCCATCCTTAAACATGTGCTTCTTATCGACGGCATACTGGTAATGACCTTGAAATATTTTGAAAGTCTTGACATCGGCCTTATCCATTTTGATACATAGCATTCCTCCGCTTGTTGGTCGGTAGTAGTAAGCAAAACATTTGTCTTTGGCGTACCAACCATCAAGTGCGCAGAAGGTCAGAGGGTCAATATTCTGCGGTATTTTGCCATTGAAATACTCAAAAAATGACTCAGGGCCATCTGCGTCACGTTGAGCAAAAGTTCTTTCGTATAAATGCCCCGCTCTGTTTTTATAGAATTGTCCTCCAATTTTTATTAGTTTAGAACTGTCTGCTAAATCACGTTGCAATGCTTGTTCTGTCTCATGAGGCTTATCAAGTATCTCTATTTTCTTTTGGTCTGTTGACGAATTACAAGATGTAAGCCCTAATGATAGAATGATGGTAGCGCAAAAAGCATTTTCCATATTCGGACAAGTAAAAATGGCTGTTATTAAAACCTACCGCCCCACCACCGGCAGTACCGCCACGCTCTCGTGCCCGGCGGCGTCCACGCTCACCACGCCGAAAATGAAGTTGTCCTTGCTGATGGGAAAATCAGCCGTGAGGCCCGCAACAGGGAAGCGCTGCTGCCACTGCGGGGCGCTGGTTTCGCGCACTAGCACCACGTAGCCGCTGGGCTTGGGGCCGGCGGTGGGGGCCTGCCAGCGCAGCTCGGTGCGGTTGGTGAGGTTGGCGGTGAGGACTTCGACTTTGGCGGGGGCGGCGGGGGCCAGGGCCAGGCTAGCCATGGTGGCGAGGTTGATGCCAGCGTTGCGGCGCAGGTAGGCAAAATCCACGCCTTCGGTCACGTCGCCGTAGGGGCGGGTTTTTTCGGTGCGCAGGTCCTGGTGCTGGTGCGTGTAGTCCTCATTCATCTCGGTGAAGCGGACGGCGGCGAAGCCCTGCTGGTTGAAGGGCGTGTGGTCGCCGCCGCGCAGGAACCGGTCGGGGCGGTACTCCAGGGCCACTTTGTGGCCGCGACCGTAGAGTTGCGCGGTGCGCTGAATGTAGCGGGCCAACTGGCGGCTGGGCGCGTCGTTCTCGCTGCTGAGCTGGCGGCGGGTTCGGGCTTGCTCTGGCGTTTCGTTGGCCGGCACGCCTTCGCTGAACACCCGTACCTGCGTGGCATCGCTGATTTCGGGGTCGAAGCCGTGGGAGTTGCCCACGATGTCGTTGTTGAGCATCGCAATCAGGTTCCAGCCTTCTTTTTTGGCCCGCTCGGCGAGGTGGCCCGAGCCGTAGAGGCCCTGCTCTTCGCCCTGCACGGCCACGAACTTGAGGGTGCAGGGGAATTTCTGGCCGGCCAGCACGCGGGCCAACTCCATCACCAGCACGGTGCCGGAGCCGTCGTCGTTGGCCCCGGGGGCGTCGGCGGTGGCGTTCATCACGTCCGAAACGCGGGAGTCGATGTGGCCGCTCACGAGGATGATGCGCGTGTCGGTGGGGTCGGTGCCAGGCAGGGTGGCCAGCACGTTGGCCATCAGAACGGGCTTGTTGATGCGCTTGCCATCCGGCTTGATGGTGAAAGTGTCCATCTCGACGGTCATACGGCCGCCGCCGGCTTTGCTGTATTTCAGGAACTCATCGCGCACGTAGTTGCGGGCCGCGCCGATGCCGCGGGTGGGGCTCTGCGTGTCGCTCAGGGTATGGCGCGTGCCGAAGGACACCAACTTGCGAATGTCGGCTTCGAGGTTTTTGGCTGAGATGTCATCGACCAGCTTCTGAATGGCGGGGTCGGCGGGCGGAAGGAGTGGCGCGGGCTTTTGGGCGAGAGCGGCGAAGGGCGCGAGTAGTAGAAGTACGGCGAGTTTCATAAGGGGAAGGTAGGGCGGGAGTTGGTTTTGGAAATTAAATCAAGCCCCAGCGGGGTGACATATCGGTAGTAAAAGAAACGTAAATAATGAACAAAGCCCCAGCGGGGCGGCACTCGTTCAACGAATGTCGCCCCGCTGGGGCTCTATAAAGCTGCAGACATCAGTGTTACCACCGATATGTTGCCCCGTTGGGGCTCATTAATGGTCCTGCTTATTTCTGATAAAACGGCTCGATAGTGCGGAAATACGGGTTCACGCCCTCTTCCGAGTTCATGTCCAGCAGCATCAAATCGACGAACTGGTAGACGTTGGTTTTGCCTTCGAGCACGGGGCCGAGCTCCTGCATGAAGCTGGGGTCGGGGGTGCTGCTGATGAAGGCGAGGAGCAGGCGGGGCACATCGGGGTTGTTGGCCAGCTGCATCTGGGCCACGTAGGCGGCTTCGATGTGGGGCTGGGTGGCGGCCCAGGCGGCAATGGCGTCGGTTACGGCGGTGGGGGCTTCGGCGGGCTGGCTGAGCATCACCTCGGCATCGCCGCCGGCGGGCGAGAGCGGGCCGGTGAGCTGGCCGTTGAGCAGGGCCGCGAGCTCATCCTTGGGCAGGAGCTTGCCGGCGGGCGAGAAGGGGTTCAGCACGCAGTCCTGGCCCTGCACCATGTTGAAAAAGGCGTGGCCGGGGATGCGGACGTAGCTCACGAGGCCATTGTCCACGCCGCCATCGGTGAGGCGGGCGGGCGAGGAGAAGATGGGCAGCTTGCCGTCGTTCAGAATCTGGAGCTGGATTTCCTGGCCTTCGGCAAGCACGACTTCGCCGGTGGCGATGCTCTCGGAGGGAGCCAGAATCATCAGGATTTCTTCCTGCAACAGGGCCTGATAGAAGGCGGGGCGGGCGTTTTCATCGGTGGCGGCCAGCAGCAGGAGCTGCTCCAGTACGTTCTGAGGCTCGAAGGGGAAGGGCTCCGGCTCTGGCATCTGGAAGGTGGGCACGGCGGGCTCCGGCTCCACCGGGGCTGTGAATTTGGCCCCTTGGTAGCGGGGGCCGCCAGCGGGCTTTTCGGCCGGGGCCGATGGGGTGGCGGGAGCGGCAGGAGTGGCCGGCGTTTCGTCGCCGGGTTTGTTTTTGAGGAAGTCGAACAGGCCCATGGGGAATTCAGTGTTGCTGGTGGATTGGAGTGCAATCTACGGCGAAAAATGGGTTTTGAGAGGGTGGAATGGGGGCAGGGAAGGCATCAGAACGATTAAAAAGGCCGTCATGCTGAGCGCAGCCGAAGCATCTCTACCGCAACACCATCCCTTACGATTAGAATTAGTTGCGCGGTAAAGATGCTTCGACTGCGCTCAGCATGACGTTCCTTTTTCTTCTTGTTCGCCCACTCAATGGCACTTGTCAATCTGGGCCTGCACGTCATTGATGGTGCGCGGAGCCCCCTCGTTGCCCCAGTGACTTTCGATGTAGTTGAGCAGGTTGGTGAGTTGGGCGGGGCTCAGGCCCTTGTTGCTGGGCATGATGTTGTGGTAGCCGATGCCGTTGACGACGATAACCTCGTTCTGGCCGTTGCGGAGCAGGCAGGCCAGCTCGGCGCGGTGGTCCGTCAGGTAGTCGGCCCCGGCCAGGGGCGGGATGAGGCGGGCGAGGCCCTGGCCTTGGTCGCCGTGGCAGCTGGCGCAGTGCTGGGCGTAGAGCTTTTCGCCCTGGTGGCGGTTGTTGCTGAAGCAGCCGGGGAGGAGCAGGAGGAGCAGGAGGCCGGGTAGGAGGCGCAGGGGACAGAAGGGCATGTTATGGTACGGTCAGGAACAATACAAAAGAACGTCATGCAGAGCGCAGCAAAGCATCTTTACTGCGCAACGCAATCCAATCGGCTGGATTAGTGATAGCGGGCAAGATGCTTTGCTGCTCTCTGCATGATGTTCTATTTATTCCTGCTTCTACTTCCCGGCCACGCCCTTTTTGCGGCTGTCAATCTCGGCCAGCAGCACCGGAATTTCGTCGATGAGCCGCTGCACTTCCTTGGGGTTGAGGCTGTCGTAGAGGCCGCGAATTTGGCCCTGGTCGTCGACGAGGGCGAAGGTGCCGTTGTGGGCGAAGCCGCCGGGGGCCTGCTGGTCGGGCTGGGCGGCGGTGAAGTAGGCTTTGGCCAGCTGGAAGACGGTGTCTTTGGCGGTGGGCTCGCCGTGGGCGCCGGTGGTGGCGAAGTGCCAGCGGCTGGCATCGGTGATGCCCAGGCGCTGGGCGTAGTCTTTGAGGACGGGGATGGTGTCGTGGGCCGGGTCGATGGTGTGCGAGAGGATGCTCAGGCGCGGGTCCTGGCCGTATTTGGCGTACACCTTCAGCAGCTCGGCCTGCATTTTGGGGCAGATGCCGGGGCAGGTGGCGAAGAAGAAATCGGCGATGTAGGCGCGGCCGGCGAAGGTCTGGTTGGTGAGGGTCTGGCCGGCTTGGTCCACGAGGCGGAACCGAGGCACGGTGGCAAATACGGTATCGGCGGGGCCGCCGTCGGCGCGGGGGCGCACGTCGCGCTCGCCCATGATGGGCAGTTTGGCGGCTTCTTTGGGCGGCTCGGTGCAGGCGGTGGTGAGCAGGGTGGCGGCCAGCAAGGGCAGCAACAGCAGGCGGTTGAACATGGGGAGTTACTTGGAAATGGGCCGGACGTCGCCGGCGGCGGGGTGCGCGGTGGTGAAGCGGGTGGCCGAGTCGAGCGTGGCCTTGTACTGGCGCTGCACGGCATCGAGTACCTGCCGCTGCTGCTGGAAGTAGGCGAGGCGGGTGGCGGGGGCGGCCGTAGTGTCGGGGGCTTTGTACTGGTGCATCCAGCTACTCATGGCTTTATCGGCGGCCAGCAGGCCGTGGATGTAGGGCGCGGGGGCTTCAGAATGGTAGCCCGAGAGCTTGGCCTTGAACTCGTAGAGCTGGCTGGTTTGGGCCATCAGGG
Source organism: Hymenobacter sp. UYAg731 (assembly GCF_054061335.1). NCBI lineage: Bacteria > Pseudomonadati > Bacteroidota > Cytophagia > Cytophagales > Hymenobacteraceae > Hymenobacter > Hymenobacter sp. UYAg731. The sequence continues at coordinate 737,096 of NZ_JBSSEC010000001.1, read as the reverse complement.
AGTCGTGCTGGTCCATGAGGGCCATTTCGGCGGCGCTGGCGGGCGAGGCGGGGCCGTTTTCGCTGATGGACTTGTTGGGGGAGGAGCAGGCGGCCACTACCGGCACGGAGGCCACTACGGCGGCACGGAGCGCATTTTTAAAGGAGCTTTTCACGGGTCAAAGGTACGGCCGGCGGCCATGAGGGAACGGTGAGGCGGGAGTTTGGAATGGTGATACTTGGATTTATTTGAGTGAATCTTGGATTAGGAAATCCGTGGCGGGAGGGAGGAAGGCCGGGGCGGCAGAGAGGGAAGCCGGGGCGGGAGGGGGGAACGTCATGGCGTAAGGGAGGAAGGCCGTGGCGTATGCGAGAAACACACGGGCGGGACCAGGGAACATCGTGGCGGCAGGGAGGGAAGCTGGGGCGGGACCGAGGAAAAAAGCGCGAAATCAAAAGCCGGAGTCAGCCGGTTTGGTTGTCCGGCGCGTATTGCCTTGCCGGGCATTGTCTGCGGTTCATAACCACTCAACTACTCTTTCGATTTATGAAAACCCGCCAACTGGGCCGCTCCGGCCTCACTGTATCGGCCCTGGGCCTGGGCTGCATGGGCATGTCCGACTTCTATGCCGGCCAAGACGATGCCGAAAGTACCCGCACCCTGTACCGCGCCCTGGACCTGGGCGTGACGTTCTTCGACACCGCCGACATGTACGGCCCCTTCAAAAATGAGGAACTGGTGGGCCGCGCCTTCAAGGGCAAGCGCGACCGCGTGATTCTGGCCACCAAATTCGGCATCGAGCGCGACCCCAACGACCCCACCCGGCGCGGCATCAACGGCCGGCCCGAGTACGTGAAATCGGCTTGTGAAGCCAGCCTCAAGCGCCTCGGTACCGACCACATAGACCTATATTACCAGCACCGCGTGGACCCTGCTACGCCCATCGAGGAAACTGTGGGGGCCATGAGCCGCTTGGTGGAGGAGGGCAAAGTGCGCTTCCTGGGCCTGAGCGAGGCCGCGCCGGCCACCGTGCGCCGGGCCGTGGCCGTGCATCCCATCGCGGCGCTGCAAACCGAGTATTCGCTTTGGAGCCGCGAGCCGGAGGACGAGATTCTGCCCACTATGCGCGAGCTGGGCGTGGGCTTCGTGCCGTATTCGCCGCTGGGCCGGGGCTTCCTCACGGGCCAGATTAAGCGCTTCGAGGACCTGGCCGAGGACGACTACCGGCGCCATACGCCCCGCTTCCAGGGCGAGAACTTCCAGAAAAACCTCGATTTGGTGGCCCGCATCAATGACTTGGCCAAGCAAAAGCACTGCACCGCCAGCCAGCTGGCCCTGGCCTGGGTGCTGGCCCAGGGCGAGGAAATTGTGCCCATCCCCGGCACTAAGCGCGTGAAATACCTGGAGGAGAATCTGGGCGCGCTGGAAGTGGAACTGACCAAGGACGAACTGGCGCAGCTCGACGAGATTGCGCCGAAGGGCAAGGCGGCGGCCGGCCTGCGGTACCCGGCGGCGATGATGGGCTCGGTGAACGGGTAGAACCACATTCCCCTCCTTACCAAGGAGGGAACGTTGCTGCGCCAGCAGCAACTGGAGTGGTGCCACCGGAGGGTGGCGTTGAACGAGGCGTGCAAGCATCGCCGGGCGATAAGTTCGGGTATCGTTCAACGACTTCAACCACCCCAGCTTGCGCTTCGCGCAATCGTCCCCTCCTCATCTGAGCAGGGGAGTGACGTTCTAGCTCGGCAGCAAGTCAATCCACCCGTCCTCGCTCACCACCACGGCCAGCACGGGGTACTTGCTGCTATGCACGTAGCGCAGGGCCCCGTTGTAGCGGGAGCCGCGGGAGGAGTCGCCTTTTTCGGTGGCTAGGCCGTCGAGGATTACGCCGATGGCGTGGCACATGGCATTGGGCTCGATGAGCACGGCCCCGTCGATGTTGGTGACGAGGCGCAGCACGGAGGGCGTCATGATGCGCGGCACCACGCGGAAGCTTTGGCGAGTGAGGCGCTTGGCCTCGTTGGCCGCCCCAGTGGTGATGACCAGGATGGTGCCATTGGGCTGGCTGGTGGCCTGCTGGGCTAGGTCCCAGAGGTAGCCGATGCTGTCGCGGTCCAGCGCGGGAAACACGATGCGGACGATGCGGGCGAAGTTATCGGCCGCTACCTGGCCCTGGGGCAGGCGGGGCGTGTTGCTCACCACGCGCATGAGGACGTGGCCGGCGTGGCTCACCTCCCAGCTGTAGTGGTTGGTGAAATGCACCGTCACGAGCGGCTCAAACTGCGAGTCGGACTCGGGCACGAGCTGGCCCAGGCCGAAGACGTGCGAGGCATCTGAAATCAGGGCGGTATGGCCCTCACTTAGCTCCAGCAGCTTGCGGATGGAGCGGTGGTCACGCATGGGCACGGGCGTTTCCAAGGTGAGCACGGGCACCACGGCCGGGTGCTGGCGGCGGCTCACCAGCATGGTGCCAATGCCCTCGTCGCCCTCGTGGCGCAGGGCGGCCACGCCGTTGCAGGCATCGTACAGGCCGTGGGTGCCGGCGGGGGCCACGCGCAGCATCAGCCGGCGGCCGGCCGAGCGGAGGACTTCGTTGTAGTCGCGGTCGAGGACGGGCTGGTCGTTATCGGCGGTGTCGGCTTCGCGCAGTGCGCGGGTGCAGTCGTGCATAAACTCCAGCACGGCCGCGTGGGGCAGGTTGGCGGGACGGCCCGCGCCGGGCTTGGGCAGGGCGTAGTAGTTATCGTAGCACTCCGACGAAAGCTGGAGCACCACCGTCACGAGGTAGCCCTGCAAGCTCACCGGCGTGGAGCAGAACGAGCGGCGGCTCTCGTGGCGGCTGGTGTTAAGGCTTTGCAGGGTGGTTTCGGTGGCCTGGCACAGCAGTTCGTACCAGTGCTGCTTCTCGAACCGGTCGTGGTCGTTGGGATGCAGGTGGTACACGGAGCCCTGGGGGCCTTTGTCGGCTTCGAGGGCCGTGGCTTTAAGTTTTATTTCGCGGAAATCAGATGGCGAGTAGCGCACCGAAGTAGGTTCCAGCACCACGGCGTCGGGCTCGTCGCCTTCCTTCGCCGAGGCGAAGCCTAACAGGAAAACCTCGGGCCGCAGGCTGCGGTCGAGGAGATTGAAAACCCCCTCGGCAAAGAGTTGGGCAGAAACGCGAAACAGACTTTGGTGTTCCCACATGGGCAAATACAGAACGGTCGGGTCCCGTCGCGGACCCGGCTTCGCCCCGAACTACGCAAAAAAAAGACGGATAGGGGTCGGCCGAAACAAATTTCCTGCCTAAGTGCTTCAAGGAGTTCTACGAAAGTCGTATCTTCGGTAGCACGCCGCCCGTGGTAGCCGCCTAGCCCTCACCTCTCCATCCTCGCAAGCCTATGCCTTTCATCGACATGCTTTTCGTGGTGGTGATAGCCATATCTTTTATTCCGATTCTGACCGGTTATTGCGCCGATAGTCGTGGTCGGTCGTTCTGGCTGTGGTTTGCGCTGGGTTGGCTGCTGCCGCTGGTGTCGTTCTTCCTGCTCTTTGCCCTAATTGCCCGCGACGAGCTGAATCCCGGCCGCCGCCTGCTCGGCGAAGCCCGCGAAATCCTGCGCGAAGCGGAGGAAAAGGCCAAAATCAGAACAAAGCTGTAAAAGGTATTTACAGTAGTGGCCACCTGCTGTAGCGACGCATACTTGCGTCTTGTCGTAGGGGTGCGTTAGGGTGATTCCGTTCAACGACGAGACGCAAAGATGCGTCGCTACATCGTGCTAACAGTCGCCTGAAAGCCAGCCTTCGCTAATGGCCCGCGCCACCCACGCCCCCGTACTAAAACAGCCCTGTAATAGGTAGCCGCCGGTAGGCGCTTCCCAGTCCAGCATCTCGCCGGCCACAAAAGTGCCGGGCCGCTGCCGCAGCATCAGGTGCTCATCCACGGCCGCGAAGGCAATGCCGCCCGCCGTGGAAATGGCTTCATCCAGCGGCCGCAGGCCCGATACGGGCAGCGGCAGGGCCGTGAGCAGCGCAGCCAGCGCTTCCGGATTCAGGGCCGCCTCGGGTACTACCTCGCGCAGCAGCGTGGGGACGGGCGGCCCTAGGTGCAGGGCTTTTTTCAGAAACTCAGGGAAAGAGGCCTTGCCGCGCGGCTGCCGGAGTTTCTGGCGGAGCGCGGCCGGGGGTAGGTCGGGCTTTAGGTTGAGGTGCAATACGGCCGGGCCGCCCGCCGCCAGCGCCGCTCGCACCTGCGGGGTGAGGGCGTATACCGGCGTGCCTTCCACGCCATAGTCGGTGAGCATAAGCTCGCCGCGTACGGCCGGGCCATCGTTCACGCGCAGGGCAATATTTTTGAGCGGAGCCCGGCCCACTTTTTCCCGGAAGAAGGCCGACCACGCTACTTCCGCGCCGCAGTTGGCCGGCGCGAAAGGTGCCAGCGACACGCCAATCTCCTGTAGCAGCGGCACCCACGCGCCATCGGAGCCGGTTTTGGCCCAACTCGCGCCGCCCAGCGCCAATACCGTGGCGGTGGGTTCGATGATGAGCTCGCGTCCCGCGTCGGTGCTTTCGTCGCGCAGGCGCAGGCCGGTGGCACCCGCAAAGCCCAGCCAGCGGTGGCGGGTATTGATTTCAACGCCCAGCTCGCGCAGCCGCCCCAGCCAGGCGCGGAGCAAATCGGCGGGCTTGTGCGCCGCTACCGGGAAGATGCGCCCGCTGGTGCCCACGAAGGTTTCGATGCCTAAATCAGCCGCCCAGGCCCGCAAGTCAGCGGCCGAAAAGTGTTGCAGCAACGTCCCGAAGCGGCTGCTTTCTGCTCCGTAGCGCTCGGCGAAGGGCGCGGCATCTTCCGCATTACTCAGGTTGAAGCCGCCGTGCCCGGCCACCAGAAACTTGCGGCCCACGGTAGCCTGCGCTTCAAAAAGCCGCACCTTCCAGCCGCGCTCGGCCAAGCGCTGGGCCGCCAGCAGGCCCGCCGGGCCGCCACCGATTATTGCTGCGCTTAATGGGAAATGAGGAATGAGGAATGAAGAATTAATGGCGGAGAGATGCAAATGAACAATCGCACAAAAGTAAATTCCTCATTGAGCGCAGCGTCAAGCTTCGCTCTCCTGGATAAGCTGTTTACGGTAGCGCGCCAGAATGGCCGATTTCAGGATGAAGCCCAGGTAGCGGCCGTCCTCCTCGCATACCGGTAGCGCCCAGGCCCCGTGGCGGTCGAGCATGCTCAATGTGTGCTCCAAATCATCGTTCGGACCTACCACGGCCGGGGCGGGCTTCATTAGCTCCCGCACGCTGGTGGTGGCATAGTGGGCATCATCAAAGAGCGCATCGCGCACCGAATCGAGGCTGACCACGCCCAGCAGCCGCCCCCCGGCCGCCACCACCGGAAACAGGTTGCGCGAGGAGTGCCGAAAAATTTCCACCAGTTCGCCCAGCGTCGTTTTGGGCCGCACGGGAATGAAATCGGTTTCGAGAAGCTTGCGCGGGTCCAGCTGGGCCAGCAGGCCGCGGTCGCGGTTGGCGTACACGTCCACGCCTTTGGCCGTGAGCTTGCGCGTGTACACGGAGTAGGGTTCGAAGTATTTGGTAATCAGGTAGGAGCTGCTCGATACCACCATCAGCGGCACAAACAAGGCGTAGCCCCCCGTGATTTCGGCAATGAGGAAGATGGCCGTGAGCGGCGCATGAATCACGCCGGCCATCATGCCGGCCATGCCCAGCACCACAAAATGCACCTCTGGAATATGCACCAGCCCGCTCAGATTGATGATTCGGGCAAAGAAAAACCCGGCCAGTGCCCCCGAAAACAGCGAGGAGCCAAACATGCCACCATTGCCGCCGCCGCCCACCGTAATGCTCGTGGCCACCACCTTCAGCATCATGCTGAACAGTACCAGCACCAGCAGCAGCCATGGGTTATTGTCCTGATAAACCGAGAAAATACTGCCGTCGGTAATGTTGTCGGCATGGCCGCGCAGCAGCAGCTCCACCGTGTTGTAGCCCTCGCCATAGAGCGTCGGGAACAGGAAAATGAGCCCGCCCAACGTAATGCCCGCCCCTAGCACTTTGCGCCAGTCCAGCCCCGGCCAGCGCTCAAAAAAGCGGTCGAACCAATAATAGGTCCGAATCATGTAAACCGAGAAAAAGGCCGTAAATAGCCCCAGCAGTACGTAAAACGGTACCGCATCAACCGGCCAGCTGGTGGTGATGAGCACGAACGGCTGCCCGGCATACAGGGCTTTCGAAATAACGGTGGCCGTGGCCGACGAAATCAGCAGCGGAATGAAATACTGCGCCGGCAACTCCAGCAGAATGGTTTCGACCGCGAACAGCACCCCCGCGATGGGCGAGTTGAAGATGGCCGCCACGCCCGCCGCCGCTCCGCAACCCGTGAGCAGCCGCCGCCGCCGCCGGTCCAGGTGCAGCACCCGGCCCGCGTTGGAGCCCAATGCTGCGCCCGTCACCGAAATAGGAGCTTCAGTACCCGCCGAGCCGCCAAACGTAACCGTAAAAAAGGCCGTGACCAGCTGGGAGTAGAGCTTGGAACGCGGAACCACGCTGCCTTCACGGGCGGTGTTGTAGATGATTGGCCCAATGCCGCGCCCCAGATTCCCACCCAGAAACAGCTTGGTGAAAAGCACCGTGAGCGCAATGCCGATGACCGGGTACACCGAAAGCGCAAACACCCGGTTGGGTTCCGAGATGCCCATGCGCAGCATTTCCTGGGCCCAATGCACCGAAGTTTTGAGCAGCACCGCCGCCAGGCCAGCCCCTGCGCCCACCAATACGCTCAGAATGAGCATATACATCCGCTCGCTGATGTGGCGTGCCCGCCAAACCAACAGCGGGCGCAACAAGCGGTGGACGGCGTGATGGGGCATGAGCAAGAAAAGCGGGCGGCACTTTTACCAACGCAAAATTGGGACCCGCAGATGTAAAAGGTCCGAATCCGACCCTGACCCGTCCTACCGGATACCTATTGCACCAAGAATTATTGGTGTAATAGATGCTAATAATCAGTTAATTGCGGGAGTGTTATTGAAAGCTTTGTTTTTTATCGCCCCCCATTATTTAGGGAGCGGCAATCCCTGCACATACGTCTTTTTGAGGTGTTCGCCCACGCGCAGCAGGCTTTCGTCGTGCTCATACAACAGGTTGCGCCACAGGCTTTGGATAAGCAGTAGCAGCCGCAACGTCATCATTTCCGGCTCATCGGTACCCAGTTGGATAAAGGCTTGCTTCAAAAGGCTGTCGATGGGACTCATGAAGCGCTGGAAATACTTCTGTACCAGCGGTTTGCTAAATTCCTTGTCCTGTACTTTCCAGAAATCGGGTTCGTCATGCACCAGCTTGTAGGGCAGGTCGATGGTTTTCTCAATCAGCGCCCGCGGGTCCTTCTCCGCAAGGATGCCCCGGTTGGCTTCCACAATGCGCTGGAAACCCTGCTTAATCAGGTATTCAAACAGCTTTTCTTTGCTCAAAAAGTATTTGAACAACAGAGCTTCGGAAACCCCGGCACTCTTCGCAATAAGCAGGGTGGAGGTATTGTCGTACCCTCGCTCACCGAAGAGTTGCAGGGCCGTTTGTTCGATTTTAGAATGACTGGTCATTGGCCAGACCGGATGAAGAGGATGAAAGCCCGAACCAATGGCTCTGGACTCAGGAAAATCGGTGCTTTTAGTAAAGTAACGCCAGCTACACGGGTTAAAGCGTCTATTGTTCAGATTACCCCCAAAAGGTACAGCCGGCTAAATCGAAATAGTTCGACTTAGCCGGCTGTAATAGGCTGATAAACGCGTTGTTGGAACCTTCTAGCGCGAAGGCAACGTCATTTTCAGCAAATGTTTCCAGACGGGGTGGGAGTTCATCTGGTTAAACAGAACGTGGGAATTTGGCTGCCTGGCAAACGGGTGAGATGTTGTTTAGCAGCACGACAAAGGTAAAGAAGATTTTTAGTTGTGAAATGAGTGTTAGCTCACTATCTGTAAGTGTTTACTCACCAAGTTGATAATGAGTTTAATAAATTACGCTAATTTGATTTAGATTTGGCGTCAGTCTGAATAAAATGGTTGGTAACCAGGTATGCAGGCAGCGTTGCGGCCAATAATTAAGCCGTTGCACACTCAGAAGTTAACGAAACCGGGGGTGACTAATAACGAACATTTGTTAGTTTATCAGGCTGCTGTACCTTTGCGCCACCTGATTCCCACCGTCTCCTGCTCTTTCCATGCTTTTCAATTCTGATATTGAGCAATTTGCGCTGTGTTGCAGCGGGACTGCCATGTTCGTGTGCATTAGTGGCACCTGCCTGCCCAGCGCATGAGCAAGAAAGTGAACAAGCGCCAGATTATCCTGGATGAAGCAGCTAAGCTATTCAAGCTGAAGGGCTTTGGCGGTACGTCGATGCGCGATTTGGCGGGCGAGGTGGGCATGGAAGCGGCCAGTATGTACAACCACATCAAGTCGAAAGACGAGATTCTGGAGCATCTGTGCTTTCACGTATCCAATACGTACATCGCGCAGCTGGCCGAGGTAGAGCGGATGCCCGGCTCGAACGGGGACAAGCTAAAGGAGCTGCTACGCCGACACATCAACCTGATGCTGGAAGACGGCGCGGCCGTGTCGGTGGCTAATAACGACTGGAAATATCTGACGGATAATAAGCTGGAGCAGTTCAAGGCTGCTCGCAAGCAGTACGAGAAGGGCTTCGCGGCACTGATTGAAAGCGGCATCGCGGCTGGCGAGTTTCGGCCCGTCAATGCCTCGGTGGCGCTCTTCACCATCTTGTCGGCGGTGCGGTGGGTGGAGCTGTGGTACCGGCCGGGCCGGGGCGTCACGGCGCAGGAGTTGGAGGAAGACATCATGGCCATTCTACTGAATGGCCTGGCAAAGAACTAAAAATGAGCCGTTTCCATAAAGTTAAAATCAAGCGCATTCAGCGGGAAACCCCGGATAGCGTCGTGGTATCGCTGGACGTTCCGGCGGAGCTGCGGGAGACGTTTGCCTTCACGCAGGGGCAGTATCTGACGTTTCGGCGCGAGCACGGCGGCGAGGAATTGCGGCGGTCGTACTCCATTTGCAGCAGCCCGCTGGAAGGCGAGTGGCAGGTGGCTATCAAGAAGGTGCCGCAGGGACGGTTTTCGTCGCTGGCCGTGGATGCTTTGCGGGTGGGCGAGGAACTGGACGTGATGCCGCCCGCCGGGCATTTCCACACGCCGTTGCACCCGGAGCAAGCCAAAAACTACCTGTTTTTCGCGGCAGGCAGCGGCATTACGCCGGTTTTCAGCATCATCAAAACGGTGCTGCTGACCGAGCCGGGCAGCCAGGTGACACTGGTGTACGGCAACCGGGGGCGCAACTCCATCATCTTTAAAGAAGGCATCGAAGGGCTGAAAAACCGGTTTCTGAACCGACTGAGCGTCTACCATGTGCTGAGCCGGGAGCAGGGCGAGTCGGACCTGTTATTCGGGCGCATCGACCAGGCGAAGGCCACGCAGTTTCTGGCGAAGATTGTGCCGGCTAGTCAGGTTGACGAGTGCTTTATCTGCGGGCCGGAGGACATGATAAATGGCGTGCGCGCCGCCCTGACGGAGGCCGGAGTAGCGCCGGATAAGATTCATTTCGAGATGTTTGGCTCGGCCAATGCCGGGGCGGGCGGCGCGGCTAAGCCCAAGCTGCCGCCCGTGGGCGAGGACGACAAGCACAGCCGCGTGACAGTGCAGCTCGACGGCAGCACCCGCGTGCTGGAGATGTCGTATTATGGCAATACCATTCTGGATGCGCTGCTGGAAACGGGCGTAGACGCGCCCTATTCCTGCAAAAATGGGATGTGCAGCACTTGCCGCGCCCGCGTGACGGCCGGAAAGGTGGAAATGGACGTAAACTACTCGTTATCGGATACCGAAGTGGCGAAAGGCTATGTGCTGACTTGCCAGGCCCGGCCCACCACCGAAACCGTGGCAGTGGATTTCGACCAGTAGCAATTGATAAAATTTCTTACTTTTAACTAACGATTGTTAGTTAAACATTGTTGAAAGCGCATGGAAACGTTAGAAATGACCCAGGAAGAGCAGTTTCAGGCCCGCATTGACGCCGATGTGCGCATCGAGCCAAAGGACTGGATGCCCGATGCCTACCGCAAAACGCTGATTCGGCAGATTTCGCAACACGCTCACTCGGAGTTGGTTGGAATGCTGCCGGAAGGCAATTGGATTACGCGGGCACCTTCGCTCAAGCGCAAGTCCATTCTGCTGTCCAAGGTGCAGGACGAGGCCGGTCACGGCCTCTACCTCTACAGTGCTGCCGAAACGCTGGGCACCACCCGTGACCAGATGCTGGCCGACCTGCACTCGGGCAAAGCCAAGTATTCCAGCATCTTCAACTACCCCACGCTGAGTTGGGCCGACATGGGCTGCGTGGGCTGGCTGGTTGATGGCGCGGCTATTCTGAACCAGGTGCCGCTGTGCCGCACTTCGTATGGGCCCTATGCCCGGGCCATGGTGCGCGTGTGCAAGGAGGAGAGCTTCCACCAGCGCCAGGGCTTTGAGATAATGCAGACGCTGTGCGAAGGCGCGCCCGAGCAGAAAGCAATGGCTCAGGAGGCCCTGAACCGCTGGTGGTGGCCCACGCTGATGATGTTCGGCCCGAAAGACGAAGACTCGCCCAACACGGCGCAGAGCATGAACTGGCGCATCAAACGATTCACTAACGACGAGCTGCGCCAGAAATTTGTGGACATGATGGTGCCCCAGGCTGAGTTTTTGGGCCTGACCGTACCCGACGAAAAGGTGCAGTGGAACGAAGCCCGCCAGGCCTACGACTTTGGCGACGTGAACTGGGACGAGTTCTGGGCCGTGGTGAAGGGCAACGGCCTGTGCAACCGCGACCGCCTCGGAGCCCGCGTGAAAGCGCACGAAGAAGGTGCCTGGGTGCGCGAAGCCGCCATGGCTCACGCGACCAAGCGCGCTGAGCGCGAGCTGGTAGCGGCCTAGTGCTGAGGTGAAATGACGAAATAGAACGTCATGCTGAGCTTGCCGAAGCATCTCTAACGCTTCGTTGCAATAGCATTGATTAGTTGAGCACGCGATATGCTTCGGCAAGCTCAGCATGACGTTCAGACAGAAAACCAATTAAGATGACTCAGTCCGAATGGCCTCTGTGGGAGGTCTTTATCCGCAGCAAGCAGGGGCTTGACCACAAGCACGTTGGCAGCCTGCACGCGGCCGATGCCCCAATGGCCATGCAGAATGCCCGCGATGTGTATACGCGCCGGCAGGAGGGCATCAGCATCTGGGTGGTGGAGTCGAAGCATGTCCATGCTTCCAACCCGGACGATGCGGAGGCCTTCTTCGACCCGGCGAATGATAAAGTGTACCGGCACCCTACTTTTTATCAGGTGCCGGATTCTATTAAACACATGTAATGCAGGGTGATATGCAGTTTGCTCCTTCTGAAAACCCGGCTTTGGCCACGTATGCGCCGGCAGTGCGGCAGCAGTTGTTCCAGTTTGTGCTGCAGTTGGCCGATACCAGCTTGATATTGGGCCACCGGCTAAGCGAATGGTGCGGGCACGGGCCGATTCTGGAGCAGGATTTGGCCATGGCCAACATTGCGCTGGATTTGCTGGGCGAAACCCGCAGCCTCTACCAATATGCCGCCGAACTGGAAGGGCAGGGGCGCACCGAGGACGACCTAGCCTATCTGCGCAGCGCCACAGAATACCGCAATCCCCTGCTGGTGGAGCAGCCCAACGGCGACTTTGCCGATACCGTGGTGCGGCAGTTCCTGTTCGATAACTTCCATTATCACTTCCTCAAACAGCTGCTGACCAATGCCGACGAGCGGATGGCGGCCATTGCCGAAAAGTCTTTGAAGGAAGCCACTTACCATTTGAAGTGGAGCTCGGAGTGGATAATCCGGCTGGGCGACGGCACCGAGGAAAGCCGCCGGCGCGTGAAGAAATCCATCGCGGAGCTGTGGCGCTTTTCGGGCGAGCTGACAACGCCTACGGCGTTGGAAAAAGCGCTGCAAATGGCTGGCCTGATTCCGGATTATGCCGACATTCAGGCCAGCATGACGGCTCACGCCGAACGCGTGATGGCCGAAGCTACGCTTGCTATTCCGCAACAGGTGTTCATGCTCACGGGTGGCAAAGATGGTCGTCACACCGAGCATCTGGGATACATTCTGACCGAGCTGCAGTATATGCAGCGCACCTTTCCGGGCCTGACATGGTAGCGCCTGCGCCCCCCATCGAAGCCCACATCTGGCAGTTGCTGGAGGAAGTGACCGACCCCGAAGTGCCGGTGCTCAGCATTCTGGACCTGGGTATCGTGCGGGCCGTGCGCGTGGAGGGCGAACAGATTACCGTGACCATCACGCCCACCTATTCGGGCTGCCCGGCCATGAATACCATTGCCACCGACATCCGGCTGCGGCTGCTGGCCGAAGGTTATACTAAGCTTACAATCAACAACCAGCTAAGCCCGGCCTGGACTACTGATTGGATGACCAAAGCCGGCCGCGAGAAGCTGGAAGCCTACGGCATTGCCCCGCCGATTGACGGGACGGCCAGCGGCCACGTCCTCAATTTATTCGGTAAGGAAACAGCCGTGCGCTGCCCGCTCTGCAAGTCGGAGCATACGCATCTGGTTAGCCAGTTTGGCTCCACGGCGTGCAAGGCGCTGTACCAGTGCGACGACTGCCGCGAGCCGTTCGACTACTTCAAATGCCATAGTTGAGTGTAGTGCGAACTTTACAGTTCGCTTCCCTGCGCCGTTAAAATCGTCCTGACACGCGCACTAAAAATTCGCGCTACTTACCCAATTTATGTCCGAAAACGACCCCCTGATTTTTTCGCTGGAAAACGGCGTCGCCACCATCCGCCTCAACCGGCCCGAGGTGTTCAATAGCATAAATAAGCCGCTGGCGCTGGCGTTTCAGCAGCATCTGCGCGACTGCCAGGCCGATGCCTCGGTGCGCGCCGTGCTCATCACTGGCACCGGGCGGGCCTTTTGCGCGGGGCAGGATTTGGCCGAAATTACTGGGCCTGACAGCCCGGAAGTGGCTGACATTGTGGAGCAGCATTACAACCCGATTATCCTCTTGATTCGGGAGTTGGACAAGCCGGTGGTGGCAGCCGTGAATGGCGTAGCAGCCGGCGCGGGGGCCAACATTGCTCTGGCCTGCGACATTGTGGTAGCCAAGGAATCAGCTTCTTTTATTCAGGCATTCAGCAAGATTGGATTGATTCCCGACAGCGGCGGGACGTACTTCCTGCCACGCCTCATCGGGATGCAGCGGGCCAGCGCCCTGATGATGACCGGCGACAAAGTGAGCGCCGCCGAAGCCGTGCAGATGGGCATGATTTACAAAGCCTTCGCCGACGAAACCTTCGACCAGGACGTGGCCGCGCTGGTACGCAAGCTGGCTGCCATGCCCACTAAAGGCCTCGCCTTCACAAAGCAGCTGCTGAACAGCACCTTCGCCAATGACGTGGCCCAGCAGCTTCGCGCCGAGGGTGACTACCAGCTCCGCGCCGGCAACACCACCGACTACCGCGAGGGCGTCGCCGCCTTCCTCGAAAAACGCCAACCCACCTTCACCGGCCAATGAAAACCATCGGCATCATTGGTTGCGGAGCCATGGGCGCGGGCATTGCGCAGGTAGTGGCCACGGCCGGGCATACCGTGCGTTTGCTCGACCAGCATGCCGGCGCGCTGGAGCGGGCTGTTTCCGGGATTCAGGATAGTCTGCGCAAGCTGGCTGCTAAAGGCAAGCTGACCAGCGAAGCCGCCGAAGCTGCCGCCGGCCGTCTGCATGCTACGGCTGATATGCAGGACTTCGCAGATTGTGAGCTGGTTATCGAGGCCATTGTGGAGGATTTGGGGGTGAAGCAGCAGCTTTTCCGCAAGCTCGAAAGCGTGGTGTCGGCCGATTGCGTGCTAGCCAGCAATACCTCGTCGCTGTCATTGACTTCAATTGCGGCAGCCTGTGAGCGGCCGGAGCGGTTTGTGGGCATTCACTTCTTCAATCCGGCTCCGGTTATGCAGTTGGTGGAGGTGATTCCGGCCGTGCAGACGCGGGCCGGCCTGGCCGAGGAAATGAAAGTGCTGGTAGTCAGCTGGAACAAGCTGGCGGTGCTGACGCAGGACACGCCAGGCTTCATCGTGAACCGGGTGGCGCGGCCGTTCTACGGCGAGGCCATTCGCATCATGGAAGAAGGCATTGCCGACATGGCGACCATCGACTGGGCGATGACCGAGCTGGCCGGTTTCCGCATGGGACCATTCGCGCTGATGGATTTCATTGGCCACGACGTGAATTACCGCGTGACGGAATCGGTGTTTACCGCTTTCTTCTACGACCCGCGCTTCAAACCTTCCTTCACCCAGAAGAGGCTTTTTGAGGCCGGTTACTACGGCCGCAAATCGGGCCGGGGCTTCTATAATTATGCCGCCGATGCGGTAGCCCCCGAGCCCACCCATGACGAAGCCCTGGGCCACCAGGTTGTGAGCCGCATCGTGGCCATGCTCATCAATGAAGCCGTGGATGCGCTGGCCCTGAACGTGGCCTCGGCCGCTGACCTGGAGCTGGCCATGACCAAGGGCGTGAACTACCCCAAAGGCCTGCTGGCCTGGGCCGACGAGTTGGGCCCCGCTACCGTGCTGGCCACCCTCGACGAACTCTACGCCGAGTACCACGAGGACCGGTACCGCGCCAGCCCGTTGCTGCGCCGCAAGGTGCGCGAGGGAAAATCATTCCTGTAGAACACGCTTTAGCTTGTTCATCTCTAATTCTTTACGGGCGCAAGCTAACCCATGCGCTACCTGCTATGACTCCCACCCTCGAAAACTACACCCTCGGCCGCTGGACTTCCGGCGGCAATTCGCCCCAGGAGTTGCTCGATGCCAGCACCGGCGAAGTCATCGCCCTGGCTAACACGGAAGGCTTCGACTTCGAGCAGATTCTCGACTATGGCCGCCGCGTGGGCAACCCCAAACTGCGCCGCATGACCTTCCACGAGCGGGGCCGGATGCTGAAGGCGCTGGCTTTTCACCTGGATAGCAAGAAGGAGCAGTTTTACGAGCTGAGCTACCGGAGCGGCGCGACGCGGGCCGATTCGTGGATTGACATTGAGGGCGGCATCGGCAACCTGTTTGCCAATGCTTCGCTGCGGCGCAAGTTTCCCGATAAGCCGTTTTACGTGGAGGGCGAGCCGGTGGGGCTGAGCAAGGGCGGCACCTTCATGGCCCAGCACCTGCTGGTGCCGCGTGAGGGCGTGGCCATCCACATCAACGCCTACAACTTCCCCATCTGGGGCATGCTGGAGAAAATTGCGGTGAACCTGTTGGCCGGCATGCCCGCCGTGGTGAAGCCCGCCGTGCCCTCGGCTTACCTCACCGAGGCCGTGGTACGCGAAATCATAGCCTCCGGTATCCTGCCAGAAGGCGCGTTACAGCTGGTGGTGGGCTCGGGCCAGGGCTTGCTCGACCACGTCACCTACCAGGACGTAGTGACGTTTACCGGCTCGGCCGCCACGGGCCGCAAGCTGCGCGCCCACCCGCGCATCATTGAAGAAGCCGTGCCATTTACGATGGAGGCCGACTCGCTGAACGCCGCCGTGCTGGGACCGGACGCGAAGCCCGGTACGCCGGAGTTCGACTTGTTTGTGAAGGAAATTCGCAAGGAGATGACGGCTAAATGCGGCCAGAAATGCACGGCCATCCGCCGCGCCATCGTGCCCGAAAATCTGTTGGAGGACGTGCAGATTGCCCTCGGCAAGCTGCTGGCCCAAACCATAGTGGGCCACCCGCAGGCCGACGGCGTGCGTATGGGGGCGCTGGCCGGCCGGGCGCAGGCCGACATCTTCCGCGAGCGAGTGCGCCACCTGGCGCAAAACACGCCTATCGTGTACGGCAACCTTGATAACGTAGAATTGCTGGGCAAGGAGCGCGGCGCTGATTTCGCCAAAGGTGCCTTCACCTCGCCCATCGTGCTACTGAACAAAGAGCCCTTCAAGCACCTCGACAGCCACGAAATTGAAGCTTTCGGCCCGGTGGTGACGCTGATGCCTTACCACGATATCGCCGAAGCCGTGACGCTGGCCAATATGGGCAAAGGCTCGCTGGTGTGCTCGCTGGCGACCAACGACCCAAGCACGGCGCAGGAATTCGTGCTCGGTGCAGCTACGCACCACGGCCGTATTTTGGTGATTAACGGCGAGATGGCGAAGGAAAGCACCGGCCACGGCTCGCCGCTGCCGCAGCTCATCCACGGTGGCCCTGGGCGGGCCGGTGGTGGGCAGGAGATGGGCGGTATCCGGGGCGTAGAGCATTTCATGCAGCGCGTGGCCTTGCAAGGTTCGCCGAGCATGATTACGGCCATCACGGAGGTGTACCAGACCGGCGCGAAGCAGGTGGAATACGACAAGCATCCGTTCCAGAAATACTTTGAGGAGCTGGAAATCGGCGAAACCTATACCACTCACAAGCATACCGTGACCGAGGCCGACATTGCCAACTTCGCGGGCATTTCGGGCGATAATTTCTACGCCCACGTCGATGCAACTTCGTTGGAAGGCACGCTCTTCACCGGCCGCGTGGCTCACGGCTACTACGTGCTTTCGAAAGCGGCCGGCATGTTCGTGGACCCGCGCAAAGGCCCGGTACTGCTGAACTACGGCTTGGACGAATGCCGTTTCACCAAGCCGGTGTACCCGGGCACCACCATCGGCGTGAAGCTGACGGTGAAGGAGAAAGTTGGTCAGGAGAAGCGCGACGAAACCGACATTGCCAAAGGCATTGTGCGCTGGCTGGTGACGGTAACCGATGAAACCAGCGAAACCGTGGCCGTGGCTACCATTTTGACAATGGTGAAGAAAAAGAATCAAGAATAAAATCAATCCAAAAGAACGGTCATGCAGAGCGCAGCGAAGCATCTTGCCCGCCACCACTAATCCTTTCGATTGGATTACTGCTGCGGTAAAGATGCTTCGCTGCGCTCTGCATGACCGTTCTTTTTCAATGCAATTCACCCATGAGCAATACCCTCACCGCCGGCCACGTTCTGGCCGAAACCGATGCCGTCGGCATCACCACCATCACCTTTTTTCACCCTTCGCACAACTCCCTGCCCAGCCGCGTGCTGAATGATTTGGCCCAGGCCATCACCCGTGCCGGGCAGGACGAGGCCACGAAAGTCATCATCCTACGCAGCGAGGGCGACCGCACCTTCTGCGCCGGGGCCAGCTTCGACGAGCTGCTGACCATCGAAACCAAAGAGCAGGGCCTGGAATTTTTCTCCGGCTTTGCGCGGGTAATTAGCGCCTGCCGCACCGCGCCTAAAATCATCATCGGGCGGGTGCAGGGCAAGGCCGTGGGTGGTGGCGTGGGCGTGGCCGCCGCTACCGACTACTGTTTCGCCACCCAGCACGCGGCCGTGAAGCTGAGCGAGCTGGCCGTGGGCATCGGGCCCTTCGTGGTGGGGCCGGCGGTGGAGCGCAAGATTGGTACTTCGGCCTTTCAGCAGCTGGCGCTGGATGCGGGCGAATTTCGCACCGCCGCCTGGGCGAAGGAAAAAGGTTTGTACGCCGAAGTAGTGGAGGATGTAGCGGCTCTGGATGCTGCGGTAGCGGCCTTTGCCGCGAAAATGGCGGCTTACGCGCCGGATGCTACTCGGGCCATGAAACAGGTTTTTTGGCAGGGCACCGAGCATTGGGATATGCTGCTGACCGAGCGCGCCGGCATCAGCGGCACGCTGGTACTGTCGGATTTCACGCGGCGGGTACTACGGAAGTAGCGCTTGCAAACCGGAAGCCGGACGAGAAGAAGCACGTCATGCTTCGGCTGCGCTCAGCATGACGTGCTTCTTAATGCCTGAAAAGACGGGGTCTTATTCCTCCATGATATCCTCGTTCCAGAGGGCGGGCTCCGCTTCGATGAACTCATTCATCATGTCTACGCACTCCTGCAGGTTTAAATCCACTACTTCCACGCCGTGGCTTTCGAGGAAGGCGCGGGATTCGCCGAAGGTGCGCGATTCGCCCACCATCACCTTGGGGATTTTGAATTGTACGATGGTGCCGGCGCACATGTAGCAGGGCATCAGCGTGGTATAGATGACGGTGTCGCGGTAGCTGCGCTGGCGGCCGGCGTTGGTTAGGCAATCCATCTCGCCGTGCTTGATGGCGCTGTCTTCCTGCACGCGCTTGTTATGGCCCTGGCCGATGATTTTGCCGTCGCGCACGAGCACGGAGCCTATGGGAATACCGCCCTGCGACCGGCCCAGGCGGGCTTCGTCGATGGCGGCTTGCATGAATTCGTCTTTGGTGTTCTGGTCTTGCATGAGGTGAGTTGATTGTTATTTATAGCATCAGCTGGCATTTGCCTGATACTGGGTTTCAATTATTAAAAGCTTTTTGCAAATGATGAAGCCATCAAGTCCAGATGTTGAATTTAGATAATAGTACTTGAGTGAATTATCAGCTTTTATACTTTCAAGGGTTCCAACTGAAAAGTAATTATGCATCCTAGCTAGGTATTCTTTTTTATATCTGGCAAAATCTTCAAAACTGTCTCCTACTTCAATGTCAGATAGGCAATTGAAACTATTGAAACCCTCGAAATCCTGCCATTCTACCTCGTCAAACGTTAATTCTGAAATTATGTAATGGTCATCATCAGGTAGATTCCACTGCTTCAACTTCAGGAGCGTTTGTTTGGCTTCGATATCCACTGTCAAACGCTGCAAAATGCCATCATGAAAATTATTAGGCTCCATCACATTAAGCATAATTCAATTTAAATAAAGTATTTCGTTTTGGCGCGCTTTGAGTTTAACTACCGTGCGCAGATGCCTTTGTAGGGGCAATACTCGCACTTGGTGAAGTCGTCGGTTTTGCGGATGGGCTCGGTAGGGTCGAGGATGCGAAGGGCAATTTTACGCACCAAGTCCTCGGAAACGGCCACGAAATCTTCGCCGCCCTCGGTGAGGAAGCTTAGGTCGGCGGAGAGCAGGCCTTCGTCGATGTTGCGGAGCGAAAGGATGGCGGTTTCGGCCGTTTCGCGCCCGGCGGTGTGGGCCAGCATGAGGCGGTAGAGCCAGAGCTGGCGCACCTTGTCGGCGCTGCTGCTGGCTTCGTGCAACAGGCGGTCGACGGCCTCGGTGGGGCTGAGCTTGTCGCGGTAGCCGCGCAGCTGGAGGTCGCTCTTTTTCACGAGGCCGGACTTGTAGTCGACCACGCGCAGGCGGCCGTCGGGCAGCTCGTCCACGCGGTCGGCGAAGCCGAAAAGGCGCACGGCCAATTGCTCGGACTGGCCCGGTACGTCCACGAATACGGTGGCGGCCAGCTCTTTTTCCAGCCCAAATAGGCGAATGGGGAGCAGACCGGGCTGCTCGGTCAGGCTTTCGAGCAGGCGCACCACTAGGCGGGTGGCTACCTGGCCATAGACGTGATTCAGACCTTCATCGGCGCGGGCGTGCTTTTCGGTGGCTTCCTGGCGCAGGGCGCGCTGCACTTCGGCCGGGGCCTGGCGGATGAGTTCGGGAATGTCCTCGGCCGTAATCTGGCGGGCGGCTTGCTCGAAGGGCAGCATGAGGTTTTCCAGCGCCTCGTGTATCATGGTGCCGAAGCTGCTGGCTTCGAGGGTTTCTTCTACCGCGTCGTTTTCATGGAAACGGGCCACTTTCGAGAAGTAGAAGCGCAGCGAGCAAGCCATGAAATCGTTGAGGCGCGAGGGCGAGATGTTGCGCTCCAGCACGCCCCGCAGGGCGGCCAGCATTTCGGGGTCTTTTTCGAGAACCAGGTCGCCTTCGTAGGGATTAACTCCGACTTCGACTTCTGGACCAGCTACTGAAACCGTTAAATCCTCCAGCGTGAGCTGCGGGTTTTGGGGCAGTAAATCGTTCTGCAATTGCAGCAGGAAGCGGCTGCGCTCGCCGCTTTTCATGCCCTCGGCCCCGGGCAGGACGTGCACCAAATCAACTCGCTGGGCACGTTGCAGCAGGCGCCAGAAGTTGTAGGCCGTGATGGCCTCCGCATCGGCGTAGGTGGGCAAGCCGGCGGTGGTGAGCACATCGTACGGAAACAGCGACTGCTGGCGCTTGGGGGCCGGCAGCACGCCCTCGTTGCAGCTGAGGATGATGAGGTGGTCGAAATCCAACGCCCTGGTTTCCAGTAGGCCCATTACCTGCACATCGGCCAGTGGCTCACCGGAGAAGGGCAGTCGGGTGCGGCCCATCTGCTCATACAGGAAGCGGCGGAAGGAGCGCACCGACAGGCGCTGCTCGCGGCAATCAAAGGCCGAATCGAGCTGCTTGACGAGGGTGTAGAACAGGTACAGATATTCGGCACCAATGCTGGTTTCGCGGTCCGTGTCGGCAATTTCGGCCGAATACACCTGGCGCAGCAGGTCGATGACGGTGTAGCAGGCGGCGATGATGTCGTCGCAGTTGTTCCAGGTTTTGAACAGCGCTTCGATGAGCGGGTGGTGCGCGCCCATTTTTAGCAGCTCTTCGGCGGGCAGCAGCACGGCATTCACCCGCACGATTTCGCGGCAAATCTGGTCGAGGATGCCGTGGTACTGGGGCTGGTCGGCCTGCTGGTCTTGCCAGTGCTGGTAGCGGCGCAGGAAGGGGTGCGAGAGTAGCTTCGTGACCGCCAAATGGTGGTAGCGTGGTACCCCGTAGCCCGTTTCCTGGCTGCCCTCGCGGATGCCGGTGAGGTGGACTTCGAATAGCAAATCGACCAGATTGAACAACGGCGTGGCCTGGAAGCTCAGGCCCATGGTCACGTTGTAGTCGGGCACTTCGTTGGGCGGCAGGCCGTGGAGCACGGGCAGGAGCAGGGTCTCGTCGGGCAGCACCACGGCTACGGTGGCGTCGGGGTAGCGCTGGCGGGCTTCGGCCAGGAGCTGGCCGGCCAGCTTGCCCTGCATGCTGGGGTTGGCCACGCCGAGGTAGCGGATGTGGTGGGGCTGGCCGCGCAGGTATTCGACCCAGCCGCCGAAGTTGTCACGGGGTAATTTCCAGTCTTTGAAGTAGCGGCGCAGGTGCTGGCCGGCGCGGTTGGGGGAGCCTTCCTCAAGGTAAAACGGGTCGCCGTCGAAGCGGATTTCGGCGCGGCCGGCCTTGCGCAGCAGTTGAATTAACTTCTCTTCCGAGGCCGATAAATTGCCCAGGCCCACGAAAACGTGCCGGGCCGGCGTGGGCGCGGCTGGGTCTTTCAGCTGCTTCTCAAGCTTCTCCACGGCGCGGCGGTAGGCCAGGCCGGGGTAGGCGAGGTGGTTGGCCAGCATCCGTTTGTTCAACTCGTGGTACACCCGTTCGAGCTGGTTCCAGAAGCTGAAGGAGTGCGCGGCGGCTTGGCTTTTGGGCGGCAGGGCGGCCAGGTCCCAGCGCTCCAGGGCCTTGGCTTCGCTCAGGTATTCGAACACCTTGTGGGTGTTGGCCAGGTTCTGGTCGAGGTTGGAGAAGTCGCTGAGCAGCATCCCGGCCCAGCCCACGAACTTGTCAAAGTCCAGCCCGGTGTCGATGCCCTTCAGGATGTCGAAGAGCAGCAGTTGCAGGGCAATGGGCTCCTCTACCTGCACGCCGGCCAGCTCCACCATGTAGTCTTCCATGGCGGCTACGCGGGGCGCCCACAGCGGCTCACCCAGGGGCAGGGCCAGGGCCAGCTCGTTCTTCAAATACACCACGGCGCGGCGTGTGGGCACGATGACCACGATGTCGGACAGCTCATCGAGCGGACCGGAGCCGTAGTGGTCCAGCAGCTCGCGGGCGGTGGCGGCCAGGAAGGAAACCGGAGCCGCGCCCGGCGTGGCCGGGGCAGCAATTGGGTAGGGGGCGGGCGAAGCAGGCATTGGGGTAAAGATACCAGCCCCGGCAGTAGCACGAAAGCCGCCCCGCTAGATGAGGGGGTGTTCCAGCCAGGGTTCTACCTCACCCTGGGCCACGAAATCGCGCAGCAGCTCCAGCAGCTCGGGGCGGGTGTGGGGGCGCGGCACGAGCAGGGCGGGCGAATCGGGCGGCACGTAGCCCAGCAGGGTGCGCAGGTGTTAGGGCTGCGCCACGCGGAAGCCCATGCGCCAGTCGGCAAAGGCGCGGTGCGGGCAGTAGCCTTCGCTCAATACCCGGCAGCTGAAATGGCGCGGGTCGACGGCGATGTACTGGTGGTATAGCCGCCGCACGGCCTCGGGCGAGCCTTCCAGCACTTGCAGAAATCGTCCGTCGGGCGTGTACAGCAGCAGGCCGGTGATGCCGTCGCGCAGGTTGTTGGCGCGGCACTGCGTGAGTAGCGCGACAAGTTCTGGGGTTTCAAAGGGCACCAGCGATTGGCTCTGATAAATGAGTTGATACAAGCTCATGCGCTTCGGCTAAAAGGATGAAATAACAATGCGCCCGGCAGCGGCTCCCGGCAGCTTTATATTCTTAACCAGTCTTGCGTTATAAATATAGACAAATAGAATAGTATCCGTAATGCCGAGCTTGCGGGCTGAGGCTGCGTGAGCCCGCTACGCCGCCGATATTTACACGCTCAACCAATCCGCTCCTGCCATGAACCAACGTTTCCTCCTGACCCTGGCCGCCTTGGCGCTGGCCGTGCCCACCGCCGTAGCCCAGACCACGCCGGCCGTCATTCCGGCAGCTGCCCCATCTGCCACGCCCGACCCGCTCTGGCACAAGTCCATCAAAACCGGACTTGGCCTCAACGAAGCCATCCTGAGCACCAACTGGCGCGGCGGCGGTGCCAATACCGTCGGTTTTAACGCCCTGTTCAATGCCAAGGCCAACCGCAAAAGCGGCATCCACAGCTTCGACAACGAGGCCGATTTCCTCTTCGCCTTCTCCCAAACAACGGGCCTGGGCTACCGCAAGGGGCAGGACCGCCTCTACCTCGATACCAAATACGGCCGCGCCCTCAATGAGCGCTGGGATATGTTTCTGTCGCTGAACCTGCTCTCGCAATTTGCCCCCGGCTATAAATACGACGTCGACTCCGCCGGCTACGACCGCGCCCAGCTCACCTCCGATTCCTTCGCGCCGGCCTTCATCACGGCCGCTTATGGCTTCGAGTACCATCCCACTACCTACTTCCATGTGCGCCTCGCGCCCTTCGCCCCGCGCCTCACGGTGGTCAACCGCGTCGAACGCTTCGTGGCTGCCCTCGGCGACAAGCCCTACGGCGTGAACCCCGGCCACAGCACCCGCTTCGAGGTGCTGGCCGCGCAGGTGCTGGCCGAATACGACCGCAACATCAGCCCCAACGTCAACCTCAAGGCCCGCTATGTCCTATTTGCCAACTACGAGCACCTGAATTTCCAGGAAATCGACCACCGTCTCGACCTCAGCCTCACCGCCAAAGTGGGCAAGTACATCAATGTGGCCCTCAACGGCATCGTCCTCTACGACTACGACCAGGACCCCGGCGTGCAATACTCGCAGGGCCTCACCATCGGCGTGGCCTACGCCTTCCAGAACTTCGTGGATGCGAAGAAGTAAGTTTCGGTATCAGCGTAATTAAGGGCAAGAGGAAATTTTATCGGATAAAAATGCCATCGGTGTAAAATTGGTGTATATTTCGGCCCCACTTCACTGGGTTTAGTGGCTGAATAAGAAAAATTTAGCCAGTATTCCGCGCCATTTTTTCTGCATGATAAAATCTACCCTTCGCTGGAAACGGCGGCCCGCCGCGTGGCTGGCCGCCGGCTTCCTGAGCCTTGCATTCGCGCTGTGCGCCCGGCCCGGGCAGGCGGCCCCCGGCCCCCCGCCGCGCATTCTGAAGCTCTACAATACCGCCGACCCCAGGCAGGACTCCGTCTTCGCCTTGGACGCCTACATCACGCTGGAGGTGGCGGGCCTGGCCCACTACCTGCACGAAGAGGAAACCCGCCTGATACGGGGCCAGATGGACCCCGCCAAGGCCCGGGCGCAGGCGCGGCGGCTGGTGCTCTACATCGACGATGCCCCGCTGATTGGGATGCCGCCCGAGTCGATGCACACGCTGCCCCCGGCCGATGCGCCGCTCGCTGCCCCGCCCGATTCCGGCCAGGTGGCCGCGCCGGTGGATACGCTCACCAAAATCATTTTCCACCTCACCCGGCACCAAAGCACCAACCCCTACTGGAACGTGGTGTACAGCTCGCCGTGGGAATTTGCCCACCCCGCCAAGATTGGGCTGGGCTACGATGACCGGGTGATTACCAACATGTACCCGCAGGAACCCATCCGGCTGAAGCTGGTGCGGCCGGTGGCGCTGGCCGTGGCCCTGGCGGTGGTGGCGCTGCTGGCGCTGGCCATTGTGCTGCTGGCCCACAAGTCGTGGCTGCTGCGCAACTCGGTGCCCAATTGGAACTCGCCGGTGGGCAAGGAGCCCATGTTCAGCCTGGCCAAGAGCCAGCTGGCGTGGTGGACCTTTCTGGTGCTGGGCTCCTACCTGCTCATCTACTGCGTGACGGGCCAGATGACGAATATTTCCACCACCACGCTGGAGTTGCTGGGCATCAGCGCGGGCACGGCCGGGCTCGGCGGCCTGCTGGGCCAGCCCGCCACCAGTGCGCTGGCCCCGCCGCCCCCGCCCAGCCGCGGCTGGTGGCTCGATATGCTGACCGACGACCAGGGCGTGAGCATCCACCGCCTGCAACAGGTGGCCTTCACGCTGCTGCTGGGCTACCTGTTCATTCGCACCGTGTACAAAACCGTGGCCCTACCCGAGTGGAACGAGAACGAAATCCTGCTTCTGGGCATCAGCAGCGCCACGTATCTGGGCCTGAAATCGCAGGAAAACAAGACGCCGGACAATCAGTTGACAACGGCGGCAGCTACAACGTTTGGCCCGCTGGCCAAAGACGCCGGAATGGCTGCCGCCCCCGCCGTGGTGGTGACGGTGAACACGGACGGAGCCGCCGCCGCGCCGGATGCCGGAATGGCCGGCGAAACTCCCGCCGAGTCATCGGCCGACCCGGTGACCGGAGCCGTGCAGTTCCGGGCCGAGGAGGACATGGGGCCGGATGCGCCCGCCAACGACCCCGACACCTTGGACCCGACCGAAAATCCGAACCAGATTCCCGGCTGATTTCCTTTTTGATTTCCTTGCCATGCGTTTGTTTCCCGACCTCGAATATCCCATTCTGGCCCGCTACCTCACGGCCCCCAGCAAGCGCCGGGCGGGCCTGCTCATGCGCCAGAAAGTGCGGTTTCTGGTGGTACACGACACCGGCAATAGCGGCTCGACGGCGGCCGGCAACGTTAGCTACTACCAAGGCTCGCGCAATGCCGTCAGTGCCTCGGCGCACCTGTTTGTCGATGACCGCCAGATTCTGGAGTGCGTGCCCGCCCTCACCGGCCCGCCCGAAAAGGCCTGGCACGTCCTCTACAGCGTCAGCGAAGACAACCGCCGCTACGGCTGCAATGCCAATGATGCGGCCATTGGCGTGGAATACTGCTTCGGGCCAAACATCAACGCCGACGAAGCCTACCGGCGCTACGTGTGGGTGCTGGCCTACGCCTGCTGGAAATTCAAGCTCGACCCGGCCCGTGACATCGTGGGCCACCACATCCTCGACCCCGCCCGCAAAACCGACCCCAAATCGGGCCTCGCCCGCAGCCACCGCTCCTACGCCCAACTGCTGCTGGACGTGCCCGCCGCCTACGCCCGCTACACCGGGGAAACTGTCACCCCGCCCGCCCCGCTGGCCGAAGTGACGGGCACCGTCACGGCGCGCACGGCCATCAATGTGCGGCGGGGTGAGCCGTTCCGGCGGGCACCCGCCCGGCTCATTCCGGCCGGCACCAAGCTGCCCTTCCTGCGCACGGTGCAGGGCGAGCGCGTGAACGAAAACGCCGTGTGGTACGCCCTGCCCAACAACGAGTTTTGCTGGAGCGGGGCCGTGGTGTGAATCTGCCGTGCCGCCCGTGGCCAAAGCATAACTCTTAGTAGCTGACGAAGCGCCGGGGCTGGGAGGCCCCGGCGCTTTTTGGTGGAGGGCGGCCGGTGCAGTGTGCGTTGCCCTCCAATAGCATAATTAATTCCGAGGCTTCCGTTCAGGATGGTATTTGAAATAATCTGGACGAGCCAACGTGTTCCAAATAAACTTATATCCCGATTCCATAACTTCTATACCAAATGGTCTTTTTAAATAAAATAAATTGTCAGGATTTAGTATGAATAGCATAGATATTCCTGATATAATAATTGTTGGTATTAAAATGACTGTAAGCGCGATTTTCTGAATTGTTTCATTGAAATTCAGATTTAATCGGCTGATTACAAGAACGAATGCCACCCAGAATGAAAAGTATACTGCAAAATCAATTAGAAATTCAATCAAGAAAAATTGCTCAGACATTGAAGTGTGGAATATTTTGCAAGTATAAGGCAATGGGAACCCGTAAAAAAACTCGCCAGTGCCATCAACTACTAACGCATACCACCATTTGTCAAAAGTTATAAATGAAATAAGCGAGAGCAAAAAAGCGTATTTCCATTTTAATTCAATGGCCCGCTGGATATCAAACAGGTGTTTATGTCATTGCGGCGTCATAAATTAATTGTTTGGTGCGTTCGATTTCGGTTTTAAGAAACGGGTTTTGCAAGGAATCCGGCGTGAGTAAATCTACCCGCTGCTGCAAGAGGGTTTCCAACTCTGCTCAGAGAGTGAGCAAGGTTTCGCCTTGTTCCAGCGGGGCCATGGGCAATAGGATAACTAATGCGTCCACGTCGCTCCGTGCGGCATTAAAATGCGCCGTCACGGCTGACCCAAACAAGTACAGCTGCTGCACCCGCAAGCGGTGGCACAGTGCCTGCAAAAGCGGTAGCAGCGGTAGGATAGTGGCGTGTAGCATATGGCTAAGTTACGGAAAATGAACGGTGCGGAGAGCTACCGCAGGGCGTAAATCCGCTCAATTATCTCTACCACTTTCAGGCCTTCCAGCGCGTTGGTGGTGGCGAAGCTGCGGCGTTGCACGGTGTCCACCACGTTTTCGATTACCTGGACGTGGTTGGCGGCCGAGCCTTGGAAGGGGCCGTAGTCGTTGGCGGGGCTGGTGGGGGGCAGCGCGGGCAGCTGGTAGTTTTCGAGGTGGCAGTATTCCACCTTGTCCATGTACTGGCCCGCGATGCGCAGGCTGCCGCGCTCGGCTACTACCGTGAGGGAGCTTTCGAGGTTGCGGTCCCACACGGCAGTGCTGTAGCTGAGCGTACCACTGCCGCCGCGCAACAGGTCGAACGTGACGAGGCCGCTGTCCTCAAACTCGGTCAGGCCCTCGTGCGTGAAGTCGCGGAAGCGGGCCGAAATGTTGGTAATATCGCCAAACACCCAGTACAGTAAATCGACGAAATGGCTGAACTGGGTGAAGAGGGTGCCGCCATCCAGGGCCTGGGTGCCCTTCCAGCCGCCGGGCTTGTAGTAGCGCGCATCGCGGTTCCAGAAGCAGTTCAGCTGCACCAGAAACACCTGGCCCAGGCGGCCCTCGTCGTACACCTGTTTCAGCCAAGCGGCGGGGGGCGAGTAGCGGTTTTGCATCACGCCAAACACCAGCTTGCCCGTTTGCAGCGCCGTATGCACAATGGTTTCGGCATCGGCCTTGTGCAGGGCAATGGGTTTTTCGATGACGACGTGCAGGCCGTGGCGCAGGCCGGCCACCGCTTGCGGGGCGTGCAGGCCGTTGGGCGTGGCCACGGTGAGCACGTCGGCCGCCGGGCCGGATTGCAGGTATTCTTCCAGCGAAGCGAAGAAGGGCACGCCCGCAAACTCGGCTGCGAGGCCGGGCTGAAGGTCGGCGCGCACGTCAATCAAAGCTGCCAGCGCGGCACCCTCGTGGCGCGAAACCAGCGCCGCGTGGCGGCGGCCAATGTGGCCCACGCCGCAAATGGCAAAACGAACTTCAGGGGTAGCGTTACTCACAAAACCGAATTAATTTCCAAAGAAGGACCCAACGCGCCCAATGATATATTCTTGCTGCTCCCCCGTCAGCAGCGGATGAATGGGCAGCGAGAGCACCGCCCCACTCAGCCGCTCGGCCACCGGAAACTGCCCCGCCCGGTAGCCCAGGTAGGCATAAGCCGGCTGCGCATGCACCGGCAGCGGGTAGTAAATCATGGTTGGCACCCCGCACTTGTTGAGAAACAATTGCAGCGCATCGCGCCGGCCGGCCTCCGCCACCTGAATGGTGTACTGGTGAAAAACGTGGCTGCTGCGCCGGTCCCGGGCCGGGATGACGAGGCCGGGGACAGCGGCCAGGGCGGCATCGTAGCGGGCGGCCACGGCCTGGCGGGCGGCAGTGTTGGCGGGCAGCTGCCGGAGCTTCACTCGCAGCAAGGCGGCTTGCAGGGTGTCGAGGCGGGAGTTGAGGCCAATGCGCTGGTGGTGGTATTTGCGGCTCTGGCCGTGGTTGGCCAGCTGGTGAAGCAGGGCAGCGCGGGCGGCGTCGCGGGTGAGGAGCGCGCCGCCATCGCCGAGGCCACCGAGGTTTTTGGAGGGGAAAAAGGACGTGGTGCCGATGTCGCCCACCGCGCCGGCAAAGGCTGTTTCACCGTCCTTAAATTGAAATGTGGCCCCGATGGCCTGGGCATTATCCTCAATCAGGGACACGCCGTGGCGGGTGGCAATCGTACGCAGCGCCTGCAAATCGGCGCATTGCCCGAATAAATGCACGGCCATGATGGCTCCGGTACGTGGCGTAATAGCCGCTTCCACTGCCGCCGGGTCGATGTTGAACGTATCGGGCCGGACATCGACCAGCACCGGCTTCAGGCCCAGCAGGGCGGCGGCTTCCAGCGTGGCCACGTAGGTGAAGGCGGGAATGATAATCTCGGCTCCGGCCGGCAGCGTCAGGCTCATCAGGGCCAGGGTGAGGGCGTCGGTGCCGTTGGCGCAGGGGATGATGTGCGCGCCGCCCAGGTACTCGCCCAGCTCGGCCGCAAACTGGCCCACGGCCGGCCCTTGGATGAAAGCCGCCGTATCCAGCACCTCCCGTATGGCTTCGTTCAGAGCCGGTTGCAGGGCCGCGTGCTCAGCCGCCAAATCGAGCAGATGAATAGGGGAGGGCGGGGCGGGAAGAATCAAAATAAGACCGGGAAAAGAAGGCCGCCAAAGATACCGACCAAACTCAGGCCAGCTCCCGCAGCAGCCAGAAGAGTTTCAGTAAATCGAGCAGCGCCAGGCGCGGCGCGGCCGAAAGTAGCTGCCGCCGCACCGCCGGCACCGCCGCGCCCAGCGTGACGCGGGCCGCCGGGGCCAGCCCCAGCCGGTGCAGGCGCAGGGCCAGTTGCAGCAGACGCGAATCGGTCCCCAACCCGTCCTGACGGTACACCTGGGCCAGGTTGCACACGGCTTGCTCACTTTTGTGCAGGAACACGGCCGCCGGCTCCAGGCCATCGTGCAGCACGGGGTTATCGAGGTGCAGGATGGCGACTTGCGCCGCTGCCAGCTCCACCCCGAATTTGGTGTCCTCGTGGCCGTAGCCGGTCAGGCGCTCATCGAGCGGAAACTGCCGGAAAATGTCGGCCCGAATCAGCGCATTGTTGATGGTGAGCTGGCCGTAAGGCGCGGCCTGGCGCACGGCGGCGGGCCGCGCTTCGCGGGCCTGGCCGTAGTGCCAGCGCAGGTACAATGCCGGGTCGGCGGGCGGCTTGGCCTCGTAACAGGTGCCGCCGATGAGTACGGCTGCCCGGTGGCGGGCAGCGGCGTAGCGGGCTAGAAATCGGGCGTCGGGCAGCAGGCTGTCGTTGTCCAGCAGCAGAAGCCACTCGTGCTGCGCGGCGGTGGCCAGTTGGTTGCGGATGGCGGCGCGACCCACATTCTGTGGCAGCTCGCGGTAGCTCACATTGGCCAAACGGCCCAGCGGCCGGTTCAGCCGGCGAAATTTCTCTCCGGAAAAATCGTCGAGCAGCAGGATTTCTACCGGTCCGGGCCAGGCGGTAAGCTGCGCGAGCAGCGAATTTATTAACTCCCCAACGGCACGATTATAAACCGGAATTAAAACGGATAAACCGGCTGCTGCCATCGCTGAAATAATAGGGCCTGACGACGGAAATTTATCAGCTAATGCGGCGGGTCGAATCCAGCAGCTCGCCGTCCTTGCACGTCAGTACGCGGTGCGGGTATTGCTCAATCAGCTGAAAATTGTGCGTCGCCATCAGAATAGCCGTGCCGGCGTTATTAATCTCGCCAAATAGCTGCATGATGCTAGCCGATACGTCGGGGTCGAGGTTGCCGGTGGGCTCATCGGCCAGCAGCAAAACCGGCTCATTGAGCATGGCGCGGGCAATGACTACGCGCTGCTGCTCACCGCCCGATAGGCGGTGCGGCATGCGGTTGGCGGCCCCGCTCAGACCCACGCGCACCAGCACATCCGAAATGCGCTGCTGCTTCTGCGACTTGCCCTTCCAGCCCGTGGCGTTGAGCACGAACATTAGGTTTTCGGCCACCGTGCGGTCGCTCAGCAGCTGGAAATCCTGAAACACGATGCCCAGCTTGCGGCGCAGGTACGGCACCTTGCTGGCCGGCAGCTTCGGCAGCGAAAAGCCCGCCACGGTGCCCATACCGCTCTGCAGCGGCAGGTCGGCATACAACGTTTTTAGCAGCGAGGACTTGCCCGAACCGGTGCGGCCCACGAGGTAGGCAAACGCGCTTTTTTCGAGCGCAAAACTCACGCCCTGCAACACGGCCTGCTGCTCCTGCATTATCGTGGCATCGTGCAGCTCAATAACGTTCTCGGTCATACGGTTACAAATTCAAAGGCCGCAATTTGCCAAACTCCAGCCCCGAAATCACAGCAGCCAGCTCCGTTTCCTTGCCTTCGAGGCCGTAGCGGTGCAGGTCCTTCAGCGGCCGGTCGGCCCGGAAATAGGCAATGAGCACAAAGGCTTCGTCCCGCAGCTGAATGTAGTCGGGAATTTTGGCCTTGCCTTTTACTTTGATGATGTACATGGCGGGAATTATGAGTTTTGAATTATGAATTATGAATTGGGGTGTTAGCGCATCAGCCTAGTGATGTATAAACTTCTAATTCATAATTTATAACTCATAATTAAGCGTTAAGAATTAACGCGCTTGTGGTCGGCCAGGAACGTGACCAGGCCCTTTTCCGTGAGCGGATGGTTTAGCAACGCCATGATGACACTGAGCGGGCAGGTTACCACGTCGGCTCCAATTTCGGCGCACTGAATGAGGTGCGGAACGTGACGCACCGAGGCGGCCAACACTTCGGTGGGGTAGCCGTAGTTGCTGAAAATCTGTACAATCTGCTCCACCAACTGCAAGCCATCGTGGCCGATATCGTCCAAGCGGCCTACGAAGGGTGACACGTAAGTAGCACCCGCTTTGGCGGCCAGCAGGGCTTGGCCGGCGGTGAAAATCAGGGTGCAGTTGGTCTTGATGCCTTTGTCTGAGAAGTACTTAATGGCCTTCACACCGTCCTTAATCATGGGCACTTTCACCACGATGTTGGGATGCAGCTCGGCCAGTTCCTCGCCCTCGCGGATGATGCCGTCGAAATCGGTGGCAATGACTTCGGCCGACACGTCGCCGTCCACCAGCTCGCAGATTTGGCGGTAGTGGGCCATCACGTTGTCGATGCCGCGAATGCCTTCCTTGGCCATCAGTGACGGGTTGGTGGTCACGCCGTCGAGGACGCCCAGCTCCACGGCTTCGCGGATTTCGGCCAGATTGGCGGTGTCAATGAAGAATTTCATGCGTTTGGGGAGTAAAAAAGTCGGCCCCAAAGCTACTCATTCGCCCGCCAAAATTGCGGAACAGAGCAGCATCGGGGCCGACCGGAAAGGGCAAAAAAAAGCAAGCCAAAATCGCACCGCTACAACCACCTACCCTTGCTACCTTCCGGTCCTGGGGGAGTTCAGCGGGAGCTGGTCGTTCTGACTTGCCGTTGCAAAGATAGTCAGGAAAGCGGCTGCACGACAACTCCCCTCCTTAAAAAAGGAGGGGACGCTGCCGCCCTGCGGCAGCTGGGGTGGTTGGACCCGTTGAACGACTGACGTATGAGCCTTTGAAAATTATTAAAAAACGGCTGCGGGTTATCGCTCAGCCATCGTTCAACGGGTCCAACCACCCCAGCTGCCGCAGGGCGGCAGCACCCCCTCCTTTTTTAAGGAGGGGAGTTTTATCGTTCTATCTGCTCCCTACCTTTGCACCATGGAACGACTCATCATCCTTGATTTCGGCTCGCAGTACACGCAATTGATAGCCCGGCGCATCCGCGAATTGCACGTGTTCTGCGAAATTCACCCCTACACCCACGCCCCGAACCTCGTCCTAAGTGATGATATTCGGGGCGTTGTTCTTTCCGGCTCGCCGTGCTCGGTGCGCGATGCGGACTCGCCCAACCCTGACCTGAGCCACATCCTGGGCCAGGTGCCGGTGCTGGGCGTGTGCTACGGCGCGCAGCTGCTGGCCCAGCAGGGCGGGGGCGA
The DNA here is from genome assembly GCF_054061335.1 of Hymenobacter sp. UYAg731. Taxonomy (NCBI): domain Bacteria; kingdom Pseudomonadati; phylum Bacteroidota; class Cytophagia; order Cytophagales; family Hymenobacteraceae; genus Hymenobacter; species Hymenobacter sp. UYAg731. The sequence goes on along the minus strand of NZ_JBSSEC010000001.1, from coordinate 704,707 downwards.
AGTGACGCCGGCCACCATTCGGGAGTATGGCCGGGCGCGCCTGTCGTCGCTCGATGTGGCCTCGCCGCTGCTGGCCGATATGCACCTGGAATCGCAGGTCTGGATGTCGCACGGCGACACCATACAGCGCCTGCCGCCGGGCTATGACATCATTGCCAGCACGCCGGAAGTGGCGGTGGCCGCTTTCAAAATCGAAGGCCAGCAGACGTACGGCATCCAGTTTCACCCCGAGGTGACGCACTCCACCGAGGGCAAGCAACTGCTGCGCAATTTCGTGGTGGATATCTGCGAGTGTGCCCAAAGCTGGACTCCCGACCACTTCGTGGATTCGGCCGTGACCGCGCTGCAAAACACCATTGGCCCCGACGACCAAGTGATTCTCGGCCTCTCGGGTGGCGTGGATAGTAGTGTGGCGGCGCTACTGCTGCACCGCGCTATTGGCCCGCGCCTGCACGGCATTTTCGTGGATAACGGCCTGCTGCGGCAGGACGAGTTTGCCACGGTGCTGAAAGCCTACGAAGGCCTCGGCCTGAACGTGACCGGCGTGAACGCCGCGCCGGAGTTCTACGCCGCGCTGGCCGGCATCAGCGACCCGGAAGGTAAGCGCAAGGCCATCGGCCGCACCTTTATTGAGGTGTTTGACCGCGAGGCGCAGAAGGTGGAGGGTGCCCGCTGGCTGGCCCAGGGTACTATTTATCCCGATGTAATCGAGTCGGTGTCGGTTCACGGTTCGTCCGTCACCATCAAAAGCCACCACAACGTGGGCGGCCTGCCCGAGAAGATGAACCTGAAAATTGTGGAGCCACTGCGCATGCTCTTCAAGGATGAGGTGCGTGAAGTAGGCGCGGCGCTGGAGCTTCCCGCCGAAATCCTGAACCGCCACCCGTTCCCCGGCCCCGGCCTGGGCATCCGCATCCTCGGCGACATCACGCCCGAGAAAGTGGACCTGCTCCAGCGTGCCGATGGCGTGTTCATCAACCTGCTGAAGCAGCACGGCCTCTACGAACATGTATGGCAGGCGGGTGCCATGCTACTGCCCGTGCAAAGCGTGGGTGTGATGGGCGACGAGCGCACCTACGAGCGGGTAGTGGCCTTGCGCGCCGTGACCAGCGTAGACGGCATGACCGCCGACTGGGCGCACCTGCCCTACGATTTCCTGGCCGAGGTGAGCAATAAAATCATCAACCAGGTGCGGGGCATCAATCGCGTGGTGTACGATATTTCGAGTAAGCCGCCGGCGACGATTGAGTGGGAGTAGGAGGAAGGTAGCCGAATAATAGAACGTCATGCTGAGCTTGCCGAAGAATCTCTACTGCGCAATGCAACCCAATTGAAAGGATTACTCTCGCGGTAGAGATGCTTCGGCAAGCTCAGCATGACGTGCTTCTTTTACTCCCTAATCAGACAAGCATATGCGCTTCCACTGCCTCCAACATATGCCTGCTGAAGGTCCCGGCCACGCCGCCGACTGGCTGGCCGCGCACGGCCATTCGCTCACGTTCACCAAGTTGTTTGAGCTTAACCCGCAGTTTCCGGCTTTGGCGGATTTTGATGGCCTGCTGATTTTGGGCGGGGCCATGAGCGTACACGACGAGGAAAGCCTGCCGTGGCTGCGCGACGAAAAGGCGTTTATCCGCGAGGCGCTGCGGGCGGGCACGATTACGCTGGCCATTTGCCTGGGCGCGCAGTTGGTGGCCGAGGCGCTGGGCGGCGAGGTGCGGCCCAACCACGCGCCGGAAATAGGCTTCTGGACGGTGCGGTTTTCGGTGAAGTCGCTGGAGCACCCGCTGCTTCGCGGGTGGCCCGAGAAGGCGGCCGTGCTGCACTGGCATCTGGACACGTTTACGGTGCCGCCGGGGGCCATGCGGGTGGGCATGTCGGCGGCCACGGCGACGCAGGGTTTCGTGTGGGGCGATGGGGTGATTGGCCTCCAGTTTCACCCTGAAATGACGGTGGCGATGGTGGAGCAGCTCATGGCTGATGAAAACCACGCGCAGGCTGAAGAGCAGGAATTCGTGCAGACGGCGGAGCAGATTCAGGCCAGGCTGAAATCGGTCTGGAAGGGGCGCAAGCTGCTGGAGGCGCTACTGGAGAATCTGGTGGCGGTGCATGAGGGGGAGAAATAGATTCTCTGAAAAATTAAGCCTCAAAATAGTAGAGCATCAAAAAGCCGCTTCGGGTTACTGAAGCGGCTTTTGATGCATTAAAAAAGCAATGTCAATAGGGCCGCAATACTACTTGATTCCAGTTGTTGCCTTCGCAGCATTTATTGTCTGTATCTGGTTCGCGCACCGTTTTATTAAAACGCAAACGAAAACCTGGGGTGTTTGAATAGCGCTTTGGACTGGCGCGCTACTATTCAGTGGCGGGTTATTCTTGGGCTTGGGATTTATTCTGATATTCGTGTTTCTGGCCCAGCACCCGATGGACCCGCCGATGAAGTGATGTTTTAGAACCCTTTCGGCAACTCAATCCCCTTAATCGTCTTATACAAGCTCAGCGCGTTCTGGTCGGTCATACCGGCCACGAAATCGGTGAGCAGGAGAATTTTTTCATAAGCTGACACGCCCGCTTGGTGGCCTTCGGCGCGGAACTGCTCGGGGAGCAGCAGGAGTAGCTTGCGGCTGCGGTGGCCCTGGCTGTGGTCGAACACGGCGCAGAGGAAGGCATCGAGCAGGCCGCCGAGGACTTCGAAGCCGGCGGCTTCAATTTCGAGGACCGGGCGGCTGCGGTAGAGCTGGTTGATGCTCAGGCGCTGCACTTCCTGCAAATCGGCCCAGCAGCTAAGCTCTTTGATGAGGGACTGGTCGTATTCGCCGCGCAGGATGGCGGGGGCGTGGTGGGCAAACAGCGCCGCCAGTTCCGTGACCAGCTTGCCAATGAGGCGGGCGCGGACGTAGCCCAATTCCTCCCGCCAGTCGTGCCACTGCACACTGCCGACGCGGCCGGCTGCGTCGTTGAGCATCTTTTTGAGCAGCGGCAGGCCGGTTTCGGGCGCGATGAGGCCCAGCTTGAGACCGTCCTCGAAGTCAATGATGCGGTAGCAAAGGTCGTCGGCGGCTTCGACGAGGAAGGCCAGCGGGTGGCGGTGGTAGAAGCCGGCTCCGGCGTCTTTGGCCAGCAGGCCCAGCTCGGCGGCGACGTGCTGAAAACGGGCGCTTTCGGTTTGGAAATGGCCGTATTTCTTTTCGGAAACGCCGCCGGTTTTGGCCTCGTCCGGCACCAGGCTTGGCTTGGGGTATTTGGTGAACGCGCCCAGCGTGGCATACGTCAGGCCCAGGCCGGCGGTGCCGGTGCTGTGCGCCGCGTAGGTGTGCGTGAGGATGCGGAAACCGGCCGCGTTACCCTCGAAATGCTGCAAATCGGCCACTTCGGCGGCGTTTAGCTGCGCCAGGTAAGGCGCGGCGGCGGGGCTGAGGAAGTAGCTGCTGATGGCGTCCTCGCCGGAGTGGCCGAAGGGCGGGTTGCCGATGTCGTGGGCCAGGCAGGCAGCGGCCACGATGTCGCCGCAGTCTTGGTCGAGGTTGGGCAGTTGCGCGGCTAATTCGGCATCATTTTCCAGCAGATGGCGGGCGGCGAGGCGGCCCAGCGAGCGGCCCACCACGGCGGTTTCGAGCGAGTGGGTGAGGCGGGTATGCACGAAATCGGTTTCGGGCAGGGGCATCACCTGGGTTTTGCGCTGCAAGCGCCGGAAGGCGGAACTGAACACCACGCGGTCGTAGTCCTGCACGAAGGCCCCGCGCACGGGGGCGGCGCTGGCGGGCGGCAGCTGCTGGTCGGGGAAACGGCGCTGCGAGAGCAGGCGCGGCCAGAACATGGGAGGCGTAGGCATAATGAGAGAAAAGACCCGGCTGCATGGTAGCAAGCCAGCCGGGCTAACCGAAAGAGAATCAAATGATGGTCCTACCAGCGTTGGTAACAGCACCTTTGGCCTTAAAGCAAGCCCTACCAACGTTGGTAATGCCCTTTTGGCTTTAAAGTAAGCCTTACCATCGATGGTAACGGCATCTTTGGTCTTAAAGCAAGCCTTACCAACGTTGGTAACGGCAACATTAGTCTTAAAACAGGCGTTACCAGCGGTGGTAATACGGAGTTGAGTCGCGCTAATTCGCCACTGCCCGCGTCGCTACCGCGCCAGTTGCTCATCGAGCTGCCGGAAGGGGTTGAGCGTGTTGAGATTCAACACGAAGCGGATGCGGTCGGTGAAATCCTGGCGGCTGCTGGGGAAGCCGTTGGCGTATTGCGAGCCGGCCACGGGCAGGTAGAAGTTCAGGATGTCGCGCAGCACGGGCACCACCAGGCCGGCATCGTAGTAAAGGCGCTGGGCGGCGCGGGAAGTCGATTCGCTGGGACGGAAGTAGTCGTGGGTGGCCCCGAAATCGGCAAATACGGCGAGGCGCGTGACCGGCAAATCGGCTTGCAGGTTGAGGGTGCTGAGCCATTTGGTATCGGCCACGGGCAGGAAACCTTTGAAGGCACCGTCGCGGTCATCGGTCTGGTGGAGCTGGGCCGTGACGCTGTGCGAAGTCTGCTGGCGGTCGAGGAAGGCGGTTTGGCGGCGGTAGTCGGGGCTGCCGCTCAGGCCGAGCACGAACTCCGGGTTGGTGGGCTGCTGCAAGAACCGGCCGCCGAACAGGCGCACCTGTACTCGTTTTTTCTGCGAGTAGAAGCGGAAGTAGCTGGCGCTGGCCCGCAGCAGCAGGGCCTGGCGGTTGTTGGCATCGTCGGCACCGCTGGCAATCATGCGGTTCAAATCCATGCCAGCGCTCCAGCCTTGCAGGCCGTTGGCGTGGCCCACGACGTAAGTCACGGCCTGGAATACGCCGGTGCGGTCGCGGTCCTCGTCGGCCACGATGGTATTGGCCAGGGTGAGGCGCTGCTGCGGGGCCGCGCCCGGCGCGTGGGGCCACACCAGGCTCACGCTGGGCTCGTATTTCACGTAGCGCTCGAAGCGCTGCACGCCGAAGGCAATGGTAGCCTGCCGCGAGAAATGCTGCGGCAGCACATTCAGCTGAATTTGGCCGACGCCGTTCAGCTCATTCCGGCTGAAGCTGTACATGGGCATGGCCAGGTATTGCAGGCGCTTGGGTGCCAGCGGGCTGTTGTAGAACGCCGCGCCGAGCATGAATTTATCGGACGTATTGGCCCCCAGCACCGGCAGCCAGCTGATGGTGGCCTTATCCCAGCGCTCCACGCTGGCCAGCGGGCGCAGGCGGATGGGCGTGAAGCGGGAAGGATGGTCGGCCACGGTTAGGCGGTCGTTGCGGCGGTTGAGCTCGGGGCTGACGTAGTTGGCATCCACCACCAGGGCGGCCACATTGGCCCGCTTGAAGTTGAGCTGGCTGGTGGCTTCCTCTTCGGCGTTGGGGTCGGTGTTGCCGAAGGGCGCGGTCCAAAGGGTTTCCAGCACCCGGCCGCTGGCATCCACGGACGACACCGGCACGGCCCAGGGCGTGGGCGAATCGGTGCGGACCAGCACCTTCACTACATCGTTGAAGGTGGCCAGGGTCTGCAAATCGGCATCATAATGCTGCGTGTTGGTCATCATGCCTTGGAAGAACCAGCCCAGCTTCTGGCCCGTGCTTTCCTCAAACACGGCCTGCATGTCCTCGGGGTAAGGGTGCTTAAACTGCCACCGCTCGTAGTAGAGGTGCATGGCCGCATCGAACTTCGCCTGCCCGAGGTAGCCGGCCAGGTATTTCAAGAGCGAGCCCGTTTTTTGGTACACGATGATGCCGTAGTTCAGCATCGTATAATCGGCGGAGGTGAGGCCCTGCACCGGCTGGTCGAGTCCCCGGCTGGCCTCGGCCTGGTAGGGCAGTTGGTCGAAGGCGGCGCGTGGCAGCTTTTCCAGGCCGAAAGTGCGGGCAATGCGCGGACTTTGGGCAAAGCCCATGAAACCGCCGGGCTTCACGGTATCCAGCTCGCTCACGCGGCCTTCCACGTAGGTGTTCACGCCTTCGTCCATCCACGGAAAATCCCGCTCATTGGAGCCCAGGATGCCGTAGAACCAGTTGTGCCCCACCTCATGCACGATGGCCTCGGGCTGGGTCACGGTCACCATCGGATATTCCATGCCGGAGCCCGCGCTCAGCGCGCCATCCACGGCCGTAGCGGCCGAATAGGGATACTCGCCCACCCAGCGCGAGTAGTAGGTGAGGGCATCGTTCACGTCCTGGAGGCCCTTTATCCACTTCGTGGCCTCCTTATTGGTGAAGAGCACCCACGACGTGACGGTGCGGCCCGAGGCCAGCGTGACGCCGCTTTTCAGCACGTTGAAGCGCTTGTCGGCAAACCAGGCGAAGTCGTGGATGCGGTCCTGCTTGTAGCGCAGGGTTTTGGTGGTGGCATCAGAGGTCGGGAATTTCAGGTCGGTGCCGAAATCCTGGGCGGTTTTTTTGCTGGCGGCGGTGGCGGCCAGGGCATCCATGCGCGCGCGCTCGTCGGGGTTTTGCAGCTCGCCGGTAGCGCCCACGGTGTAGTTGGTGGGCAGGGTGATGGTGACGTCGAACGCGCCGTATTCGGAGTAGAACTCGCCCTGGTCGAGGTAGGGGATGGGGTGCCAGCCGCGCCGGTCCAGCACCGCCGGCTTGGGGTACCACTGCGTAATCTGGTAGCTCTGCCCGACGTGCCCAAACCGCGAAAACGAAGCCGGAATCTTCACCCGAAACGGCGTGCTGATGCTGGCCGTGGCCCCCGCCGCCAGCGGCTGCGGCAGCACCAGCTTGGCAATGTCGGCGTTTTTAGAGTCGAATTCCAGCTTGGCCGGCTGGCCGTTTACCTTGAAATCGAGCCCATCAATAAAGCCCCGGTCCTCCGCTTTGGCAAACTCAAACCGGCGCTTGCCATCGCGCAATTGCTGCTTCGCAAAAGCCGTCGAATTATCCCGGTAAGCATTCGGCCACAGGTGAAACCAGATGAAGGTGAGGGCCTCCGGCGAGTGGTTGGTATAAGTCAATTCCTCGCGCCCGGTGAGGAAGTTGGTCTTGTCATCGAGCGCTACGTCGATGGAATAGTTGACTTCCTGCTGGAAATATGGGCCGGCCGCTTTGGGCGGCGCGGGCTTGGGCGTGTGACGTTGGGCCAGGGCGAGGCCGGGGAGGAGGGCCAGCAGGCCGAGTAGTAAGGGTTTGGTCATTCCGAAGGTAGGGCGGCGGGGGTGGGGCCGCCAGCCGCCGCGAAGCTACGGCGCACGCACTTGTTCCAGGACCAATGAAAGGATATGCCCATTCCTGCGTCAGTCGCCGCACCGCTTATTCGCCTCTCAAATCACAGCCCCCATTAATAACCCGACTACCCGTTATGCCGCGAAACCTGGAACTATTGCAAGAGCTACGCCTCGAAGCCGCTGTCACGAGAAGACACCTGGAACGGGTACCGTTTGAGCACGCCGCGTTCAAGCCCCATGAAAAATCAGAAACCCTGGGCCGACTCAGCATTCACGTAGCCGAAATTATGGGCTGGTGGCGGGCCTGCCTCTACCAGGACGAACTGGACTTCCTCGATTTTAAGCCAGTGGATATCCGGTCAGTCCCCGAGTTGCTTGCCTATTTCGACGCATTGCTCGGAGAAGCAACTGCCGCCCTGGCCCAAGCTCCCGACGAAGAATTTGACCGGGAGTGGTCGATGAAGCACGGGGCCGACACGTTGTTTGTCTTACCCAAAAAGCAGGTACTGCGCCTGTTTTGCTTTAACCATCTGGTGCATCATCGCGCGCAATTAGGCGGGTACTTGCGGTTGCTGGGTGTGCCGGTTCCGGCTACCTATGGACCGTCTGCCGACGACGACGATGTACTATTGATTGAGCCTTTTGGGTGAGGGCCAGAGCCACTGCCCTCGGTTAGCTGGCTTTTCATTCCCGGCCCTGCGCCTGCCCCATCAGCCGCACCGTGCCGTAGCCCACCAGCAAAAACACCCCAAAAACCAGCGTTACGCCCCAGGTTCCGGGGAAGGAAAACGGGTGCAAAATCCGGTTCACAATGTCGAAAAACAGCGCGAGTGGGTTGGTGAGCACGTTCCAGGAATTGAAGCGCAGGTAGCGGCCCAAGTAAATGCCGAAGCTGCTGAGCAGCAGCGCCACCGTGGCAAAGCCCCAGCCGGCCCCGAAGCCCAGGCGTTGCTGCACCAGCCGCTGCATGTCGGATAGCGAGGCGTAGGCCAGCATCAGGCCGTTCCAGGCGCAGCTTAGTATAAGGGCCAAATCGTACCAGAGCGGCACGCCGGGGCGGGTGTCGAGGTGGAATAAATCGGTGAGAATGTAGGGCGCGTTGGGGAAGAACAGCAGCCACGCCGCGCCCACCGGCACCAGCATCCGCGCCCGCAACGGCCCCTTGGCGGTGCCCAGCATGGTGCTGAGCGCAAACGGCACGACGGCCAGAAACAGGTTCCAGAGCATGAATAGGAACGTGAAACGGCCCGTCATCAGCACGCGGCCGGCCACCAGCAGAATGCTCAGGGCCACGGACGCGGCCAGCGCGAACACCAGCGTGAGCCGGGCGCGGGTGAAGGGCTGGCTGGAAAGGGTGGTTGCTTGCATAAGGTTAAAGTTAACGCCGAAGTGCCGGGCAATGGTTGTTCCGATTCCTGGCAAACGACAACGCGCCGCCCGGCGGGCTGCGTGCCCACCCCCGGCATTTATGGCTAATTTTGCGCGGCTTACCACAGGGGCAAGCGTGTTTTCTGGTTCAATGACGTTCATTTCTTCGCTGTGGCGGCCACTTTGGTGGTTGGCAGCCAGCCTGCTGCTCACCAGCCCCGCGCTGGCCCAAACGCCGGCCCGGCCCCAGCCCGCCAGCCCTGCGCCCGCTGCCAAGCCGCCAGTCGCTAAGTCGTTGCCCGCCGCCGCGCCGCCAGCTAAGCTGCCGTCCGCCGCCGCGAAAACGCAGCCCGCCAAGCCCCAGCCGGTCAAACCCAAGCCCACCGCCATCCCGCCCGCCGAAGCCAGCGTGCGCTACCGCAGCGGCAAAGCCCAGCTCGACCAGGGCAACTACGCCGCCGCCCTCGCGCAGCTGGAGCCGCTGGCCCAGCCCACCGCCCGCTTCGCCCGCGCCGCCGATGCCGCCTACCTGGCCGCCGTGGCTAACGCTCGCCTGAAACAGTGGCCCGAAGCCGAGCAACTCCTCAACCTGCTCCGCACCGAGTACCCGACGTACCCAAACCTGCCCGATGCGCTGTTTCTTCAAGCGCAGGTTTCGTTCGAGCAGGAAGATTTCGATACTGCCCTCAAAGCCCTGACCCAGCTGCCGGCCGATAGATTGGTAGCCGAGCGCGAGGCCATGAAGGCCACCTACCTGCCGCGTATCAAGGAGCGCAACACCTGGCAGCGCAACCTGCGCCGCTACCCCGACGACGCCACCCTGGCCCACACCTACGCCGACCACCTCATCGCGGGCGGGGCCTACACCGATGCCGACCGCCCCCAGCTCGACGAGATAATCACGAAATTTAGCCTCGACCCCGCCCGCTATACGCCGCGCCCCCGGCCGGCTTCCGTCAAGAAAACCAGCTACAATGTGGCCGTCCTGTTGCCCTTCGAACTGGCCGACCCCAGCTGGCAGACCCAACGCAAAAACCAGTTCGTGACCGACCTGTACGCTGGCCTGCGCCTGGCCCAGGACAGCCTCCAGCGGGCCGGCCACCCCATCCAGCTCTTCGCCTACGACACCGGAGCCGACACCCTGACCCTGAAGCAAACCCTGGCCCTGCCCGAGCTGGCTGGCATGGATATGCTCATCGGCCCAGTCTATAAATCAGGGGCCAAGCTGCTGGGCCGCTTTGCCCGCGAGCATCAGATTATCTGCGTCAACCCCCTCTCGCAAGACGGCGATTTGGTGCTCGATAATCCGTGGCACTACCTGTTTGCGCCCAGTTCGGCTACCCAGGGGCGGGTGGCGGCGCAGTTCGCCCTCAGTACTTTCGGGGCCGGCCGGCCGGGCCTTGTGCTGTATGAGGACAGCAAGGACGACGCCGATTTTGCCACCGCTTACAAGGCCACATTTGAGGAGCAGGGCGGCAAAATCAGCGCCCTGCGTCGCTTCAACCCCGATGTGGACGAAAGCCTCGCCGCCGCCTTTGCTGGGCCGGAACTGGCCGCCGCCAGCCACGTTATGGTTGTGTCCGATAACCGCCGCATTGGTCCCTACGCGCTGCGGCTGGTGCAACAGCAGCCCGCCGCCACGCGCCCCGGCGTGCTGGCCCCCGGCTCCTGGCTCGACAACCCGCGCCTCGACGTAAGCCAGCTCAACGGCCCCGCCACCTACTTCATTCAGCCCAAATATTACGACGAGCAGGGGCTGGGCTACCGGCGATTCCGGCAGCTGTATTTGCAGCGCCAGCACCTGCCGCCGTCGGTTTTTGCCAACCAGGGCTTCGAAATGCTGTTGTATTTCGGCAACGTGTTATTTCAGTACGGCCCAGCATTCCAGCCCAACCTTTCGGGGGCACCGCAAGCCACGGGAGCCATTTTTGAAGGCGAAAGCTACCCTGGCAGTTCGCACGATAATCAGGTGGTGCCCATCGTCAAACTCAGCGGCCTGGAGTATCAGGTGATGCGCTAAAACAATTCGCAATTGATAAAACGTCATGCTTCCGCTGCGCTCAGCATGACCGTTCTGAACAGACCCAATAAAATCACTTTAATGCTCAACCTCACTACTTCCGCTGCCCTTTTCGAACGTGCCAAAACCCTCATCCCCGGCGGTGTAAACTCGCCGGTGCGCGCCTTCCGCTCGGTGGGCGGCTCGCCGGTGTTTATGCAGAGCGCCCACGGGGCCTGGCTCACCGACGTGGATGGCAACCGCTATGTGGACTTCATCAATTCCTGGGGGCCGATGATTCTTGGCCACGCGCCGGAAGTGGTGCTCGATGCCGTACGCGCCGCCCTGCCCAACTCGCTCAGCTTCGGCGCGCCTACGCACCGCGAGGTAGAAATGGCAGAATTGATTCGGACAATGGTGCCCGGTGTCGATAAAGTACGCCTCGTGAACTCTGGTACGGAGGCCTGCATGTCGGCCATCCGGGCGGCGCGGGGCTACACCGGCCGCGCCAAAATCATCAAGTTTGAGGGCTGCTACCATGGCCACGGCGATGCCTTTCTGATTGCGGCCGGTAGCGGGGCCCTCACCGCCGGTGAGCCCGACTCGGCTGGTGTGACCCAGGGCGTGGCCCAGGACACCCTCACCGCGCCCTACAACGACCTGCCTGCCGTGGAGGCGCTTATTGCTGCCAATGCTGGCCAAATTGCCGCCCTCATCCTGGAGCCCGTCGTGGGCAACATGGGCTTGGTAATTCCCGCCCAAGGCTTCCTGCAAGGCCTGCGCGACCTATGCACCCAGCACGGCATCGTGCTCATTTTCGATGAGGTGATGACTGGTTTCCGCCTTGCGCCGGGCGGCGCACAGCAGCTCTACGGCATCACGGCCGATATGGTGACGCTGGGTAAAATCATCGGTGGCGGCCTGCCCGTGGGCGCTTACGGCGGCCGCGAAGACATCATGAACTGCGTGGCCCCGGCCGGCAAAGTGTACCAGGCCGGCACGCTCTCCGGCAACCCCATGGCCACCGCCGCCGGCATGGCCCAGCTCCGCTACCTGCACGAGCACCCCGAACTCTACACGGCCCTGGAAGCCAGCAGCGCCCGCCTCGCTGATGGCACCCGCCAAATCGCGGCCGAACTGGACTTGGACTACACCGTGAACCGCGTAGGCTCCATGTTCAGCCTGTTTTTCACCAGTGAGCCGGTGACTAACCTCGACGATGCCAAGAAGTGCGATACTGCTGCCTTCGGCCGCTATTTCCACGCCATGCTGGACCGGGGTATCTACCTCGCACCCTCGCAGTTTGAAGCCCTGTTCGTGTCCACGGCCATCACCGATGAGCTGGTGGAAAAGTACCTGACGGCCTGCCGCGAATCGTTGAAAGAAGCCCACGGCTTGTAACGCGCGTTAAATCTGCGACCTTTGCCCGATGCTAAAATTCCGTCTGCTAAGCCTGCTTTTGTTATTTGCGGCGTTTGCCCACGCCGAAACGCCCGCCCAGGCCAACAAGCGCCTCTTCGATAAAACCGTCGATGAGCTGAATTTCCGCACCATGGAAACGGTGTACGACAAGTCGTTCACCAGGGGCAAGTTCCCGCTCACGCTGCGCACCGCCGCTGCCCGCCGCGCCTTTGATGGCTTTGGTAGTAATTCGGGGCTTAAGCAGCTGTTCCTGAATTACAATGGCATTGCCGAGCGGTATAAAAACCGTTTCGGCAACGGCCCGCTCACGCTGGCAGAGTTCGATAAACAGCTTAAATCGGTGCTGCTGGACAAGAACTTCGAGTTCTTCATCCACAACCTGCCGCGCGATGAGCGGGTGTCGCTCATCCGGGCCGAGCAGCGCCTCATTCAGCAAGCCAGCGCCCAGTTCAACGACTCCGGCGCGGCCGCTGGCCCCACCGTGCCCGTTGCCGATAACGGTGCCCAACCCGAAGCCCCCGTCACGGCCCCGCTCACCACCAACGACGCCGACGGCCCCCAGCCGGAAACAATGCCCGCCGCCGTGGCCGACGAGGCCCCGCTCACCAGTGCCCCCGTGGGCCCGGCCGGCCCGGCCCCGCGCCACGACTGGCTCGACTACCTCACCCTGCTGCTATGCCTGGCCAGTGCCGGGATGCTTTTTCACCTTATTACCAATGTGCTGCCGTCCCTGAACCGCCGCATCAACAACCTCAGCGCCGAGCCGGAGCCTGAACCGGAGCCCCTCAGTCTCGCCAGCCGCCTGCGGCCCAACCGCAACCCCGGCGGCCTGCGCGAAGACCGGTACGAGGACGATGACGATGAAGAAGCCGAGGGCCAACCGGCTGGCCCTTACCGCCACGACGACGACTAATCAGCGGCCGAACGATGTCCTAAACCGGCCATCCCTTTTGCCCATTACCACCCCATTCAATGATTCTTACTGACCAGCAAATCCTCGCGGAAATCGAAAAAGGCACCATCGTCATCGAGCCCTACGACCGCAGCTGCCTGGGCACCAATTCCTACGACGTGCATCTCGGCAAGTACCTCGCCACCTACCGCGATGAGGTGCTGGATGCCCGCAAGCACAACGAAATCGACACCTTTGAAATTCCCGAAGATGAGGGCTTCGTGCTGCAGCCCGGCCGCCTCTACCTCGGCGTGACGCAGGAATACACCGAAACCCACGCCACCGTGCCCTTCCTCGAAGGCAAGAGCAGCGTGGGCCGTCTCGGCATCGATATCCACGCCACCGCTGGCAAGGGCGATGTGGGCTTTTGCAACCATTGGACGCTGGAAATCAGCGTGTCGGTGCCCGTGCGCGTGTACCGGAATATGCCCATCGGCCAGCTGATTTATTTCACCGTGCAGGGCAATGTGAATACCCTCTACAACCGCAAGGAAAACGCCAAATACAACGATAAAACCGATAAACCGGTGGAGTCGATGATGTGGAAAAATAAGTGGTAGAATATAGCGTTGGGGTAATGCAGAGACAGTAATTGCGAACCGTGCCGCGCTTTTTTGCGTTGAATTCGGTGACTGCGCCGCTTCGGGCTGGCCCGGTCCTTGCGTAAGTGTGCAACTGAAACCCATACGACGATGACGACGAAAACCGCTTTTGCTTCTCTTTTCCTGGCGCTTTTGGCCGGTTCTGCTGCCGCCCAGCAAGGGCCGAACAGCACCGTGGCCGTGCAGGATAAAACTCAGTCCAGCCCGCGCCTAAACCCTGTGCAGGCCCGCGCCGACCGCCTGAGTGAGCAAATGGTGCGCGACTTGCACCTGAACAACTACCAAGCCACCAAACTGCGCGCGGTTAACGCCGATAAAGTCGCCAAAATGGCGGCCATTGAACGCAAAAATGTTGGCAACCAGAAGCTGATTGACGAGCAATGCAACGGCGTCTGCAAGGAGCGGGACCAGGAATTCCAGGCCTTCCTTAGCAACGACCAGTACAGCAGCTATTTCGGCTCCCGCGGCGTTTACAATAAGACTGACCGGGATTTCGCTAGCCAGTCGGCCAGCATTCTGCTCACCAATTCGGTTCAGAATCCATCGCCGGCCCGCGCCAATGACGCCTCCATTGCCCCAACCAGTACTAAACGTGTCAGCCGCCCCGCCGGTAACCTGGGCCGCAATGCGCGATAAATTATAGCGCACGCTCCCGCGTGTGCCCGGATACAAAAAAGCCCCACCGGAGATATCCGGCGGGGCTTTTTAATTGCATCTCTGGTGTAAACTGTACAAGCTAAAGCCTGTGCTACAGGCGCTCCTGGGTTTGCTCTTGCTTATCGAGGTACTCCGATAGCTCTTTGCATAGTGCGCGCATCTTGTTAGCCATCTCCTTATCGTCGGTAGCCGTCACGATGTTCTCAGCCATCGAGCCAATGTTGTCGACTACGAAACGCTTCATTTCGTCCACGGGCATATCCTTGGTCCAAAGGTCAATTTTCATGGTGCCGGCCTGCTCCCGGTCCCACAGCGCTATATTGATGGCCTTGGCGAAGTGAATATCCGGCCCTGCATCGGTGGCCGTCCAGCTGATAGCCTCGGGTACTTTGTTGTCATCGAGGGCAATGCTGAAGCGTATTTCTGATTTTTTCATCTTAAAGGGTATCGAAACGATAAAAGAAGAACGTCATGCTGAGCGAAGTCGAAGCATCTCTACCGCGCAAATAACCCATTTACTTCTGCGGTAGAGATGCTTCGAATTCGCTCAGCATGACGTTCAAAAAGCGTTATTTAAACGTAGTTATTCAGCATCACTGGCATCACCAGCATCAGGATGCTTTCGTTATCGTCTGGGGTGGTGGGCATGAGCAGGCCGGCGCGGTTAGGCGTGCTCAGCTCCAGGGTGATTTCCTCGGAGTCGATGTTCGAGAGCATTTCGAGCAGAAAGCGGGCGTTGAAGCCAATTTCCATGTCTTCGCCGTCGTACTGGCAGGTGAGGGTTTCTTTGGCTTCGTTGCTGAAATCGAGGTCCTCGGCCGAAACCACCAGCTCGGAGCCGGCCAGGCGCAGGCGCACCTGGTGGGTGGTTTTGTTGGAGTAGATGCTGATGCGGCGCACCGAGTTCAGCAACTCGGCGCGGTTGATGATGAGCTTGTTGGGGTTGCTCACCGGAATCACGTTCTCGTAGTCCGGGTACCGCTCGTCAATCAGGCGGCACACGAGGCGCATCTGGTTGAAGGAGAAGAAAGCGTTGCTCTGGTTGAACTCGATTTTCACCGGTGTGGCCTCCGAGGGCAGCGTGCCTTTCAGCAGGTTGAAGGCTTTGCGCGGGATGATGATGTTGGCGGTCTGGCCCGCGCCCACGTCCTGGCGGCGGTAGCGCAGCAGGCGGTGCCCGTCGGTAGCCACGAAAGTCACCTGCGAGTCGGCTAGCTGCACGAGGATGCCGGTCATGGCCGGGCGCAGCTCGTCGGTGCTCACCGCGAAGATGGTTTTGTTGATGGCCCGGGCCAGCGACGACGACGGCATTTCAATTGGGGCCGAGCCCTTCACCACCGGCACGCGGGGGAAGTCGGCGGCATTCTCGCCGGCTAGCTTGTAGCGCCCGTTTGCCGAGCTGATTTCGATGGTGTAGGTTTCCTCGTCCAGCGTGAAGGTCACGGGCTGGTCGGGCAGGTTCTTGAGGGTGTCGAGCAGGATGCGGGCGGGCGCGGCAATGCGGCCAGTGTCGCGGGCCTCCACGGGCAGCTCGGTTATCATGCTCGTCTCCAGGTCGGAGGCGGTGATGGTGAGCTTACCGGCCTCAATTTCAAAGAGAAAGTTCTCCAGAATGGGCACCACGGGGTTGTTCGTAACCACGCCGTTGATGCTTTGCAGCTGCTTGAGCAGCGCGGAGGATGATACGATGAATTTCATGGTGCGAGGGGAGGGATGGGGGTTGGCGGGGGGCAAAGATAGGGGGTGGGGTCGGGGTTTGGAAGGGAGATTTTGGCCAGCTTGGTGCATTCGTTGAACCAACCTATTCGTGGCGGGCGTATCTTGCTTTACATACCATTGCTATTACGCCATGACCCAGGAAGCAGCTATCGAAACTATTAAAGGTCTCCCGCTCAACTTTGAGTTAAATGAGCTAGTGGAGCGTTTGATTCTACTGGAGGAGCTTGATAATCGCCGTAAGCAGGGTGAGAATGGTGAAACGGTGTCCTTCGAAGACATGAAGCGCGAGGTAAGCTCATGGCGAAAATAACTTTTGCCAACGGCGCTCGCGACGACCTGCACCTGTTGCACGAATACCTTTCGCAAAACTCGCCAGCTTACGCGAATCGTCTGCTCGACAAAATTATCGGCCGTGTTGATGTCTTGCACAGCTTTCCACAATCTGGTCGCAAGTTGCCTGAGGCTCCCAATAACGAATCATTGCGGGAGTTACTGGAAGGCAACTATCGCATCATCTACGAATTGCTACCAGATGAGCGAATCTTGATTTTGAAGATTCACCACACTTCGCGGCCTTTGAACTTGGGTTAACGCGAGCTTTTTTCACCCTATAAACCCCGCATAGCGCCGCTTGCGCCGCCACGCCCGCACCGCCCCGAACACCCCAAGCAGCAGCAGCGGCGCGCCAAGGTTCAGCAGCTGCCAGTAGCGGCGCTGCTCGGCCAGCTTCACTTTGTCTAGGGGGCGGAGGGTGATTTGCTTGCCGCGCACGGCGATGAGGCCGGTTTCGTCGAGCAGGTAGTCGGTGGCGTTGAGGACAAGCTCGCGGTTGGCGAATTCGGTGTTGGCGAGGCGGTCGAAGCCCAGGCGGTAGGGGTTGCCGGTTTTGGGGTCGATTTCGGAGCGGATGAAGTCGCCGTCAGCCAGCACCAGGATTTTGCTGGGCTTAGCGTTGGCGGGCTTCTCGGGCTGGAATTGCAGGGTGCCGGGGCGGGCGCGGTTGGCGAAGAGCGAGGTAAAGGGACCTTCGAGCAGGTAGGCCACCGGCTGGAAACCCTTCTGGTAAAGCTTGGGATTGGGTTCGAGGCGGGCGTCGTTGAAATTGATGGGCACCGGGGCGGGCAGCACGCGGGTGTAGCGCGAGGTGGCCATCAGCGCGGTTTTGCGGATGCCGGTGGCCTTTACCGTATCGAGGCTGCCCGTAAATTTCAGGTACACCGCGTCCAAGTTGCGGGTGATGGGGTGGGGGCTGAACTTGTTGATGAGTGGGTAGAGCTGCCAGGGCATGGGCTCGATTTTGGGCTTATTGCCGTCCATGCCGGTCACGAGCGGAATCTGGCCGCTGTTCAGGTCGAGGAGCAGGTTCTGGTTCAGCCGCAGGCCGTATTTGAAGAACAGGTCGTCGAGGTTGAGGTTGTAGGGCGTGGCCAGTGCCACGCCATTGCGGGCTACGCTGTCAAGGTCCACGCGCAGGGCATCGACGAAGAACATGGCCCTGCCGCCCTGCGTGATGAACTGGTCGAGCTTGAACTTGTCGTCTTCGGAGTAGGGCGTTTTGGGCTGGGCTACCACGATGGCATCGAGCGCGCTCAGGTCCTTCACCTTGCTCAGCGTGACGCGAAACACGTCGTATTGCTGCTGCCAAGTGCCGAGCATGTCGCCTGCCTGCACGTTGGTGAGCTCGTCGTGGCCTTCCACCACGCCTATGCGTTTGCGCAGCGCCGGTACCAGCGTGCGGATGGTGCTGGCCAACTCATACTCCAGGCCTTCGATGCTTTGGTTGAGGCGCACTTCGGCCGGGGCGGCTTGGTTGCCGCGCAGCAGCAGTACCGATTTGTCGTGCCCGCCCACGCTAACTACAGCGTAGGGAAAAATGATTTTTTCGACGCGCTTACCATTTTCGGTGGCTCCGAGGTTGGTGGGTTTCAGGCCTTTTTTGAATAGGGTTTGGTAAAAGGCGTTGCGGGCGGCTTCGGTGCTGCCAGCGCTGGGGTCGATGAAAATGTAGTTCAGGTTGGCCCCGCCGTAGACCTGGAATTCGGTCAGCGTTTCGCGCACGCCCTGCTCCAGGCGGCGGAAGGCGGGCGGGAAGTCGCCGGTGAGGTACACCGTGATGGTGACCGGCTGCTTGAGGTCGCGTAGCAGCGTTTTGGTGGCCGGCGACATGGTGTAGCGCTTTTCCTCGGTCAAATCGAGCCGGAAAAAGAAGCGCTGAGCCGTGAAATTGAAGAGCAGCAACAAGCCCAGAATTGCCGCAAACTGCAACAGGTCGCGCTGTTTGCGGGAGGATGGGACAGGGACCGGAGGAGTAGTCAACTTATTTTCCATTACCAGTTACGACTCCGTAAAGCCAGGCGCGTGGCCTGCAACGCTACCGCCACCACGCTGAAGAAATAAACCAAATCCCGTGAGTCGACCAATCCCTTGCTCAGGTCGCGGTAGTGCGCTGCGATGCCGAGCTGGCTCACGTAGTAGGCCGAGCTGCCCTGTAGCACCGAGGCCAGCGAATCGAAGCCCGAATACACCAGAAAGCAGCCCACCACAGCCACTAAAAATGCGATAATCTGGTCGCGGGTAAGCGCCGAAGCAAGCACGCCAATGGCCGCAAACACCGCCGCCAGCAGCGCCAGCCCCAAGTAGGAGCCCACCGTGGCCGCCGAGTCAATATTGCCTTCGGGGCTGCCCAGCTTGTACACCGAGTAGTAATAGAGCAGCGTGGGCACCAGCGCCAGCAGCGCCAACAGCAGGCAGGCCAGGTACTTGCCGCCGATAATCTGCCCATCCGTCAGCGGCCGGGTCAGCAGCAGCTCGATGGTGCCGGCCTTCTTCTCCTCAGCAAACGTGCGCATGGTGAGGGCCGGAATCAGGAACAAGAAAATCCACGGTGCCAGATTAAACAGCGTTTGTAAGTCGGCGTAGCCGTAATCGAGCACGCTGCTATCGGGGAAAACCCAGACGAATAGGCCCGTCGCAATCAGGAAAACCCCCAGCACCACGTAGGCCACGGGGGAGTTCAGGAAGGCGTTGAATTCTTTTTGGAGGATTGTTAGCATAGTGTCTGAACGTCAGGTAAAAGCACGTCATGCAGAGCGCAGCGAAGCATCTTTACCGCGCAAGTAATTAATTAATATTGAGGTGAAGATGCTTCGCTGCGCTCTGCATGACCGTTCTTTTTATCGTTGCCAATCGTTGCTATTTACTTCGTCAGTTCCCCAAACACCTCTTCAAGGCTCTGCTGCTCCTGCCGCAGACCCAGCAAAATCCAGCCTTCCTGCCCGGCCAGGCGCGACACGGCGGCGCGCACATCGGTGCCCGGCGCGGTGCGCAGCAGCACCGCTCCATCGGGGGCGGCCTCTACGTGGCGCACGCCGGGGAGCTTAGCCAGCTTGGCGGTGTCCACGTCGCCTTCGAACTCGGCGCGCACCACGGTCTCGCCGGCGGCGCGGGCGGCCAGCTCGGCTACGGGGCTGTCGGCCACCAGCTTGCCCCGGCTGATGATGAGTACGCGGGAGCACAGGGCCGTGACTTCGGGCAGAATGTGGGTGCTGAAAATGACAGTTTTATCCTCGCCCACCTCGCGAATGAGTTGGCGGATTTCCAGAATCTGGTTGGGGTCGAGGCCGGTGGTGGGCTCGTCGAGGATGAGCACGTCCGGGTCGTGGATGAGGGCTTGAGCCAGGCCCACGCGCTGGCGGTAGCCCTTGCTGAGCGCCCCGATTTGCTTGTTCTGCTCGCGGCTCAGGCCCACGCGACGCACCAGCTCGGCCACGCGAGTGCGCAGGCCGGAGCCCCGCAGCCCGTGTACCGACCCGATGAATTCGAGGTACTCATGCACGTACATATCCAGGTAAAGCGGGTTGTGCTCGGGCAGGTAGCCCACATGACGGCGCACGTCGAGGCTGTTGGTGAGCACGTCGTAACCGGCTACGCGCACGGTGCCGGCGGTGGGGGGGAGGTAGCCGGTAGCAATTTTCATGGTCGTACTCTTGCCCGCACCGTTCGGCCCGAGGAAGCCCACGATTTCACCCTTGCCCGCCGTGAAGCTGATGTTGTCCACGGCATTTTGGGTGCCGTAGGTTTTGGTCAGGTGCTCTATTTCTACCATGTGGAACTGAGTGTCAGAAAGACGGTCTAGGTTACTTCACCTGCGCCGGCCGTAGTTGAATTTCCGAAATCATCGTCGTGTCCGGCGCTTCGATGGCGTGTACAATGGCGGCCGCAATGTCTTCGGGCTGCATCTTGTGCGGGTCCGGGGTATTTCCGGGCTGCTTGCCGTTAAAGTTGGTTTCGACCGAACCGGGCATCACGCAGGTAACCCGAATGCCGGCCGGTCGCACTTCTTTGAATAAGGAATCCGAAAAGCCGCGTACCGCAAATTTGGTGGCGCAGTAGCCCGACATGCCGGCTGTGCCCGCCGTGCCGGCCAGCGAGGCCACGTTCACAACGTGCCCTTGTTTCTGCTGCTTCATTTGCGGCAGCACGGCGCGGGTGCAGAGGAAGGTGCCCAGCACGTTGGTATCGAACATCGTCTTCCAGTCTTCGGCCTTAAAACCGTCGACTTCGCCCATAATGCCCAGCCCGGCGTTGTTCACCAATACGTGGATTTCGGGTCCTAATTCGCGCTGGGTATTGGTAAAGGCTTCGGTGATGGAGTGCTCGTCCTGCACATCGCAGGCGAAAAACTGGAACCGGTCGTGCGTCAAATCTTCGGGGGCCGAGCGCGCCCAGCCGGCCACCGCCGCGCCACGCGCCAGCAGGGCTTCGACGGTAGCGCGGCCAATTCCTTTGCTCGCGCCCGTGACGATGGCAACTTTACCGGTGAGGTCCATTTATCTTTGGGAAAAGTAAGGCTAAATATGCGCAATACGAGTTTGCGGCCGCAAGTTAGCGGCCTGGGAGGGTTTGGGGTACTGCGTGGGCTGGGCCGCATCGGATTCGGCCTCGCGCTGATGGCTGGTTTGAGCACCTGCAGCCCCGGCCACGGCACCGATTGCCTGAAGAGCACGGGCACCATCGTCACCCAGCGCCGCGAGGTAGAGGCCGGCCTGGTCACCGTCACGGCCTTCGACAACGTGGACCTTCGCCTCGTGCAGGACGCTCAGACCTACGCCGAAGTGCGGGCCGGCGAAAACCTCATCAGCGACATTGTCCTCACCCGCAAGGGCAACGCGCTGGAAATCAACAATACCAGCACCTGCAACTGGGCGCGCAGCTACGACACGCCCCGCGAAGTGACGCTGCACGTCCCGCGCATCCTCAACGTGTTTTTGCGCGGCCAGGGCAATACCAGCACCGTGGGCCAGTTCGAGCAGGACACCATCTTCTTTCACCTCATCGGGGCCGGCGACATGGACCTGAACGTGAAAGCGCGCCAGCTTTTCCTCGACCAGTACGAACTGGGCGACATGACGCTCCGCGGCACCACCGAGGGCATGAACTTCACCCTAGGCGGCTCGGGGCGGCTGTTTGCTCAGGGCATTACCCCCAAGCGCTGCTATTTCAACCTGACGCGCGACAGCGACGGCAGCGCCCATGTGCGCGCCACGGAGGCCCTGGCCGGCACCGTGGCTGGCAACGGCACGCTGTACTACGGCGGCGCGCCCACGTTCACAGACATCAAAATCACCGGCAACGGCAGCAAGAAAGCCGAATAACCCGAGTTGAAACCACGCGCTAGCCCCAAAGGATGAACCTCTTTGATTTCCAGTATTCGTCAGCCCCTCTACTGGTAATCGGGGTAGTAAAATGGCTGTTGATAGGACTCCTAATTGCCGCCAGCACCATTCGGCAGCGCACTCCGCTGGTCATTCTACTGATTACCGGGATTGCATCAGCCAGCATTGGCGCACTATTCAAAATAGCGCATTGGGCCGGAGCCGATGGGCTATTAATCGGAGGGGCGGCCCTGCTCTTGGGCACGTACGGCTGGTGGTTTAAAGCCAAAGTGACTTCCGGGCTGCTTGATTACCTCAAGCTAGCATGGGTGAGCGGGGCAGCAGCTTGTTTGGTTGTCGTGGCATTATCTCACCCTTTGGTACGGCTGGTGGCCGGCGTCACCGATGCGCTGTTCTGGGCCATGGCCCTGCTATTCGTTTATCGGCGCTGGATTCGCCGGCCCGGTCCGGTTGCTGAATAGCTGCACCCAGCCCTTACAAATCACCCAGCTGCGGCCGAATCAGCAACTCCTCCACCACGGCGTGCGGTGACAGGGAAAAAGCTGAAAACACGGCCTCGGCCACGTCCCCGGCCTGTACAAACCGCTCGGCGGGCAGCTCCACCCCGGCCCAGCTGGCCGTGAGCGTAGGGCCGGGCAACACGGCCGTCACGCGTATACCGCTGGCTTTCAGCTCCTCGCGCAGGTTTTTGGTAAAGCCCAGCAGCGCGTGCTTGGCAATGCCGTAGGAGCCGCCGTTGGGATAAGCCGTGATGCTGGCCGTGGAGCAAACCGTGAAAATGTGCCCGCGGCCCCGCGCAATGAAACCCGTCAGCAGCGGCAGCGTCACATCGTAGGCGCTCAATAAGTTCACGGCCAGCATCTGGCGCAGCTGCGAGCCATCGGCGGGCTCGTCCTGCAAGCGGCCGGGAGTGAAGGCTCCCGCGTTATTCACCAGCACTTCAATGGGTAAGCCCAGGCCCAGCACGAAAGCCGCGAAGCGGGCACAGTCGGCTTGCTGGCTGAGGTCGGCGGGCAGGGTATGCAGCACGGCTCCGGGAACATCGGCCCGCAAATCGGTTGTAAGCGCGGCCAGGTCGGCGGCCGAGCGGGCGCAGGTGGCCACCGGGTAGCCCGCCCGCAGAAAGCGCACCACCACGGCGCGCCCAATACCTTTGCTGCCGCCGGTCACAACAATTAATTTTTCGCTCGTTTGGGCTCTGTTCATCTGATTTTACGTAAGGTGGCGAAGCCCCTGAAGTTTCGCCAGCGGCAACAGCTTCGCCCGAACTTCGGTTTTTATTCCCCAATAAATTTTTATGCTTAAAACTTTCGGCTCGTTCGTCCTCTTCCTGCAGGGCATGGTCACGCGCACGGAGCGGTTCAGCGTCCTCTGGAACCGCACCATCGACGAAGCCATTCTCATCGGGGTCGATTCCATTGTCATTGTGTCCATCGTGTCGGCCTTCATTGGGGCCGTTACCTGCGTCCAGATTGCTTATAACCTCACCAATCCGCTCATCCCGCAGTCCACCATCGGCTACATGGTGCGCGAGATGACTATTCTGGAGCTGGCCCCCACCATCACCAGCATCGTGCTGGCGGGCAAAGTTGGTTCCAGCATCGCCGGTGGCCTGGGCACCATGCGCATCACCGAGCAAGTGTCGGCGCTGGAAGTAATGGGCATCAATTCCACGTCTTACCTCGTGCTGCCGCGCATTCTGGCCGCCCTGCTCATGTTCCCGCTGCTGGTTATTCTGGCCATGCTGCTGTCCATTCTGGGCGGCTACCTGGCCGGCACCCTCACCGGTGTGATGACGGCCCAGGACTACATCGAAGGCATCCGCACTGATTTTATTCCCTATAACATCGTTTTTGCCCTTATCAAGGCCGTGGTATTTGCCTTCCTGGTTTCGGGTATTTCGGCTTTCAAAGGCTACTACACCACCGGCGGTGCGCTCGAAGTAGGCGCGGCCAGCACCGGTGCCGTGACCAACTCCATCATTGCCATCCTCATTGCCGACTTCGCCCTGGCGGCCCTGCTGCTGTGATTTAGTTGTCAGTTGCTTGGTATCAGTTGTTAGCCAGCGGATAACAAGCAACCATTACTAATACCTGACAACGACCAACTGAGAACTACCATGATTGAAGTATCCAACATCGAAAAAGCCTTCGACGGCACGCCCGTGCTGAAAGGCATTTCGTGCGTATTTGAAACCGGCAAGTGCAACCTGCTGCTCGGCGGCTCGGGCACCGGCAAAAGCGTGCTCCTGCAGTGCATCGTGGGTTTGATGAAGCCCGACATCGGCTCCATCACCTTCGATGGCACGGTGTACACCAACAGCAAAATCGATATTCGCCAGGAAATCCGCCGCAAAATCGGGATGCTGTTCCAGGGCTCGGCGTTGTTCGACTCGATGACGGTGGCCCAGAACGTAGAATTCCCGCTGCAAATGCTGACGCCCGAAATGTTAGCCGAAGAGCGGCGCGACCGGGTCGAGTTCTGCCTCAAGCGCGTGGGCCTCGAAAATGCCGGAAACAAGATGCCCGCCGAAATTTCGGGCGGCATGAAAAAGCGTGTGGGCATTGCGCGTGCCATCGCGCCACAGTGTACCTACCTGTTCTGCGACGAGCCCAACTCCGGCCTCGACCCCGCCACCAGCATCAAAATCGACAACCTGATTCACGAAATCACCCACGAATACAACATCACCACCGTCATCGTAACCCACGACATGAACTCGGTGATTGAGATTGGCGAGCACATCATTTTCCTGCACCAGGGCAAAAAACTTTGGGACGGCACCAAGGAGGAAATCCTGAATGCCAAAGTGCCCGAGCTGCGCGATTTCATCTTCAGCAGCAGCCTCGTGCGCGCCGCCAAGCGCATAGATGACGAAACCGAAGGTGGCATGGCCGCTTTCGCCGAGGAAAGCGAGTCGGGCGGCGGTATCTGAATCCCGGATTCTCTTGGCAAATAAAAGTCCCGTCTCTCAGTAGAGACGGGACTTTTATTTGCCAAGAGAATAGGTTTATTCTTTTGGCAGCAGCAGTTCCAAATGCGCTAGGTGGTGCCGGCCGTGCCAGGCGTACAGCGCCAAGGCTTGGTCGAGGGTCGACTTGCGCTGGTTGCCGGGGTGGTAGAACGTGCGCTGCCACTGCTCCTCCGTGAGGTGGTGCAGCAGCGTCACCCAGCGCGAATGCAGGGCCTCCAGCAGCGTGAGCGACACTGTTATGGGCGTGGAGGTCACGTCGGGCAGCTCGGCCCAGGCCTGCTCGTCGTAGGGGCAGATGGTGGGGTTTTCCTCCGTCAGGGCCAGGCGGTAGCGCACGTAGCTGTTTATATGCGAGTCGGCTACGTGATGGATTACCTGGCGGCCGGTCCAGCCGCCGGGGCGGTAGGGCCGTTGCAGGCCTTCGCCGCCCACCCGGCGCGCCATGGACGTAAGCTGGGCCGGCAGTTCCGCCAGCTGCTGAATAAGCGCCGTGCGCTCGGCCGGGGTGAGGGAGCCGGTGGGCAGCTGCGGTCGGCCAACGGGATACTTCAGAGAGTCGTTCGGTTCATTCATAGCTACAAAGAAAACAAAAACGCTGCCCCGAATAGAGGCAGCGCTTTCAAAAATATCAACAACGGAAACGAGAAAGCGGAACCACAAAAAAACTGTTTTAATCCGTTAAATCTGTGGTCCTAGCCGTTGCGCTTGTTCAATTCGTCGCGGATTTTGGCGGCTTTCTCGTAATCTTCTTTTTCGAGGGCCTGAGCCAGCATTTTGGTCAGTTCATCCAGCGAAACCTGGCCGCTGGGTTCGCGGGGCTCGGGCTGGGTGCGGCTGGCGCGGGGCGAGTCCGTATCGTTTTCGTCGTCCTCATCTTCGTCGTCCTCTTCGGCTTCGCTTTCGGCCTCATCAAGGTCAGAAAGAATAATGCCGGCTTCGCTCAGCACACTCTCCACCGTGTAAATGGGTACGCCGAAGCGCAGGCCGATGGCAATGGCGTCGGAAGGCCGGGCGTCGATATCGAACGTCGTGGCCCCATCGGAGCACACGATGCGCGAGTAGAAAACACCTTCTTTGAGGTCGGAAATCACCACCTCCAGAATCACGACATGCACATGCTCGGCAAATGACTTGAACAGGTCGTGCGTGAGCGGGCGGTTGGGGCTAATCTTTTCTATCTGAATGGCAATGCTTTGTGCTTCAAACATGCCAATAATAATGGGCAAGCGGCGGTTGCCGCCCTTCTCGCCCAGAATCAGCGCGAAGGAGCCAGATTGCGACTGGCTGGACGAAAGCCCCAGGATTTCAAGCTGGATTTTTTTCAAGGGAATAAGGAACTGGGTGTCTGGGAAGCGAAGGAAAGGAGGGAAAGGGCCGGGCCGAAGCCAGTAGACAGGATGTACGTGCAAATAAAGAAAAGTCCGGGCATCTACGGTCAAAACCTGCCCTAGAAACCGGAAATGCTGAAAAAAGATTGGGGACCCGGGCCGGGGCTTCTTGCGAAAACCACCGGACCGGGTCCCCAATGCCTGCCCGTAAGCCTTAGTTAAGGGCCTTTACGGCGGCGGTTAGCTTGGGTAGTACGTCAAAAACGTCGCCCACGATGCCGTAATCGGCCGCTTTAAAGAAAGGAGCTTCCGGGTCTTTGTTGATGACCACAATCACCTTCGAGCTGTTCACGCCGGCCAGGTGCTGGATAGCCCCCGAAATGCCGCAGGCAATGTACAGGTTCGGCGAGATGGTGATGCCCGTCTGGCCCACATGCTCGTGGTGAGGGCGCCAGTCCACGTCCGAAACGGGCTTGGAGCAGGCCGTGGCCGCGCCCAGGGCTTTGGCCAGGTCCTCAATCAGGGTCCAGTTCTCGGGGCCTTTCATGCCGCGGCCACCCGATACCACGAGTTCGGCTTCGGGCAGGAGCACGCCGCCGGCCTGGTCCTGCATCACAACCTGCGTGGGCGCGTCGGCAAAGTCCGCGTCCGACAGCTGCGCCGCGAAGCTGGTTACTTCGGCCGTTTTGCCGGCATCGTGCTTGGCTTCGGTCGAATTTTTCTTCACGACAATTATTTTGCGGTCGCCGCTCAGCACCACGTCCGAAAACGCCTTGCCCGAAAACGCGCCACGCTTCACCGTGAACTGGTCGCCGCTGATTTTAGGCAGCTCCACTACGTTAGTGGCCAGGCTGGCCTTCAGGCGTACCGACAGGCGCGAACCTACCGCCGCGCCAATGTTAGAATTGGCCAGCACAATGATTTTGGCCTGCTCCTGCTCGGCTGCCGTGGCAATGAGCTTCGTGTAAGCATTGTTCACGAAGTCCTTCAGGCGGGGCTCGGCGTCATACAGCACTTTCGTGATGCCCTGCTCGCCGAGCTTGGCCAGGTTGGCCTCATTGGCTTCGCCCACGGCAATGGCCGTGGCCGTAGTGCCCAACTGGGCGGCCACCTGTGCCCCGTAAGAGGCGACTTCGAGCGACGACTTCTTTACTTCGCCGTCGGCGCATTCAACTACAACTAATACGGACATAATTATGGGGAATTATAAATTATAAATTATGAATTATAAATTGGTGAACAAGCATATACGGCATATTCCGTGCGCTCATTTATAATTTATAATTCCGAATTTATAATTCAGGTTTAGATTACTTTGGCTTCGTTGCGCAACAGCTTGATAAGCTCGCCGGCATTTTCGGCATCGATAAGCTTCACGCCCTGCTTTTTGGCGGGCAGTGCGTACTCGGCCACGGTGGTGCGGGCGGGCTCACCCACGGCGGGTACCACTTTCAGGGGCTTGGTGCGGGCCGTCATGATGCCGCGCATGTTGGGGATGCGGGGCTCGCACATGGGCTGCTGGCACGAGGCCACAAAGGGCGTGTTCACGGTCACGATTTCCTTGCCGCCCTCAATTTCGCGTTCCAGGGTAGCAGTGTTGCCGCTCATATCCAGCTTCATGGCCGGGGCCACAGTCGGGATACCGAGCATTTCGCCCACCATGCCATGCACCTGGAAACCGTTGTAGTCGATGCTTTCCTTGCCCATCAAAATCACGTCATACGCGCCTTCTTTGGCGACGGCGGCAATCTGCTCGGCCACAAAGTAGGCATCCTGCGGCACGGCATCCACGCGGATGGCGTCATCGGCCCCAATGGCCAGGGCCTTGCGAATATTGGGCTCGGTGTCGGCCTGGCCCACGTTGAGGACGGTGACGGTGCCGCTGCCGGCGGCTTCCTTCAGCTCGATGGCGCGAGTGAGAGCGTACTCATCCCAGGGATTAATCACGAATTGCACCCCGGCCTTGTTAAACTCCTTGTTGTCAGGGGTAAAGGCAATTTTGGTGGTCGTGTCGGGCACGTTGGAAATACAAACCAGAAACTTCATCTAAGCGGGATTAGGGTGGCGAAATCGAATGAAAAAGGCTGCATGCATAACAACCTATAGTAGCTGGCCGGTTTCCGACAGCCAATCTTTAGCAAGGGATATGCGGTAGAAAAGCCGCAATTTTGCCCCAAAGGTAAACAAAACTCCCGCCCTGATGAACACTCCCGCCGCGCGTTTGCAACAGTTATTGGCTTTCTACGCCGATGACCCCACCGATGCCTTCACTATATATGCCCTGGCAACCGAATACCGCGCCCAGGAGCCAGAGCAGGCATGGGAATTTTATCACAAACTCTTAACCGAACACCCCGATTATGTGGGGACTTACTACCATGCCGGCAAGCTGTTGGAACAATTTGGCAAGCAGGAAGAGGCCGAAAAGGTTTACCGCACCGGCCTGAAAGTGGCCCGCGCCGCCGGCCAGCAGCACGCCGCCAGCGAGCTACTCCAGGCGCTGAATAGCTGCCTCGGACTTGACTATGAGGATGACTAGCACACAGGCAATTGACAGAAAAAAGGCCCGGCAAACTGCCGGGGCTTTTTTCGTTAGTCAAAACATGGGTTTCTACGGGAAATTGGCGGCCTGTATATGGAAAAAGCAAAGGCTTGATTTCATTCAGCAGGTGATAATTGAGGTTGGTCGGCGAAAATTCGAGTTCCGCCGCATACATAATGCATATACTATTACTATTTAGCTACTTTGTAATGATGCCGCGAGTAAGTTTCTACCCCATCCTCCTGTTCTGCCATGACTGCATTGTTTTCTGCCATTGCCCGGGCCTTCCCCCGGGAGCTGATTAGCCACCTGGCCGCACGCCTAGGCGAGGGCGAAAACGGGATGAAGCGTGCCCTGGACGGCGTGCTCCCCGTGATGATGGGCGGCATGGCCCGGCAGGCCGAAAATTCCGACGCGCAACTGCTTTTTGAGTGGAGTAATCGGGCTTATCAGACCATGCAGTACGGGCTGGGGAGTGTGACCGGAATGCTTGGCATTTTGGGCAGTGGCAGTGGGGCCGACAGCGCCATGATGCAGGGCGAAACGTTGCTGCTAGTGTTATTCGGCAATTCCTGGCAGACCATAGCGGCTTCGGTGAGCCGCTATGCGCAGGTGAAGCGCACCACGGCCAGCACCTTACTCACGCTGGTGGGCGCGGTGCTGCCGGGCCTGCTGGGCCAATACGCCGAGCATAACCGACTGTCGGCGACGGCCGTTTCGGCGAATTTAATTGGCATCAAAAATCAGCTGAATAGCTTGTTGCCCCTGGATTTGCGGGCCGTGGCCGATTCTTTGGGCCTGACGGCCGTAACCCAACCGGCTAAGGGCCGGAAGCAGGAAGGCCGGATTATCTCCTGGGTCCTGATGCTGACGGCGATGCTGGGCCTTTCCGGCACGCACCCGGACCTGTTGGCCCATGTGCTGCCGGCAGTTTCCTCGCAGCTGGTGCAGGGGTATCTGCTGGCGGTGCAGGGGGGGCAGCTTGATGAGTGGAGGCCTGCAAGCCGTGTGGTAGCCGCCCGGCACATGTAGAGATGCCCCCTTGAAAATGGGCGTTCACCGAGGTTTTGAGGGCGTTCGAGGGGTAAATGGAACATTCATTTTATCCTCATACAGGTACCGGCACCTTTGTCAGGAAATCAACGCCAATTATGTCCCGCTTTCCTTTTCTGGTTCTTTTTGGAGCGTGGTGCCTGGCCGCCCAGCCGGCAGCCGCTCAAAGCATGACGGCTACCCCGGTCACCCCAACTGACACCGTACGCCTCACGCTGCCGGCTGCCGAGCAGCGCTTCTTCCAAAACAACCTGGCCGTGCTGGCCCAGCAGTATAATGTGACGGTGGCGCAGGCCCAGGCTGTGCAGGCCCGCCTCATCGACAACCCCACGCTCTACGTGGAGCAGGACGTGCTGCGCCGCCGCATTGCCCGCCCCACGGTGCCGGAAGGCACCGCCAGCAGCGAGGCCGTGGTGACGGTGCAGCAGCTTTTTTCTCTGGCCGGGCGGCGCAAGGCCGCCGGCCAGGCCGCCCAGCAAGGGGCCGTGGTGGAGCAATACAACCTGCAGGACCTGCTGCGTAACCTGCGCTATCAGCTGCGCACCACGTTTTACGACCTGTATTTCAAGCAGCAGACCCTAACGGCTTATGCTACGGAAATCACTTCGCTGACGCGCACCGTCGGCCTGTACCAGACCCAGTTTGAGAAGGGTAATATTGCGCTGAAGGAGGTAATTCGCCTGCGGGCCTTCCTCTTCACGCTGCAAAGCGAGCGGCAAGCCCTGCTCAATGACGTGGCTTCGGACCAAACCGACCTGCATGTGCTGGTGCGCGATGCTACCGGCACCCAGTTTGTGCCCGTGGTGAACGTGAATAGGACCCGCGACCTTAGCCTGAAAAACTATTCGGAGCAGCAGCTGGCTGATACGGCCCTCGTGCTGCGCACCGACCTGAACGCCCGTCGCGCCACCGTGGAGCAGCAAAACCTGAACTTACGCCTCCAGCAAAAGCTGGCCACGCCCGACCTGGCCGTGGGCTACACCTACGACAAGGCTGGCTCCTACATCAACAACTACAGCGCGCTAACGCTGGGCATTGCCGTGCCGGTTTTCAACCGCAACCAGGGCAGTATTCAGGTGGCGAAGGCCCAGATTGCCGGCAGCAAGCTGCTCGTGGACCAGCAGCAGTTGGTGGTGCAGAACGAAGTACACCAGGCCTATCAGTTGGCGGCCCGCAATGATGAATTGTTCCAGAATACCGACCGCGACACGGCCCCGTTTGCGCGGCTGATGGTGGGCATCGAGCAGAGCTACGCCAAGCGCATTCTGAGCGTGGTGGAATACCTGGATTTTTTTGAGTCATACAAGAATAACCTGGTGCAGCTGAATACCTTGCGGGCCAACCGCGTCCGGGCTTTCGAGCAATTGAATTTTGCCGTGGGCAAGCCCATTTTCCGCGCCGAATAGTCTCGGCTCAGCCCCCGAGCATCCGTCTTAATCCTGAAATATCATAAGCTGCTGGCCCAAGGCCACTGGCTAACACCTGCCTCCTAATGAACCGCTCCTTTCTGGCATTGCTGACCGCTGTAACCCTGGTTGGCTGCTCCAAACCCGAAGTCAAAGAAGAAAAGAAGGAGGGCTTCCGCCTGTCCGACACCATGATGCAGCAGATTGTGCTGGATACCGTGCGCCTGCGCCCGGTGCAGGACGAGCTGGTGCTGACCGGCGAAATCGCCACCGACGGCGACAAAACCGTGAAAGTGTACCCGCTGGTGGGCGGCGTGGTGGAGCAGCTGAAAGTGCAGCTCGGCGACAAGGTGACCAAGGGCCAGGTGCTGGCCGTCATCAAGTCGGGCGAGATTGCCGACGTGCAGAACCAGACCACCGCCGCCAGCTCCGACCTCGACATCGCCCGCAAAAACCTGGCCGTGGCCGAAGACATGTACAAAGCCGGCCTGAACTCGGAGCGCGACGTGGTGCTGGCCCGCGCCGAGGTGACCAAAGCCCGCGGCACCGTGGGCAAAAACGTGAAGCAGCTCAGCGTCTACGGCATCGGGGCCGATGGGATGTACACGTTGCGCGCGCCGATTTCGGGCTTTATCACGGAGAAGAATGCTACGGACCACGAGCAGTTCAACAACGACAACGTGGGCAACCTGTTCACGGTGAGCGACCTGGACGATGTCTGGATTATGGCCAACGTGTTTGAGTCGGACATCTCGAAGGTGAAGGAAGGCTACTCGGCTGACGTCACTACGCTGAGCTACCCGGACAAGCATTTCCGGGGCAAGATTGACAAGGTGTTCAACGTGCTCGACCCCGACAGCAAGGTGATGAAGGTGCGCGTGCGCCTCGAAAACCCCGGCTACCTGCTGAAACCGGAGATGTACGCCCAGGTGCGCGTCGAGAATACGGAAGGGGCGAAGGCCCTGGCCGTGCCTGCCAAATCGGTCGTTTTTGACAAGGACCGCAACTTCGTGATGGTGTACAAGGACCGCACCCACGTCGAAACCCGGCCCGTGACCATCAGCAAAACCGTGGGCGACTACAGCTACATCACCAGCGGCCTGAAGCCCGGTGACGTGGTGATTGCCAAAGACCAGCTGCTGGTCTACGACGAGCTGAACGACTAACCAGACAGGACACGGACTGACTCCGAGCAAGCGCATTTTCGCCTTGCTCCGGGTCAGTACTGCCTTTTAAATCCGCCCCTAATTCACCGTTTCTTCACCGTTAGGAACTGAAAATGAATAAGTTCATTCAAGGCATCATTGCCTTTTCGCTCAAGAACAAGGGCTTCATCTTCCTCATGACCCTGGTGGTGATGGTGATGGGCGTGGTGAGCTACCGGAACACGCCCATCGAGGCGTTTCCGGACGTGACCAACACCGAAATCACCATCATCACGCAGTGGCCCGGCCGCTCGGCCGAGGAGATGGAGAAGTTCGTGACCGTGCCCATCGAAATTGCGCTGAACCCGGTGCAGAAAAAGGCTTCGGTGCGCAGCACCACGCTCTTCGGGCTGTCGGTGGTGAAGGTGATTTTCGACGATGGCGTGGACGACGCCTTCGCCCGTCCGCAGGTGAACAACCTGCTGCGCGAAGTGGACCTGCCCGACGGCATCACGCCCGACGTGCAGCCGCCCTATGGCCCGACTGGCGAAATTTACCGCTACACCCTGGAAAGCAAAACCAAAACCGTACGCGAACTCAAAACCCTGCAGGACTGGGTGATTGAGCGCAACCTGAAAGCCGTGCCCGGCGTGGCCGACGTGAACAGCTTCGGCGGTGAGGTGAAGGACTACGAAATATCGGTGAACCCCGGCAAGCTGCAGGATTTCGGCCTCACGCCCCTCGACCTGTATAATGCCGTGCAGCGCTCCAACATCAACGTGGGCGGCGACGTGATAAACGAGGGCCAGCAGAACTACGTGGTGCGCGGTATCGGCCTGCTGAACAACATCTCTGACATCACCAACACGGTGATTAAGAACGTGAACGGCGTGCCGATTCTGGTGCGCGACGTGGCCCGCGTAACCGAAAGCGCCCTGCCGCGACTGGGTCAGGTCGGTCGCGGCCTGGAGGACGACAAGCTGGAAGGCATCGTGGTGATGCGCAAGGGCGAAAATCCTTCGGAAGTCATTGCCCGCCTGCACGATAAGGTGGACGAGCTGAACTCTAAAATCCTGCCGCCCGATGTGAAGATGAAAACCTTCTACGACCGGCAGCAGCTCATCGATTTCTCGACGGAAACGGTAATTCACAACCTGATGGAAGGCATTGTACTGGTCACGCTCATCGTGTTCTTGTTCATGGCCGACTGGCGGACGACGGTGATTGTGTCGGTGATTATTCCGCTGGCACTGCTGTTTGCCTTTATCTGTCTGCGGCTGCGGGGCATGAGCGCCAACCTGCTGAGTATGGGCGCGATTGACTTTGGCATCATCATCGACGGCGCGGTGGTGATGGTGGAAGGCCTCTTTGTGGCGCTCGACCACAAGGCGCACCAGGTGGGCATGGAGCGGTTCAACAAGCTCTCCAAGCTCGGATTGATTAAGAAGTCGGGCCGCGAGATGGGCAAGTCGATTTTCTTCGCCAAAGCCATTATTATCACCGCGTTGCTGCCGATTTTCTCCTTCGAGAAAGTAGAAGGCAAAGTATTCAGCCCGCTGGCCTGGACGCTGGGCTTCGCGCTGCTGGGCGCGCTGGTTTTTACGCTCACGCTGGTGCCGGTGCTGGTGAGCATCCTGCTGAAAAAGGACGTGCGGGAGAAGGACAACTTCTTCGTGCGCGGCGTGAACAACGGGGCCAACCGCTTCTTCCGCTTCACCTACGCCCGCAAAACGGCCACGCTCATCATCGCCTTCGTGGTGACGGCGCTGGGGCTGTATTCCTTCTCCTTTCTGGGTTCGGAATTTCTGCCAGAGCTGAACGAGGGCTCGATTTACGTGCGGGCGCAACTGCCGCTGAGCATCAGCCTGGAATCATCGAACGAGCTGTGCAACCAGATGCGGCGCGATTTCCTGAGCTTCCCCGAAGTGAGCGACGTAGTGAGCCAGACCGGCCGCCCCAACGACGGCACCGACCCCACGGGCTTCTACAACAACGAGTTTCTGGTGCAGCTCAAGCACACGCCGGAAGTAGAGAAAAAGATGAAATCAAAAGCTTACCGCGAGGATTTGGTGGAGCGGATGAAGACTAAGCTCGACAAGTTTACGGGCGTCGATTTCAACTTCTCGCAGCCCATCACCGACAACGTGGAGGAAGCCGCTTCGGGCGTGAAAGGCTCCATTGCGGTGAAAATTTACGGCACCGATTTGGCCACGCTGGAGGCCAAGGCCCGCGAGGTATATGAGATACTGAAAACGGTGAAAGGCATTGACGACCTCGGCGTGCTGCGCAACATCGGCCAGCCCGAGTTCCACGTCGACCTCGACGAGCGCCGCATGGCCAGCTACGGCGTGAGCAAGACCGATGCCGCCTCGGTGCTCGAAATGGCTGTGGGTGGCAAGGAGGCCACCCAACTGTATGAAGGCGAGCGCAAATTCCCCATCCGGGTGCGCTACGAACCGCAGTTCCGCCAGACGCCAACCGAAATTTCGGCCCTGATGGTGCCCACCCAATCGGGCAAAACCATCCCACTCACCGAAATCGCCAACATTGGCTCCGTGACCGGCCCAAGCCTGATTTACCGCGACGACAACCGTCGCTTCGCCGCCGTGAAGTTTTCGATTCGCGGCCGCGACATGGGTTCCACTATCAAGGAGGCCCAGGAAAAAGTGAACCGCCACGTCGTGCTGCCCAAAGGCTACGAGCAAAAATGGACCGGCGACTTCGAAAACCAGCGCCGCGCCCAGCAACGTCTCTCGCAGGTGGTGCCCATTTCGCTGGGCCTCATCTTCTTCATCCTGTTCATCCTGTTTGGCAACCTGAAAGATGCCGGGCTGGTGCTGCTCAACGTGCCGTTTGCCATTATCGGCGGCATCGCGGCGCTGCTCATCACGCACACCAACTTCTCGATTTCGGCCGGCATCGGCTTCATCGCGCTGTTCGGTATCTGTATTCAGAACGGCGTGATTCTGATATCCGTCTTCAAGCAGAACCTGGTCAAAAAGCACCCCCTCGACCATTCCATCAACGAAGGCGTGATTTCGCGGGTGCGCCCCGTGGTGATGACGGCCCTCATGGCCACCATTGGCCTGATGCCGGCCGCCATCTCTACCGGCATCGGCTCGGAAACGTCGAAGCCACTGGCCATCGTGGTAATCGGCGGGCTGATAACGGGTACTATCCTCACACTCTTCGTGTTTCCGCTGGTGTTTGAGCGTTTCTACCGTTCGGAACACACCAAGTACGTGCCGCTGCCCGGCGAGCCTGGCTACCACGAGATGGTGGCCACGCACTAGCCGCCGCTTCATTCAATGCAAAAAGCCCGCTGCCTTATCAGGTAGCGGGCTTTTTTGTCGCCTGCACTTCATAAAACCCTCATTGTTTTCTCATCAACTTTTCAACAGATTCTCATTTCCCGGCCGGTTTCGATTCAATTCAGTCGGAATAGCAGCCGTCCGCTACCCAACCTCCCACCCCGCATTGGCATGAATAAGTTTATTTCCGGCATCGTTGCCTTTTCGTTGAAGAACCGCTTCTTCATCTTTTTCATGACGGCGCTGCTGGTGGCGGGCGGCACTTACAGCTACGTCCACACGCCCATCGAGGCGTTTCCTGACGTTACGAATACCCAGATGATTATCGTGAGCCTCTGGCCCGGCCGCTCGGCCGAGGAGGTAGAGCGGTTCGTAAGTACGCCCATTGAGGTGGCCATGAACTCGGTGCAGATGAAGAGCAACATGCGCAGCATCAGCATGTTTGGTCTGTCGGTGCTCAAGATAAACTTCGAGGACAACGTGGAGGATTTCTTCGCCCGGCAGCAGGTGAACAACCTATTGAGCGGGGTGAACCTGCCCGTCGGTTGCGAATCGCATGTGCAGCCTCCATACGGCCCCACCGGCGAGATTTTCCGCTATACAGTTCAGAGCCGCGCCGGCCGTAGCACTAATGAATTGCTCGCCATTCAGGACTGGACGGTGGAGCGGCAGCTGAAATCGGTGCCCGGCGTGGCTGACATCGCGGCCTTCGGCGGCACGCGTAAGGTTTACGAAATCAGCGTGAACCCTGCCATGCTGGCCAAGTACGACATGACGCCGCTAGAGGTGTTCGAGGCCGTGCAGAAGTCGAACATGAACGTGGGCGGCGATGTGATTGAGAAGAACTCGCAGAGCTACGTGGTGCGCGGCATCGGTCTGCTCACCAAGCCCGAGGACATCGGCAACATCATCGTCAAGGACATCAACAACGTGCCCATTCTGGTACGTAACGTGGCCCAAGTGAACGAGAGCAACGCGCCCCGCGTGGGCCAGGCCGGGCTCGATGACCAGAGCGACGTGGTGGAAGGCATCGTGATTATGCGCAAGGGCGAAAACCCGGCCGAAGTGCTGGGCCGCGTGAAAGCTAAAATCGCGGAGCTCAACGAAAAGGTGCTGCCCAACGACGTGTACCTCAAAACGTTCTACGACCGCGACGTGCTGATGGACCACTGCACCCACACGGTAATCCATAACCTCATCGAAGGCATTATTCTGGTGACGCTCATCGTGCTCATCTTCATGGCCGACTGGCGCACCACGCTCACGGTGGGCGTAGTGGTGCCGCTGGCATTGCTGTTTGCCTTCGTATGCCTGCGCCTAAAGGGCATGAGTGCCAATCTGTTGAGCATGGGTGCGATTGACTTCGGCATTATCATCGACGGGGCCGTGGTGATGGTGGAGGGCATCTTCGTGGTGCTCGACCACAAGGCCCACCAGGTGGGGATGGAGAAGTTTAACAAGCTGGCCAAGCTGGGCATGATTAAGAAAACCGGCGGCGAGCTGGGCAAGGCCGTGTTCTTCGCCAAGCTCATCATTCTGACCTGCCTGATTCCGATTTTCGCCTTCGAAAAAGTGGAAGGCAAGATGTTCAGCCCGCTGGCCTACACGCTGGGCTTCGCGCTGGTTGGAGCCCTGATTCTGACCCTGACGCTGGTGCCGGTGCTGTGCTCGCTGCTGCTTAATAAGAACGTGAAGGAGAAGAACAACCCTGTGGTGAACTTCTTCGACCGCATCGTGACGAGTGCCTTTGGCTTCACGTACCGCAACAAGCTGCTGAGCTTTGGCGTGACGATGGCCGTGGTGGTGGCCGGGCTCTATTCGTTCAACTTTCTGGGTTCGGAGTTTTTGCCGGAGCTGAATGAGGGCGCACTGTGGGTCGAAACCAAGCTGCCGATGTCATCATCTTTGACCGAAACCAACAAGATGGCGGCCAACTACCGCCGCATCCTGCGCTCGTTTCCGGAGGTGACGTCGGTGCTGAGCCAGACCGGCCGCTCCAACGACGGCACCGACCCGTCGGGCATCTACTACGTGCAGGCGCAGGTCAACCTCAAGCCCAAGGAGGAGTGGAAGCGCGACATTACGAAGGAGCAACTGATTGACGAAATGGACAAAAAGCTGAAGGAGTACCCCGGCATCATTTTCAACTATTCGCAGCCGATTATCGACAACGTGGAGGAAGCCGTGGCGGGCATCAACGCCGCGCTGGCAGTTAAGATTTTTGGCAATGACCTCAAGGAGCTTGACGGCAAGGCCAACGAGGTGATGAAGGTGCTCGGCAAAGTGCGCGGCGTGAAGGACCTGGGCATTCTACGCAACCTGGGCCAGCCCGAAATGAGCGTGCGCCTCGACCAGACCCGCATGGCGGCTTACGGCGTGCAAACGGCTGATGCCCAGACCGTGGTGGAAATGGCCGTGGGCGGCAAGGCCGCCACCCAGATTTACGAGGGTGAGCGCAAGTTCGACGTGACCGTGCGCTATCCCAAGCAGGACCGCGACACGGAAGCTAAAATCGGCGAGTTGCGCGTGCCCACCATTCGCGGCGGCAAAGTGGCGCTCAAGGAAATTGCCACCATCAAAACCGAGAATGGTCCGGCCTTCGTGTACCACGATAACGGCCAGCGCTTTATCGCGGTAAAATTCTCCATCCGCGACCGCGACATGGGCTCGACCATTGCCGAGGCGCAGAAGAAGATGGACCAGACCATCAAGCTCGGCAAGGGCTACCGCATCGAGTGGGCCGGCGAGTTTGAGAACCAGGTGCGGGCCACCAAGCGCCTCACGCAGGTGGTACCGGTATCGCTGGTCATCATTTTTATCCTGTTGTTCATCACCTTCGGCAATGGCAAGGACGCCGCGCTGGTACTGGCCAACGTGCCGTTTGCCCTCATCGGCGGTATCGCGGCGCTGCACATCACGGGGGTCAACTTCTCGATTTCGGCGGGTATCGGCTTCATTGCGCTGCTGGGAATATGTATTCAGAACGGCATCGTGCTCATCACCGTGTTCAAGGAAAACCTGCGCAAGAAGATGAGCTTGGCCGACAGCCTGCGTCTGGGCGTGGCCTCGCGCGTGCGCCCCGTTGTGATGACGGCCCTCATGGCCATGATTGGCCTGTTCC
This sequence comes from Hymenobacter sp. UYAg731, assembly GCF_054061335.1. Lineage (NCBI taxonomy): Bacteria > Pseudomonadati > Bacteroidota > Cytophagia > Cytophagales > Hymenobacteraceae > Hymenobacter > Hymenobacter sp. UYAg731. Next base: position 666,265 of record NZ_JBSSEC010000001.1, on the reverse strand, counting down.
CGGCCGCCCTGAGCACCGGCATCGGCTCCGAAACCCAGAAGCCGCTGGCCATCGTGGTTATCGGTGGGCTGGTGACGGCCACGGTGCTCACACTGCTGATTTTCCCACTCATCTTCGCCTTCTTCTACCGCGAGATGCACCAAGACGGCCCCGCGCCCAAGCGGGTGGAGGAGGAGCGGCCAGTATTGGTGGGAGCATAAGCGGAATTTCAACCGCGCCACAATGGCCGCCATTCCGAAATCGGGATGGTGGCCTTTTTTTGGTAAGCCGGAGGTGATGCTACCGCCGTCTCAGCCGCTGGCGGATGGTCGGCCAGGCAGCCGTGAGCTCGGGAGCAGTGCCAGTAGCCAGCACCCCAGCGCCATAAAGCAGCGTGAGCACGCCACCGCGCAGCAACAGCGTGAGCCAAGCATTGCCGGTGTCGGGCAGCACCCACGCTGCAAAACCAGCTACGGCCGCCACCGCCAGAATCCGAACCGTGCTGCCATCAAACGGCTGCATCCCGTAGTTGCGCCACACAAACCACGTCCGCACAGTGTTGATGCTGACCAGGGCAATGCAGTAGGCAAGGGCCGCGCCAGCCAGTTCCAAGCGCGGAATTAGCAGCCAGTTGAGTGCCACCACGGCGGCGGCAAGGGAGATATTGAACACCAAATCGAAGCGGTAGCGCGGCGACGTGGCCACGATGATGCCGTTGACACCCGTGATGCCGTCGAACAGCCGGCCAGCCAGCAGCAGGAGCACGGCGGTGGTGCCCACCGCGTACTCGGGCCGATGGATGAGGCCGTAAATGAAGTTCAGGTTCAGCCCAATACCCAAAGCTAAGTAGCAGCCCAATAGCGTGTTGATGCGGGTGCTGCGGCGGTAGAAGTCGGCCATCTTGGCCATGTTGCCTTCCTTCCAATACTCAGCAATCAGGGAATATGCCGTTTTGTAGAGTGCCCGGAAGGGCAGGACCAGGGCCGTGCTCACGTTGGTGGCAATGAGGTAGATGCCGGCCGCCGCCAGGCTGACCTTGGTACCCACCATCAGGCTGTCGATGTTGAGCAATACCGTGCCCGAAATGTTGCTCAGCAGCACAAACGCGCCAAAGCCCAGCATCTCGCGCAGCGGCTTGATGCGCAGTGCTTCCCGCGTGGGCCGCAGGTGCAGCTCGCCAATGGCGGCCAGGTAAATGGTCAGCAGCACGGCCACCACCGCATACGCTCCCACGTAAGCCAGTATGAATCCGTGGAAGCTGATAACGTTCTGGCTATAAGCTATGGCCGCGCCCACCAGCATCAGCCGGAGCAGGATTTCCTGGCAGAACGAGGAAAAGGAAGTATGATAGAGCGAGCGCAGGTAAGCATCCTGCAACGAGCCCAGCATGATGCAGCCTGCCAGCGCAATGGCCGCCACATAGTGTGGGGAGAGCAGGGCCGCATCACCCTTTGCGTACCAGTGCAGCAGTAGCGGCTTGCCCACCAGCATGGCCAGCGCCACCACCACAAACCCCAGCAGCGGCGGCCCCAGCAGCAGCGGAAAGAAGCCCGCGTGGTTGCGCCCCTGGTTCCGAAAAAACGGAAAATACCGGATGCCCATATTGGCAAAGCCGAAGGAAGCCACCTGAGCTCCAATAGTAGCCAGTGGCAGCAACACGCTGGCTGTGAGGCCAATCTGCGCCGGCGAGAACAGGCGCGGCAGCACCAGAATGGTATTGGCAAAGCCAATGGCGAGGCCGACGTAGGAAATCAGGGTGTTGCGGATGCCCTGTCGCTGAACGATGCCCAAACTGTAAATGAGTAAATGAGTAATTGATTACCAGCGGTTTATACTGGGAACAACCTAAGCAGAATCCGGTGCTACGTACTTCAAAGTTCGGCTACAATCTGGCTTCCGGTGAGAAAAGCAGCCCCGCGCTGCTGTAAATAGTCCATAATTTCGGCAAACTGCTGCGGACCCGTCACGAGGTTCGCTGGGTCGAAATGGTCGTTGTGCCAAAGCACGGTGGCTACCCCGCCAAACCGTTCAATTTCCATGAACATGGGCCGCAACGCTGGCATAACTTCCTCGGGTTGCAGTTGCAAGTAGTTGGGATGGTGCAGGGTGGCATCCATTACATTGAGCGGGATTTCCAGGAAATCACATGCAGTACCCGTTGAGAAATTGAAGGGGAAAAATGGTAGACAATAGGAATTGCGAAAGCCAAAATGCTCGGCAAAGCCCAGGGTCGAATCGTAGGCGCAGCTACCACTGGCCTCGACCAATGCGGGTGTCGTGCGGGGATCCCAGCACAGGTAGTGGAAGCGCAGGCCTTCACTGCCCGGTTGTAGCGCTGCCATTTCCTTATTTAATCGGGAAGCCTCCGTCGAAGTACCAATGCTGCCATGCAGGCCAATTTCGCAGCCCTGTTGCTGGAGTTGATGCAGACGCTGGCGCAGGGCTGTGTCGAGGGCATAGTCGGCATTTGGCGTGCCATTAGTGCCCTTCCGAAGCTCTGGCAATATGAAAAAGGTAGAGGCCGCGCCATGTTCCGCCACGGTGTCGGCCACGGCTTCCAAGTTGTCCCAGGCATCGGGCTGCGTCAGATGCTGCCACACCTGCTGGCCGAAACGCAAAAGCTGGCCTTGCTTCAGCGCGGCTTTGGCGGGCGCTTTCCAGGCACTGCGCAGGTTGTCGATATCATGCGTGATGAAGGCCGCGAAAGGCGACGTGCAGTTCCAGCGCCGGGGTTGCAACGGCTGACTCGTGACATGCTCCACCGCCGTTTTCAGTACGTCGAAGTAATAGTTTACCACCGGTAGGGCCACAAAATCAAACTGCTTCTGCACGCTGGCCGCGTAGGGAAACCGCCCGTGCCGGTCGCGTTCATCAGTGAAATATTCCTGCCAGCCGCTGAGCAGGTAGAAGGCCGCCGAGATAAGGTCCGCATTGATGACGACGCGGTCTGCACGTCGTTCCAGCAGCGGCGCTGCGGGCTGGCTGTCGAAGAAAAACGGCACCAACTGCCCCGCCCAGTCACGCCGGTTCGGGGCGGTCGGGTAGGGGTTTTGGGCCTGGAAAAATCTGCCCGCCAAGTCGGTCACTTCGATGGGCCGTCGGCTTCCGGCGTAGCCAATCAAATCTGCTGGCACGTCCACATACGCCAACTGAAAATGCCGCAACACATAGACCAGTCGCATTTCGGCCGAAACCGGAACGGCATTTATCGCAGGCAAAGAAGTGGCAGGCTGCATTACTGATAATCTTCTAAAAATACCCGAATATCAGATGGTTACATCAGATTGATTCAGCCAGTCATTTAATATTGTCGCGGTGCGAACCTGACTGCGGCCTTCATCGGGAGTGCCCAGCGTTGCGTTGTAGTAAGTAGCCCGCAGGTAGAGGTCGGCGGGCTTGTGTGAGGCATAGCGGCGCAGGGCTGCCGTCAGTTCGGCGGGCGTGTCGGCCCGCGCCACGAGGCCCTGGGTAGCGTAGCCGTAGTAATCGTTGGTGAGGGCAAAAGTGCCGAAACGGAAATAGATGCTGGCTACGTTCAGCAGCGTGGCTTCGAGGTGAGTGGAGGTGTCGGCGGCCACCAGCGCATCCTGGCGCAACAGAAAATCGAACACGTTTTCCTGGCGGGCGCTCGACCATTGCAGGGCGGGCAGCCGCTGCCGTAGCGGCTCGAAATCGCGGCCGTCGCTGGGGTGCGGGCGCAGCGTGAACGTGAGGTCCGGCAACTCGCGCAGCAGGTACACCAGTGTGTCGACCAGGGCCGGCATGGGGTCGTGAACATTGCAGGCGATGCCTACCCGTTTCACCTGTGCATTGGTGTTTTTCTGGTTGAGGTAGGCGTCGGCTTTTGGCATTCCCACTAGCTCTACGCGGCCTTGCACGGGGCCGCAAAGGCGGTATTTATCCAGCGCGTCCTGGCCTTCCAGCAGGCTTAGGTCGAAGCCCAGGGGCGGGAAGTTGGCACTCACGCTGGCGTGCTGCACGTAGGCCGTGGGCACGCCCTCGGCGCGGCAGGCCAGCAGCAGGGAGCGGGTGTCGTCGTTGTGGTCGTTGGAGAACACCACGGCGCGGGGCCGGTAGTGGCGCAGCGCCCGCCGGTACACTTCATAATAGCCGATGGCGTAAAAAATGAAGTCGAAAAACCGCCACGCCCGGCCGCCATCGGTTTTCAGCAGGCCAAAGAAAGCCAGCGGAAACTGCCAGTAATACAGCAGCTTGTGACGCAACGACAACCGGTTCACGGCCGCGTTGTAGCGCCCGATGTTCTTGGCCTGGCCGGCCACCAGCACGGCATCCGGCCGGGCTTTTTGGATGAATTCCAGCGCGTCGTAGTTGTTGGCGCTCACCACGTAAAGCCACACTTTGCCGTGCAGGTCGTCGTGGTTTTTTATCGGCTGGAAGATGTTGCCCACCAGTCGCAGGCCCGCGTAGCCCAGTACCCGCGCCAGCCGCTTCACGGGGTTGGCCGGCGAAATATCGGCCAGCGCCGCCGGGGGCAGCGCAGCGAATATGGCCGTGAAGCGCAGCTGCAAAATGTCGCGCAGGCGCGGGATGAGCGGCAAGGTTTGGGTTGGCATTACAGCGCTTCCCAGGTCAGCGGGGTGCCGGGTTTTAGGGCCTTGGTGGCCTTGCGGCCCAGTACCACTTCCCAATGGCGAGGCCACAGGCCATCGCCGGGGCGAATGATTTTCAGGTTATCCGTGGTAAATTCCTCGCCCGCCGCAATGGGCTTTGCCACATAAATACTGCGCTTATAGAGCCGGCTTTTTTCCTCACCGGTCTGGATGCAGAGCTGCACCGTGCCCAGTGCCTGATGCGCGCGCTCGGTTTCTTCCACCAGCATCTTCAACTCGTGCGGCTCCAATGAAAATGCTGAATCCACGCCGCCTTCGGCGCGGCTCAGGGTGAAGTGCTTTTCGATAACGCAGGCGCCCAGCGCCACGGCGGCCACGCTCGCGCCCACGCCCATGGTGTGGTCGCTCAGGCCGATGGGGCAGCCAAAGGTTTCGGCCAGCACCGGGATGGTGCGCAGGTTGGTATTGGCCGGTGAGGCGGGGTAGGTGCTGGTGCATTTCAGCAGCACCAGCTCGCGGCAGCCGGCTTCACGCAGCACCCGCACGGCATCGTCAATCTCGGCCAGGGTGGCGGCACCCGTGCTCACAATCACGGGCTTGCCGGTGGCGGCTACCTTGCGCAGCAGCGGCCAGTGAGCGTTTTCGAAAGAGGCAATTTTGTAAGCCGGCACGTCCAGCATCTCCAGGAAATCAACCGCCGTCTCATCAAACGGCGAGCTGAAGGCCAGCATCCCGTGCTGCCGGGCGCGGGCAAACAACTCGGCGTGCCACTCCCACGGCGTGTGCGCTTCCTGGTACAGCTTGTACAGGTTCTTGCCCTCCCACAGCGACTGGCCTTCCTCGTCGATAGCAAAGCCGGTGTCCATCGTAATGGTGTCGGCGGTATAGGTCTGAAGCTTAAGGGCATCGACGCCGGCGGCGGCGGCGGCATCTACCAGGGCCAGGGCACGGTCGAGGCTCTGGTTGTGGTTGCCGGACATTTCGGCGATGATAAACGGCTTGTGCGCGGGGCCAACCGGACGGCCGCCGATGGTAATTTCGGTCATGATTTGATGGATGCGAAACGGAAGCGCAAAGGTACACGGGCCGTAGCGCGATGTAGCGCGAACTTTTAGTTCGCGTCCCCGAACGGTTTTAACGGCGCGGCGACGCGAACTAAAAGTTCGCGCTACACCAACTCATCCAGCGTATGAATGCTCCGGTCGGCCTCGTGCGCCGCATCGGCTTCCAACTGTGCGTAATTCCCGCGCAGAATACGTACAGTATTAAACCCCAGTGGCTTAATGCCCACAAAGTCTTTCTTCACATTGTCGCCCACGTAGGTCACTTCTTCCGGCATCACGCCTTCGCGCCGGCAAATCAACTGGAATACGTGCGGGTCGGGCTTGGCGCGGTGGCGGCCGTAGCGGTTGGTGAGATAGGCGTGGCGCACCCGGCCGGCCAGGTGCAGCGCCGCCACTTTGCGGGCCTGCACCTCCTTGTGGCCATCCGTCACGATGTAGAGCGGCCAGGCGGCGAAGCGGGTAAGGCAGCGCTCGGCATCGGGAAATAAGCTCAGCGTGGGCTTGTGCTGCCGGTAGGTGCGCAGGCAGGCCGCCACCAGCGCCTTGCTCCACCGGCCGTGCCGCCGCAGCACGTTATCAAAGACTTGCCCCCGGCCCTGCACGGCTTCCTCGGCAATCATGCCGGCTGCCAGGGTTGCGGCGGCGACGCTAAGTAGCGGGCTCAAAAACTCCGCTACCGCCCGAAAACCACTGTGTACGTAGCTCAGTTCGGGGTACAGCGTATCGTCAAGGTCGAAAACGAGAACGGGCATAAGTGAGAACGAAGCAGAGACGCAACATTTTGCGTCTCGTCGTTGCTGAGGTTGTTTAATTTGCACCGCAATGCGCGGTTCCGGTTGTTCAACGACGAAACGCACAACAGTGCGTCTCTACTTCGTTCAGGTGCGCTACACTGCCACAACCACATCGGTTGCCATGCGCACCTGACGCAACAGTTCTGCCGCCGGCCGGAAGGGAAACTGCTGCAAATCAGCCCCTGCTGCTTCCTGCAAAAACCAGAAAAACGAATCGACCCCTGCCGCGACGCCCAGCGTGGAGGCTCCGCCAAACCGACTATTGCACTCAATGATGTGCAGGCCGCCATCCGGTGTGAGCAGCGCTTGCAGCACAAACGGACCATAAAGGCCCAGTTGCTCAACAGTGGGCATGAGGCGGGCCAGCAGTTCCGGGTCGTGAAAGGTGGTGGTCACCTGCGACTCGCCGCGCACCACCACGTCGCGGGTACGGGCCACCATTCCATGCACGCGGCCGGTGCGGCTCACGTAGCCATCCACGCTGATTTCGCGGCCCTGGATGAAGGGCTGGAAGATGGGCTCCATTAGGCTTTGAGCGTGCGCCACGGCGGCGGCGTAGGGCAGGTTGAGGCCCAGACTGAGCGAGCCGGCCCCGTGCCGCTCCTTCACCACGAAGGCGGCACCGGGGGCGGACTGGTCGCCCGCCAGCGTGTCGATGCTGAGGCTGGTGGGGATGATGGGCAGGCCGGCTTGCTGACCGAAGGTGCTGAATTCGAGCTTGTCGAGGCAGCGCTGCACGGCTTCGGGCGGGCTTACCAGCACGGCAATACCGGCAACGGCCAGGGCTGCGCAGTGCCGGCTCCAGAAGGCCAGCTCCCCGTCGCGGGTAGGAATAACGCGGGTGATACCCAGGGCCTGACACTGGCTGATGATGGCGGGCAGGTGCTCGTCCATGGTCATGGGCATCACCCAGCTTTCATCGGTGAAGTGAAAGCCGAGGGCCTGCGGATTAAGGTCGCCGCCCACTATTTTGATGCCAGGGTCCAGGCGCTTGGCGGCATTTTTTACCGCGTGGGCCAGCGGCACCTTGGCCGAAATACTGCTGATGAGCACATGCCCTGGTCCCTTGGCCGCCGCCTTTTCAGCAGCGGCCAAGGTGGGTTGACGGCTGCGCTCGAAGGCGATGATTTCAGGAATGGCTACTTCAAGCGTAGTTGGGGGCAGCCAGTCTATCTGGCTCGACCACAAAGCCATATCTGCCTGCGAGGCTTCAAAGGGAATGTCAGAAGCCACGTAGTTGGCCCGCATCCCGGGAAAGTTCTGCTTCAGCACGTCCACCACTTCTGAAACGCGGCGGGCCCGGCCGGTGCCCAGGTTCACGAGGCCGGTAACGGTTTCGGCGGCGGCCAGGCGGAGCAGGCCTTCGGCCGTATCGGCGGCGTAGAGGTAGTCGAAAAACGACTCCGCGCCATACACCGTGATTTCTTGGCCGGCCAGCAGCATCCGCACCCAGCGCGAGGTGATGTCGCGCCCGTTGCGCCCGTAGCCCCGGTAGATGCGCGGGGCCACCGTGCTGAACTGCCGCGCCCGAAACGTATCGAGAAAGCGCAGCTCGATTTCGTGGGCCAGCTTGGCCATGCCCGTCAGGTTGCGGGGTAGGATGGGGTCGGTTTCGCGCAGGCTGCGGGGGGCGGCCGGGACCTCGGCGAAGTTGTAAAGGGCCGGGTCGTAGATGAGGTAGCTGGAGGCGAACACCACGCGGCGCAGCGAGGGCAGGTCCTTTTGCACCGTCATCAGGTGGTGGCTGAGCTGCACATTGTGCCGGAAATTCTCTTCCCAGAAGCCGTAGGTTTCGGTGGAGCGCTCGAAAGTAGCGGCGAGATGGACGAACAGGTCGGGCGCAAAATCCGCGATTTCCGCTTCGGTGAGAAAGTTCAAATCGCCCTGCCGATACTGGAACCGGGCTGGAAAGCCGGCCGGACGCGGCTTCAAATCACCCGCCAGTACCTGAATGTCTGCGTCGAGCGAGGCCAGACGGCGCACCATTTCCTGGCCGATGACGCCGGCCGCGCCGCTGATGAAAATTCGCTTAAAGGGCAGTTCCAAAGGCTGTGGCATAGTCGGCGGCCAGCTGGCCGTGCATCAGTGAGTCGGTAAAAGTACCGGGCGCGAGCTGGATGTGCTGCCGCAAACGGCCTTCCAGCTGAAATCCGGCTTCTTCCAGAATGGCAATATGGGCGGGCCGGATGTCGTAGGTTTCGGTGAAAAGGCGGTTAAACTTCAGGTTATCAAACGCGACCTGGCCCAGCAGGCGCAGGTGCGCCCGGAAATCGGCGCGGTACGTAGTCGCATCGGCCGCACGGGCGGGTTCTGCCAGGAAAGAGACTTCGGCGCGCTTATCGGGCCAGGAAAGGTGGACGAGGCCGCCGTAGGCCACCAGCTCATCATTACACAGAAGCGAAAAAAGCAGCTGCCCCGGCTTTTCCTGCTCGAATAACGGCAATACAACGCGCTGAAAATAAGTATCTTGCTGCTCAGCGCTCAGCGGCGCAGCCTGGCGCAATACCTCCAGCTGCGCGTTGCGCCAGGCCCGGATGGTCTCCCGGTCCTCGTAGCGAATGGGGACGAGGCAGTAAGCCTTGTGGCGGTATTCCGCTTGCGGAAGAGGGCGGTAGGTCAATTTAGTGGTTAATGATTAGCGGTTAATAGTTAACGTGCAGGAGTAAGCATCTGACGGCATGTGCGCAGGGCAGGAATTAAACGTTAACTACTGACCATTAACCACTATTCTACACCACCAGATACGAAATTAGCGGGTTGAGCGGGCTGCGGCGCAGGGCGTAGTTGGCCACACCAAATACCTCGTCAAACGCCAGGGTTTCGCCGGGAAACTCGGGGCAGTTCAGCTCATCGAAGGCCACGATGGCTCCCTTGGTTAGGCGCGGCCGGATGGCTTCGAGGCAGGCCTTGGTGGGGGCGTAGATATCAAAATCGAAATAGGCGAAGGCGATGACGGTTTCGGGGTGGTCGCGCAGGTAGCGGGGCACGGTTTCGGAGGCATCGCCGGCCACCAGCTCGAACTTGCGCTTGTGCGGGATGGGGCTGTCGGCCTCGTGCAGGGCCAGGATTTGGGTGAGGTAGGCCTGGTACTCGGGCGTCACGCCGTAGTCGCCTTCTTTCACCAGGTTGCCGTCCTTGGCATCTACCGACGGGAAGCCGCCGAAGGTATCAAACCCGATGATTTTGCGGTTGTAGTTGAACGGCTCGTAGATGCCGCGCAACGCGTGCATCAGCGCCAGGTTCTGGCCCCAGCGCACCCCGAATTCCATGGCCACGCCATGCACCGGAATGATTTGCTGGTAGAGCTCGGTGAAGAACAGCAGGCGCGAAAACGTCTGCCGGTTCAGGTACAGGCCTAGGTTGTTGAGCAGTTCGGTGTTCGGAATCGGCGACTCGCGCAGGGTTTGGGCGAAGCCTTCGCGGCGCGACTGCTCGGGCGCGGAGGCCCCGCTGAGCACGGAAATAGAGGACATATTTAGTGGTTAATGATTAGTGGTTAGCGGTTGGTGATGTTCGTCAGGCAGTAGTTGAACGGCATTAACCACCAACCACTGACCACTAACCACTGGCTAATCTGGCTGCAAAAATGCAACAATACTGCGGCCCAGCCCAACGCCGGCCAGGGCTTCATAATAGGCCGCCACGGCCGGCAGCGGGGCCATGCGCAGTAGGAAGTTGTCCTGCGCCAGGCGGGCGCGGTGTGCTCCTTTGCCGGCAGCGCGGTTCATTACGTAGTTGGTGCTGGGGTTTAATAGGTTGAGGTCAATGGGTTGGTCGCCAATTGTTTTTGCAACGTACCAGTTGGTAGCTTCAGCTAAGTTGCGCAGGCCAGGCTGGGTGAAATAGGAGAGATGGTCGGGCAGCACTACCCAGAAAGGCCGGTCAATTTGGCCGGTGTCGAGCAGGTGCTGTTGCAGGGCCGAGAAATCGTTGGGCACGTCCACCACCAGCACGCCGTCGAGCTTGATTAGCTGCCGGCACTGGCGCAGCAAGTCGGCTGGTTCGAGCACATGTTCCAACACGTTGTCGAGCCAGAGCACGTCGAACTGCTGGCCGGTTGCTACCAGCTTTTGCACCTCCTCATACAGGTCGCCGGTGCGCAGTTTTTCCCGCAACCGGGGATGAAACTTCTCCACGCTGAAGCTGCTGAAATCCAGCCCCAGCACCTCCCAGTGCTGCCGCTGGAAGTAGTCCAGCGCCCAGCCCTCGCCGCAGCCGATGTCGAGGAAGGAGCCGGGGCCTTTAGCGTCTCGTAGCTGCTCCAGCACCCAGTGGCGCAGGCGCAGCTTGCCTTCGATGTGCTCCAACTCCTCGGCCGGGTACTCGGGCTGGTAGGTCGTCAGGTTTTCCTGGTAGTAGCGTTTGGCGTAGTAGTCGCGCAGCTCGGCCGGGGTTGGCTTGTCCTTGATTTCGTAGAAGCCGAACTCGTTCTGGCGCAGGGTATCGGGCAGGGTCATGTGGTTTTTTGCTCGATGTGCGCGTTCAGGGCCATTATTTCGGGGTGGGCTGCAAGCAGGGCTAGGAGGTCGGTTACATTCAAATCCTGGGCGTGGCGCTGTTCAATCAGCGCTTTCAGTACCGCGTAGTCTTCGGCCGTATCCAGCGTGATGCGGAAGCGGCTGAAGTCGCCGCCGGGCCACACTTCGTCGCGGTAGATGACGCGGCCCGCCGTGGCCGGGTTGGCCTTGAGGTAGGGCGTGACGTGCTCCCGCTCATAAGGCAGCGTGGCGTTGGCGTAGGCTTCGGCCAGCATTTCCATCGAAAAAATCTCGAAATCCAGCCCGCGCGGGAAGGTCCGGACGATGGAATTGGAGCGGTATACCAGCGGGTTGCCCTCTTCCAAGTAGCGGCCGACTGCCGCGCCAATCAGTGGGCCGTCCACCAGCGGGCAGTCGGAGGTGACGCGCACGATGACATCGAGGCCAAATTTCTGCGCCGTTTCGTAGTAGCGGGCCAGCACATCGGCCTCGCTGCCCCGGTGGCAGGGGATGCCGTTGGTTTCGGCGTAGGCGGCCAGCACGTCATCGGCCGGCTCGGTGGTGGTAGCCAAGTAGATGGGCAGGCCGCTTTGCCGGGCGCGGGCTACGTGGTAGTCCAGCAGCGGCCGGCCGGCGGCGGGCAGCAGCACCTTGCTCGGCAGCCGGGTGCTGCCCATCCGCACCTGCGAAATGATGCCGGCATTTGTCATGTGATTAGAGCCAAGACACTAGAATCAAGAACCAAGATGATAGAGTCAAGAACTAAGATATTGGCAGCCAAATCCTGGCTCTTAGTTCTAACGTCCTGGCTCTACTATTAAGAAACTTTTTCGAGCAGGTACACCACGTCTTGGTTGCCGCGCTCGGCGTCGTTGACGTAGGGGTAAAGCTGTTGTTTGACCAAGCGCAGGTTGGGAAAGTTGTTCAGAAACACCTGGGCGAAATCGGTTTTCCAAAGGAAGCCGTCGTTGCCGCGGTACTTAATGGACGTGGTTTCGGGGGCATAATACTCGTAGCCCATGATGTAGCGGCGCGAGGTCCGCACCATTTCGCCCATGATGCGCGGCAGGTCCTCGGGCGCGATGTGGATAAGCACGCCGTTGGTGCAGGTCACGTCGAAGTAGTTGTCCTTGAAAGGCAAATCGAAGCCGCTGCCTTGCAGGATGTTCACGCCGCGCACGAAATCGCGGGCTTTTTCCACGGCGTATTGTTGCAGCTCCACGCCGTACAGGTTGGTGAAGCCGGCGGCTTGCAGGCCCACCAGCTGCATGCCGGTGTTGCAGCCCACTTCCAGAATCCGGGCCTCGCGGGGCAGCTTGCCGAGAAATTCGGCATTCATTTCCAGCTTGGTATGGCCGTAGAGGTCGCGGTAAAAGGCGTTCCACTCATCGAGCGGGCGGGAGTTGCGGTCGGTGTATTCGCGGCCAAAATCGCCGGACCAGAAATCTTCTTGTTGGGTGTGCTGCAAGGGGGAGGGAACTGTTAGAAGAGAAGCAAATGGAACGTCATGCTGAGCTTGCCGAAGCATCTTTACCTCGATACTAATTAGTTACTCGCGCGGTAGAGATGCTTCGGCAAGCTGAGCATGACGTTCTTTTATTTATTGCTGCCTGCTGGTTAAAAATTCATTGATGCACGCCACCACGTAGCTCTGTTCCTCGTTGGTCAGCGTCGGGAACATGGGGATGCTCAGGCAGTGGGCGTAGTATTCTTCGGCCAGCGGAAAATCGCCTGCGCGCCAGCCCAGGCCTTCGTAATAAGGCATGCGATGCACCGGGATATAATGTACCTGCGCAAATATCTGTCTGGTTTTCAGAAAATCGTACAGGCCCTTGCGGTCGGCAACTTCGATGACGTAGAGGTGGTAGGCGTGGCCGGGGCGGCCGGGGGCCAGCACCGTGAGGCCGGGCACCTGGGCGAAGGCGGCATCGTACTGCGCGGCCAGCTGGCGGCGGCGGGCCATGCCCTCATCGGCGCGGGCGAGCTGGCTGAGACCGAGGGCGCAGTTGAAATCGGGCAGGCGGTAGTTGTAGCCGAGCTCCTGCATTTCCATGTACCAGCCGCCATCGGGCTCGCGGATGAGGTCGGCCGGGTCGCGGGTGATGCCGTGGGTGCGCAGGCGCAGCAGGTGATGAAACAGCGCCTCAGAATTGGTGGTAATCATGCCGCCCTCGCCGGTGGCAATGTGCTTCACGGGGTGGAAGCTGAAGATGGCGAGGTCGGCAAACCGGCCGTTGCCGCAGCGCTGTTCCCGGCCTTGAGAGTCGATGAAAAAGCCGCCGGGCGCGTGGCAGGAATCTTCAATTATCCAGAGACCAAACTCGTCGGCCAATTGCCGGGCCTGTTCCAAATCCACGGCCAGCCCGGCGAAATCCACCGGAATCAGGCCGGTGAAATGACCATGTGGGTGGGCTGCCAGCAGCTGGCGCACCTTCCCCAAATCAATCAGGCCCGTGGCCGGGTCGATATCGGCAAAGTGGACCTCGCCGCCGCAATAGCGCACACAGTTGGCCGAGGCCGAAAAGGTAAGCGGCGTGGTGATGACGCGCTGGCCGGGCTGCACGTTCAGGGCCAGCGCACAGAGGTGCAATGCCGCTGTGCCGTTGCTCACGGCCACGGCGTAGCGGGCTCCCACGTAAGCGGCAAACTGCTTTTCAAACTCGGCCACGGTGGGGCCTTGCGTGAGGTAGTCGGCGTGCAGGGCGGCGGTGACGGCCGCGATGTCGGCGTCAGTGATGTTTTGGCGGCCGTAGGGGAGCGGCCGGGTGGGTTCAAAGCTCATGCAACCCAAAGATAGGCGGCCGGCTCATAGCGGTAGCAAAGCCGAGCCATGACTATGTTCGCACCTCCATTGCAGCTACCCGCTATGAAACACGGTTTAGGGTTGATTGTCGGCCTGTTAATTTGGCTTTTGCCGATAGGAGCCCAGGCGCAGGGCGAATATTCCAATTGGTTTTTTGGCCAGCAGGCTGCGTTGCATTTCGCGTCAGGCGTGGCTCCGCAGCCGCTAACTACAAGCGCCATGACTGCTCCCAGCGGCTGCGCCACCCTGAGCGATGCGGCGGGGAGCCTGCTGCTCTATACCAACGGCGACCAGGTTTGGAACCGGCAGCACCAGCTCATGGCCGGTGCTCCGGCATTGGGCGGCGACCCGCAAAACCCGGAGGGCTGCGCGGTGGTACGGGTGCAAGGAGCCCCCACGGCCTACATCCTCACGCAGCGCGTGGCCTTCGCGGCGGCTCCCACGGTGCGGGGCGTACCCGTTGCGGCAGAGGTGTCATTGTCCGGAGCCGGTGGCCTGGGACAGGTAACGCAAGTGAATTTGCCCGTGGTGGCCGATACCATTCTCACTCGCCTGGGGAGCAGCGATTTTGCCTTTTACAAAACACTGGTGCGCCATGCCAACGGCCGCGACTGCTGGCTGGTGACCCGGCTGAGCCAGCAGGGCGTGTTTCTGGCCTCTTTGCTTGATGGTTCCGGCCGCTGGCCCTGCGCCCGCACGGTGGTGAGCCGGGTTTTCTCCTTTGGCGGCAGCGGCGTCTATGCCGAAAGCGGCACCATCGTGGCGTCGCCGGATGGCCGCTCACTGCTCTATAATGATATAACAACCAGTTATTTGCTGCAATTTGACCCAGCCACGGGCCAGGTAAGCAGTCCGTTGGTGCTCAATTCCCCGGCCCCTACTATTACGCCCGATTTTACCCCGTATGTATTGGGCGCATGCTTTTCTGCCGATGGCTCCCGTGTTTATGTAAGCCGGCATTACCCGCCCCCTAGTGGTTTGGGCATGGCCATCCAAGTGGTGCAATTTGATATGGCGGCGGGCACCCCGGGCGCAATTGCTGCCTCGGGGATGCAGGTGTATAATGTGCTCTCGGCGGACGGTTCCGGCATTGTGCCGTGGTATATGCAGCGTGGCCCCGATGGCATTATTTATTTTGCCATGCGAAATTCCCCGACGTTGGATGCAATTCTCTTGCCCAATGCCCGTGGGCTGGCCTGCCGGTATTCTGCGGGCTACCAGACGCTGGCCGGGCGAAAATCGACCAACGCCTTACCCATGCAGCCCAATGATGTGAACCTGGGGGCGCTGCTGCAAACGGAGGCCGTTTTTGGCTGCGCCGGGCAGCCCGTTACTTTGCTGGCGAACACCGGGGGCAGCAGTACCACCACCGATTCGTTGCGCTGGGACCTCGGCGACGGCCGCTTCGCAATCAGAACGGGGCTGGCCTCCAGCAGCCTCAGCGTGACTTACCCGACGGCCGGCACCTATTCATTGCGCATCGAGCGTCGCCGGCAGGGCGCGGTGGTTGCCACGGCATTGGCCACGGTACGCATCGTGCCCGCGCCCCGCGTGCGGTTGGCGTCGGGGCCGGATACCACCGGCTGCGCCCCGTTGAATTTGCGCCTGTCGGTGGGCAATCAGCCGGCAGGCAGCCTCTTTAGCTGGAAGGGTGGTAGCTCGGCGGCTACCCTTCTGGCCACCACGCCCGGCGAATACTGGGTTGATGTTCAGAACCCGGCCGGCTGCACAGTGCGCGCCACCGTGCAGGTACGGGAAAAACCCTGTGCCGCCCCTACGGTCACCATCCCCAACATCATCACCCCCAACGGCGACGACCAAAACCAAGCTTTCGCCCTCCAGGGTCTCAATGCGGCGGATTGGACCCTGCACCTCTACAATCGTTGGGGGCGCGAAATCTACCAGCAGGAAAAATACGACAACGCCTGGGCCGCCACCGGCCAGCCCGATGGCCTGTATTATTACCTGCTTACCAGCGCCAAAACCAGCCAGCAGTACAAAGGCTGGCTGGAAGTGCGGCGCTAGCTGCTATACCGCAAACTCGGGGTCGACATGCAGGCGGATTTCGTCCCGAATCTGCTCCGCGCTCAGCCATTCCTCGTTGTTGAACGAGTCGTACTGGAAGCCCAGCGGCACGCGCTTGCCGTCGAATTCTGCAATGAACTTATCCACGTCCCAAGTGGGCATCGAGGGCAGGATGACGTAGTAGCGGTCCAGCTCGACAGTGCTTAGGGCGTCGGTTTCGGTAATCATGGCCTCGTGTAGCTTCTCGCCGGGGCGGATGCCCACGATTTTCTGCTCGCACTCCGGGCCGATGGCGCGGGCCACTTCCGTGATTTTGTAGGAAGGAATTTTTGGCACGAAAATCTCGCCGCCCCAGGCGTGTTCCAGCGCATACAGTACCAAATCCACGCCTTCTTCGAGCGAGATGTTGAAGCGCGTCATGTCGGGGTGGGTGATGGGCAGCACGCCGGTGTGGCGCTGCTGCAAAAAGAACGGCACCACCGAGCCGCGCGAGCCGATTACGTTGCCGTAGCGCACCACCGAAAAGCGCAGGTCGCGCTTGCCCTTCATGTTGTTGGCCGCCACAAAGAGCTTATCCGAGCACAGCTTGGTCGCGCCGTAGAGGTTGATGGGGGCGGCGGCCTTGTCGGTGCTCAGGGCCACCACGTCCTTCACGCCGCAGTCGAGGGCGGCGTTAATCACGTTTTCAGCCCCGAAAATATTGGTCTTGATGCACTCCATCGGGTTATACTCGGCGGCGGGCACCTGCTTGAGGGCGGCGGCGTGAATCACGATGTCGATGCCTTCGCAGGCGCGGTGCAGGCGCTCGCCATCGCGCACATCGCCAATGAAATAGCGAATGGCCGGGTATTTGGCCGGGCTGAATTCCTGGCTCATCTCATACTGCTTCAGCTCATCGCGCGAGAACACCACGAGGCGCTTCACCAGCGGAAATTGTTCGAAAACGGTGCGGACGAATTGTTTGCCGAAGGAGCCGGTGCCACCCGTAACGAGGATGGATTTGTGGTTGAGGTCGAGAGCCATGAAAATTGTTAAGCCGAAATCAGGACTGCAAAAGTAGGTAAAATGTAGCCTGGACTCTGCGAGTCCGGGTCAGGGCGGGGCGGGCGATACCAGGCCCGGACTCGCAGAGTCCAGGCTACATTTCCCTTCGGCGCTACTTTCGCGTTGCGAATGCTATTTAATTCCCTTCATTTCCTCGTCTTTTTCCCGGTAGTCGTCGGGCTGTACTATGGCTTGCCGCCGCGCTGGCGCAATACCCTGCTGCTGCTGGCCAGCTACTACTTCTACATGAGCTGGCGGGCCGTGTATGCGCTGCTGCTACTGGCCACCACGCTGCTCGACTACTACAGCGGCTACCGCATGAGCCAGCTGCCCACCAAGGCGCAACGGCGACCGTGGCTCTACCTCAGCCTGGCCAGCAACCTTGGTACGCTGTTCATATTCAAGTACTTCAACTTTTTTCGGGATGGCATCAGCGAGGTGGCCAGCGCATTGCACCTGCCCTTCGGCACGGGGCCGGCGCTGGGGCTGCTGCTGCCGGTAGGGGTGTCGTTCTACACGTTTCAGTCGGTGGGTTACATCATTGATGTGTACCAGGGCCGGCTGGCGGCAGAGCGGAATTTCGGGCGGTTTGCGCTGTTCGTGGCGTTTTTTCCGCAGCTGGTCGCCGGGCCAATCGAGCGCGGCGGGCACATGCTGCCGCAGTTCCGGCGCACGCATGCGTTCGATTACGCCCGCATCGTGAGCGGGCTGCGCCTCATGGCCTGGGGCTTATTTAAAAAAGTAGTGGTGGCCGACCGGCTGGCCCTGCTCGTCAACCCCGTGTTCAACAGCCCGCGCCAGCACCCCGAAGGGCCGCTGCTGGTGCTGGCCACGCTGGCCTTCACCTTCCAGATTTACGGCGACTTTTCGGGCTATACTGATATGGCGCGCGGTGCCGCCCGGGTGCTGGGCTTCGATTTCAACCTCAATTTCCGGCAGCCCTACCAGTCGGCCTCGGTGCCGGAGTTCTGGCGGCGGTGGCACATGTCGTTGTCGAGCTGGTTCCGGGATTACCTGTATATCCCGCTGGGTGGCAGCCGGGTAGGGCAGTTTCGGGCGTATGGGAATTTGCTGGCGGTGTTCTTCATCAGCGGCCTCTGGCACGGGGCCAACTGGACATTTCTGGTTTGGGGTGGCTTGCACGGCGTGTACCTGGTACTCAGTACCTGGGCGCGGCCCTGGCGCGAGCGGCTGGCGCAACTCACGGGGCTGGCGCAACACCCGTCCCTTCGACGGACCTTGGGCGTACTCATCACGTTCGGGCTGGTGGCCTACGCCTGGATATTCTTCCGGGCCAATACGCTAAGTGATGCCCTATTCATCAGCCGGCATCTGTTCAGTGGCTGGCAGAACCTGCACGGCCGGCAGCTAGCCACGCTGCTGCTCGATTTTTCCCAGCACTACCGCCCCGAACTGGCCGTGGCCGCCCTCGGCGTGGGCCTAATGCTATTGGTAGAATACTTCTCCAGCCAGCGCAGTCCGCAGGCGTGGCTGGTCGCGCAGCCCTTCGCTACGCGCTGGGTGGGCTACGTGGGTCTGGCCCTGCTCATTCTCTACCTGGGTATTTTCAACAGCACTTCGTTCATCTACTTTCAGTTTTGAAAATGCCTGTCCGAACTGCCGTTGCAAAGTTGCTGCTGCGCCTGGGGCTGCTGGCCGGGGCGGGCCTGTTGGGCGCTACGCTGCTGGCCCCGGTGGTACTGCGGGGCGGGGTCGATGCGTTCTATGGCCGCTTCACGAGCCCGCTGGCCGGCTCGCTCATTCTGGGCACGTCGCGGGCGGCGCAGGGCATCCGGCCGGCGGTGTTGGCGGCGCGGCTGGGCGGGCAGTTTGAGGGGCCGCTGCTGAACTATGCGTTCACGCTCACGCACTCGCCTTACGGCCCGGCCTACCTGGCCAGCATCCGGCGCAAGCTGCGGCCCGAGGTGCGCCACGGTCTGTTCATCATTGCCGTGGACCCGTGGTCGCTGTCGCTCACCGGGCCAGAAGGTGTGTTTCCGGAAGACCAGTCCTTCATCGGCCAGCTGCACCAGGTCAGCCAGAACCCCAACCTGCCCTACCTCACCCGCTACCAGACCAAGCCGCTCTACCGCCTGCCCCTCGACTACGCCACCACCACCGAGCGCCTGCACCCCGACGGCTGGCTCGAAGTCAACATCGGCACCGACAGCGCCCAGGTGCGCGCCCGCACCGCCCGTAAGTTGCAGGACTATCGCCGGCTGGCCGCCAGTCAGCACCTGTCCGAAGGCCGCCTGCTGGCGCTACGTCAAACCATCGAATTCCTCAAACCGCACGGCCGCGTGGTGCTGGTTCGCCTGCCCGTGGGGCCGGCATTGCTGCAACTGGAGCAGGTTTATCAGCCCGACTTCGACCAGCAAATGCGCCGGTTGGCCACCGACTTCGTATTGCCTTACTTCGATTATAGCGCCCAGCCCTACGCCACCACTGATGGCAACCACCTGCAACGGGCAGCCAGCGCAGTGTTTAGCCAGCAGCTGGCCGATGATTTGACCGACAGGCTTCGGAAGAAATGATTTAAGTAATCACGCAAAAGTAAATGAGTAAAAGGTTGTCATATCAGAGCACAGTATCTTGACTGCAACAGTAAATCAATTGTTTAGCGATGTGGGCAAGATGCTGCGCCGCGCGCTGCATGACGGTCGTTTTTGCGCGACTACTCAACGTAATAGAAAACTAAAAAGGCTTTCCAGAAGCCTGGAAAGCCTTTTTGGGGTGATATGAGAGAGGGTTTTATTCCACCACCACTCGCTTGGCGATGGAAGCCGTACCCAACTGAATACGCAGCGTGTACACGCCTTTGGCCAAGTCAGCTACGTCAACAGTGGTGGCCGTGCCGCTGGCCGAGAGTTGAATATTGCCCCGAACCTGCTGGCCCAGGCTATTGAACAGGGTTGCTTGCGCGGGAGTGCCGGCGGCCATCTTCGGAACCAGCACCGAGAAAGTAGCGTGGGCTGGGTTGGGATAAAGCACCACATCGGCCGCCGCAAATGCCGTGCTGGTGGCTAACGGGCCAGCCGCGGGACCAAACCGCAACTCAAAGCGTCCTACCTGCGCCTGCGTGGCTTGCTGCGCGGTCACCGTGAATGAATAGCTGGCCTGCCGGCGCAGGTTGATTTGCTGGTTGGTCTGGGCATCGACCAGGTAAGCATCCAGGCCGGTGGGCAGGTTGAGCAATTGCCCGGCGCGCAACGTGTAGCTACCCGCGGCGGGTACGCCAATACTCAGCGGCACTGCCGTGGCAGTGGTGAACTGGGGCAGGCCCGCAATGGCCTGGGCCGGGCTGCCCACGGCCAGCGCCCCCAGGTTCAGGCCGCTGGAGTTGAGCAGCTTCACGGCATCGTACTGCGAATCGAGGCCGGGAGTGGCCCCGGTTTCAGCGTATACAAACAGGGCATCGGCCGGGCCGGTCGTGCCTTGCAGCGCCAGCTCCACCAGCGGGCGGGCATCGGCCGTGCTCCGGCGCACGGGCACCTGCGCGGTGTAGCTGGTCACGCGCTGGGCGTTGCGGAACGTGAGGCTGCCCGCCGACTGGCCCGCGCTCACGCGCACGAAAAAGCCCTGGCTACTGCCAATGAGCGGGTTGCCGCCCATGCCGTTGGTATAGGCGCGGTAATTACCCTGGTATTGGCTGCTGCTTTCGAACACGTACATGGCCGCGTCGAGGTTGGGTCGGTCGGTACTGCTAACCAGGCTCCAGTCGAGGGGCGCGGGGTAGGGGTTGCCCACGAAGGCCCAGCCTGCATCGGCGGCCGTGGTGCCCGTGTTGCGGGCCAGCGGCACGGTCAGGTCACCGGTGTTGAGGTTGCCATTGAAATCAACGGTTTCCGAAGCCATAATATTCACGGTGTAGCCGCGGCCCGGAATCAGCGCATCGGTGGTGCTTACCGGCGAAAACCAGCCCTTATCAAAGGTGCTGGAGGTGTTGGTCAGCGTGGCCAGACGGCCCTGGTCGTAGCCATACACCGTGGGGAACGGCTTCACCAGCCCCGGCGTGGGCGAGGTATTGTAGGTGTCGTTCAGTACCGGCATAAAGCCCGAGGTTGCCAAATCAGCCACCGTAGTGGCGGCCACGGGTGAACTGTAATGCCGGTAACCCAGGGCATTGTTCACGCTGGGGTCGAGGTAGCGCTGCACAAAGGCCGTGCTGCCTTGCACTACGCCCGTGCTGCTGTTCACCGCCAAAGCCGTGCCGACGGCCCCCGAGGGCAGCGTCAGGCGCTGGCCATTGAGCACGATGTTACCGGCCCCGCCCACCGTGAGTACCTGCATCACGGTTTCGGCCGTGTTCAGGGTCACGGTATTGGCATTGGTGGTGGTCAGGTTGCGAACCTGGCCGGGCAGCGCCCCGCCGGTCACTTGGGCCACGGTACCGTTATAAATGTAGCTGGCATCGTTGCTGAAGCTGCGGGAGCCCGTCACTTGCACCGAGCCGACGTTGCCCGTGGCCTCAATCCCCGCCGCGTCGCAGATGCCCAGGGTGCCGCCCGTCGCCAGCACAAAGTTGCCCGTGCCCGTGAGCGGCTGGCAGTTGGTCAGCAGCGTGCCACCATCCTGAATCGTGATAGTGCCCACCACCGTGAGGCCGCCGGTGAGGGTGGCCGTGCCCGCCCCGCCGGTGGCCGGGCCGGTTATGGTGACGTTGCCGTAAGTGCCATTCACGTCTTGCGGAGTGCTCACCACAAGGTCAGGCAGCGCCGAAAGCTGATTAAGCCGGACGCTAATCGTTGAACTAGCAAAGTTTGCCGCCAGGAAATCCAGGTCGCCGTCGTTGTCGACGTCGGCCGCCGCCACGCCATTGGGGTTGGTGCCCACCAACACGATGCTGCTGCTACCAAAAATGCCAGTCCCGTTGTTCAAACGGATAGTGACATTACCCGAATTAAAGTTAACCACGACCATGTCCAGGTCGGCATCCCCGTCGAGGTCGGCGGCGGTAATGCTGGTGGGGCCGGCCCCGGTCGAATATTCGGTCCCGCCCCCAAAGCCGCCACTGCCATTGTTGAAACGCACGCTGGCGTTGTTGCTGCCGAAGTTGGCGCTCATCAAATCCAGGTCGCCATCCCCGTCGAGGTCACCCAGCGCCACCCACCGCGGGCGGCTATCCAATATCGGGTCCGACCCGCCGGTGAAGGTGCCATTGCCGTTATTCAATCGGATACTGACCGTATTGCTGAAAGTGCCCCAGTTGGCCGTCAACAGGTCGAGGTCGCCATCGCTATCCACGTCGCCGGTTTGAATATTGAAGGGCAGCGTACCGACGTTAATGGTTGAGCCGCCGCTGAAGTTGCCCGCCCCGTCGTTCATTCGCACCATTGCGTTGTCGCTGGCTCCATTAGCCACCAGGAAATCGAGGTCGCCATCGCCATCCAGGTCCGCCGTGGTCACGCTCTGGGGCTGGCTACCTACCGTATAGTCGGTGCCGCCACTGAAAAGGCCACTTCCATTGTTGAAGCGCACACTCACAGAGTTGGCGTTATAGTTAGCCGTCAATAAGTCTAGGTCGCCATCACTATCGATATCAGCCGTGGTCACGCTGCGGGGCTGGCTCCCCACATTGGGGTTCGACCCGCCGCTGAAGCTACCGCTGCCATTGTTGAGCCGCACGCTTACCGAGGAGCCGCTGAAAGTGGGTGATAGCAGGTCCAGGTCGCCGTCGTTGTCCACGTCGGCCACGGTCACATTATAAGGACTAACGCCAACGTTGGGGTCCGAACCGCCGCTAAAGGTACCATAGCCGCCGGTTGCCGCCGCCGTAAACTGGAACAGGCGCGGCGTGGCCAGTGCCCCGGCGCTGCTACGGGCCGCCGTGGTTATGCCCACACGCACGGTTTCGCCCGGCCGGAAATCGGAACCCGGAGCAAACGTTAGTTGGTCGTTGTTGAGAGTGGTGGTGCCACTGTTGTTTGTCCGCAACCCGCCGCGCTGGCTGCTGAAAACCTTCAGGGCCGCCTCCGAACCAGCCACAAGCGACTGGCTGAAGCGAACAGTTACCGGCGAGGTCCGAACCGCCGCCTTTTGGTTGGCGGTCGGCGAAACGGCAGTGATAGTGGGCTGCGCCGCCGCCGACAGCAGCAGCAAATAGGGTAGCAGTGTTAATCCCGCAATTTTAACGTGGTAGAAACGTGTTGCCATAAAAAATGAAAGGTGAGAATAAAATGGAAAATGAAGCCAAAGTAAGTGGCTTCCAGCTTAATTCCTGTCAGGTTTCACAATCACCGCCAATTCCCCCGCCAACGCCCGCCGCGAATACCGCGAATGGCTCACGGCCGGCAAATCCAGGTTGGAGTTGATGCGCCACCGGGCTACCATCGCCTCCAGCGTATCGCGCATCAGCGCGGTATCTTCGTAGGGCAGGGCCTGGCCCGCGCCGCATTCCTGGAGCAGGTTGTCGGCATCAGAGCCGGCGGGGCCAACGCAGAGGATGGGCTTATTGGCGGCCAGATACTCGAATACCTTGCCGGGCAGAATGCCGAAATTGCGCGGCACGTCCGGAATGGCCATTAAAAGTACAGAAGAACTCAGCAGGTATTCCACCGACTTGTCGTGCGGCACGAAGCCGATGAATTCGGTGAGCGATAGCAGGCCGGCCAGCTCAATCTGCCCGCGCAGCTGGGCCGATACCTGCCCTACGAAGCGCAGCCGCAAGGGCACATCGGGGTTGGCGGCGGCGCAGGCGGCTACGGCTTCCAGCAGGCGGTTGATGTGGTATAGCTCGGTGATGGTGCCGGTGTGGGTGATGCGCAGGCAATCGGTGGGCGGCTGCGCGGGCTGGCGAAAATCCGACTCGTCGTAGCCATTAGGCAATATGTGGAACTTAGCGGCCGGCACCGCCGGCAGCTTGGCCGCAAATAGCCGCTTGGTTTCGGGTGAGGTCACCAGCACGGCATCGGCCTCGGTCAGCACGCGGCGCTCGTAACGCGCATCCAGCCAGGCGGCCAGCGGCGTGTGGTGCAGGTCTTTATAATAATAAATGTCCGTCCAGGGGTCGCGCAGGTCGGCCAGCCAGCGCAAGCCGTGGCGGCGCTTCAGCTCCAGCCCGATGAGTTGGGTGGAGTGCGGCGGCGAGGACGTGAGCACGGCGTCGAACTGCTCGCCGGCGGCCAGCAGCTGCTCCACGGCGGCCAGGGCGTGTCGGTTCCAGCCCCGGCGCGGGTCCGGGATAAACAGGTTGCCGCGCACGAAACGCAACGCCTTCTGCATCAGGCCCGGCTTGCCCTCGTTGGCGAAACCACCGTAGGGCACGGCCCGGCCCGTCAGCTTCTTGTAGCTCTCGAACGGCTCCGAGGTTTTGGTGCGGATAACGCGCACATTATCTGGCACTTCAGACATTAGGCTTTCATCGAGCACGGGGTAGGTGGCCTGGTCCACGGCCACAGTTATCACGGTGGGCTCCACGTTGAAATGGCCCAGGTGCTTCACAAACTTGAGGCAGCGCTGCACGCCGGCCCCGCCCGACGGCGGCCAATAGTAAGTGATAACGAGCAGGCGCAGAGGGCGGGATGATGACACAGCAACCGAAAACAGAAAGCGGGCCGCGAAGGTACGCCCGCTGCCGGTTTTCGGCCTTTTATGGTTACTTTTGGGGTTCCGTTGCAGCCTGATTCCGAGGGGCCGTCCCGCACCTAATCAGCGTAATCAGTTCAATCAGCGCTAAATCAGCGATTCAATGTTCGATAATCTCTCCACCAAGCTCGACCGGGCCATTAAAACCCTCAAGGGCCAGGGCAGCATCTCCGAAATCAACGTCGCGGCCACCATCAAGGAAATCCGCCGGGCGCTGGTTGATGCCGACGTTAACTACAAGGTTGCCAAGGATGTAACCGACAAGATTAAAGAGGCTGCCATGGGCCGCGACGTGCTCACGGCCGTTTCGCCGGGCCAGCTCATGGTCAAAATCGTCTACGATGAGCTCACCGAGCTCATGGGCGGCGAGAAAAAGGACATCACCATCAAGGGCGACCCGGCCGTGATTCTGCTCTCGGGCCTGCAGGGCTCGGGCAAAACCACCTTCGCCGGTAAGCTGGCCAGCTACGTTAAGAAGCAGGGTCGCAACGTGTTATTGGTGGCCTGCGACGTGTATCGCCCGGCCGCTATCGACCAGCTGAAGGTGCTCGGCGAGCAGATTGGCGTGGAAGTGTACTCGGAAGTCGAGAACAAGAACCCCGTCGAAATCTCACGCAACGCCATTGAGTACGCTCGCAAAAACGGCAAGAAAGTAGTCATCATCGACACCGCCGGCCGCTTGGCCGTGGACGAGCAGATGATGCGCGAGATTGAGGCCGTGAAGGCGGCCATCAACCCCAGTGAAACGCTGTTTGTGGTGGACTCGATGACCGGCCAGGACGCCGTGAACACCGCGAAAACCTTCAACGACCGTCTCAATTTCGACGGCGTGGTGCTCACCAAGCTCGACGGCGACTCGCGCGGTGGCGCGGCCCTCAGCATCCGGGCCGTGGTGGAAAAACCCATCAAGTTCATCTCAACCGGCGAGAAGATGGACGCGCTCGACCTGTTCTACCCCGACCGCATGGCCCAGCGTATCCTGGGCATGGGCGACGTGATTTCGCTGGTGGAACGGGCGCAAATGCAGTTTGATGAGGACGAGGCCAAGCGCATCAACGCCAAAATCCGGAAGAACCAGTTCAACTTCGACGATTTTCTCTCGCAATTGGAGCAAATCAAGAAGATGGGCAACATCAAGGATTTGATGGGCATGATTCCGGGCATGAGCAAGGCTATGAAGGACGTGGAAATCGATGACGACGCCTTCAAGCCGGTTGAGGCCATCATCAAGAGCATGACCAAGCAGGAGCGGGCCAATCCTGACCTCATCAATGGCTCGCGCAAGAAGCGTCTGGCCAAAGGCTCGGGCACTGACATTCAGCAGGTAAACGCGCTGATGAAGCAGTTTGAGGACATGCGCAAAATGATGCGAACCATGAACAAAATGAGCCAGACCAAGGGCGGCATGGCCCAGATGGCCAAGATGATGGGCGGGATGGGCAAAGGGGGCCCCGGCGGAATGATGCGCTAAGCCCGCGAACGCGGAAATCCTTCGCATGCTAGTCACCAAAAAAGCCCTGGCGATTCGTCAGGGCTTTTTTTGGGTTCTCGCGTGCTGATTCAGCGCGTTTGAAAGCCGGCTCGGGAGCGGGGTGACGCGGCAGTACAGCATTGGCCGTTAGCGGCTTATTGCCGGGAGTCATTAAAACATTGTGGCGAATTCTGAGCTTACTTGGTAACTGAGAAACCCCAGGTATATCAGGCAACCTGGCGGCTGTCGGCTCCGAGTTAGAGAAGCAGGCCAGGCTGCCGGCTTTTTCCGCCTTTCATCAATCCAACCACTTCATCCCAGCCCCCATGTTTAAAAAGCTACTTCGTTCGTTGGCCGCTGCGGCCTTGCTGGCCGCCCCGCTGGCGGCTTCGGCCGACCACCTGCGTCCTCACCTGTTGCTGACGGCCCGGCTCAGCGGGACCCAGGAAGTGCCCGCCGTGGCCACCACCGCGCAGGGCGTGGCGGCTATCACCGTCAACGCCACGCGTGACACCATTTTTATTCAGGCAGCTTTCAGCGGTCTGAGCGGGCCCATTACGAGCGCACACTTTCATGATGGTCCGGTGGGCGTGAGCGCGCCGGTGAGTGTGGACCTGTTCAGCATGGTACGCGGCAACCGGATGTCGGGCTATCTGGCCGGAGCCCAGGTGACGCCTCTGCGCATTGCGCGGTTATTACGTGGGCTGGTGTACCTGAACGTACACACTGCGGCCAACCCCGGCGGCGAAATCCGGGGCCAGGTCACGGTGGAATCGGATGATGCGCTGGCGGGCGTGCTGAGCGGGGCGCAGGAAGTGCCCGCCGTGGCCACCACCGCCTCCGGCCTGGGCGTATTCACCCTGAGCCAGGACCAGGAGCGCCTGAAATTTCGGGTGGTGGTGAACGGCCTGAGCGGTACCATCACCGGCGCGCACTTCCACATTGGCGGCCCCGGCACCAATGCCCCGGTGGCCCTGAGCCTCTTGCCTTTTCTCACGGGCAACGTATTGGAAGGCGAAATTTCGTCGCAAGGCGCCAACCCCATGCTCACACCTACGCTCCTGGCCGCGCTGGTGCAGGGCGGGGTGTACATCAACTTTCACACAACCAACAACCCTGGGGGCGAAATCCGGGCGCAGGTGCTGCTTGAGCGGCGCGTGCTACCCCTGGACGCCCGCTTCGACGGGGCGCAAATGGTACCCGGCGTCATCACCGCTGCCTCGGCCGTATCTGTGGGCCGGCTCGTCGGTACTCTCGATACGGTGCGGGTGCAGGTGGCCTACACCGGCCTGAGCGGCCCGCCCGTGGACCTGCGGTTTTACGCCGCCAACGCGGGCGTTGCCAACACGGCTGCCAACCTTGTCGGCATAGTGCCCGTGATACCCGGCACCGGGGGCAACACCGTGGGCAACGTCATCACCTTCGAGATTGCGGCCCCGACCCTGACGCCCGCTTTGGCAAACCTGCTGCTGAACACGGGCATGAATGTCGTGCTGACCACGGCCGCCAAACCGAACGGGGAAATCCGGGGCCAGGTTATCCGGCTGGCGCGCGAAGGCTACACCATCGTCCTCAACGGAGCCCAGGAACGGCCCAACCCGGTGGTTAGCAACGGCTATGGCGTGGGTTTTGTGAGCATCGACCGGGACCAGACCAACGCCCGTTTCGCGGCCGTGTGGGGTGGCCTGAGCGGCCCGGCCACCATGGGCCACTTTCACACCGGCACGGCCGCGCAGGCGGGCCCGGTAGTATTCAGCCTGATTCCGTACTTCGACAATGCCACGAATCCTACGTCCCTCGCCGGCTACTGGAAAAGCGACAACACCGTGCCGTTCACCACGGCCCGGTCGTTGGACTTTCGCAACGAGAACTTCTACCTGAACCTGCACACGGCCGCCAACCCATCGGGCGAAATCCGGGGGCAAGTATACCGGGGCGCGCGCAACCTGCAGGCAGTGCTGGCCACCAGGCCCGCCGCCGTGCTGGCCGAAACCTTTGGCACGGCCCCCAACCCGTTCAACTCCGCTCTCACGCTCTCGTTTGAGGCCCGCGCTACCGGCCCCGGCCAGCTGCGCATCACCGACCTGTTGGGCCGCGCCGTGGCCACGCAGCCCGTGGCCGTGCGGCTGGGTGCTAACTCTTTGCCCGTTGTTCTGCCCGCCATTGCCCCCGGCCTGTACCTGCTCACCCTGGAAGTTGGCGAAACCCGCCTGACTTCCAGAATCGCCAAAGAATAGGGAACGGTTAACGAACCGCTTGCTGGATAATTTTAAGGTTGTATTAGCTCTAAAGTATTTACACTGAAGCACTTTAGAAAAAAGTGGAAGCTGCGGAATCTTTTGGTGCAGTTCTTGTTGGCATCTCTGTGAAAGAATAGTTTTTTAAGGTGTTTTGGTATGGATAGGCTGGCCTCAATGGGACCAGCCTATTTTTTTTTCTTTGCAGCAAGAATTATTGTAAGGATGGCTTGGTACGAGCGTCAGGCCGGGTGATATGCAGGCCCGGAGCCCGGTGTACCTTGCATCGGTTTCCATAACGAATCGTGGTTTTATGAAGCAGCTTGTCGAAAAGCACCCGCTGGCCATTCGGTGGTTTCACTGGGTCAACTTCCCCGTTCTCAGCCTCATGATTTGGAGCGGAATGTGGATATACTGGGCCAACGACGTGTACCGTCTGGGCTGGGGCAAGACCACGCTGGTCAAGTTCTTCCCACAGTCGTTCTACGAGGCCTTTCACGTCGACCACAAGCTGGCGCAGGGCATGAGCTGGCACTTTGTGCTGATGTGGGTGTTTTTCCTGAACGGCCTGCTATACGTGGGCTACACCATCTTCTCGGGCGAGTGGCGCTATTTGCTGCCCACCCGGCACTCGTTCAAGGAAGCCGTGCTGGTAACGCTGCACGACCTCGGCCTGTACAAAGAGCCGCTGCCGGTGCGCAAGTTCAACGGCGCGCAGCAGATTGCCTACACTTCGGTCGTCATCATGGGGCTGGGCTCGGTGCTCACGGGGCTGGCCATTTACAAGCCCACGCAGTTTGGCTGGCTCACGCAGTTGCTGGGCGGGTATGAGTTTGCGCGCATCATTCATTTCGCGCTCACCATTGGCTACGTGCTGTTTTTCATCGTGCATATTGCTCAGGTGGTGCGGGCGGGCTGGAATAATTTCCGCGCCATGGTAGCTGGCTTCGAGCTTGAGGAAGTCGACCCTGTCACGCATCAGGTAGTGGCCGGCCCCACCGCGCTGCCCGCCGCTGATGCTTCCCTTTCGCCCAAATAACCGCCGCTTTCGGTATGACTGACCATTCTTCCGCGCCCGCGCCGCTCGACGGCCCCGGCGCTCCGCTGCAATCTGAAGCGGCCGTTTTGGCTGAGGCCCGCCGCCGTTCGCGCCGGTCGTTTATTGGGCTGGGCCTGGCTGGCTTAGCCGGCATCGGGGGCTGGAATTGGCTGATTTCGCAGCCCGCCGACGAAGGCATCCCGCGTCCGCTGCGCAAGGTGCTCAATGCCAATAGCCGACTCACCAGTGCCTATTTCAAAGAAACCCGCCTGGCCCCCGAGTTTGCCCGCAGCCGCGCCAAAACGCCCCGCGAAAACGGTGACGTAGGCCTCGATGGCGAAGTGGACCCCGCCACCTGGCGCATGCGCGTGCAAGGCTACGGCACCAATAAGATTCAGGAATTTACCCTGGCCGATATCAAAGCCCTGCCCAAAGTGGAGATGACGACCGAACTCAAGTGCATTGAAGGCTGGAGCGTGGTGGTGCATTGGGCCGGGGCACGCCTCTCCGATTTCCTGGCGCGTTACCCGCTGGCCACCCGCAGCGGCCGCCCTGCCGACCCGCTGAACCCGCCCGCCGACCTCGCCCCCTACGTGGGCATGCTCACGCCCGACGAACTATATTATGTTGGCCTCGACATGGCCAGCGCCCTGCACCCGCAAACGCTGCTGTGCTACGAGATGAACGGGGAGCCCCTCACTGCCGCACACGGTGCGCCGCTCCGCCTCGTCACGCCCCTCAAGTATGGCATCAAACACCTCAAGCGCATCGGCACCATCGCCTTTGCCGATGCCCGCCCCAAAGATTATTGGGCCGAGCTGGGCTACGACTGGGATGCCGGGCACTAAACGCTTCGCTTAATGAGGAATTTCGTACCAAACGGTCAATTCCTCATTCTTCGTCAAGCGCAGCGCCTAATGTACTACGCGCAGCTCATAGCGCTCGGGCTGGCCGTTGAGGGCGGGTACATGCCATGCGCCTACGCGGCTGGGGCCGTAGCCCAGGTTCACTTTCACCCATTCGTCGCGGGTGGGGAGGAGGGCGATAATTTCCTGTTCGAGGCGGGCCAAATCGGTGGGCGAGTGTTGGGATTGGGATGGCTGGGTGACGCTGTTGGGGTCGTGCGCGGCACGGCGGAGCTCTTTTTCCATTTCGAGATAGGAATTAACCTTTGCTTCGAGTGGAATGAGGGCGGGGTCCAGATAGTCGAGGTTGGAGGCCATGGGAAAGCGGCTGGAAAATCAGCAGATTGGTAAGTAGTAAGGGGCTTTTCAACGCAGCCCCGGCCCCAAAAGATACGGCCGCGCTGGGCGGCTATGCCGGATTGGTGCCGGTGGCTCCGGCAGCGGGGCGGTTGCGCTGGCATTTTTCGCCGCAGTATTTCACGTCGTCCCAGTTGGCGCGCCACTTTTTGCGGTACTCGAATGGGCGGCCGCAGGTAACGCAGATTTTGGTGGGCAACTGGCCTTTACGCAGTTTGGCGGGAAGCATGATGAAGGGTTGAGCGGGAGATTAGTATCCAAACGCCCGGTTGCGGCGCGAAGTTTTGGGTAATTTTGGCCCTTGCCTGCTTGGGAAGCGTAATTGCTTCGCCCCTCGGCCGTAGCACGGCCCGATTGACCGGAATGCGCTTTTAAATTCTCTATGACCACAACCACCGCTCCTGACGTGCTGGGCCGGGCCCTGCTCGACTACCACCACGGCACTGCCGCCGCCACCGTCACCGTGCATTGCAGTGCCGCCGATGACGAGCCGCTGCCCGCCGCCTACTTCTTTCGCACCGTGCTCCAGATGCCGGAGCTGGAGCGCCTGGCGCTCGACGAAAGCCGGGGCCGCGTGCTCGACCTCGGGGCCGGGGCAGGCTGCCACAGCCTGGAGCTGCAAAACCGGGGTTTCCAGCACGTAAAGGCCGTAGATGTATCGGCCGGGGCCGTGCAAGTGATGACTGAGCGGGGCATACAGACCGTGGCCCGCCACGATTTATTCGCCCCGCTGCCGCCCACCGAGCCGCCCTACGACACCATCCTGCTGCTCATGAACGGCCTCGGCCTGACCGGCACCCTCGATGGCCTCGACAAATTCTTGGCCCACGCCCGCACCCTGCTGGCCCCCGACGGCCAGATTCTGGCCACATCCTCCGACGTGCGCTACCTCTACGAAGACGAGGACGGGGCGCTGCTCATCAACCTCAACGGCCCGTACTACGGCGAAGTCGAATACACCCTCAGCTACGCTGGCCGCACCGGCGAGCCCTTCCCGTGGCTGTTTGTTGATGCCGCCCTACTCAACGACGCGGCCGAAACTGCCGGCTACACCGCCGAATTTCTCAGCGAGGACGAAAACGACCAATACCTGGTGCGCCTCATGCCGATGGGGAATTAATGCGTCAATTATTATCAATAACATTGGCTGATTCGAAACCCAGCAGCCATAATCTGACTAGCCAACTCATAACTCATAACTCATAACTCATAACTCATAACTTAATCTTGACCAACGCCATTACCTACCGCACCCGCTGGGCCGACATGGACCCGAACGGCCACATGCGCCACTCCGCCTATGCGGACTATGCCGCCGACCAGCGACTGGTCTTGCTGGCCGAATGGGGCTACGACATCAAAGAATTTGCGCGCCTGCGCCTGGGACCCATCCTGTTCCGCGAAGAAACCACCTTCCTCAAAGAAATCCACATCGGCGAAGAAATCCGGGTGGACAGCCGCCTGCGCAGCGTGAACGATGATGGCACGCGTTGGAGCATTCTCCACACCATCTACAAAGCCGATGGCCGCGTGGCTGCCACCGTGGCCGTGGATGGCGCGTGGCTCGACCTCGACAAGCGCAAGCTCACCACCCCGCCCGCCGAACTCACCATGGCCTTCCGCGAGCTGCCGCTCTACGAAGCGCCGGTTAAGTAGCAACACACAACAGCGAGGCCCCCGAATTATCAATTCGGGGGCCTCGCTGTTGTGTTTATCAGGCTCTATGCCTGGGCATCGGCCCGGACTCCGGCTGCGGGCCGCAGGGCTTTGGTGATGCGCGCTATTTGCTGTTGGTGGTGCAGGAGGTGGTCCACTAAGTGCTCCATTACCTGATAGATGGTGATGCGGCCGGAACGTGGATGCGGAAAGATGGCCCGGTTCTGCTGCCGGCTCGGAAACTCATTGAGCAGCCGCTCCAGCTGGCGGCGCGAGGCTTCCCAGTTCTTGCGCATTTCGGGCAGGGTGGGCACCGCGCCGGTATCGGTGAGCGTGGCCACGCCGCGCGGCGCTTTGAACCTGAGGCCGGGCAGGCGCAGCATCAGGCGCACAAACTGCACCTTTAGCCGGGTGATGAAGCTGACCTTCGGCAAAAGCTCGTCTGCTTGCAGCTTCTTCTGCATGTATTTGAGGATATTTTCCTCAATGAAAAACAGGTGATGCACTACCTGCACCGCCGACCACTGGCCCGGCGCGGGCGCGGTATTCTGGTCCGGCCCCAGTGCTTCGGCCGAAGCTAGGAGGCGCTCAGTGGACCGTTCGAGCTGTTCGAATTTGAGGTGCAGGCGATGATTCATGCGGGTGGGGAGGATGAAAAAGAGCCTTACGGCAGAGCAGGCGTAAAAGGTACGGCAACAATCTGGTTGGTTCCGTGGCCGGATTCGGGCGCGGTGGCTGGCCTGATAATTAAGAGCAGTGCGTTTGCTCCGGTCGGGACCTAGTTTTGTGCCATCCATGCCCACTATTTCATCGTTTCTTTCGGCTCCGTGGCCCGCCCGCTGGCGGGTGCTGGCGGTATTGGCCCTCTATGCCGCCTACCTGCCGCTGAGCGGCTACACCGTGGGCCAGTTCCGCTTTGACGCGGCCGAATACTGGGAGTTATCCTTGAAATTCACGCAAAAAGGCGGCTTTTCCCTGCTGGCTTTCGATGCGCCTTTGCGGGGCTACCTGGGGCCGCTGCTGGTGCTGCCGGCGCGGCTGCTGTGCCATTTTACGGGGTGGTCGATGCTCACGGGGGCGCAAGTGCTGGGGGCGGGCTGGGCGGCGGTGCTCTTCGGAGTGGCCGTGCCGCAGCTGTGGGCACAGGCCACGGGCCGGGCCCTGAGCGGCAGCCGCTGGCTGGTGTTGCTCGGGCTCACGTTTATCTTCTGGCGCGACTACTTCAACTTCACCCTCAGCGACATGCCTGCAATGGCCCTGCTGTTGCTGGGGCTGGCCGCGCTGGCACGGCGCGGCTGGGGCTGGGCGGCGGTAGCGGGCTTGCTGCTGGCGGCGGCCATCAATATCCGGCCCATTTACCTGGCCAGCGCGCCGGGTTTGCTCTGGCTACTGCTGAAGAATTCTCAGCCGGCCGCCAGTTCGTCAATCTGGCGGCGCGGCGCGGCACTGGCGGCCGGGCTGGCGCTGGTGTGGCTGCCGCAGCTGCTCATCAACCTGCGGCATTTTCAAACGCCCACGCCGTTGGTGCTGGCCCGGCTGCCCGGCACCGCGCCGCTCTATTTAAAGCAGCTGACCTGGGGCACGGCTTTCCAGCGCTATGAATCCAGCCTGATTCCGGAAAGCTTCCGCTCACTGGTGTACGCGGATTCCGCTGGGCAGCGTACCCTCACGAGCGAGCCTGGCCACCGCTTCGGTAGCTACGGTCAGTACGTGCAGTTTGCGCTGCGTCAGCCAATTGCCACCGGCGGGCGCTACCTGCGCCACTTGTTCAACGGCCTTGATATCTGGTTTCCCACGCCCTATCCCCGGCAGCTGCACCCGCCGGGCCAGGCGGCGCTCCGGTTGCTGAACTACGTGCTGCTGGGCCTAGGCACATGGCTGGCCTTGTCCGCGTGGCGAAAAAACCGGCGGGCTGCGTGGAAGTCGGTTGTAGTGGGTACGCTTCTCGCGCTGCTGCTGCCGTGCCTGCTGGTGCTCCCGACGCTCGTAGAGACCCGGTTTCTGCTGCCGCTCCACCTACTGGTGCTGACTTTAGTGGCGACGATGTGGCAGCCGGGTGCCGGGTGGCGCGGGTTGGGTGCGCCCGTGCGCCGGGTAGCATTTATGGCGGTAGCGGTAGGCTGGTTGTGGGGCTGCTGGCACTTATCCGAAGCCACGGCCGGACAGCTACGGCCGCCGAGCGAGGCTCCACAAGAGTAGCGCCGCCGGCTGCATCAGCACGAAAAAAGCCCCGCTAGCTTTCGCTAACGGGGCTTTTAGATTATTGCGGTTCGGCCTTACACCTTGGCGTAAGTCACTTCCTTGACGGCTTTCACCACGCGGGCCACGTTGGGCAGCGAGGCTTCAATGAGGGTGGGGGCATAAGGCAGGGGCACGTCGGCGCAGGTGATGCGGATGACGGGCGCATCGAGGTGGTCGAAGGCGCGGCGCTGCACGATGTAGGCCAGCTCGCCCGAGATGCTGGCCAGCGGCCAGGCTTCTTCGATAACCACCATGCGGTTGGTTTTCTTCACCGAGGTGATGAGCGTGTCGTAGTCAATCGGGCGCACCGAGCGCAGGTCAATTACTTCGGCTTCAATGCCTTCCTTGGCCAGTTCGTCGGCGGCGGTGTAGGCAATTTTCATCATTTTGCCGAAGCTCACCAGGGTTACGTGCTTGCCCTGGCGCACGATGTTGGCTTTGCCGATTTCGAGCAGGTACTCCTCTTCGGGCACTTCGCCCTTGTCGCCGTACATCAGTTCCGACTCCATGAAAATTACCGGGTCGGGGTCGCGGATGGCCGATTTCAGCAGGCCTTTGGCGTCGTAGGGGTTCGAGGGAATCACTACTTTCAGGCCGGGCGTGTTGGCAAACCAGTTCTCGAAATTCTGCGAGTGCTGGCTGCTGAGCATGCCGGCGTTGCCCGTCGGGCCACGGAACACGATGGGGCAGGAGTACTGCCCGCCCGACATCGAATAAAGCTTGGCGGCCGAATTAATCACCTGGTCGATAGCCACCAACGAAAAGTTGAAGGTCATGAACTCGATGATGGGAATCAGCCCGTTGGCGGCCGCGCCCACGCCGATGCCGGCGAAGCCCAGCTCAGCAATCGGGGTGTCAATCACGCGCTCGGGGCCGAACTCGTCGAGCATGCCCTGGCTTACTTTGTAGGCGCCGTTGTACTCGGCCACTTCTTCGCCCATGAGGAACACCCGCGGGTCGCGGCGCATTTCCTCGGACAGGGCCTCGCGCAAGGCCTCACGGAATTGAATTTGACGCATGGTTTTCTTTAGGGTAAAGCCGGTTTTCAGCCGATAGGCAAAGCTACGACAGGCACGGGCGTTGGGCCAAAGCTAATTGGCGCTTACTTGAGGGCGTCGCGAAAAACCTTGCCCTGGGCATAATCCTGAAACTCCAGGTCCTCCACGGCGCGCTGGGCGTAGCTGCGGTCGAGGGTTATGGCTTGCTTGAGGAAGGTGCCCACGGCAGCTTCGTTTTGCTGGCGGGCGGCCACCACGGCAAAGCCGTAAACGGGCGCGGCGGCCGTGGGGCGCAGGGTTTGGGCCAGCTGGTACTGTTCCCGGGCCAGCTCGTAGTGCTCGCGGCCCACTTCGATGAGGGCGCGGTTGAGGGCGTTCTGATAGCTGGGACCGGC
Organism: Hymenobacter sp. UYAg731; assembly: GCF_054061335.1. Taxonomy (NCBI): domain Bacteria; kingdom Pseudomonadati; phylum Bacteroidota; class Cytophagia; order Cytophagales; family Hymenobacteraceae; genus Hymenobacter; species Hymenobacter sp. UYAg731. Next base: position 630,624 of record NZ_JBSSEC010000001.1, on the reverse strand, counting down.
GTATTGCAGGCTGCGCAGGGCTTCGTCGGGCTGGCCGACTTCGATTTCGAGCGCGGCATGGTCGGAGAATATTTTGCGCAGCAGTGGACGCGGGCCGCCCAGCTTGATGGCGTAGTCGTAGTTCTGGAGGGCTTCGAGGCGGTCGCCGGCGCGGTGGTAGGCGGTGGCGGCGTGGTAGAAGAACTCAGCGGTGGGATTACGGTGGGCGGCCAGCGTGAAGTTGACGGCGGCACGGCGGTAGTACGCCTTCTGGATTTTGTCGGTGGGCTCCTTTTCGGCCCGCATCAGCAGCACCACGCCCAGGTTGTGGAAGGCTTCCCAACTGTTGGTGTTAGCGGCCGACACTTCGTAAATGCGCTGCTTTTCAGCTAATAAAGGCGTGAGCGTGGCTGAATAGCGCAGCTCCTCGGGCGTAAGTGCGTCGGTTTCGACCTGCTTCTCCACAATCTTTTTCGAGAGCAGGTACACTTCCGAATCATAGCGCTTAGGGGCGGTGTAGGTCACGGCCACGGTGCCGAAACGCAGCACGGGATAGATGTACTGCTCGATGTAATCGAAGGAAGAAAGCCGGTGCAGGGCCTTTTCCTTCTGCTCGAAGGTGCCCTTGGTGTCGTTGATGAGGGTGACGACGGAGTCAATCTGGTCGGCTTTCAGGGCCGAGGTCGTGACTTTTTGCAGGAAGGTGTCCCACTTGCGTACGTAGGCCAGCGTGTCGTAGTGAATCTCCTCGTTCTTATTGAGATACGAGAAGTTTTTCACCCGCTGCTTATAGTAGTAAAGCAGCATTCGCACGCGCTTGCTGGCCAGTAGACGGTTATGAGCATCGGTAGAATCGGGCGAGTGGCCCGCGATGATGAGCACCTGCCGGGTATGTTGGTTGGCGTCAATCAGGTCTTCGAGGGCGGCCACGTTGGTGCCCAGGTAGCCCCGGATAAACCACTTGTCCTCGTCGAAAAAGAACGGCAGCACGCGGGTGCCGCCCATGGTATTGTTGGCGCGCTCGGGCAGTAGGGCCAGGGCGGTGTCTTCGCGCACCACGAGGCGGGCGGGGTCGGCGATGCCGCGGGCCACGCGCACATCGGCGGGGGCGCGTAGGATTTTGCCGTTCTTTTTCAGCTCGCGCATCTGGGCGTGGGCCAGCAGTTCGCCGGGGTTGCGGCCAGGGGTGTTGGGCAGGGTGAACTTTTGGGTGGCGAAGAGCTGGCCCTTGTGTTCATCGTCGTACACGAAGTTGCCCGACGTGAAAGTGATGCGGCCGAGGGTGTCTTCACGCAGGCCGTGCTCGTAGCGGTAGCGCAGCAGCAGCTCGTAGGCCACGCCTTTGTGCAGGTGTTGGGCCGGTACGCGAGCTTCTACGGCAAATGGCACGGCCTCGCCCGAGGCCGTGAGCACGGCGGGGCGGGCCACCACGGTGCGTCCGGCTTCGGCCTGCTTCAGCACCCGGGGCAGGGTGCAGGCCGAGAAAAATACGGTGGCTGCCAGCAGCCCGTGGGCCACTGGCCGCAAAAAGTTACGCATTAAAACACCTGAGGTGGGAGAACAAAAACTACCCTTTCAAACGTAGAAGTCCCGAAATTAGTCGGCATCCGGGGCGCAAAACTACACCAGAGCTGTTGCCTTTGCCCGGCAAATGCCTTATCTTAGCCCAGAGAAACTGTTTTTCGCTAGCCGCTATTGCCCATGAAACGCTTCACCGACTACCTCGAAACGCAGTCTTTCGGCCTCTGCTCGGCCCTGGCCGGGAAATGGGGCTTCAGCACACGCAGCGTCCGGCTGTCGTTTGTGTACGCATCGTTCTTCACGTTTGGCTCGCCCATTGTGCTTTATTTCGCCGGGGCATTCTGGATGAACGTGCGGCGCGCCATGCGCCAGCAGCGCAGCACGGTTTGGGATTTGTAATCGAATAAACTGTCCTTGCGAGGGGAGCTCAGCGGAACGCAGCAACCAAAGGTCAGCCGTTGCCAATCCGTCCTGTAAATGCCAGACACACGATAATATTAGAAGCCCCGGCTCTGGATTGGAGTCGGGGCTTTTTTGCAAAATTCATTTCAGCCCCAAATCGCTGAACTTGCGCTTGCTTTTTCCAAAATACGCCCACACCAGACTACCATTATACACGCCGGCGCGGTCCCGGACGCGCAGGTGTGGCCGGGTAGCCCGCCGCTTCTTACGCCAGTAGCCAAAGCTGCCGTAGAAGCTGAAATGCGCCCGCAGCACGGCCCAGAAATTGCCAACTTCCCCGCTCAGTAAAAACCGCAGGCCAGCTACGCCATCCAATACGAGGCGCTGGAACATGGGACCGTACAACTCGTCGGGCGCGGCATTTTTGTAGAGCAGGGCCAAGCCGTTGCGGAAGTTCAGGTAGGTTTTGCGGGGGTTGGATTTGTGCAGTGTGCCGCCGCCGACGTGCTGCACGGCGCTGCCACCGTGGTACCAGACTTCGTGGCCCGCATTCTGGAGCCGCCAGCAGAAGTCGATTTCCTCCATGTGCGCGAAAAAGGCTGGTTCCAAGCCGCCGAGGGCTTGCCAGGCGGCGCCCCGCACCATGAGGCAGGCCCCGGTGGCCCAGGCCACGGGGCGTGGGTCGTCGTACTGGCCCAGGTCCTTTTCGAGGGTGTCGAAGAGGCGGCCGCGGCAGAAGGGGTAAGCCAGCCGGTCGAGGTAGCCACCGCCGGCTCCCGCGTACTCAAACAGCGTGGGGTCGATTTGGGACAGGATTTTGGGCTGCACGGCGGCGATGCGCGGGTTGGCTTCGAGCAGGCCGCGCAGGGGGCGCAGCCAGCCCAGCGTGACTTCCACATCGGAATTAAGCAGCACGAAGAATGGGCTGTCGACTTGCGCCAGGGCTTGGTTGTAGCCTTCGCAAAAGCCCCAGTTGCGGTCGAGCAACAGCAGTTCTACGGTCGGGAATTCGCGGGCCAGCAGTTCCACCGAGGTGTCGGTGGAGGCGTTATCGGCCACGATGACGCGCGCTCCGTCGGCGTGGGCGAGCACGCCGGGGAGGAAGCGGTGCAGGAATTTCGCGCCGTTCCAGTTCAGGATGACGATGGCCACGTCGGCGCAAACGCCGGCCGGGGCTGCAGCGTTAGGCCCCAAAGCCGCTCAAATCGAGGCCGGGCACGTTGGGCATCAGGCCGCTGGTTTTGCGCTGGAGCTCCTGGCGGGCCAACTCGGCGGCTTCGTCGAGGGCCTTGTTCACGGCGGCTACCACGAGGTCGGCCAGCATGTCGCGGTCCTGCGGGGTGAGGAGGGATTCGTCGATTTCGAGCTTGAGGATTTTGCGGTGGCCGTTGGCCGTGGCGCGCACGAGGCCGCCGCCGGCTTCGCCCGTGGCGGTGATGTGCTGGATTTCCTGCTGGGCCTGCTGCATCTTATCCTGCAGTTCTTTCACTTTGCCCATCATGCCGGTGATGTCGAATGCCATTTTATATTTCGGTTAACAGTTTTCAGTTAGCAGTGAACAGTAAGTAGGGCGAAAAGGATGCCTTCTCATGCTTTCACCGGCTAAAATTCCTAACAAAGGTGGCAAGAGGGCGCGGGTTTATTTCAGAATAGTGACCGCGCCGGTGGCCGAAAATGGCTTGCCGTCCTCGTTGTTCTGCTGGAAGCGCCACACGTACGCCCCCAGCACCGGGGCGTGCCCTTTAATGGTGCCGTCCCAGGTTTCGCTGCGCTGAGTGCCTCGGAACACTTCTTGGCCGTTGCGGTCCACTACTACGAAGGTGTAGTTATTCAGATACCTGCCCTTCACTTCGAGCACGTCGTTGAGGCCGTCGCCATTGGGCGTGAAGGCGGTGGGAATGGCGAGCGTGAGTTGCCGTGTGACGCTGGCCAGGTTGGAGTAGCTGAACGTGCCGGCCGGCAAGCCCGCGCCGCCGATTTGCAGCCGGTAGCGCAGCACCTGGCGGTCGGTGGGCGGGGTGAGGTCGGTGTAGGTGTTGCCGGTTACGGCCAGGGTGCTAAGCACGGTGCCATCGGCGGCGAGGCGCTGGAGGGTGTAGACAGCGGGAACGGCCGGGTCGGGGCCGGTGAAGGCCGTCCAGGTGAGGGCGGCGGTGCTGCCGTCGGCATCGGCGGCGCTGGCTGAGAGGATGGCCGGGCAGGTAGCGGGGCTGGTGGGCGAGATGTTGCCGCAGGTATCCACGAGGCACACCGAGTAGCAGGGCGGGCTGGCTCTGAGAGTGGTCAGGTCGGTGGAATCGCGGGATGCACGTAGCGAAGCGACGGGTTTGCCGAAATTAGCCGGTACGCCGCTGCCGGCCGTGCGACTGTATTGCAGCGAGCTGCCAACGGGCAGGGTGGGCGTGGCCAGCGTTGGCGTCAGCACCACCACATTATTGAGGTTGAAGCTGGCCACCAGGCGGGGCTGTGGCGGCGGCAGGTTTGATACCGTGGGGATGGGAAATGAATTGGAAATAGCCACCCCACCGCCCGGCTGGGTGGCCGTTACTACGTAAGTGTAGGTGCTGCCGCAGAACACGTCGGCATCCTCGAAGCCATCGGCCGTGCGGGTGAGGGTGTTGATGGGCGTGCCGTTGCGGGTGACGGTGTAGCTGATGGCGGGGCCGGCATCTTTGAGCAGCAGCTGGTTGCGGTTGCGGGCCGACGTTCCGGTCAGGCTCAACGTGCCGATGGGAAATGAGGTGTCCGGGCTGCCGCCGCAGTAGTCGGTGCGGGCAATGCGGTAGCGGCCGTCCACCGCGCCGGGCACGCTGAGGCTGGTGTTGCCGGGCGCTGCGGTCACGCCGGGCACGTTACGGAAGCCGGTGCCGGTATCAACCTGCAGGGTGTAGAGGTAGCCGGCGGGCAAGTTGCCCACCGCCAGAGTAGCCGTACCGCTGGGCAGCGGGCCGCTGAGGGTGAGGCTGGTGAGAATGGGTTTTACCGGGGCAGCCAGCGTGAGGGGCTGCACTGAAGGCCGGCTTTCGCACAAACCGTTGGTGGTGTAATGGCCGGTGAGGGTGATGGAGGTGGCCCCGCTCGGTACGGGAATGACACCCGGCCCACGGCTAATCGGGGCTGACCCAGTAGTACCGGTGGGTGTTTGAAAAGTGTAGGTGTAAGTGTCATAAACGGCGTCGGTTATCGTGACCAGCGCTTGGTTGGTGGGGCAAGGCGCGACGGTGAAGGCTGGCGGCGGGGTGTCGTAAACGCGATAAACTCGGAAATAATAAATCGGATTGCTAATCACTGCATCCAACTCCGACACAGTTACCATGCCCACCTCGGCCAATGTGGGGATGTAGGTGTAGGGCAGGTAGTTGGGGGGGAAGCAGATGGGCGTAGTGTTGTAAAACGTACTACCCACGCCCGGCCGCACTCCATAGCTCAGAACTCCAGTAGTAGGCCTAGCGTGAACGAAATGCACTGGCTGGCCTACGCAAAAAGATTCTACTACTACTCCATTGATGTCAAGAGCAAAGAAGGCTGTGGGGTCGTTCGGTTTGGTTTCGCATTGGCTCCAAGCCAACTGGCCCGGCAGCCACAGCAGCAGAAATAAGAAATAGCGGTTCAGCGGCTTCATGGGTTATCGACTTCATTCGCCTTTTCATCGGGCAGCACTCGTAACGCGGGATAAAGCATTATCGCGCCCGAAAATGGTCATCAGCCAAACACTCTTTGTTAGAAAAGATTTTGCCAACAACGTGCCCCAGGCCTGTTGAGCAGCTTTTACTGCCAGTCAAACTTACGGACGAAGGCGGCGGCTTTGTGCAAATCCGGGTACAGCACCCGGTCGCGCACCACAAATTTTACTTCCTGCCCGAAAGCTTCCACCACGCGCTCCAGCGCTTCGGAGCTGCGGCCGGGGCGGCGGAAGGCTAGTGCCTGCACGGCCGTCATTAATTCAATACCCAGCACCTGTTCCACGTTTTCGATGACGCGGCGGGCCTTGGTGGCGGCGTTGGCACCCATGCTAACGTGGTCTTCCTGGCCGTTGCTACTCACGATACTGTCTACCGAGGCGGGCGTGCAGAGCTGCTTGTTCTGGCTCACGATGCCGGCGGCGGTGTACTGCGGAATCATCAGGCCGGAGTTCAGGCCGGGCTCGGCCACGAGGTATTGGGGCAGGCCGCGCTGGCCGGAAATGAGCTGGTAGGTGCGGCGCTCCGAGATGCTGCCCAGCTCGGCCATCGCAATGGCGAGGTGGTCCAAGGCCAGGGCCAGGGGCTGGCCGTGGAAGTTGCCGCCGCTCAGAATCAGGTCTTCGTCGGGGAAGATGTTGGGGTTGTCGGTCACGGAGTTACACTCGGTTTCGACCACCTGGGCCACGTAGGCCAGCGCATCGCGGCTTGCCCCGTGTACCTGCGGCTGGCAGCGGAAGGAGTAGGGGTCCTGCACGGCCAGGCGGGGCTGGGTTTGCAGCTCGGAGCCGGCCAGCAGCCCACGCAGGCGCTTGGCCACCTGCACCTGCCCGGCGTGCGGCCGGATGCGGTGCAGGTTTTCATTGAAGGGGTCGGCGCAGCCCCCGAATGCTTCCAGCGACAGCCCCCCGATGACATCGGCCGCCGCGGCTAGGCGTTGGGCGCGCAGCACGCCATCCACGGCGTAGGCCAGCATGAACTGGGTGCCGTTGAGCAGGGCCAGGCCTTCCTTGGCCTGCAGTTTCAGCGGCTCCCAGCTGAAAAGGCTCATGGCATCTTCGGCGCTGAGGCGGTAGCCTTGGTAGTTTACTTCGCCCAAACCTAAAAGCGGCAGGCAGAGGTGGGCCAGCGGCGCCAAATCGCCGGAGGCCCCGAGGCTGCCCTGCTCGTACACCACGGGGAGCATCTCGCGGTTGTACATGGCCACGAGGCGCTCGGCGGTGGCGGGCTGCACGCCGCTGTGGCCGTAGCTCAGGCTCTGGGCCTTGAGGAAAAGCATGAGGCGCACGAGGTGCTGCGGCACTTCGGCCCCGGTGCCGCAGGCGTGCGACATCATCAGATTTACCTGGAGCTGGGCGCGCTCCTGGGGCGCAATGCTCACATTATATAGGGAGCCGAAGCCGGTGTTGATGCCGTAAATCGGCGCGTCGTCGTGGGCCAGGCGCTGGTGCAGGTAGGCGTGGCAGGCTGCTATTTGCTGGCGGGCATCATCGCCGAGCTGCACGGGGCGGCCGTCGGCGAGTAGGGTGGCCAGCGCAGCCAGGGTGAGCGGCTGCGCGGGCGAAATGAGGTGGGTGGGCATTAAAAGTGCGTGGGTGGTGAAGATGGGGGCAGCAAAGAACGAAAAAACTCCCCTGCTTTTTTGAGGAGGAGCGTTTTCGCGTAGCGGAAACGGGGGGTGACAGGCGTTGAACTGAAAATTGGCGTAGCCAACGCCAGCCGCGCACGCTGGCCGCCGTCGCTGGTCGTTTCTCAGATGCTGTCTGTCTTCACCAGCGCGTTACCGGGCGATAAACCGAGCAATGTTCAGGAGTTGCCCGCACTTTTGGAGGGAACTCGCGCCTCGTTTTTACCCGCGCGGGTTCAGCCGTTCGTGCCATTTGTTCCCGTTTTAGTCATGAAAAACGCTTCAACCTTGCATCATTCGGGCCGGGCAGCCAGCCTCCTAGTGCTGCTGATTTTCAGCGCCTTGCTGGGCATTACTTCCTGCTCCGATTCCGACAGCCCCGCGCCCGCTGCCAACCCCTCGCCGGATGCCGCCACCTACCGCGCCGACGTAGCCCTGAGCTGGATGAACCTGGAATTGCGGCTGGTCCGCACCACGCCCGTGGTGCCGGCCATCACCTTCGGGCGGCCCTTTGCCTACGCCGGAGTGGCCGGCTACGAAGCGGCCGTGCCCGGCATGGCCGGCTACCGCTCCCTGGCCGGCCAGCTCAACGGCCTGAGCGGGCTGCCCACTGCCGACCTCACCCAAGCCTACAACTGGGCCCTGAGCGCCAACGCCGCCCTGGCCGCCATCAACCGGAGCCTATTTGCCAATGCCTCGCCGGCCAACCTCGCGACGCTCGATTCGCTGGAAGCCGCCAACGTAGCCGCGTTTCAGGGCAGCCTGGGGGCCGAGGCCAGCCGCCGCTCCGTCGATTTTGGCAAGCAGGTAGCGGCGGCCGTTTTTGCGTGGGCGAATACTGACGGCTATAACAACACCACCCCCTACACGCCGCCCACCGGACCGGGCCTGTGGGTGCCCACGGCCCCGCAGTTCAGCCCCGCCGTGTTCCCGAACTGGGGCGCCAACCGCCCCTTGGTGGCCGGCAGCGGCGAGGGAGCCGACCCCGGCCCGCCGCTGGCCTACAGTACCGTCCCCGGCTCGCCCTTCTACACCATGGCCAGCGAAGTGCTGAGCATCGCCCAAACCCGCACCCCCGAGCAAACCGCCATTGCCCTGTTCTGGAACGACGTGCCCAGCGGCCGCAGCTTCACGCCGCCGGGCCACTGGGTGTCCATCCTGGCCCAGGTGCTGACCAAGGAAAATACCCCCCTTGATAAGGCCCTGTTCGCCCACGCCAAGCTCGGCGTCTGCCTCAACGATGCCCTCATTAGCTCCATGAAAACCAAGTTTACCTATAACGTGCTGCGGCCGGTAACCTACATTCGGGCCACGCTGGGCGAGCCCACCTGGCTGCCGCTCATCCCCACGCCCGCCTTCCCCGAATACAGCGCCAACCACGCCACGCTGTCGGCGGCGGCGGGGGAGGCCCTCACCCAAATCTACGGCCCCAACTACGCCTTCACCGACCAGAGCTACGTGCCTTTTGGCCTGGCCGCCCGCTCGTATACTTCCTTCGAGCAGGCTGGTAGCGAGGCCGGCCTGTCGCGCCTGTACGGCGGCATTCATTACCGGCCTTCGGTCGAAAAAGGCACGATTCAGGGCAAGAAATTAGCCCAGAACATCGATGCTAAGCTGCGGTTTAAGTGAGTTTGGGGATGGAATGATGAGGAAGGAATAGGGGATAAAAACAACGGTCATGCTGAGCGCAGTCGAAGCATCTCTACCGCACCAGTAATCATTTACTATTGCGGTAGAGATGCTTCGACTGCGCTCAGCATGACCGTTCCTTTTACTGCAAATCAACTTGACTTCACCCCAGCACCTCCTCCACCCGCGGGCGAAACAGGCGGCCGATGGGCAGCTCCTCGTTGGCCACTTCGATGTGCCGGGCGCTGTAGGTCCGAATCTTGTCCAGGGCCACAATGAACGAGCGGTGGATGCGCAGGAAGTTGCTTTCCGACAGCTTTTCTTCCATGCTGCACACGGTTTGCTTCACCACCAGCGGCGGCCCCGTAGCCCGGTGAATCTTCACGTAATCCTTCAGACCCTCCACGTAGAGGATGTCGCGGAGCGTCACTTTCACCATTTTGCGGTCGATGCGGAAGTAGAGGAAGGCCTCGGGGGGGGCGATGGGCGGGGCCTCGGCGGGGGCGCTGGACGTGCCGTCGGGCCGGGTCGCTTTGGCCACGGCCTTCAGAAACCGCTCCAGCGACACGGGTTTGAGCAGGTAATCGACCGCGTCGAGCTCGAAGGCTTCGTAGGCGTATTCGCGGTAGGCCGTGGTGAAAATAACCTGGGGCGGGTGGCGCAGGCTGCGCAGGAAATCGGTGCCCAGCATCTTGGGCATTTTGATGTCGAGAAATAGCAAGTCGATGGGCTGCTGCTGGAGGAAGTCAAACGCCTCCAAGGCGTTGGCGCAGGTGCCCACCAGTTGCAGCTGCGCCACCTCGCGCACGTAAGATTCGAGTACTTCGAGGGCCGGGGGCTCGTCGTCGACCAATAGGCAGCGGGTTTTCATGGCTGGGGCATCAGGTGGGAAGAATGGGCAAAGGCGGGGGCCGGCGGCGCGGTGTGGGCCGCCGCCAGCGGGGCCGTGGCCAGGTGCAGGGCCACCACGAAGGCATCGGGCTCTACCATTATTTTCAGCGCGTGCCGGCCGGCGTAGAGGCGGGCCAGCCGCTGCCGCACGGCCCGCAGGCCCAGCCCCTCGCGGAGGGCAGGGGCGGCCGGGGGCTGGCTGTTGATGATTTTGAGCGTGAGGCCGGCCGGCCGGGCCACCAGGTCGATGCTCACCCAGGCGCAGTCGAGGCCCGCGCCGGTGCCGTGCCGGAAGGCGTTTTCCAGAAACGGCAGCAGCAGCAGGGGGGCAATGCGGTGGGCGGCCAAGTTGCCGCTGAAGTTGAGCGACACCTCCACCCGGGCGCCCAGCCGTAGCCGCTCCAGGGCCACGTAGTCGCGCAGCATGGCCACCTCGTCGGCCAGCGGCACGTTTTCGTGCGGGCTTTCGTAGAGCAGGTAGCGCAGCAGCGCCGCCAGGTGCAGCACGGCCGCCGGGGCCTCGGGCGCACGGGCCGCCGTGAGACCGCGCAAGGTGCGCAGCGTATCGAACAGAAACCCGGGCTGCAACTGGGCCTTCAGCAGCTCCAGCTCGGTGTGCAGCTTTTGCTGCTCCAACTGCTGGCTCAGCTGCCGCTGCTCGTACCAGTGGTTCACCACCTGGATGGCGCTGGCCGCGCCGGCCACCATCAGCAGGGCAAAAAAGCCGAAGTTCAGGTCGGCAACCATTTCGGCCCAGCCCAGCTTCAGAAAGGCCTTGCCCCCGAACCAGCGCGGGGTGAGGTAGGCCCCATACGTCAGCCACAGCAGGTTGGAGAGCAGGGCACTGCCCACCAGCCACCCGCCCAGCAGCGCCAGAAACCGCCCCGGCCGCCGCTGCTCCAGCAGGCGGGGCAGCACCCCGTACAGCAGCAGGTAGGTGGCCGGCAGCATCAGGGGCAGCACCGTGAGTGCGTACGTGCGCAAGTACAGCCGCGTGCCGATGAACAGCGGATTTGGCAGCTGAAGCAGCAGCAGCAGCCCCGAGGCCACCACCCAAAATGCCAGGTGCCGCAGGAGTCGCTGAAATGGCCAGGGTTTCATGAGTACGACGGAAAGGCCAGCGACGCGGAATGCACGGCTGCCGGGGTGGCCACGCGCCCGGTCCGCTGCGGAGCTGGGGCGGCCACTTCGGCCAGCGCCAGCGTCAGGCGCACGGTGTAGGTGTCGGGGCGGGCTTCGGTTTCGAAACGGTGCCGCTCGGGGTAGAGCAGCTGGAGGCGGTGGCGCACGTTGCGCAGGCCAATGCCGGGCGGCGCCGCCGACGGGGCGTCGGTTTTCGTGTTCGTGATGAGGCAGGTGAAGCAGCCATCAGCCATGCCCAGCACCACGGCAATGCGCGCCGCCCCTACCTGCTCGGCCGCGCCGTGCTTGAAGGCGTTTTCGACCAGCGGTAACAGCAGCAGCGGCGCGATGCCGCCCGTGGCCGGCAAGCCCTCGGCCCGAAAATCGAGCGTGAGGCGCGGGCCGTAGCGCAGCTGCTCAAGGGCCAGGAAGTTGCGCAGCAGGGCCACTTCGGCGGGCAGCGGCACCAGCGCAGCGTGGCCCTGCTCCACCACAAATTGCAGCAGCCCGGTGAGGCGGTCCACCACCTCGGGGGCCTGGGCCGACTGCCGCAACGTGAGGGCGTAGAGGTTGTTGAGGGTGTTGAAGAGAAAGTGCGGGTGAATCTGGGCCCGCAGCAGCTGGAGTTCGGACCGGTAGTTTTCCTGCCGCAGGTGCCCATTGGCCAGTTCTTTTTGCCGCCACCGCCGGTATACGTGCAGGCAGGCGGCCACCCCGGCCGTCACGGCCAGCAGCACATACGGGCCGGGGGCCAGCGCCAGGTGGGCATCGGGGATGGGCGTTTGCACGCCCACGTAAAGCGGCACCAGCACGAAATGCCGGAAGCCGTGATGCAGCACCACGCTCAGCGGAAACCACGCCGCCAGCAGCCCCACCAGCCGGGCGCGGCGGCCCTGCCACAGGGCGGGCAGCACGCCATACAGCAGGGCGTAGGTGGCCAGCATATGCGGTACGAGCAGCAGCGTCATGTCGCGCAGGGCCAGCCGCAGGTTCAGGGCTACGTGTACCACGTACAGCACCAGCCACGTCAGCAGCACCGTTCGCACCAGCCAGAACAGGCCGTGCCGCAGCCACCACCGCTCGTCTATTGCCCGCAGCAACCGGGCGGGCCAGGGTTCCCGCAAGTGCGTGTTTATGTGTGCCATGCCGGTATACGAGTGGGATGTGCTTGCCTAAATATACCGATTTATGAATGGATGCCGCGCTGGTAACAGGTTTTGTAGACCAACGGCCGCCCCCCGGCGACCAACGACCAAACCGGCCGTTGGTCGCCGGGGGGCGGCCTTGTTGCCCACCGGGGGCCGCCCCGGGCGATTAGGCCAGCAAGGACTTCGCGGCCCGGCCATATTGGGGTACCTCAGCGGCGCACCGCCGCCAATCCAATTCACTTCAAGCCCCCAAACCATGAAAAATCTCCTCATTTTCCGCCTCATCCTCGGGCTGTTCCTGTTGCTTTCAACCCTGGCCCATGCCCAGGTCCAAACGCCGCCCGCGCAAGCCGGCTACTGGAACGTCGAAACCAACCGCACCACCCGCGACCACACCATCGTGCGCTTCTACAACGCGCAGGACCAGCTCGTGTACGAGGAGCGGCTCGACGAGCTGAACCTCGACCTGCGCAAAGGCAACCGCTGCTGCCGCCGCACCACCCAGCAGCTCAACGTGGCCCTGGCCACCGTGCTGCGCGACCCCGCCGCCGCCCGTTCCGACGCCGGCCTGCTGGCCCAGCAGTTTGGGCAGGACCGCCGCGTGCAGCGCGTCTACGCCGTCCGGTAAGTGCCAAAGTCAATTCCCCTCCTTAACAAAGGAAGGGAGTTGACTTTAGCTCAATTCATTACTCCACGGTAAGGGCCGCCACTACTTCGCCCAGCGGCAGCACCTTCTCTTCGCCGCTCTGCATGATTTTGACCTTCACCACGCCGGCTGCTATTTCTTCCGGCCCCATGATGAGGACCAGCGGAATGCCCTTGGCATCGGCATACTTGAACTGCACGCCCAGCTTCTTGGCATCGGGATACAGCTCGGCGGGGATGCCGGCGGCGCGCAGCTGCGCCAGCAGGGGCAGAGCGGCCCGGCCACTGGCCGCGTCGAAATGGGTGAGGAGGCAGCGGGTGGGCGTTTCGGCCGTGACGGAGAACAAATCCAGCGCCTCCAGGCAGTCATACAGCCGGTCCACGCCAAACGAGAAGCCCACGCCCGACACGCCCGGCAGCCCGAAGGAGCCGGTGAGGTTGTCGTAGCGCCCGCCGCCGCTCACGCTGCCCATCTGCACGTTGTTGATTTTGACTTCAAAGATGCAGCCCGTGTAGTAGGAAAGGCCCCGCGCCAGGGTGGGGTCAAATTCGAGCCGGTCGAACTCCCGGAAGCCGGAAGCCACCAGCAGGTCGCGCACTTCGGCCAGTTCCGTCAGGCCGCGGTAGCTGGCCGTTATCTCGTCCATCGCGGCCCCATCATCGGCCGTGGTGGGGCGGGTGCCGTCCGGCTCCACGCCGGCCGTCACGAAGCCCGCCAGCAGGCGTTGGAGCTTCTCTTGGTAGCTGCCTTCCACGCTCAGCAGCGCAAACAGCGTCTCGATGGTGGGCTCCGAGAAGCCGCGCTCCAGCAGCTCTTTGGTCACGCCCTCGCGCCCGATTTTATCGAGCTTGTCGATGGCCACGAATAAATCCGTTTCGCGGCCCTCGCCGTCCAGCGCCTGGTAAATGTTGCGCAGCACGCCGCGGTGGTTGATTTTGATGGTGAAGTCGTGCAGGCCGAGGCCGCCCAGTACCTGCGCTATCATCAGCACGATTTCGGCTTCGCAGAGCAGCGAGTCGGTGCCCACTACGTCGGCATCGCACTGGTAAAATTCGCGGTAGCGGCCGCGCTGGGGGCGGTCGGCGCGCCACACGGGCTGCATCTGGTAGCGCTTGAAGGGGAAGGTGAGGGTGCCCCGGTTCATGGCCACGTAGCGGGCAAAGGGCACGGTGAGGTCGTAGCGCAGGCCTTTTTCGGCCACTTTGGGTAGCAGGGCTTTAGAGCCGGTGGCTAGGTCCTCGGCCGTCACGTCCTTGGCGAAATCGCCGGAGTTCAGCACTTTGAACAGCAGCTGGTCGCCCTCATCCCCATACTTGCCAGTGAGCACGGAAAGGTTTTCCAGCGTCGGCGTTTCGAGCGGCGCAAAGCCAAACGACTCAAACGTGCGGCGGATTACGTTGAAAATGTGCTGGCGGCGCGCCACCTGCGCGGGGCCAAAGTCGCGGGTGCCCTTGGGAATACTCGGTTTTTGCATAACGGGGCAAAGGTAGGGGCAGACGGAAAGACAAACCGCCGACGGGTACCCCGCCGTGCCGCGTCCTCCCAAGTTGCTGCCCCTAGTTCATCCAAACCATTCCTCCGCCTCCCCGAAGCACTTCCCGGCACCTTCGAAACAGTGCCCGGCCGGCCCGAAACATTCCCCTGCTCATCAGAAGCATTCCCCCGCTCATCCGAAGCACTTCCCCGCCCGACCAAAGCACTTCCCCGCGCTAATTCCGCCGTTTCAGCCGAGCGGGGAGATGGGTTGGGGCCTCGGGAAACAATAAGCCCCGCCCCTGGAAGTACCAACGGCGGGGCTGTTGCCCAAAGCGGCAGGGGCCGCCCTTCTTAGGGTTTCCCGGTATCCACGGCCACGCGGGAGTCGCGGTTGGCCAGGGCCCAGGCGGTGTGAAATACCAGTTGGGTGCGGCGGGCCAGGGCCGGAAAATCGATTTTCTCCACGTCGTCGGTGCTCTTGTGATAGTCGGCGTGCAGGCCGCTGGTGTAGTAGATGACCGGCACGTTGTGCTTGGCGAAGCTGAAGTGGTCGGAGCGGGTGTAGAGGTGCTCGGGGTCTTTGGGGTCGTTGTATTTGTAGTCGAGGGCCAGCGGGGTATACTGCTGGTTGGTGGCCTCGCTCAGGGCGTGCAACCCGATGGAAAGGCGGTCGTCGCCGATGACGTACACATAGTTGCTTCGGCCGGTGTGAAGGGTGTCCACGCGGCCCAGCATGTCGATGTTAAGGGCCGCCACGGTGTTTTCGAGCGGCAGCACCGGGTGGTCGGTGTAGTAGCGGGAGCCCAGCAGGCCGATTTCCTCGCCTACATTGGCCAAAAACAGGATGCTGCGACGCGGGCCATGTCCGCTCTTTTTGGCCTGGGCAAAGGCGCGGGCCATCGCCAGCACGCTCGCCGTGCCCGAGCCGTCGTCGTCGGCCCCATTGAAAACCACGCCGTTTTGGGTGCCCACATGGTCGTAGTGGGCCATGAGCACCAGCACTTCGTCCTTCTTATCGGTGCCTTCGAGGTAGCCCAGCACGTTTTCCGTAGTGAAAGCCTCCTTCAATTCCATTGGCTGCATTATCACTGGTTGGAAGGGCGCGGCCACGGGTTTGCCGGCGGCGGCCACAGCTTGCTGGTAGCGGGCCAGCCCGGCGGTCGTGGTGCCCAGGATGGCGGCCCCCATCTCCGGCGACACGATAAATACGTTTGAGCCCGACCCCGCTTCGGCCGGCTCGCCGGGGAAGGTGATGCGCTCATAGTGCTCAAACATGGGCTTATACAGGTCGGGCACCTGCGCGAATACCGCCGCGCTGGGCGCGATGCGAATGGTGGAACGCGGAACCAGTGCCCGGATGGCAGGTGAGCGGGCCATCATTTCGGTGAAGCCCGAATTGCCGTAGTCGCTGGCCTGCCCGGCTTTGCCCAATAGTGGCTGGCTCGCCTGGTTCAGCGGCTCGCCGAGCAGCATCACCAGGTCCTGGCTCTTCAGGGCGGCGTTGGTGGGAGCAAAATCAGCATAGCCCGCCGTGCTGATGCCATAGCCGATGAAGGTGGGGTGCAGCTCGGCGGTGAGCGTGGCGGCATCCCGCAGGAGCAGGTAATAGTCCTTGTTCACGAAGAAAGTCCGGTTGCCAACCTTCATAGACGCGCCGGGAGCTACTCGGTTCAGGGTGAACTGCTGGAAGTAGGGGCTGGCGGAGCCCGGAACCGGGCCGGCCAGGCCGTCGGCCGCGAAGGCCTGGCGGAGGTAGTCGGCGGCCATTTTTTGGCCTTTCTCGCCGGTTTTGCGGCCCTCGTATGCATCCGAGGCCAGCACGCTCAAATCCTGCTGCAAGCCGGCAGGCGTGATGTTCGCGGCGTAGTGCAGCGACCAGTCGGTGGCTTTGGTTTCAGCCCGATTGCCTTTGCCGAGCTTGGTTTTGAGCTTGGTTTTGCCCGCGTCGGCCGGGGTAGTAGGTTGTGCTGCGGTGGCCCCGGCCGCGAGCAGCAGGGCAATAACCGATAAAGATTTCAGCATAAAAAGAAGGTAGGGAAAGGAATAATGCCGGCTGGAGCCCGATGATGAAAACGATAGACGCAAGCTACCTCCCACAGACGCACTGCGACCTTATCAAACACAAAACCCCGCCGCTGGACCAAGCCGACGACGGGGTTTTTCGCAGAAAGAAGAAGGTGAGAAAAGCGGGGTGGCAAACAGAAGGGAAACGGTAAGAAACTCAGCCGCCGAAGCCGCCGCCGCCCTGGGGCGCGGCCTCGATGCGGCCCGGCTTGGCCTTGCTGGCCCCGATGTACCAGGTGAAGCCCAGCCAGCCCACGCGGCTTTCGTCTTTGGAGTAGCGGGTGCTGCTCAGCGCATCGGTGGCGATTTCGTTGCGGTACTGCTGGGTGTTGAGCAAGTCGGCGATGCGCAGGGTAAGGGCGGCGCGGTCCGAGAACAGGCGCTGGCGCAGGGCAATATCAACCTGCCCAGAGGCCAGCTGCCGGCCCTGGGCCGTGAGCTGGGCCGAGCGCACGTTGCCGCTCAGCTGCAAGTCGAGGGTGGGGCGGATGGTGAAGTTGTTGGTGAGGCGGGCCGTGGCGATGAAGGCCGTGCGGTTGCTGGCAATGCCGTTGCCGGCCAGCTGGGCGCGGTAGAGGCTGGTGCTGGCATTCAGGCGCCACCACTTGGCCAGGGGCTGGTTGAGGCTGAATTCGGCCCCGACGTTGGTGGTGGTGCCCAGGTTGTCGTAGGTTTCGGCAGTCACGAGGCCCGCGCCGGCCCCGGCCAGGCGGGTGGCCACAGTGTCCACGAAGCGCAGGCGCTGGATGGAATTGGTGGTGATGCGGGCAAACGCGGTGCTGGTAATGGTGGCCTGCCCGATGGTGAGCTGGTGGCCCAGCTCAATGTTGTGGCTGAATTCGGCCTGCAAACGCGGGTTGCCGAGGCGGTAGCTGCGCGGGTCCTGGTAGATGGCCAGCGGCAGCTGCTGCATGAAGTTGGGCCGGTTCAGGCGGCGGGCGTAGCTCAGCTGCAAGCGGTTCTGGCCCGCTTCCTTGCCAAACTCCCGGCTGATGAGGGCCGAAGGGAAAAAGCTCAGGTAGTCCTGATTGAGGCTGCCGCGCTGGGCAATGCCCTCGCCACCGGCTATGCTGCCGCTCAGGTAGGTGTATTCGGAGCGCAGGCCGGCCTGTGCGTTCCACTTGGTGCCGAGGCTATGTTGGGCGGTCACGTAGGCGGCGGGCACCACCTGGTTGGAAGTGTAGGTGAGCGAGCGGGCGGGGTCGTTCTGGAAGTCGTCGGGGCGGGTTTCGCTCACGGCGTAGCCGAAGCCATTGCTGCCTTTGTTGGTCTGGCGCTCCACTTTGGCCCCCACTTCGAGGCGGCCTTTGCCATCAGCCAGCGGATGCACGTAGTCCACCTGCCCGTACTGGATGTTGGCCACCAGGTCGAGCTGCTGCCGGGTGCCGGGCTGCGGCACGCTGCCCGAGCCGGCCTCGGCGTACTGCCGCTGCACCACCGGCACGTTGGCATCAATGGTCACGCTGCCGAAATTAGCCGTTAGCTCGCGGCCCTTGTGGGCGTCCCAGGTGCGGCGGTAGTTGCCGTCGGTTTCCAGTATTTTTACCTTCACGTCCAGGTCCTGGCGACCCAGGGTTTTCTGCACCGGGCCGTTGTTGGTTTGCTGGGTCAGGTCCTGGCTTTCGCCTTCCAGGTTGCGCTCCATGCTGGGGCTCACGTTCAGGCTCAGAGTCTGGTTTTTGGGCAACTCCAGCTCCACGCCCACGCGCATTTCGTGGTTGCGGTGAATTTCGCTGCCCACGGCCACCTGGGTGGTGCGAATGGTTTCGCCGGGGCCGAGCAGGGCGGTTTGCTCGCTGTGGCCGTGGCTGCGGTAGGTCACGTCGCGGCCGTCGTAGCCGGCCGTCCAGGTGGCCTTGCCCACTTTGCGGCTTAGGCTCAGGTTGCCGCTGTACTTGTCGGCGGTGCCCAGGTTGAAGGCGGCGGTGCCACTGGTGCCAGCGCGGGTTTCTTTTTTGGTAATCAGGTTGATAACCCCGCCACCACCGGCCGCGTCGTACTTGGCCGACGGGTTGGTAATCACCTCAATCTGGGCAATGCGCGAGGCTGGAATCTGGTCGAGGCGGGGGCCGCCGGTGCCGCCGTTGCTCACGCCCGCCGGCTTGCCATCAATGAGAATGGTTACGTTCGAAGTGCCGCGCATCGAAACCGTGCCGTTCACGTCCACGCTCACCGAAGGCACGTTCTGGAGCACGTTGGCCGCCGTGCCGCCCACGCTGCCCAGGTCCTTCTCCACGTTGATGATGCGCTTGCCCAACTCCACCACCACGGCCGCTTTCTCGCCCGTCACCACCACTTCGCTCAGCTTGGTAGACGTGGCGGCGCTCATTTTCAGGCCCGATAATTCCAGCGATGGCGCGGCCGCCGTGAGCGTAAAGCGGCGGCGCAGCACCCCGTAGTTCAAATCCTGCACCCGCAGCAAATACGTGCCCAGCGGCAGCGCAGCCGCTTTAAAAGTGCCCTGCTCCGCGGTCTGGGCCACGGTCACGAAGGTGGAATCGGCAGCGCGGAGCAGCAGCACATCGGAGAAGGGCACGGCTTGGCCGGAGCCAGCCTCCACCAAGCTGCCGCTCACACGGCCGGGGCCGGTGGCCTGGGCCATTGCGGCCCCAACGGGCAGAAAGAGCAGCGTAGCCGAAGCCAGCAGCAGGCTGCTAAAAGAGAACGAAGCGAGCGGTGTGAAAAGGGTTTTCATGGTGATGCAGTGAAAGAGGTGAGGTCGGGCGAGGGGCGGCTCAGGTCCGGCAGCGGCCGCGGTTCCGCTGGGAAGGTGAGGAGTCCGGGTCCGAATCCCCGGTGAGTGAGAAGCTGCGCCAGGTAGCAGGCCGTCTTTGGTACACGCTGACAACAGCTACCGGGCGTTGTATAGAACAAATGTAAAGCAGGTACTTTGTAACGCAAGGTACTGTTTGAATAAATTTATCTTAAGCAAAGCTTTCGAAATTGTTACCAGTTGAAATTCAGGGAATAAGCGCCAAAAAATAATTTTGGCGTATAGGCCTCAGAGGCCGTGGCGGAAGGGTGGGGTTCGGAATATCAGATGCAAGGTTGCCTCCGGCGGTTGCCTGCGTTGCTTGGAATTAACTCAGGAGCACAAAAAAAGCCCCGCTTGGTAGGGCGGGACTTTATGATTTGAGGCAGAAAGCAGGTCATGCCGAGCGCAGCCGAGGCATCTCGCGTGAGGTAGTAATCAAATCGAAGTAACAAAGCGAGCGAGATGCCTCGACTACGCTCGGCATGACCTGCTTTCAGAGTACAAGCGGCTATTTCCGCTTCAGCGGGGGCCGGGGTTGTACCCGGTAGGGCTTGGTTTTGGGCTGCCGGATGGGGTCGGTGACCTGCTGGCCGTTGCGGTAGGTCACGGTGCGGTCCACGGTGATGCCGTCCGCTTTGTAATAGGTCCACAGGCCACTTTGGCGGCTGTTGCGGTACAGCCCGCTCACGGCCAGGGTGCCATCCTCACGGTATTCTTTAAACGGCCCCTGAATCTGGCTGCGCACGTAGGTGGTTTCCTTGCGCAGCTTGCCCGAGGGGAAATATTCCTGGCCTACGCCGCCCAGGAAGCCATTTAAATACGGCTGGCGGTTCTGCACCTGGCCATTCTCGAAGTAGGTAAGCCGGTCGCCCACCAGGCGGCCGCTGGGGCCGTAGGTTTCGGCTTTGCGCACGGCCTTGCCGTCGGGGTAGTAGTCGCGCCAGGTGCCGGCGGGGCGGTTGTTCTTGTACTGTTCCTCGGCCTGCACCACCTTGCCGGGGGCATCCTGGTAGCGCGTGATTTTACGGTCCTTGCCGCCGTTGCTATAATCGGTTTCCTCGTGCGGGTTGCCGGTCACGAAGTACTCGATGCCCTTGCCCGTCGGCGTACCGTTGCGGTACGTCAGCTTGCTCTTGATTTGGCCGCTCTCGTAGTAGCTGGTGGCCGGCCCGTCGAGGTTGCTGGTGCCGGTGGGCGGCAGCACGCTCTTGGTCAGGTCGTCGCCGAGCCGGTTCTTCACCGGGCGCTGCACCAGCGGGGCGGGTGCGTAGGTGCTCTCCGTCTGGAGCTTACCGCTGGGGTAGTAGCTGCGGTAGCGACCGCGCCCGTTCTTGTCGGCCAGCACTTCCACCTCCACCTGATTGTTGGGATAGCGCGTGATGTAGGGCCCCGACAACAGCCCGCGCGTGAAGCTGCCCTCGCTCTGCACCACGCCGTTGGGGTAATAGAATTTCACCGCGCCGTTGGGTTGGCCATTGTCGTAGTTTACTTCGGCCTGCACTTTTCCATCGGGATATACAGCCCGTAGCGCACCGTTGGGCTGGCCCTTTACCAACGTGGTTTTCAGCCGAACGGAGCCGTCGGGGTGGAAGTAAGTTAGCTCACCATTGGGCTCATCATCTACAAAAAAGCCGTTCTGGGCCGGTTTGCCGTCGTCGTAGTACGTCGTGAATGGCCCCTGTCGGATGCCGTCGCGGTAGGTGGCTTCCAGTCGCCGCTTGCCGCTCGGGTGAAACTCCACGTAGGCCGAATCACGCTTGCCCTGCCGGAAGCTGGTCTGCTGCTCCAACTTGCCAGTGCGGTAGAACCGCTTGTAGCTGCCCTGCGGCACGGTATCGGCCGCCACCAAAGCGGTGTACACCTCGCGTTTGTAAACTTTGGTTGAGTCGTAATAGGTAATAAATCGTTTCAGCCGCTGCCCGTGCGAGGGGAGGGCCAGCAGCAACAGCAACACAGGCAACAGGTATTTCATAGGCGAAAGAACGCAGGAATTGGTGTTTCCGTGCTGATGGGGCTTCGTGCTAAATTTCGGGCCAAAAAAAGCCCCGCCGATTTTCAACGGCAGGGCTTCCTGAAATAAATAATAACGCAACGGTTACAGCGCCTCTACCACAATTGCGCTGGCTCCGCCGCCGCCGTTGCAGATGCCCGTCACGCCGATTTTACCGCCCTCATTCTTGAGCACGTTCATCAGCGTGGTCACGATGCGCGCGCCGGAAGCCCCCAGCGGGTGGCCCAAACTCACGGCTCCGCCGTACTTGTTCACCTTGCCGCCATCCAGGTTCAGCAGCTTATTGTTGGCCAGACTCACCACCGAAAACGCCTCGTTGATTTCGTAAAAGTCTACGTCGGCAGCCGTCTTGCCGGCATTTTTCAATGCCTTCGGAATGGCCAGCGAAGGCGACGTCGTGAACCACTCCGGAGCCTGCTCAGCATCGGCGAAGCCCAGAATGCGGCCGATGGGCGTGAGGCCCAGCGCGTCGGCTTTCTCGCGGCTCATCAGCAGCACGGCGGCCGCACCGTCGTTCAACGTCGAGGCGTTGGCGGCCGTCACGGTGCCGCCCTCTTTAATAAAGGCCGGTTTCAGGCCGGGGAATTTGGCGAAATCCACTTTCAGATATTCCTCGTCGTCCTCAATCACCGTGGTTTTGCCGCGGCTCTCAATGCTGACGGGCACAATCTCGTCTTTCTTTTTACCGGCCTTGGCGGCGGCGGCGCTGCGGGTGTAGCTCTCAATGGCGAAGGCATCTTGCTGCTCGCGGGTGATGCCCATTTCTTTGGCCGTGTGCTCGGCCGCGTTACCCATGGCGTAGTCGTTGTACGGGTCCCAGAGGCCATCGCGCACGAGGCCGTCAATCATCTGCCCATGACCGTACTTAGCGCCAAAACGCGCCTTGTCAAGGTAGTAGGGCACGTTGCTCATGCTCTCCATGCCACCGGCCAGCACCACATCCGACTGCCCCAGCATAATGCTCTGAGCCCCCATCATAATGGCTTTCGAGCCCGAAGCACACACCTTGTTCACGGTCGTGCATTCCACGGTGTCAGGCAGACCGGCTTTTTTGGCCGCCTGCCGGGCCGGAGCCTGGCCCAGGTTGGCCGAAATCACGTTGCCCATAATCACTTGGTTCACTTCCGAACCGGCCACACCAGCCTTGTCCAACGCGCCTTTCAAGGCAATGGCCCCCAGCTCCGTAGCCGACAGCGAAGCGAGAACTCCGCCAAACGAGCCAATCGGCGTGCGAACGGCCGAGATGATGACAACTTCTTTAATCTGCATAATTCAGGAAAATAAGAGGGTTGGGGTGGGATGTTGAATCAGGCCGCAAAAGTACGGAATTCAAACGCCCCGGCCAGCAGCTTGCCTAACAGGTGTTAGCCCTGTATGAGTTGCGATGACGATTGACTTTTCAAAAACCCGAAGCAAAGGCCTACCACGTCGGCTTGCTGGGGTCCGGGTTCTGCGCGGCCGGCCGTGTGAGCTGTTGCAAATACTGCTGCTCCTGCGCCCTTAGCGTTTCCAGCAGCTGCCGGGCCTGGGCCGGGCTCAGGTTCATGGCTTGCAGGCGCTCGCGCTGGGTTTGCAGGCTGAGGTCGGCGGCCGTGGCGGCGTCGGCGCCGGGCCGGTTGCTGCGGCCCCCTGCTGCCGACTTGGCGGTGCTGTTGGTGCGGTCTAGGCCCCGTTGGGTACCGGGCGTGGCCCCGCTAGCTACGGGTTGCGCCGGGCCGGTGCCGGGCGCGCGGCCGCCGTTGGCCGCGTTGCCCGGGTTTTCGGCGGGGCGCTGGTTGTCCGGCTGGCCGGTCGCGTCGGGCCGGCTGGCCGGGGGCGCGGCCGGGGAGGGCGGTGCGGGCTTGTTGTCATCAGCTTCGCCCTTGCGGTCCGTGCCCGCCTTTTCTGCCGGCTTGTTTTTTTCTGCTGAATTTTTCTCGTTCGGGTCCTTCGGCTTGGCAGGGGCTGACGCTTTGGGCGGGGCCACAATCTGCGGGCTGTTGGGCCGGCGGGCTAGGTAGTCGCTCACCGCTTCGTAGTCGAACCGTGCTCCGGCATTGGTGGGGTCCAGCAGCAGTGCCTGCCGAAGCAGGCCCAAGGCCTGCGCCAACTCGCCCCGCTGGGCCGCCAGCACGGCCAGCTGCTGCCTCGCGATGCTGCCCAGCCGGGCCGGCGTGCCCGCCAGCAAGCGCCCGTAAGTAGCCTGCGCAGCCCCCGGCTGGTTGGCCAGTACCTGGGCATGGGCCAGGTTGAGTACCAGGCGCGGGTCCGGACTTTTCTGGCGCTGGGCCGCCAGCGCCGCGGCAAATGCCTGGGCCGCGCGCCCGGCATTGCCTCCCGTGTAGGCCGCCGTGGCGTCGGCCACGGCCACGTTCCGGTCGCGTACCCCCGTCAGCAGGCTCCAGGCCGGGCCGCCCAGCAGCAGCAGAACTAGCGTGAGCTGCTTCATGGCCGGATAATGGTAATGGTGAGTACCACATCAAGGGCCAGCAACAGCAGCGCTACCACCAGCGGGTAGCGGTAGCGGTTGTCGGCCACGGCTACGGTGCGTACCTGCTCAGCGGTGCCCTGCATGGCGCGCAAGGAGCGCAACAGCGGCCCAAACCCATTCTGCTGGTTGGTTAGCTCCCCGTACTGCCCACCGGTTTGGGCTGCCAGTTGCAGCAGCGGGGCTTCGCGCAGGCGGGTTTGCACGGCCCGGCCCCGGCCATCCGTTACGAAGCCGCCGTTGGCCTTCGGAATTTTGGCTCCCGCCGCCGTGCCCACGCCCACCGTGTATATGCGGGCTCCGGTGCGGCCTAGGGCGCGCAGCGTCGGCTCCAGGTTTTCGCCAAAGTCCTCGCCGTCGCTTACCACTACCAGGGCCGTGGCGCGGGGCGGGGCAGGGTTGCTGGTAGTAGGGGCCACCGTCAGCCTGCTCAACAGCAATTCCAATGGTGCCTGCAACGTAGTGGGGCCGGCGGGCAGCAGGCTGGTGCGCAGCGTGGCAATAAAGGTTTGCACGGCCGCCTGGTCATACGTGAGCGGGCATTGCACCACTGCCTCCGCCCCAAACACCACCAGTCCCAACCGGTCGGCCGGGAACTGGGCCACCAGGTCCTGCAGCTCGGCCTGGGCGCGGAGCAGGCGGGTGGGGGCCACATCGGCAGCGTCCATTGAGCGCGATACATCCACCAGCAGCCACACGTCTTTGCCGGCCGTGCGAACGGGCCGCTGGCTCACGCCCAGCGACGGCCCCAGCCCGGCCGCCAGTAGCAGCCCACCCGCTACTATGCGCAGCAATGCCTTCCAGCCACGATGGCGCGGCCGGCTGCCCAGCAGGTGCGCCAGCCGCCCGCCCCGCCGCCAATGCCACGCCAGCAGGCTCAACAGCAGGCCCAGGACCAGCGCCGCCACTACAAAATCAGGATAAGCCCAGGTCAGCACAATTGGTCAGAATGAGCACCAATATTACTACGCCCGGCCGGGCTACCCATTTTTTTACGCTTATCAGCCAGCGCAAATCAAGGGTCTAACGGCCTGAGCCGGTTGAGAAAACGGCCCGTTTGAAATCCTTATTTTTTAGCGGCTCAGAGATTTTTTTTTGCAAAAGCATGGCTCTTTCAGTTCTGCCCGTATATTTGCACCCGCTTCAGACGGAAGCGAACAACAGCCGGAGAAGTGGGTGAGTGGCTGAAACCAGTAGTTTGCTAAACTGCCGTAGCTCTAAAGGTTACCGGGGGTTCGAATCCCCCCTTCTCCACTATAATGTTGGGTTGCGAAAGCAGCTCGTTGGGGCTCCACCCAATAAGTCGTTTTTTAAACTCAGCATTATTTTTTTTCGGGGTGTAGCGTAGCCCGGTATCGCGCCTGGTTTGGGACCAGGAGGTCGTAGGTTCGAATCCTGCCACCCCGACATTTTTTTTTGCCCCGTTTCGACCCCGTAGCTCAGCTGGATAGAGCAACTACCTTCTAAGTAGTCGGTCTTTGGTTCGAATCCAAACGGGGCCACTGTACAAGGCCCTCCCCACCACGGGGAGGGCCTTTTGCATTTCCAGGCTGGTGATATCAGGGAAGACTCCAACAGTGGCAGGAGGCAGCAGGCTGTTTGGAGAAATACCGCCAACACCGATTTTCTCCAAAGCTCATCCGCTATTTTGAGGTAAAATCCATAACCCTTCTTATCTTGGACCCCGAAAGCAAATCCCCTCAATTTATGCGTAGTAGCCTGAAGGCCGCTGCCTGTTTCCGCTGGCCACCCGTTTTTACATCCTTCACCCCCTCAATCTTCACCCCGTTACCATGAAAAAATCCTTACTCTTTTTGGGCCTGCTTGGGTTTACCGGTCATGCTCATGCGCAAACTAATCCCTGGACCCTTGTTAATACCCCTACCAGCAACATCCTGAGCGAATCCAGTATCGTTAGCCTCAATACGTTATCAGCAACCATGGTTTGGGGGGTAACTTCCAACCGGGTGGCCGGTGCCATTCCGACCACGTACATCCGCAGCAACAATGCAGCCGGTGACCAGTTTGACTGGGGCGATATTTCGGTAACTCAAGGCCCGTCCAACAGCGCCACGGTTGGCAATATCAGCGGGATAAGTGCTACTACCGCAGTCGCCTGCGCCTATCCGGGCAGCACTTTTGACAATGCTCACACTTCCCTCTACGGCGGCGAGATTGTGAAGACTACCAACGGTGGTCAGACTTGGACTAAGAAAACGACGCCCGCGCAGTTTCAGGGTGGTTTTTGCAACTGGGTACACATGTTCGATGCCACCACGGGCGTCGCTTTGGGCGACCCTACCGGTGGAGCCTTTGAAATTCTGCGTACCACCGACGGTGGTGATAACTGGGTGCGTCTCACCAGCAACATTCCCACTCCGCTCACCGACGAGTACGGCAACGCTGGGGCGTTCTTCTCGATAGGTAACACCATTTGGGTGGGAATGGCTTCGCAAAATCAGACTTCGCAGGTTCGAGTGTTCAAATCGACCGATAAGGGCTTGACTTGGACGGCTTCAACCCCAACCCCGATAACGTACCTTGTTGATAAAATCGCCTTCAAAGATGCCAACAATGGCATTGCGTATGGCTACAATACTTCGGGTACGCCAGCTACTATCTCGTCCATAACTTATGCCCGTACCAGCGATGGTGGCGCAACTTGGACGCAGATAGCGCCCAATAATACGCCTACGGGCAGCCTGTTCCGTTTCGACATTGACGCAGTAAACGGTGTGTATTACAGCGTAGGCCAGCGCTTCCCCGCTTCTGCTCCGGCAATCGCGGAAGATTTTGGCTCATCTTATAGCACTGACGGCGTTAACTGGACCAACATGACAACCAGCCAGGGCTATTTTTCGGCTGATTTTATCGCAGGCACCACTTCGGGCTCCGTGGTGGGGTATGGCGGTGCCGCTACGGACGTTAACGGCGTAGGTGGCATATACAAATTCTCGCGCACCAGCCCTTCAACTGCTACCCGCAACGCGGCCCTGCAAAGTGCCCTGAACGTGTACCCCAACCCCAGCGCTTCGGGCGTGTTCAACGTGGACTTGGGCTCGGAGCTGAAAACGGGCGCATTGCTCACCGTTTCGGACGCCTTGGGCCGTCTGGTAAAGTCGCAGACCCTCAACGCGGCCACTATCGGCTCGCACAAAATCAGCCTCGACCTGAGCGGCGAGAAAACCGGCGTATATACCCTGCAAATCCGCACGGACGCTGGCCTGGCCACCCAAAAAGTGGTGATTGAATAAGTGGCTAACTTGTTTCGAAAAAGGGCCTTTCTCTCCGGAGCAAGGCCCTTTTTTGTGCCGGTTTACCGGCCCTGGCAGCCCCCGACGAATACCCGTTTCCGGGGCAGGGGGAAATGAAAAAATCCGAGGATAAATACCGCGAAAAATACTCAAAATGGGATTAAATATGTACTTTTGAGTGTTCAGTACCTAGCCGCCCGTGGGGCGGTTTTATGACCTGATTTAATCCCGCCCTCATGAGCGAAACGAAAGAGAAAATCCCCCAGTCGGATTATTCCGCCGACAGTATTCAAGTACTCGAAGGATTGGAGGCCGTGCGCAAGCGGCCCAGCATGTACATCGGCGACACGGGCCTGAAAGGGCTGCACCACCTGGTGTGGGAGGTGGTCGATAACTCGATTGATGAAGCCCTCGCCGGGCATTGCGACCTGATTAACGTGACCATCAACGAGGACAACTCGGTGACGGTGCGCGACAACGGCCGCGGCATTCCCGTGGACTGGCACGCCAAGGAAGGTAAATCGGCCCTGGAAGTGGTGCTCACCGTGCTGCACGCCGGCGGCAAGTTTGACAAAGGCTCATACAAAGTATCCGGCGGCCTGCATGGCGTGGGCGTGAGCTGCGTGAATGCACTCAGCACCGACCTGAAAGTGACTGTGCGCCGCAATGGCCACATGTACGAGCAGGAGTATAAAATCGGCTTCCCGCAGTACCCGGTGAAGGAAGTGGGCGACACCGACGAGCACGGCACCGAAGTGCAGTTCCTGCCTGATGCCAGCATCTTCACCGAAACCGTGTACCAGTACGACAAGGTAGCCGGCCGCCTGCGCGACCTCTCGTATCTCAACAAAGGCATCCGCATTACCCTCACCGACCGCCGTGAAACGGTGGAAGACGGCAGCTTCCGCGGCGACGATTTTTTCTCGACCGGCGGCCTGCGCGACTTCGTGCAGTACCTCGACGGTGAGCAACGGCCTTCGCTGCTCTCGGAGCCCATTTACGTGGAGAGTGAGAAGGGCGGCACGCCGGTAGAAGTGGCGTTGCAGTACAATACCTCGTACCAGGAAAACGTCTATTCCTACGTCAACAACATCAATACCATTGAGGGCGGCACGCACGTAGCGGGCTTCCGCTCGGCCGTAACGCGGGTGCTGAAATCGTATGGCGACAAGAACAAGCTGTTCGAGAAAGCCAAGGTGGAAATCACCGGCGACGACTTCCGCGAAGGCCTCACGGCCGTTATCTCGGTGAAGGTGATGGAGCCGCAGTTCGAAGGCCAGACCAAAACCAAGCTGGGCAACTCCGAAGTGAGCGGCGCGGTGAACTCGGTGGTGGGCGAAATCCTGACCCAATACCTGGACGAGAACCCTAACCAGGCCAACCGCATCATGGAGAAGGTGATTCTGGCCGCCAAGGCCCGCATCGCCGCCCGCAAGGCCAAAGACATGGTGCAGCGCAAAGGCGTGCTGTCATCGAACAGCCTGCCGGGCAAGCTGGCCGACTGTTCGGAGTCGGACCCCGAAATCTGCGAACTGTACCTTGTCGAAGGAGACTCGGCTGGTGGCACGGCTAAGCAGGGCCGCAACCGGGCGTTTCAGGCCATTCTGCCGCTGCGCGGCAAAATCCTGAACGTGGAGAAAGCCCAGGAGCACCGCATTCTGGAAAATGAGGAAATCAAGAACATGATTACCGCGTTGGGCGTGAGCTTCAACGAGCGCAAGTCGCTGGCTTTCACCACGGAGGACGACGGTACCGAATCGGGGCCGCTGAACTTCAGCAAGCTGCGCTACCACAAGGTCATCATCATGACCGACGCTGACATCGACGGTTCGCACATTCGGACGCTGATTCTGACCTTCTTCTTCCGCTACATGCGCGAGCTGGTGGACCGGGGCTACATCTACATCGCCCAACCGCCGCTCTACCTCGTGAAGCGCGGCAAAGAGGAGCGCTACTGCTGGAACGAAGAGGAGCGCATGGCCGCCCAGGCCGACCTGGGCCGCGGCAAGCCCGAAACGGTGAACGTGCAGCGCTACAAAGGCTTAGGCGAAATGAACGCCGAGCAGCTCTGGACCACCACCATGCAGCCCATGACCCGCACCCTGAAGCAGGTAACCGTGGAATCGGCGGCGGAAGCCGACCACTTGTTCTCGATGCTGATGGGCGACGAAGTGGCCCCGCGACGGGACTTCATCGAACGCAACGCCAAGTACGCGAAACTGGACGTATAGCTTGCGTTTCAGTAAAAAGGCCCGCTGCAAAGCGGGCCTTTTCTTTTACCCTTTTTTGCTTGGGCAATGCGACAATTGATTTCTTCCGGGGCACCCTGGGAAGCCGTGGTGGGCTACTCCCGGGCCGTGCGCGTGGGCAACGTGGTGGAAGTGGCCGGCACTACCGCGCAGGACGGTGACACCGTGACCGGTGCCGATGCCTACACCCAGACCAAGCGGGTGCTGGAAAAAATAGGAGCGGCACTTAATGCGGCCGGTGCATCGTTTGAGGATGTGGTGCGCACGCGCATGTTCGTGACCGACATCTCGCAGTGGGAGGCCGTGGGACGGGCGCACGGCGAAGTTTTTGCGGCCATTCGGCCCGCGGCGTCCATGCTGGAAGTTAAGGCGCTGATTGACCCGCGATTGTTGGTCGAAATTGAGGCCACCGCTATTATTTCCGCGTAAAGTGTTATTCACGGGGCATATTTCACGTATTTTGCTCCGTCATCTTTATCCATTATGAAGCTCTTCAAGTCCGCCGACCTTATCCGCAAAAGCAAATACATCAGCCGCGATTTGAGCTGGCTGCGCTTCAATTACCGCGTGCTCGACCAGGTGCAGGACGCCAGCCGGGGCCTGTTTGATAAGCTCAAGTTTCTGGCCATCACCAGCTCCAACCTGGACGAGTTTTTCATGATTCGGGTGGGCTCGCTGTACAACTACCTCGATTACGGTAAGGAGCGGATTGACTATTCGGGCCTGCGCGAGCTGCCGTTTCGGCGCAAGCTGCTTGATTTCGCGCACCGTTTTGTGAACGACCAGAGTCTGACGTATCTGAATGAGCTGAAGCCCAACTTTGAGAAGAACGGCTTCAACATTCTCAAGATGAGCGACCTGACGGAGCTGGAAGTGAAGAAGGCCGACGGCTACTTTAAGAACACCGTGTTCCCGCTGCTCACGCCGATGGTGTACGACTCGTACCACGGGTTTCCGCTGATGATGAACCAGATGCTCATCTACGGGGTGGTCACGCGCATTGGCAACGGCATTGCGGTGGGACTGGATGGCGAGGCCGAGAAAGGGCAGGAGCGCCTCACCTTCGTGCAGATTCCGCAGAACCTGACCCGGTTTTTTGAGCTCACGCGCAAGGATAAAGTCATTTTCGTGCCCATTGAGGAAGTGGTGCGCGAGTTTCTGCCGCGCCTGTTCCGCAACGTGGAGATTGTATCGGCCGACCTGTTCCGCATCACCCGCAACGGGGATTTCACGCTGGAGGAATCGGATGACATTGACAACGATTTCATCAAGGAAATTCAGGTGGGCCTCAAAACCCGCAAGCGTGGCCGTGTAGTGCGCGTGGAGGTGGAGCCCAATGCCTCGGTGGTGCTGATGAACGTGCTGCGCGAGCGGTGGAATATCGACAACGGCAACGTATTCGTTATCAATTCACTGATTGACTTGAAAGGGCTGTGGCAGATTGTGCGCCATCCCAATTTCCGGGGCCGCGCCACCAAAACGCCGGCTTCGGTGCAGCCGTTGAGCCTGCCCGAAGGAGCCGACGACAATCTGTTTGAATACCTCAAGCACCACGACGTGCTGCTGCACCACCCCTACAACAGCATCGAGCCGATGGTGCGGCTGCTGGAGCAGGCGGCCGTAGACCCGCACGTACTGGGCATCAAGCAAACCATCTACCGCCTGGCCGATGATTCGCGCGTATCGGCGGCGCTGCTGAAGGCAGCGGAGAACGGCAAGCACGTTTCGGTGCTGTTTGAGGTGAAGGCGCGCTTTGATGAGGAGAAGAACATTCGGGAAGGCGCGCGGCTGGAAAAGGCCGGCTGTTTCGTGATTTATGGAGTGAGTAAGTACAAGACGCACACCAAGTTGCTCATGATTATCCGCAAGGAGGGCGAGAAGGTGACGCGCTACGTCCACATCGGCTCGGGCAATTATAATGAGCAAACCTCGCGCCTTTACACCGATGTTAGTTTGCTGACCACCAACGACGTGTATGGCCACGACGTGTCGGAATTCTTTAACGTGATTACCGGGCACTCGCAGCCTGACGACTATGAGTACCTCATCACGGCGCCAAAGGACATGCGGCAGCAACTCATCCACCTCATTCGGGAGGAAGTGAAACACGCCAAAAAAGGCTTGCCCAGCGGCATCGTAATGAAGATGAACTCGCTGGAAGACAAGGAGATTATCGATGAGTTTTACAAGGCGGCGAAGGCGGGCGTGCCCATTCGGTTCATCGTGCGGGGCATTTGCTGCCTGCGGCCGGGGCGGCCGGGCCTGAGCGAGAACATTGAGGTGCGCAGCATCGTGGGCGAGTACCTGGAGCACACGCGCCTGTTCTACTTCCACAACGGCGGCGATGCCAAGGTGTACGCCGGCTCGGCCGATATTATGGTGCGCTCCTTCGACCGTCGCATTGAGGCGCTGTTTCTGATTGTGAATCCGCAGCTGAAGCGGGAAGCCATCAATATTCTGATGATGAATATGATGGATAATCAGAATAGCTACGTGATGCGGGAAGACGGGGCTTACATCCGGCAGCACCCCGCCCCCGGCGAGCCGGTGGTAAACGTGCATAAGGACTTTTTCAAGCGCGATGAGGCCCAGCTGGCTACCGCCACGGCCGAGGGCCTGCTGGCCCTGCTGGGCGTGCAGGCTCAGCGCCGCGCCGATGTGGCCGCCGCCCTGGAGGCCTCGGAAGCCGCAGCGGCACTCAGCGTGGTAGAGGCCCTTGAAGCCAGTGCGCGGGACGATTCCTTCGGGGAAGGCGGCGAGAATGGCGACTGTGAGCCCGATGAAGCCTGTGACGATGATGCCACGCCCGTGGGCCATATCGACGAAGCGGCGGTGAACGCGGCAAAAGTGTAAGCATCCGCTTGCCATTGCGAGCGCAGAGCGGCAATCCATTCGCTCGAAGCAACCGGACCTGAGAGGTGACCAAGCTGTTGTTAAAATAGAAAAGCCCCGACACTGTATCGTGTCGGGGCTTTTTGCTGTATAGAACGCAAGCGTTAAAGTGGCTTTATCACCTATCAAGAATGGTCGCTTTAACTCTTATTCCATCTCGGCCGGGCTGTTCTGCATGTCGGGCACGGGGAGGATGGCGGGGTGGCCACCTTCGGGGCTGAGCTCGTCGAAAAACTCCTCGAACAGGGCTTGCAGCATGCCGTCTTTCAGGCCGATGTCGGGTACGACCATTGTGGTAACGTTGGCCCACTGCATGGCCGAAAGGTAGATGTGGCCGGCGGGGATGATGACGTCGGCGCGGTCGGGGTTGAGCATGGCCACGTTCACGCGCTCGGTCATGGTGAGGCCGGCGAGGCGGTTGAGGGTGGCCTCGATGCTGCGGCGGGTAATGTGCTTGTCGGGGGCCGAGGACGTGAGGCT
This sequence comes from Hymenobacter sp. UYAg731, assembly GCF_054061335.1. NCBI lineage: Bacteria > Pseudomonadati > Bacteroidota > Cytophagia > Cytophagales > Hymenobacteraceae > Hymenobacter > Hymenobacter sp. UYAg731. Next base: position 598,331 of record NZ_JBSSEC010000001.1, on the reverse strand, counting down.
GTAGATTTTGTTGATGTTGCCGCCCGTGCCGATGGCGCGGGTGACGTGGTATTTGCGGGCGTTGTGACGCACCCAGGCTTCCATGCGGGTCCAGAGCTCGGCCTGGGCTTCGGTACCAGCCAGGCCGCTTTCTTCCTGCTGCATGCGGCGGATGGAGCCGATTTCGAACGACTGCGCAGCCACCTTGCGGCGGTCGTGGTAGATGTTGAACTCGGTGCTGCCGCCGCCCACGTCGATGTGCAGGTAGTGGCGCTTGTCCTCCAGTACGTGCTCGATGACGCGATTGATATAGAACGCTTCGTCCTCGCCGTCGATTACCTTGATTTCCATGCCTAGCTCCCGGCGCACGCGGGCCACGATGGCCGCGCCATTGGCCGCCGAGCGCATGGCCGAGGTGGCGCACACGAGGTAGTGGGCCACGTCATGCACTTCCATCAGCAGGCGCAGGGAGTGCAGGAATTTGACGAACTTTTCCTCCTTGGCGGGCGAAATCTCGCCGCTGGCAAATACGTCCTCGCCCAGGCGCATGGGAAAGCGCACGTATTCCACGCGCTTGAGGCGATAGCGGCCTTCGTAGTACAGCACGGCCGATATCTGACAACGAACGGCGTTGGACCCAATATCAATGGCGGCGAGCTTGCGAAGGGGGAAATTCATGCAGGGCGGGGAAATAAGTAAAAGCCAAAGGTAAGCCGCCGGGCGGGGCTTTAGGCATCGATTCTGGCAGCCTGGCGGGCATTCTTGTTGAACCCGTACTTACTCAAAAAACCTCGCCCAGGTTCAGCGACAAGCCACTGGAACCGTCGGCCCCGAAGCCGTAGTCGATGGCCAGGTTGGTCTGGGAAACCTTGTTGAGACGGATGCGCAGGCCGGCTCCCGCGGCCGGCACTATTTTCTCGAAGCGCCGGCTTTCCTGCTCGGTCACGCTTTGGGCGTTGGCGAAGACCACGCCGCCCAGCAGGCGGTTGCGGCTGATGCCGTAACGGTATTCGACCTCGCCGTATAGCAGGTCATCGCCCCGAAACCGGCCCTGGATGAAGCCCCGGCCAGTATTGCTGTACGTGTCCCAGCCGGTGCTGGGCAGGTCGAGGAAGGGTGGATTGCCGGCGATGGTAACGGCGCTGTAGGACCAGAAGGCCAGGATATTGGCCGAGCGGGGCGACGGGTGCAGGTAGGTGCGGGCATCCACGAGCAGCATTTCGGAGGCGGTGGTACTGCCGAAGGCTTTCAGATTGGTGCGCAGCTGGGTGTTGAGGTAGCCGCCGCCCTGAGGGTTGATGGCGTTGGCGCGGCTGTCGTGCAGCAGGGCCAGCACCGGCCCCGATGACACGGACGTGCCCTCGACCCCATAACGGTAGCGCGAAATCCGGCTCACCTCCCGAAAAGCATTGCGGCTCACGATGTTCCAGTGGTAATCGAGCTGGTAGCCCAGGCCGGCGTACCAGGCGGGAGCCACGCGGCGCAGGGCGCTTTCGTAAATGCGCAGGTAATCGTAGTTCATGCTCACCACGCGGTCGGTGGTGGAGGTATACATGCCCAGGCCGTAGGTGCTTTGCGGGTAGCGCATCAGCCGCCAGTCGCCCACGAAATACCAGCGGTTGTCGGGCAGCCAGATGGAGGACGTGGCCGTGATGATGAGCTGGTCGTTGGCGGTGTAGGCCGCCCCGGCCAGTACCGTCGACACATTAGCGCCCGGGCGGGCAAAGGCCAGGCTGAAGGCCAGCTGCGCAATGCCGCCGGTTTGCTGGGTGTAGCCGAGCACGGGCACCACCAGCAGGGCTTTCTGGCCGCGCTGCATCGAAAGGGAATCGTGCGCTTCCAGGCGTGGGAAAGCCAGCCGGGCCACGTCCACCATATCGGCGGACGACGGCAGGGGCGGAGCATTCTGGGCAGAACCCGTCCGGGCAAAGCTTAGGGCAAGTAGTAATCCGGCGACCCTGGGTTGGTTGCGCAATGGAGACAAGGCGCGAAGCCGAGAGAACATATGAGAGGAGCCGGAAAAGACCGGGCAGGTTTTGCCCGACCATACCAGCATAGACCCCTAAGGTACCCGAAGGTTACATCGGACGGCCCGGCACTCGGCCAATGGCCGGTACTGGTCAGCAGTATGGCAGCTGGGGCGGTTGGAGAAGTTGGCCGCCCCGGTAAATTCCACTACTTATCCAAGCGGAAGCCCAGGCCGAACTGAATGAGCGAGCTCTCCACTGACTTCTGGTAGGACACGGCGAAGGCCAGGGTTTCAACCACCGGGGCGATGTAGAAACCCGCGCCGTAACCCGAATGCCAGCCGCCGGGCGAGGCGCCCTGGTAGTACACACGGCCCTGGTCGTAGAAGCCGAACACGCCGTAGTAGAAGGGCAGGAAGCCGTTTTTGACTTGGCCGAGGGCGAGGCGCAACTCCGTGTTGTAGTACAGGCTGGCGTCGCCGCTGAAGCGGTTGCGGTAGTAGCCGCGCAGGCCTTCGTTCTGGCCGATGCTGGCGAATTTGTAGAAGGGAATATCGTTGTCGGGACCGTAGTTTTTCGCACCGCCACCTTTGAGTACCAGCGTAACAGGCAGGCCAATTTTGGCCGTGCCATAGTATTCGGCGAAGCCCTGGGCGAGGCCGAAATTGCTCTTGGTGTTGGTAAGCTGGTAGTAGCTGTCGTGCTGCACCCGGATGCGGACGCCGCGCTGGGCGAAGCTGGGGCGGTTGCGCAGGTCAAGGTCGAACACGCCGTTCAGGCCCACTAGCTGCTGCTGGCTGGTATTGGGGCGCACGTCGGCGGGGCGGGTGTTGATGGTGCCGAGGTAGGTATTGTCGCCGAAGCTACTGGTGTAGTTCTCGTAGGTGGGGCCGACGCGGATGACGCTGCGCTGGAGGAAGGTGCGCTCCAGAAACGCATTCACGGTGTAGCCCTGGTAGCGGGCGTTGTAGAACTTATTGTCGTACAGCGTCTGGTCGAAGCCGGTATTGTTGCCCAGCCCGAAGAAGCGGTAGAAGGGGAAGTAATTGCCGTAGCTGGCCGTCGCGCCCACATCAACTTTGCCGATGGCGTAGCGGTGGCGGGTGCTGGCCGTGAGCTGGAACAGGCCATTGGCGCTGCCCTGCACGTCGAACGAGTACATGTTCTTGTAGCCCGGCTTGCGGAAGCCCTGGCGCAGGAACGTTATGCCCGCGCTGGCCCCGAACCCATCGTTGGCGTTGTAGAACAGGCCGATGCTGGGCTTGTAAGAGTTGAATTCAAACTGCTCGCGGTCGTACTCATTCACGCCGGGGCGGGTGCTGGTGCGGTTATCCGACTCGGGGCCGAGCTGCATTTCGGTGTCGGGCAGGTCGTAGATTTTGGTGCGGGCGCGCAGGCCGGTAGCGGTGGAGTTGTCGGCGATTTTATCCTTGCCGTCGCCGCCAATCACGCGCACCAGAATGCTATGCTTACCGCCCTCGCCGGTGACGGTGATAATATCCTTGCCGCCGAGGCCGTACAGGCACACCTCTTCGGTTTCCCTGGGCTTGAAGGTGCGGTCGAACAGAGCCGCGCCTTTGGGGTTTTCGGTGTCGCCGGCGCGGTCGAACATCTGCACGCGCACCTGGCCGTCGGGCATCCGGTTCACCTGAAACACCTCGCCTTTATTCGAGCCCACGACATCTACCCGCTTGGCCAGCAGCAGGTAATACTCGTCAATGGCCTTGGGCAATTCTTGGATGCGGGCTTTGAGCTTGCGGTTGATATCCTGCGCCGACAAGGACTGGATTTCGGCCGGAAGCTGGGCCGTGGCCCCGTCGATAACGGTGGGGGTGATTTTAGCTTGCAGGTATTTGGCGGTTTCCTGCCATTGCTCGCGGGTGAGGTTTTGCAGTAGGAACCTATCCAGGTGGCGGGCGGGCCAGTTCAGGCTTTTCATATCCTCGAACTGGTCGTTGAAGCCTTCGATGCTGGGCACGGCCCACTCGCGGTTGGCGAGGTAGGTGAGGAAGCCGTTCCAAAGGGTGAAGCTTTGGTCACGGTCTCGCGGAATGGGGCGGTAGAGGGTGCCGCCGTCCTTCTGCTTGTAGCCGGCCCACTTCCAGTTGTCTTCGTGCTTGCCGAAGTCGGCCACCAGCATGTCGAAGGCACGGGCGCGGGCCAGAGCGGGAGCGTCCACCTTGTTGTCGTGGTCCTTATAGAGCTTGCGGAACAGACCGAAGCTGCGCGTCACCTCATCGGAGCCGCCAAAGCCGGGCAGGTTGGGCTTGGGGTCTTTGGGCGAGTCTTCGAGGGTGCCAAGTAGGTTGGCGTAGTCGGCGCGGTAGGGGCCGAGTTGCTGGTTATCGGGCAGGCGGAACAGGCGCGGGCGGGCGTGCAGAATGTCCGTCTGGTCCAGCATGTAGCTGATGGGCAGGTTGGAGTACGGGTTGGCCGTGGCCGTCACGTCGCGCAGAATATCCGAGGCAATGGAATTGCGCAGCTCGGGCGGCAGAATCTTGGTCACGTCCTTGTCCACGGAGCGGAAAACGTATTCAGCGCTGTCGGCCGCGATGAGCTTGAGCGAAGTCGTCTGGCGTCCACCGCCCTTGCCGGTGGGGCGCAGGCCGCCTTTTTCTGTGTTCAAATCCAGCGTTTTCACCGTCACCGGTTGCAGCCAGGAGGAGCGGTAGATGTCGCCGATGAAAAACGTCTTGCTACCGGTAGGCTTGTACTCCGGGCCGGGCACTACGGTGGTCGTGGCCTGAAAAGGAGCGTCGGACTTGGCTTCGGCTACGGTTTTGGTCGAGCCGGGGCAATTGGTGATGAACGGGTTGGCAGGCGCTTTCTGGTCGCCATCGTCGGCGCAGCCTGAGCGGAAGAGGGTGGCGGTGTAGGCGTCCTTAGCCGCCGTACCTTTGTCATCGAAGTTGAAAACGTGCGTCTTCACGGTGCCGTCGGCAAAGTATTCGAGGGTGGTGTAGCCTTCCTCACTTTTGCTGTAAAGCGACTGGCCTTTTGCGCCGACATGCTCGCTTTCAACAAAACTGCCGCTTACGATGTGGTAATTGCCCTGGAAGGGCGTGACTTGCAGGCTGTAATCGTGCGCGGCGGCGTAAATCACACCGGGGTTGCTTTGTAGGGTGTTCAGCAACTCCTTTTTCAATTCCTGGTAGCGCGGGTTGGCTAGGTCGCGCGGGGTGCCCACGTTCTGGCGGTAGGCAGCGTAAATGGTGCCGAAAACGGGCGGGCTGAGGTGGCGCGAAAGCGGCTCGTGGCCGCCGTACACGCCGTTGGTGACGACCGGGTGGTGGCCCAGTAGCAGCACGTTCTTGTTCTTGGTTTCGTCGATGATGTCCTGGAGTTGCTCGCGGAATTCCTCTTTGGTGAGGGTTTTGCAGTCGGTATCGGGGGCTTCGGGGCGGTCGAAGGGGTGCGTGAACCAAGGGGTGTTGATGGCCACGAGGCGCACCAGTGGGGCCACGTCTACTACTTCGGGGCCGGGGCAGCCGTTGGTGGGGATGAAGGCATTCTGGCCGGGCAGCTGCTTCTCGATGTATTTTTCGAGGCGGCGCACGGCTTTGAGGCCGGCGGGGCCGGAGTTGGCCCAGTCCTTATCGCCGGGCAAGAAATAGATTTTGCCCTGCGGCAAGCCCTTCACCAGCGCAATTAGGGCATCGGCGCGGTCACGCTCGACCTGGGCCAGGGCGGTGTCGCCCTTGGCTACGAGGCCGGTGTTGCCCACAATGTCGCCGAGGTGGACCACGGTGAAAGGTCCCTTTTGCTGCTCCAGCGCGGCGCGCAGCAGTTTGAAGCGAGTGGCGGGCAGCTCGGCCTGGGCGGTGTTGCCCAGCAGGAAAACGGTGTGGGCCGGGGCTTGGGCGAAACCGGGGGCCGAAGCAGTAAGAAACAGCCCGGCGAAGAGGGCGCGAACGTAGCGAAAAGGCATAAGCGAGGAAGATATAACCCTCTTCTACGGCTGAAAAGCAAGGTGAGGCTAATTATAGTCGCCTGAAAGACGCATTTGGCTATATTTACCTGCCAACCCGCCGAATTTGCCGATGAATCCAACCGCCGCTAATGTGCTGATTGCCGGGGCCGGCCCGTCGGGGCTGATGCTGGCGCTGGAACTGTGCCGCCACGGCGTGCGCCCGCGCATTATCGACCCGCTGCCGGGGCCTTCGCCCCTTAGCCGGGCCCTGGTCATGCACGCCCGCACCCTGGAGCTGCTCGACCGCCACGGGCTGGCCGATACGTTCGTAGCGCAGGGCGAAATCGTGCGCGGCGCGGCCCTGCGCCGGAAAGGGCGCGTGGCGGCTGTGCTGGCGTTGGGCCGCATCGGGGAGGGGCTGAGCCCGTTTCCCTTTTCCCTGATGATATCGCAGGACCAGACTGAACGGCTGCTGCGCGAGGCACTGGCCGCCCACGGCGTGGCCGTGGAATGGAACACCAGCCTGACGGGCCTCGCGCAGGACGCGGGCGGGGCCTCCGCCACGCTGCAAGCCCCCGGCCATCCGCCCGAAACGGTGCTCGCAGCCTACGTGGCGGGGTGCGATGGGGCTCACTCGGCCGTACGGCACGCGCTGGGCATCGGCTTTCCGGGTGGGACGTACGAGCAGGTGTTTTTTGTGGCCGATACCGTGACCGAGGGCTTGGATGAGGATGCCCGGCTGGGGCGGCTGTTGGAAGTGTCGCTGGCCCCGCGCACCTTCAACGCCTTTTTTCCAATGCCGCAGGGGCGCATGCGCGTCATCGGCCTGCTGCCCGATGGGCTGGCCCCGGAAGCCGCCACCTTTGCCGCCGTGCAGCCCGGGCTGGAAGCGGCCGAGCACGTCCGGGTGCAGTCGGTGAGCTGGTTTGCGACTTACCGGGTTCACCACCGGGTGGCCGACCATTTCCGGCAGGGCCGGGCGTTTCTGGTGGGCGACGCGGGCCACATCCACAGTCCGGCCGGCGGGCAGGGCATGAACACCGGCCTCGGCGATGCCGTGAACCTGGGCTGGAAGCTCGCCGCCGCATTGCAAGCCGCTGCGCCCGAGGCGCTGCTCGATACCTACGAAGCGGACCGCATTCCCTTTGCCCGGCAGCTGGTGGCCACTACCGACCGCGCCTTCACCGGGGCCACGCGGGCCACGGCTTGGGCCAGCTTCGTGCGCAGCTGGGTGGCCCCGCTGGTGCTGCCGCTGGTCGTGCGCGTGCCCGCCATCCGCCGGCTGATGTTTCGAGCCATTTCCCAAATCGGCATCGCGTACCCGCATTCGCCCTTGAGCGAGGGGCGGGCCGGGAACGTGGCGGGCGGCCAACGGCTGCCCTGGGCCGCCGGGCGCTACGAGGCGCTGCGGCCCGTGGGCTGGCACCTGCTGCACGTTGGCCCGGTACTGGCGGCCCGGGCGTGGGCAGCCGCGCACGCAGTGGCCGCCACGGAAGTTGCTCCTGCTGCGGCTGAAACGCCGGGCACCGTGTACCTCGTGCGGCCCGATGGCTACGTGGGGCTGGTATCGGCTGCTTTCAATGAAGCGGAATTTACCGCCTATGCCCGGCAGTGGCTGGGATAGTAGGGGGCTCAAATTTGAGGATTGAGCCTGGTGGTTGAGCGGCTATCGCCGTGCCGGGCGGGCTTGGGTTTGGGAAGGCCAAAATGCCTGCCAGCCCAGTAGCAGCAGGCACGGCAGCCCCACCCACAGGGCTTCGCTGGCCAGCACCCGCAGCCCCTTGGTTCCGAAGAACCCCCGAATGCTCAGGGGCGATACTTTGATGGGTCGGAAGGGGAAGAAATAGCGCTCCGGGTGCCAGGGGCTGAAAAAAGCCACGCCGAGGCCGCCGGTCGTCATGGCATCAAGCAGGCCGTGCGAGGCGGTGGCCAGAAACAGCAGCAGCGCCAGCCGCCCGGCCGCTGGACGGTGGGTTGGCCGGGACAGTCGGGCCAGCAGCATGCCCACGGCGGCTACAATAGCCGCTGCCAGCAGTGAATGCGTGAGCCCGCGATGGCCCCAGAGGCTGTCGTACGGCACGCCCAGGCGGTAGCCCACCGAATCCACATCGGGCAGGGCGGCACAGAGGGCGGCGGCCACCCAGTAGGGCCAGTGCCGGCGGTTGGGGAGCAGGAGCTTGCCCAGGGTGACCCCCAGGGCAGCGTGGCCGAATGCGGAAGCCATGAAAGGCAGGAAGGGGAAAACGCGACTGGTCCGCCTGCCGGGAGCAGGCGGACCAGTCGCAAGAAGGGAGTTACCAGCGGCGAATGAAGCCGTAGTGCTCAAGCAGCCACAATCCAGCGACGATGGCGACGATAATAAGGGCTTTGGGCCAGAACTCACCCCAAAAGCCGCCCTTAGAGGGGGGTGTCATCGGGCTGCCAGGTGAGCACCATGTGATGCACCGGCATCACCACAAACTCGGGGTGGTGGCGCAAGTCTTCGTGGTTGGCGAGGGCCCAGTCGAAGGCCGCCTGTTCGGTTTCGAAGTCCTCGGATGCCTGCGCAATGGGCCTGAGCATCATGTGATGGTGCTGGTGGTCGGCGTCGTGCTCGTTGCGTAGGCCGAGCAGCTTGTATTTGGTGACGATTCTGTACATGTCGCGAAGGTAGAAAAGAGAATTTATTTGGAAGGCAGATTTTTCCGATAGTGGCCCGTTGTGTGTTGGCCTTCCTGCTTAGCCCGCCAACTCCTTCAATACCTTGGGCACGCCGGTGCTGGCGGCTTCGGCCACGTAGCGGACGCCACGCCGGCCGGCTTCGGGCTGGTGCGGGTCGATGACGAAGACGGGGCAGGTGGCGGGGGCGTAGTGCAGCAGACCGGCGGCGGGGTACACTTGCAGGGACGTGCCCACGATGAGCAGGGCATCGGCGGTGGCCACGGTTTCGGCGGCTTCTTCGATGGCGGGCACCATCTCGCCAAACCAGACGATGTGGGGGCGCAGTTGGGAGCCGTCGGGGGCAAGGTCGCCGAGGTGGATGTCGCCGGGGCAGTCGTAGGCGGTGGTGTCGTCGGCTACGGAGCGCATCTGGTTTAGCATGCCGTGCAGGTGCAGCACGTCGGTAGAGCCGGCGCGCTCGTGCAGGTCGTCCACGTTCTGGGTGATGATGCTGACGCGCCAGCCGGGGGCTTCCTCGAAGCCGGCCAGGGCGAGGTGGGCGGCGTTGGGCTGCACGGTACGGGCCTGGGCGCGGCGCTGGTTGTAGAAGTCGAGCACCAGGGCGGGGTTGCGGGCAAAGCCTTCGGGGGAGGCCACGTCTTCGACGCGGTGGTCTTCCCAGAGGCCGTTGGTGTCGCGGAAGGTGCGGATGCCGGACTCGGCCGAGACGCCGGCACCGGTGAGGACGACGAGGTGTTTCATGGGTTGGGATAGGAGGGTGTGGGAGTGGAAGAACCCCCGTTGTAGAACGTCATGCTGAGCGCAGTCGAAGCATCTCTACCGCAATAGTAAATCCGTTCGATTGGATTAGTTACGCGGTAGAGATGCTTCGACTGCGCTCAGCATGACGGCCTTTTTGAGTGATTAACGTTCTACAATTCCTGACGGCTACAGCGTCACTTCGCCGTCTTCTTCGCCGTGCCAGAACTTGATGCGCCGGGCCTGCACGCGGATGAGCACGATGCCGGGCGTATCAATCCCGTCTTTGAACCAGCGTTTCAGCTCGGGGAGCCAGTGTTTTTCGAGGGTGGCTTTTTGGCGGATGAGGGTGGCGGTGCCTACCACGGACACGTAGAGGTAGTCGGGGCCGGAAAAGCCGAGGCTGACGTGCGGGTTCTCGGTGATGTCGGCGACGGTGCGGGAGCCTTCGTAGCTGAAATAGTAGGAATTGCCATCGTATTCCACGTCACCGTTGTTGCTCATGGGGCGGGTGCTGAGGTGGCCGCGGCTGGTGTGGGTGGTGAGCAGGGCGATGTCGAGCTTCGCCATTTTGGCGGCGACGGCTTTGAGGGTGGTTTCGGCCATGAGATGTTGGGGGGGGAAGGAGTGAGCGCGGAGTACGTGGAGCAGGCGGCGGTGGTTCACGAAAAAAGCCCACTGCGGGGCAGCGGGCTTTGAAACGGGGGACGAATTGGGCCGGGTTAGGGCTTGGTGGGGGCCACATCGCCGCTGGGGGCAGAGCCGGGGCGGTCGACCACGGCGCGGGCATCTATGACGCGGTTGTAGAATTCGGCATCGCGGCGCTTGTACTTGCGCATCAGGCGCTGGAAACGGTCTTTGAGCAGGGTGCCAAGCTCGGCAAACTCGGCGCGGAGGCTGGTGCGGGTGGCCTTGCCGTCGACCTGGGCCTGGCGGGGGGCAGTTTTCAGGCCGTTGAAGGCACCGATGGCGTCCTGCAATTCCTGGATGCGGGCTTTGTCGATGCCGTATTCGTCTTCGAGCACGGCTTTGTGGTTGGGCAGCTCGGCGAGCAAGGCGGTGGCCACGTCGGAGAGGCGGGAGCCGCGCAGGTTGAGCAGGTCGGCTTCGCTGTAGTCGGACAGGGCTTGCAGGGTGGGCTGCTTCTTGTGGGGGTCAGAGGCGTAGGCGAATACGTCGCCGGCAATTTCGCCGGCAATCATTGCCAGGGTGGCGCGGGCGTTTTCCTTGTCGGACTTGCCGCCGGCGGGGGCTCCGGGGTTGGCCGTGCGCTGGGTAGCGGTGCGCAGGGGCTGCATGTCGGCAATGATTTCGTCGAGGCGCTGGGCTACGGTTTGCAGGGCTTTGTCGGCGGCGTAGGGGGTGGGGTTGGCTTTGAGGGCGGCAGAGAGGTTTTCGGCGGCAGTGAGGCGGTTGTCCTGTTTGGCGGTAAGCATGTGTGTGGGGTAGGAAACAATGAAAAAGTGGGAGACGCAGCAGGGGCCGGGGTTTGGAAAGGCGCGGCCAGGGTTTGGAAAGGCGGGACTAGGATTTTTCTACGCGTGACTTGGATTAGGGAACCCGTGGCGGGGGTTTGGAGCGTCGTGGCGTAGGTTTGGGAAGGTGAGGCGGGGGTTTGGGAAGGCGTGGCCGGGGTTTGGAGAGGTGAGGCGGGGGTTTGGGGAGGTGGGGCCGGGGTTTGGGTGAGCGTGGCGCTAGTTAGGGAAAATTGTTGGGTTTAGGGTAGAGGGTTTTAATATTTTACATCAAACCGACCCTCTGAAATTGTTGCCGATTGGCTGCGGTCAATAGTGCCTTGTAAATACCCCTCAAACGTGCCGGAAATCACGCGCGCAATGGTATCAAGACGGGTAATTTCGATGCGGGTGCGAGAGGGGTCGAAACTATCATAAGTGGGGTCGCCGGGTTGTTGTGCGAGGCCATAGCTAATACCCCCGGAGCGTGCTCGGTACTTCGGGCCTCGTGGTGGAATGACAAAGATTCCGGTCTGGAATAAGCTGTCACAGCTGAGCTCGAAATTCTCGCCTCTTTTTGAAGTCGTCAAAAAGGCAGTTATGATAAATTGCCCGCGCTTGAGATTGTAATAAGCATCCAATGGCACCTCAATGCAAGGGCCTCCACCAAAGCCGAAGCAACGCCTGCCATAGGGCTGCCAAACTCGGCCGTCTACTCGAAAGCTGACGGTATTGGCACCAGTCTGCGTAGCGGGCGTAAGCTCAAAACTGGGTTCGGGGGAACCTGATTTGCAGGCCGCCAGCAGTAAGGAAAGCGACAGTAACCAAGTGGCGTTTTTCATGATTTGAGTATCAGCGTCCTGAATGGTGGTTGAGCCAGTAATAGATACTGATAAACCTACTTCCTGCCAAACATAAGCGCAACGTAACTTTTACATAAAGTGGACTTGATGCCTGCTGTTCTAGGGTAAATAATGCGCTTAAAGCAAGTTAGTTGGCCTGTTTTAAAAGGACTCTTGAATTTCTTGGGTCATAGCTGTTCATTCAGAATCTGCTACAACTATGGATAGTCAATAGAAATGCGCCGCCGCTCCCGTAACCGGAGCAGCGGCGCGTTTTTCGTTTCTGGCAGGCGTTAGCCGCATTGAGGGGAACTGGCGCACAGCTGCGGATGCTAGTGAGAAAATAGATAATATTTAGAAAACATGATATTTAGCCGCTTGGCCGTTAGTTTTACAAAACAGGGCCACCGGGCGGCGCACCGCCGCCGGGGCCCTGGCGCTTTTTCTCACCTCCTTTTCTGCAGCGTACTATGGCGACAATTACGGTAAAAGACGGCACTGAAATCTATTACAAGGACTGGGGCACGGGCCAGCCGCTGGTGTTTCATCACGGGTGGCCGCTGTCGAGCGACGACTGGGATGGGCAGCTGATGTTCTTCCTCAACAAGGGCTACCGGGTTATCGCGGCCGACCGCCGGGGGCACGGCCGCTCGGGGCAGGCCGCGACCGGCCACGACATGGACACCTACGCGGCCGACATCGTGGAGCTGGCCGACCACCTCGACCTGAAGGATGCCATGCATATCGGGCACTCCACGGGCGGAGGCGTGGCCATCCACTACGCCGCCCGCGCCGCCCAAGGCCGCGTGGCCAAGGTGGTGCTCATCAGCGCCGTGCCGCCCCTGATGCTGCAAACCCCCGCCAACCCCGACGGTGTACCGATGGCGGTGTTCGATGAAATCCGGGAAAACACGGCGACCAACCGGGCGCAGTACTATCACGATTTCAGCATCCCGTTCTACGGCTACAACCGGAAGGGCGCGCAGGAAAAGCAGGGCATCCGCGACAACTGGTGGCGGCAGGGCATGAATGGCGGGGCCAACGCCCATTACCTCGGCATCAAGGCCTTCTCGGAAACCGATTTCACCGACGACCTCAAGCGCGTGGCCCTGCCCGTGCTGGTGCTGCACGGCGAGGACGACCAAATCGTGCCCTTCGCCAACAGCGCCGCCAAGTCCATCAAGCTGCTGCAACACGGCAAGCTGATTGCCTACCCCGGCTTCCCCCACGGCATGCCCGCCACGGAAGCCGCCACCATTAATGCCGATTTGCTGGCCTTTATTCAGGGGTAGGGGCGTTGGCCTCTTTTTGCAAAGCACTAAAAAAGCTGCCTCGGTATGGGGCAGCTTTTTTGCGTTACCAGTAGCGCGGACTTTTAGTTCGCGTCTCGGAGTGATGCGGTAGGTGCGGGGACGCGGACTCACAGAGTCCACGCTACATGCTAATGATTAATCGGGCACTCGATGAGCAAAAACCGCGTGCCGGCCGCCGCTTCGATGCTCACGCTGTCCGTTTCCCAGATGCCAAGGCTGTCGCGGGTGCCCACTGCCTGACCGGCCACCGTCACGCTGCCGCTGATGACGAACAGAAACAGCAGCTTGTTCAGCGGCTTGAAGGCGTAGTCCACCGTTTGGGCCTCGGGGTAGTAGCCGAGGGAGAGCTTGGCGTTTTGGTTTATCCAGCAGTGGGCCGCGCCTTCCTCGTTGCTCACGATGGTGGTGAGCTGGTTTTCGCGCTTGGCTTCCGGGAACTGGCGGCGCTGGTAGCGCGGGCCCACGTTCTGGAGCTTGGGCTCAATCCAGATTTGCAGGAAATTCACGTCGGAGTCGCCCATGTTGTGCTCTTCGTGGCGCAGGCCCGAGCCGGCGCTCATGATTTGCACCCAGTCCTGATGCACCACTTCGGTGTAGCCGAGGGTATCCTTGTGGTTCATGCTGCCGGCCAGCATCACCGAAATAATTTCCATGTTGGCGTGGCCGTGGATGCCGAAGCCGCCGCCGGGCTGCACCACGTCATCGTTGAACACGCGGAGCAGGCCGAAGCCCGTGCGCTCGGGGTCGGGGTAGGGGCCGAAGCTGAGCGAGAGGTGGCTTTTGAGCCAGCCGATGTCTTTGAGGCCGCGCTCGGCGGCGCGGGTGAGGCGGGTTTTCATGGGGCGAAGGATTGGCTTGGTAGTCGGTATCAGGTACTCAATAATCGGATGGATTCTTCGTTTGAAGGCAGTTGGTATTGGGTAATCGGTGGATGGACTTTACCCTTGGTGAGTTTCCCCGCCGACTATTGATTACCCAATACCGACTACTTACAAACAAAATCAAAATGCCATCGGCACTTCCATCAGCAGCAGCTCGGCGTTGCTGTCGGCGCTGATTGCGAGCTTATCGGTTTCCCAGATGCCGAAACCGTCGCGGCGGTGCAGGGCTTGACCATTGATGGTCACGTCGCCTTCCAGCACGAAGGCATACACGCCATTGCCGGCTTTTTTCACGGCGTAGTCCGTCGTGAAGCCCTTATCAAGGTTGCCGAGGTGGAACCAAGCATCCTGCTGGATGTGCGGGTTGGTGCCATCGCCGGCGGGCGATACCACTTGCAGGAGCTGGTTGTGGCGGGCCTCCGGGGCAAAGGTTTCCTGGCCGTAGTTGGGCTTGATGCCGCGCTGGTTGGGGATGACCCAAATTTGCAGGAATTTCACTTCCTGCTTGTGGTTGTGGTTTTTCTCGGAGTGGGCCACGCCGGTGCCGGCGCTCATCACCTGCACGTCGTTTTGGCGGATAACGGTTTTGTTGCCCATCGAATCCTGGTGCTCCAGGTCTCCGGACAGCGGAATGGAGATAATCTCCATGTTGTCGTGCGGGTGCTTGCCGAAGCCCATGCCGCCCGATACGGTGTCATCGTTCAGCACGCGCAGGGCACCGAAATGCACGCGCTCGGGGTTGTTGTAGCCGGCGAAGCTGAAGGTGTGGAAGGAATTGAGCCAGCCATGATTGGCGTGGCCACGGGTATTGGCGAGGTGCAGAACGGTGTTGGCCATGATAGGGGCGTTGGTTAGGTGCGTTGGGATGTCAAATGTATGTACATTTGATGTATATACATCATTGATGGGAAAAAAGTTTTCGAGCTTTGATTATTTTCACTGAGAGCAGGAGGCCGGGCAGCCAGCCGGTACCTTTGTCCCCGTTAATCTTCCGTTTCCGCATTCATGATTCGCACGGTAATCTTCGATATGGACGGCGTCATCATCGACACCGAGCCCATTCACCACCAGGCTTTCCTAGCGGAGTTTGCCGAGCTGGGCATTCCCGTTTCGACCGCCGAGTACGCCACTTTTCTGGGGAAGTCGACGCGCAACGTGTTCCAGCTGCTCAAGCAGCAGTACGGCCTGCCGCAGGACGTGGAAGCCATGGTGATGCGCAAGCGCGAGCTGTTCAATCAGTCCTTTGACGAAGACGCCACCCTCGACCTGCTGCCCGGCGTGCGCGTACTCATCGAGGACCTGCGCCGGCACGATATCCAGTTGGTTGTAGCCTCATCAGCCTCCAAAGCCACCATTTCCCGGGTGTTCGACCGCTTCGGGCTCGGGCAATACTTCACCCACCGCGTCAGCGGCGAGGATTTTGCTGAATCCAAGCCCAACCCGGCCATCTTCCTGCACGCTGCCGAGTTGGCCCGCACGCCCGTCACCAAGTGCATCGTTATTGAAGACGCGGCCAACGGCGTAGCGGCGGCCAAAGCGGCCGGCATTTACTGCATTGCCTACGTCAGCCCGCATTCCGAAGGCCAGAACCTGCACCAGGCCGACCGCATTATTCGAAATTTCAACGAGTTGAGCGCGGCCAGCATCGAGGCTATTGAGCCCGCGCAGGCATAGCGGCTACTCAAACCGCTTCAATTCCTCGCGGGCAAACGTCCATTCCGGCGTATCGAGTTCGGCCTCGGCTGGCCCGGGTACCGCAAACCATGCGCCGAGTGCGGGCGCATCAACATTGCGTAGCACGTGGATGCTCTGGGCCGGCATATAGCTCTGGGCCAGCAGCACGTATTTCTGGTGCGTTGCCGGATTCTCAGCTACCTCCACCACCAGCACCGCGTGCCCGGGCGCGCCGCCGTGAATGAGCACGTCGCCGGGCTGCACCTGCGCCAGCGGCACCGGGCGTAGCTCCCGGCTCAGCGACTTTGTGCCCGCGTAGCCGAACGTGGGCACCAGATAGCGGGCCAGCGCCGCATGGGTGGGCGCTTCGGCCGGCCGGGTGGCGGGTAACACTTCCTCATTGGCCACCCGAAAGGTGCGGCCGGCCACGAAATCCGAAAACCAGAAATCGTAGCCCGTCGTGAGGTGAAAATGCACCTTGTTCGGGTCGTGGCTGAATATGTACTCGGCCCGCAGCCGAATCACGGCATCGGCGCACTGCTGCAAATCCTGGGGTGGCACATCGATGTCGACCACGGCGGCAACTACGTCCTGCCGGTTTTTCAACTGGCCATTGTAGAGGCGCGCTTTGGTGCCGGCGGGCTTCAGCGGCAGACTGCGCAACCACTCGCCCCACGAGCCAGCGGCCACGGGCACGCGCTGGCAGCCGGGCGGGGGCAGAAAGCGGGCCGCCAGGGTTTGACTGGCCCGGCCCGGTACCTCCAGCCACGGGTAGGAGAGGCCGGCCAGGTGCCCCACCGGAGCTGGTGATGCGCCAGCCAGCACGAGAGGCAGGGCGAGTGGAAGCAGCAAGCAGCTGAGCAGCATAAGACGCCAAAAAGCCCGCGAAGTGCGGGCTTTTTGGATATTCGGAACGCCAGGTAGCGGAAATTATTTTGCTTTGGCGGCAGGCTTTTTGGCGGCGGTGGTTTTGGTTGCCGGCTTCTTAGCGGCTGTGGTTTTGGCCGTCGCTTTTTTGGCTGCCGGTTTCTTGGTAGTAGCGGCTTTGGCGGTCTTTTTGGCCGGCGCGTCGGTGTCTTTCTCCTCCTTCGCCGGGGCCGCTTTCTTACCGAAACGGCCACCCTTGGCGGGCTTATCCGGCGTTGCATCGGCCAGCTCCACGCAGCGCTCCAGGGTCAGCTCCGTGGGCTCCTCGCCTTTGGGAATCTTCACGTTCTTCTTGCCCGCCACGATGTAGGGACCGAAGCGGCCGTTTAATACCTGGATATCAGGATTTTCGGGGAAGCTCTTGATGAGGCGCTCCGCGTCGGTCTTGCGCTTCAGCTCAATCAGGGTCACGGCTTCTTCGGCCGTGATGGTGTGTGGGTCCTGCTCCTTGGTGAGGGAGAAAAACTTGCTGTCGTGCCGGATATAAGGGCCGAAGCGACCCAGCGCCGCCGTCATGGCCTTTTCCTCGAACTCGCCCACCACGCGGGGTAATTTGAACAGTTCCAGCGCATCTTCCAGCGTAATGCTCTCGATGAACTGGCCCTTGCGCAGGTTGGCGTAGGCGGGCTTGGTTTCACCCTCAGTGTCGCCCAAGGCCACATAGGGGCCGTATTTGCCCAGGCGGGCCGAGATGCGCTCTCCCGTTTCAGGGTGTACGCCGAGTTCGCGGGTCGCGCCCACGGTGTTGCGGTCGATGTCCTGCCCTGCCTCAATAGTCGCGTGGAACTTGCCGTAAAAGCCGGTCAGCATCTTCGTCCAGTCCTCGTGGCCGTTGGCAATCTGGTCAAACTCGTCCTCCACCTTGGCGGTGAACTGAAAGTCGACAATCGTGGGGAAGTGGGCCACCAGAAAGTCGTTCACCACCATGGCCGTATCAGTTGGGAACAGCTTGGCTTTTTCGGCTCCGTAGTTTTCGGTTTTAACTTCCGTCTGCACCGCGCTGCCATCCAGCGTCAGCACATGGAACTTGCGCTCCTTGCCTTCGCGGGTGTCCTTTTCCACATAGCCGCGCTTCTGCACCGTGCTGATAGTGGGCGCATAAGTGGAAGGCCGGCCGATGCCCATTTCCTCCAGCTTCTTCACCAACGAAGCTTCGGTGTAGCGCGCCGGGGGCGACGAAAACCGCTCCGTGGCGCTAAACCGCAACAGCGGCAAATCCTGCCCCACGCTCAAGGGTGGCAGGCCGCGCGAGAAGCTCGATTCGCCGTCTTTGGCGTCGTCCTCATCCTCGTCGTCCTTGCTCTCGGCATACACTTTCAGGAAGCCTTCAAACGTAATCACCTCGCCCGTGGCCGACAGCGTAACGCCCGGCTGCGTGCTGATGCCAATCACGGCCGTGGTGCGCTCAATCACCGCCTCCGCCATCTGCGAAGCCATGGCCCGCTTGCGGATGAGGTCGTACAAACGCTGCTCCGACGCATCCGAACCCGCTTTCACGGTGCTGAAATCCGTGGGCCGAATGGCTTCGTGCGCTTCCTGAGCCGAGGCCGATTTGGTTTTGAACGTGCGCAGGTGATGGTACTCCGCGCCGTAGGATGCCGTGATGGTCGCCTGCGCCCCCGCCAGGGCCTCGCCTGACAGGTTAACCGAATCCGTCCGCATGTAGCTGATTTTACCGGCTTCGTACAGCTTCTGGGCCACGCTCATCGTCTGGGCTACAGAGAAGCCGAGCTTGCGCGAGGCTTCCTGCTGCAACGTTGAAGTGGTGAACGGTGCCGCCGGGCTGCGCTTGCCGGGCTTCTTATCGAGGCTTTCAATCTGATAAGAAGCCCCCACGCAACGCTCCAAGAAAGCCTCCGCTTCGGCGCGTACCTTATAACGAGTCGGCAATTCGGCCTCCAGCACCGCGCCCCGGCCGGCATCGAAGCGGGCCACCACGCGATAGGCGCTGGCCGAAAGGTGGTTAGCAACTTCCCGCTCTCGCTCCACTACCAAGCGCACGGCTACCGACTGCACGCGGCCGGCGCTGAGGCCGGGCTTCACCTTTTTCCAGAGCACGGGGCTCAGCTCGAAGCCTACGAGGCGGTCGAGTACACGGCGGGCCTGCTGAGCGTTCACCAAATCCTGATTCACCGTGCGCGGGTCGGCGATGGCGGCCAAGATGGCGTTTTTGGTGATTTCGCGGAATACGATGCGGCGCGTTTTGGCTTCGGGCAGGTTCAGCGTTTCGGCCAGGTGCCACGAGATGGCTTCGCCCTCGCGGTCATCGTCACTCGCCAGCCAGACGGTTTCGGCCTCCTTCGAAAGTTTTTTCAGCTGCGCGATGAGCTCGCGCTTGTCCGGCGAAACCACGTAGGTGGGCTTGAAACCATTGGCAATGTCGATGGCATTGTTGTCCTTCGGCAAGTCGCGGACGTGGCCGTAGCTGGAACGCACCACGAAATCCTGGCCGAGGTAGCCTTCAATGGTTTTGGCCTTGGCCGGCGACTCGACAATAACTAAATTCTTGACCATGTGGGCGGGTAAGGGGTGCGGCAGTAGGAATGGGGAGACTGTGGGGGTGAAACGACCAGCTGCGGCGAAAAGTTAAAATTGGCCGCAAAGATGCCGCTTAATTCTTAGCAGTCGCATTCGGAGCAATAATCCGGCCGGAGCCGGGCCTCGGGAACGAGTCCGCATCCCGGCGGGTTCAGCGCCGTACCGGGCAACGTTACCTTTGCTTATTCGCGGCTAACCCCCGTACTTCGCCCTCCCGATTAGCTTTCCCCTTCCTGAATCGATTCCCATACTATTAATATGGCTTCCCCCCAGAATCCGCGACCCAAGGCTCGGCGTGCGCCCGCAACCACTATGGATGTCATTGACGGCGCAATGCCGGACGCCGGCGCGGTTTCGTCGCTCGACGTGGTGCGTACCAACAACGACCTGACCCGCAAAAAGGGCGGTTCGCGCGGCTCCGTTGATACCCAAGACCCGGGCTACGTCAACGACCAGCTCAACCGGGTGCTTTATGCCCTCGATGCCTTTAAGAAGGGCGACGTGTCGGTGCGGCTCACCAAGCAGAACGACGACATCTTCGCCGAAATCGCGGAAGCCTACAATTCAATGGTGGACATGATTGCCGGGGTGGGCGGCGAGGTGTCGCGTATCTCGAAAGTGGCCGGGGTAGAGGGCAACCTCAAGGCGCGGGCTTCGGCCGACGGGGCCGCCGGCTTCTGGCGCGACATGATTAACAACATCAACGGCTTGGTGGACAGCATCGCCGTGCCGGTGTTGGAAGTGGGCAAAGTACTGAAGAACATCAGCCGGGGCAATCTGGACGAAAGCTTCCAGATTCCGGTATCGGGCGACTTCAAATTGATGGCCGAAACCATCAACAAAACGATTGACAACCTGAACATCTTCGCCGGCGAGGTAACCCGCGTGGCGCAGGAAGTAGGCACCGAGGGCAAGCTCGGCGGCCAAGCCAGCGTACCAAATGTGGGCGGTATCTGGAAGGACCTGACCGACAACGTAAACAACATGGCCTCGAACCTCACCGTGCAGGTGCG
Organism: Hymenobacter sp. UYAg731; assembly: GCF_054061335.1. Lineage (NCBI taxonomy): Bacteria > Pseudomonadati > Bacteroidota > Cytophagia > Cytophagales > Hymenobacteraceae > Hymenobacter > Hymenobacter sp. UYAg731. Next base: position 578,434 of record NZ_JBSSEC010000001.1, on the reverse strand, counting down.
GGACATTGCCAACGTGGCCACGGCCGTAGCAAAGGGCGACTTGAGCCAGAAAATCACCGTCGATGTAAAAGGTGAATTCCTGCAGCTCAAGCAGAACCTGAACCAGATGGTGGACTCGCTCAACCTGTTTGCCGGCGAGGTAACCCGCGTGGCGCAGGAAGTAGGTACGGAAGGCAAGCTCGGCGGCCAAGCATCGGTACCCAACGTGGCCGGCGTGTGGAAAGACCTGACCGACAACGTAAACAACATGGCCAGCAACCTGACTTCTCAGGTGCGGGACATTGCCAACGTAGCAACTGCGGTGGCTAAAGGCGACCTGAGCCAGAAAGTTACCGTCGATGTAAAAGGCGAGCTACTCCAACTGAAGCAGAACCTAAACCAGATGGTTGACTCGCTGAACCTGTTTGCCGGCGAGGTAACCCGCGTGGCCCAGGAAGTGGGCACCGAAGGCCGCCTCGGCGGCCAGGCCTCGGTGCCCAGCGTGGCCGGTGTGTGGAAGGACCTGACCGACAACGTAAACTACATGGCTAGCAACCTGACCAGTCAGGTACGAGACATTGCCAACGTGGCCACGGCCGTAGCCAAAGGTGACCTGACTCAGACGGTTACCGTCGATGTAAAAGGCGAATTCCTGCAGCTGAAGCAGAACCTGAACCAGATGGTGGCGTCCCTCAACCTGTTTGCCGGCGAGGTAACCCGCGTGGCGCAGGAAGTGGGCACCGAAGGCAAACTTGGCGGTCAGGCCTCGGTACCAAACGTGGCCGGTGTGTGGAAAGCCCTCACCGACAACGTGAACGACATGGCAGCGGCTCTGACCTCGCAGGTACGAGACATTGCTAACGTGGCCACGGCCGTAGCCCGCGGCGACCTGAGCCAGAAGATGACGGTAAACGTGAAAGGCGAAATCTTGGAGCTGAAGAACATCCTCAACCAGATGGTGGACTCGCTCAACATCTTCGGCGACGAAGTAACCCGCGTGGCCCGCGAAGTAGGCACCGAAGGCAAGCTCGGCGGCCAGGCCGTGGTGCCCCGCGTTGGTGGTACCTGGAAAGAGCTGACTGACAACGTAAACACGATGGCCAGCAACCTGACCTCGCAGGTACGGGACATTGCCAACGTAGCCACAGCCGTATCGAAAGGCGACCTTTCGCAGAAGATTACGGTAGATGTCAAAGGTGAGCTGCTGGACCTGAAGGACAACCTGAACCAGATGGTGGACTCGCTCAATATCTTCGCCGGCGAGGTAACACGCGTGGCCCGCGAAGTGGGCACCGAGGGTATCCTCGGCGGTCAGGCCAACGTGCCGAAAGTATCGGGCACCTGGAAAGACCTGACGGACAACGTGAACACGATGGCTAGCAACCTGACCTCACAAATGCGGGACATTGCCAACGTGGCAACGGCCGTGGCCAAAGGTGACCTGAGTCAGAAAATCACGGTAAACGTGCGCGGCGAACTGCTCCAGTTGAAGGAAAACCTCAACGAAATGGTGGACTCGCTCAACATCTTTGGTGACGAAGTAACCCGCGTGGCCCGCGAAGTAGGCACCGAAGGCAAGCTCGGCGGTCAGGCCAAGGTGCCCAACGTGCGCGGGACCTGGAAAGACCTGACCGACAACGTGAACACGATGGCCAGCAACCTGACCTCGCAGGTGCGGGATATTGCCAATGTAGCTACCGCCGTATCGCGCGGCGACCTAAGCCAGAAGGTTTCGGTAAACGTCAATGGCGAACTGCTGGACCTGAAGGACAACCTGAACCAGATGGTGGACTCGCTCAACATCTTCGCCGGTGAAGTAACCCGTGTGGCCCAGGAAGTGGGCACCGAAGGCAAGCTCGGCGGCCAAGCATCGGTACCCAACGTGGCCGGTGTGTGGAAAGACCTGACCGACAACGTAAACTACATGGCTTCAAACCTCACCACGCAGGTGCGGGGCATTGTAAAAATCGTAACGGCCGTATCGAAAGGCGACCTTACCCAGAAGCTGACCCTCGAAGCCAAAGGCGAAGTAGCCGACCTGGCCGACACCATCAACAGCATGGTGGACGACCTTAACCGCCTTGCTTCCGAAGTAAGCCGCGTGGCAAAAGTGGCCGGGGTAGAAGGCAAGCTGACCGAGCGTGCCACGGTAGGCGGCGTATCGGGTTCCTGGAAAGAACTGGTGGATACGCTCAACGCCCTGATTGAGAGCATTGCCTCGCCGGTACTAGAAGTGTCGCGGGTGGTGCGCGCCATCTCCGAAGGCGACCTGACTCAGCGCGTTGAAGTACCCACGACGGGCGATATTCTGGCCATGTCGAATGCGCTCAACCTGGCAGTTGAAAACCTGAACGAGTTGCTCGGCGAAATCAACGACTCGTCTCAGATTGTAGGTACTTCTTCGGAAGAGATGGCCGGCAAGGGCCAGGAAATGAGCCGGGTGACGGTTGACGTGGCACTGGCCATGCAGCAGATGGCCGAAGGTGCTCAGAACCAGGCCTTGAAAACCGACCAGGCCTTCAAACTGATTGAAGAAATCATGCAGGCCACCAAGGAAACGGCCAATAAGGCTGACGTGGTGAACAAAGCGGCTATCCTGGCCGAACAAACCTCCCAGCTCGGTCTGAAAACAGTGGCCGAAGTGGTGAAGAACATGGAGGAAATCTCCAGCGCTTCGTCGCAAACCTCACGCACCATCGAAGTACTGAGTACTCGTTCGGGTGAAATCAGCAAGTCGCTGGGCGTCATTACGGACATTGCTTCGCAGACCAACCTGCTGGCCCTGAACGCCGCCATCGAAGCCGCTCGTGCGGGAGAGGCTGGCCGTGGTTTCGCCGTGGTAGCCGAGGAAATCCGCAAGCTGGCCGAAGGCTCCCGCAAGTCGGCCAACGAAATTGCCACACTGGTAGAAGACGTGAAAAAAGACACGACTTCGGCCGCAACGGCTATTTCAACCATGGAAAACCGAGTGCTCAAGGGCAAGAACGCCACGTTTGAAGCCAGCTCGGCCTTTAAGAACATTGCCACCAGCTCGGGCGAAACGCTGCGCACTTCGCGCGACATTCTCACGGCCACTGAGGTGCAGAAAACCTCGATTGGCGACGTGGTGAAGTACGTGGAAGAAGTGGTAGCCATTGCCGAGCAAACGGCTACCGGCACCCAGCAGGTGGCTGGTACGGCCAAGCAGCTCTCCACGGCCATGCAGGAGCTGACCACCAGCTCGCAACGCCTCACCGACATTGCCGACGACCTGCAGGCCGGCCTCGAAACCTTCCAGCTCAGCTCCTACGAGCCTGAGCCCGAGCCGGAACCCGTACGCCGGGGTGCCCGCGATACCTACCGCGCCCGCGAATCGTACGCCCCCGAGCCGCAGAATGGCATGGTTGCCCGCCGCTCCCAGAGCCGTGCCGAAGCCGCGCCGGCTGCCGCTGATACCAGCCGGCAACCTAATACCACCCGCCGGAATCGTCCCGAGGCAGCAGCGCCGGTAGTGGTTTCGGCTCCGGCCCGCCGGGAGCGTCCCGCCCGGGCGCAAACCGTAGTTCGGACTGAGCAGGCCCATCCCGAGGCAGCGGTTAATGGCAAAGCTGCTAAGAACAGCCCGGCCACCAAGGCTGCGGCTAAGTCGAAAGCCAAAACCAAATAGTTCTCAATCCCTTCGTTTAGCCCTTTTTCGACTAATCCCGCATGGCTGAGACTGAAATAACCGCTCCCATTGCCAAAGCTGAACGCGCCAAGCCCGCCGAGTTAGTGCAGCTCATCGTGTTTCGCTTGGGCGATGAGGACTACGGCATTCGCATTGAGCAGGTGAAGGAAGTGACCGTCACGCCCGACGTGGCCCGCATGCCCAAAACCCCGCCTTTCATCAAGGGCATTGCCAACCTGCGTGGCGACATTATTGCCATTCTGGACCTGGAAGAGCGGTTCCGGCTGCGGCCGGTGGGCCGGCCCATCCCCGAGCGCAGCTACACCATTGCCGTCGAAGCCGCCGACTATGTGCTGGGCCTGATGGTGCGCGAAGTGCCGCGCCCCTTCACCATGCCCCTGAGCCAGATTGAACCGGCCCCGGAGTTCGTGCAGGATTCCAGCACCCGCGATAAATACCTCGAAGGCATCGCCAAGCTGCCGGCAGGCGGCATTATCATCGTGCTGGATATGCGCAAGCTCCTGACCCCAAGCGAAGTGATGCGTTTGCCGGGCAAAACGGCATCTTCGTAGGCTCGGCCCCGTACAAGAGTAGCCTGCAACTACGCTCGGCTACCCGTTAAATCTTAACGTTCCCCAATTCCATGAATAAGCGCATCCTCATCGTCGACGACTCCTTTTATATGCGTACGATGCTCAAAAACATGCTCACCGATGCTGGCTACGAAGTAGTAGGCGAGGCAGCAAACGGCGCACAGGCGGTAGAAATGGCCGCTTCGACTTCCCCTGACCTTATTACCCTCGACGTCATTCTGCCCGACAATACTGGCTTGGACGTGCTGAAAAGCCTCCGCCAGATTCAGCCTTCCGCCAAAGTAGTGATGTGCAGTGCTGTGGGACAAGAGGTTATCGTGACCGAAGCCATTGAAAACGGTGCGCTGGCTTACATCGTAAAGCCCTTCTCGGAAGAGAAAGTGCTGGAAATAGTGGGTGCGGCGCTGCAAAACGACGCCTCTGAGCAGGCTGCGTAAGGTGCTGCCACAACGTTCCGTCTCCCTGCCACTGCCTTTCGGAAACGATGGGAAGTGTCTGCGTGCGCCGGAAAGTTGGTTTATTTACTCAATTTCTAAGGCCTAATGAAAACGCGCGACCAGGAATACCGGGAGCTTTTCATGGCCGAAGCGCTGGAGTATTACGACTCCATGAGCCGCCATTTGAGCGAGCTTGAGCGCAACCCTAATGCCGGCCCGGCCCTGAACGAGCTATTCCGGCTCATGCACAACCTCAAGGCCAATGCCCGCGCCATGGGCTTTGCCGATTTGGGCGAAGTGGCGCACCATCTCGAAACCCTGTTCGGGCTGATTCGGGACCAGGAACGCACGTTCAGCGGTTCGCTTATTAAAGTGGTTTTTGCCGGCGTTGATGCGTTGGGCAATATGATTCGGGCAGTTGGTGCTAACCAGCCGTTGCCCGATGCCACGGCTTTGCTTGACAACCTCGACCGTTTGGTGCGGGGCGAAGAGCCGATTCTGGACGAAGCCGAGGAGGCGGAAACGGAGGAGGAGTCGGGTAAGAAAATGGAGCTTTCGGACCTAGTATATATCCAGGTCAAAAAGCTTGATAACCTGCTCAATCTGGTGGGGGAACTGGTTATTGACCGCGACCGGATTATGACGCTGGCGCAGGAAATAGGCAATCCCGCATTGCTGGCTACCGCCCAGCACCTGTTCCGCATTTCCGACGATTTGCAATACAGTGTGATGGATGCCCGCTTAGTAGGCGTGGGTGTGCTGCTGAACAAGTTTCCCCGGGTAGTGCGCGACGTGGCCTCCGCCGAAAGCAAAGAAGTTGAGCTAACCCTCAGCGGGCAGGATGTGCAGATTGACCGTAACATCCTGCAAATCATTACCGACGCGCTGTTGCACCTGGTACGTAACGCCGTCAGCCACGGCCTCGAAACTACGGCCCAGCGGGCGGCGGCCGGCAAGTCGGCGGTTGGCCATCTTACCCTTTCGGCCCTGACCGAGCGCGATGATGTGCTCATTCAGGTGCGCGACGATGGACGGGGCATAGATACCGAAGCCGTGCGCCGTAAAGCCGTGGAGCGCGGACTGACCACGGCCAGTGCCGCTGCCAACCTGGATGAGCAGGCGGTGTGGGCCTTTCTTTTTGAGCCCGGCTTTTCCATGGCCAGCAAGATTACCGACATTTCAGGCCGTGGCGTGGGCCTCGATGTAGTGAAGCTGGCGCTCGACTCGCTGGGGGGCCAGCTGCGGGTCGAATCGCAGCTGGGCCAGGGCACCACGTTTACGCTGGTGCTGCCCACGTCTATTGCCGTGAAGGGCGCGCTGCTGGTTGAAGTAGAGGAACGCCCCTACGCCATCCCGCTGATGCATACCGATACGGTGCTCGCTTTGCAATCCGACGAGATTTCGGTGGTTGGCGGCGTGCTGGTGACGCATGTGCAAGGCCAGGCCGTGCCGCTGATAGCGCTGCGGATGCTTTTGCACGACGAAGGCGACGAAATGCTGCCCTTCGCTGACAAAGCTGACCTGATCGGTGCCCAGCAGGTATTGGTCGTGAATTACAATAACCGCCGACTGGGCTTGGTAGTTGACCGGTTTATCCGGCAGCAAAACATTGTCATCAAGCCCCTTAGTAAACCCTTGGATACCATTGACCTGTTTGGGGGAGTTACCCTGCTCGGCAGTGGGCAAGTGTGCCTGGTACTCGATGTGCCGGCCCTGACTCGCCTGTTTCTGACCAAACGCCCCTAATTTTCCTTTCTTTCACCCCAGTCCTCGCAGCTGCACTTTCCCCTATCTTTGACGTTATGGATTTATCGATGACTGAGTTAGAGCGTGATATAATCCGCGAGATTCTAAACATCGGCCTGGCTCGTGCCGCCGATTCATTCGCCGTAATCGCCCAGGAACGGGTGCTACTTGAGGTGCCAAATATCGACTTGCTGATGAGCGATGATATTCTACACCGCGTACGCGATTATCAGACCCGTCATGTGCCCATTCAGTCCGACATTCGGGGTGATTTTAATGGGACAACGCTGATGTTCTTCTCAGGCCAGCACATCCAGCGCCTCTCGCGGGTGTGCCTGCGTATGCAAACCACTGAAGCGCTGGAGCTGAACGAGTTGCAGGAATCCCTGTTGCTTGAAATCAGCAATATCATTACCGGAGCTCTGGTTACGCAGCTGGCCAATATTCTGAAGGCCAACATCTATGGTGCGCCGCCTGTGGCTCCCAAAGGCGATATCGCTGAGAACTTGCAGAGCCTGCTACCGGAGCAGCAGCTACAGCCGCTTATTTTTTCGGTTATCACGCAGTTTTCGGACCGCGACAACACGGTGGAACTGCCATTGATGCTGTTTTTTGACCGCGTGACGTTCCAGAAAATTCTGGAAATCATTCGCAGCTACGATTTTCTGGGTAGCCAGATGTCGGCCTAATAACCCGTTTAGGAATGCTTAACTGTGTTCCGGCCCGTCATGCCGCGTCGGCCGTTGCAACTTTCCTGTGAGCCTGTTCGCTGAACTGGGCTGGTGCCGGGAACTGCAGCGGCCGTTGCGGCATGACGTTCTTTTTTGCATTCAATTTACCATTTACCTACGCCTCAACTCCAATGTCTAAAGCGGACGCCTTAGCCCAGAAAATAGCTTCTTTCGACCCCAACGCGCCCGGCGATGCGGATAGCGGCCTGTTCGGCCTGCCTTTCACGCCCGAGGAGGCGCAGGTAGTGGTGGTGCCCGTGCCGTGGGAAGTGACCGTGAGCTACCGCGCCGGCACGGCCGCTGGCCCGGCCGCCATCCGCGAGGCCTCGCTGCAAGTGGACCTGTACGATTCGGATGTGCCCAATGCCTGGAAGCTGGGCCTGGCCATGGAAGAGGAGGACGAAACCATTGCCGAGGCGAGCCGCCAGTTGCGCCCCCTGGCCGCTGATTACATTGGCTGGCTGGAAGAAGGCCAGCCCGAAGCCGACCGCAAAAAGCACGAAAGCGTGCCCGCCCAGGCCACGGCCGGCGGCGATAAGATGGTGCAGTGGCTGAAAGCCAAAACCGGGGCCCTGCTCGATGCCGGCAAAGGCGTGGTGGTGCTTGGCGGCGACCACAGCACGCCGCTGGGCTACCTGCACGCGCTGGCCGAGCGCCATTCGGAATTTGCTATTCTGCAGTTTGACGCGCACTGCGACCTGCGTCCTACCTACGAGGGCTTCAAGTATTCGCACGCCAGCATCATGCACAACGCGCTGGAACTGCCGCAGGTGAAGAAACTGGTGCAAGTAGGCATCCGGGACTTTTGCCAGCAGGAGGCCGAATTCATCGATCAGTCCAACGGCCGGGTGGCGCTGTTCAGCCAGCGGTTTCTGAGCGACGAGAAATTTGCCAAGAAGTCGTGGAAGAAAGTCTGTGGCAAAATCATTGCGCAGCTGCCCAAAAAGGTCTACATCAGCTTTGATATCGACGGCCTCGACCCCAAGCTGTGCCCCGGCACCGGCACGCCCGTGCCCGGCGGCTTGGAGTATGAGGAAGCCACTTACCTGCTGCGCTCCATCGTGCGTGAGGGCATCCAAATCATCGGATGCGACCTGAACGAGGTAGCGCCCGGCGACACCGAGTGGAACGCCATCGTGGGCGCGCGCCTGCTCTACCAACTTTGCAACTGGATGGCCGTATCGCAAGGGCGGCTGCCGGCCAAAGGCATGCACGCCGAGTAACCTTCTTTCACTTTTACCCTTGTTGCCATGTTAGGATTCATTCTCAAATTCATTCTCACCGCCGTATTAGTATACGGCCTTAGCATGGTGCTACCAGGTGTGGTGCTGAGCGGCGTGGGCAGTGCGGCCATTCTGGTCATCGTGTTGGGTATTCTAAATGCCATCGTGAAGCCCATTCTGCAAATTCTAGGCTTTCCCATCACGGTACTCACGCTGGGTCTGTTTCTATTGGTTATCAACGTCATCATCGTGAAAATGGCCGATTATCTGATGAGCAGCTTTGATGTACACGGTTTGCTCAACGCCCTGTTATTCAGTCTAGCCCTGTCGGTGGTCAATGCCGTGGTGGATTTGGTAATGGATTAAATTTGGCTTCGGCCCGAAACGAAATGCCCCGCCGCGGTACCATCATAGGTGCTGCGGCGGGGCTTTTTTCTATCGCTAGCCTTGGGCTTGTGCAACACTGCGCCGCCAGCGCCGCACGGCCCACCACCCGGCCCCACCAAGCAACAGGAAGGGCCAGATAGCCACCATACCAATCAGCAAGCTGGTAATCAGGGTCCAGCCGGTATAGAATGACTCCACGAGACGGCTGGCGAATGATACCACCGGCGCTTCGGGTACGGACTGGGGTAGGGGTTGGTAGCAGGTGAGCGAGATAGTGGAATAGGCCACCTCATCGTTAAGCGTTTTAAGGCGGCTTTCGGTGCTCTCGATTTCCTCGCGTACTTCCCCGATTTTGCCCTCTACTTCCAGCACTTCGCTGATTTTGCGGGCGCGGACCAGCAGGTCGATATAACGCTTTTCGACGGCGCGCTTGGTGGCGAGGCGGGCAGCCACGTCGGCGTGTTGCGCCGTGACATCGTCAGTAGTCAGCTTTTTTTCCTCCACGGTACCCAATCCGCCCAGCGCAGCCATCAGCGGCTGAAAACGGGCCGGAGCCACCCGAATGGTAATTGCCTGGCGCCATTCGCCCTCGGCCCGCACTTCGGTGGCGGCGCTGAGGTAGCCGCCGTTGCGATGCACGAGGCTGTCGAGACTGGCGCTGGCGCGGGGCAGACTGGCCACTTTCAGACGTAAATCGGCGTGGTAGATGAGCAGACGTGAGGGCGCAACGATGGATTCGGTGTAGGGCCGGGGACCCGGAATTACGTCGGCCGTGGCCTCTTTGTCATCCGAATCCGGGCTTTCCTGTGGCGCGGGCGGCGCACTCATCATGTACTGCGTCGACGGCGGGGTGATGTCCGCAACAGCGGCTTCTTCTTTGTTGACGTGGCTACAACCGCACAGCAGGGCGGCCAGCCCCAGGGCAATACCGAGGGAGGATTTCATGATTCATTCCGTAGTAAAGTGAAACCAGAAACAGTAGCTGCGCAGCTCCTTTTATGCCAACGCACAATCAGAAGTAACCCGTATAGCCGACAACAAAAAATGCCCGGCGGGATGGCCAGGCATTTTCGTAAATCAAGAGGCGACGATATTACATGCGCCGAATATCAGCCCCCAGCGCCTGAAGGCGCAGGTCGATGTTCTGGTAGCCCCGGTCAATCTGCTCCACGTTTTCGATGGTGCTTTTGCCCTCGGCCGACAGGGCGGCGATGAGCAGGGCCACGCCGGCACGGATGTCGGGCGAAGTCATGGTGATGCCGCGCAGGCGGGTGCGCTGGTCGAGGCCGATGACGGTGGCACGGTGCGGGTCGCAGAGGATGACCTGCGCACCCATATCGATGAGCTTATCGACGAAGAACAGCCGCGACTCAAACATTTTCTGGTGAATGAGCACTGTACCCTTAGCCTGGCAGGCCACCACCAGCACAATGCTCAGCAAATCGGGCGTAAAGCCCGGCCAGGTGTGGTCGCTCACCGTGAGGATGGAGCCGTCGAGGTACGTGGCGATTTCGTAGTGCGGCTGGGCCGGAATGAAGATGTCATCGCCCCGGAATTCAAGCTGAATACCCAGCTTGCGGAAGGTGTCCGGGATGAGGCCCAACTCGGGAATCTGGCAGTCCTTGATGGTGATTTCGGAACCCGTCATGGCCGCGAGGCCGATAAAAGAACCGATTTCAATCATGTCCGGGAGCATGCGGTGCTCGGTACCGCCTAGTTTCTCCACGCCCACAATGGTGAGCAGGTTCGAGCCGATGCCTTGGATATTAGCCCCCATGCGGACCAGCATGCGGCACAGCTGCTGCAAGTAGGGCTCGCAGGCGGCGTTGTAGATGGTTGTAGTCCCTTCGGCCAGTACGGCGGCCATCAGGATGTTGGCCGTACCAGTCACCGAGGCTTCGTCGAGTAGCATGTGGGTGCCCTGCAACTTGCCTTCCACTTTGATGCGGTAGAAATCGGTGCCCTCAAGCGTGAGCTTGCCGCCCAGCTTTTCGAGGCCCAGAAAGTGCGTGTCCATCGGCCGGCGGCCGATTTTGTCACCGCCCGGCTTGGGCAGCTGGCAGCGGCCGTAGCGCCCCAGCATGGGGCCGAGAATCATGACCGAGCCGCGCAACGCGCCGGCCTGAGCCACGAACTCAGGCGTATCCATGTAGTCGAGGTTAACGTCCTCGGCCTGGAAAATATAGGTGTCGGAAGCCAGCTTGCCCACTTTCACGCCCATGTCGCGCAACAGCTCGATGAGCTTATTGACGTCGCGGATGTCGGGGATGTTGCTGATGGTTATGGGTTCCGGAGTCAGCAATACCGCGCAGAGAATCTGGAGGGCTTCGTTTTTGGCACCCTGGGGCGTGATTTCGCCGCGCAATGGTTTGCCGCCGCGTACTTCAAATGCAGCCATTTGTTTAATCGTAAGTAGTCCGTAAAAAGTAGGCAGTAGTCGGATAACGACAACCGTATGCGGGCCAAATAGTCTGACTATCTGCTACGGAATACCGACTACCGGAAATAAATTATTGTGGAGGCTGCTGTGGCTCCTGGCTGCGGCCTTTTTTGCGCTTCTTCCCGTTTTTGTTACTAAAACCGTTACCACGGTTGTCGCGGTCGCGGTTCTGGCCTTCGCGGCGGTCGCGGTTCTGGCCTTCGCGCGGCTGCGGCTGGGGCACGACGAATGCCTTGGTAGCGCCAGTCGCAGTGCCGGCCGGCATCTCAAACAGGTTTTCGCTGTCGACCAAATCCGCGTCGAGCTTGAGCTGGCCGCCCGACAGCTCGCCCAAATGCCGCAGAATGGTCACATCCTTGGCATTTTCCTTGTTGTGCTGGCGATAGAGAAATTTCATCGTCCGGCCAATCTGGATGGTGGCCTGTTCGCGCTCGGCCGCATCCTCCAGCGTCAGGGCCTTGGCAATCAGAGCTTCGATGGCCGCACCATAAGCGCGCAGCTTGGGAGCCGTGCGGGGGTAGGGCACGCGACCGGGCTTTTCGGTGCGCACCGTGAGGCTGCGCAGGGCCACGGGCGCTTCCAGGGCCACGTCTTCGCCGGCCATGGCGTGAAGGTGGTTCCAGAGGCGGGTCTGGATTTCGGGCAGGTCGCGCAGGGCCGGTTGCAGGCGCAGCATGAGCTGCACAATGGCGGTGGCGCGCTTGGTGCGCTCTGCCACGTCCTCAATGTCTTTGAGGCCTTGGATGAGCTGGTAGGTGCTGTGCCCGTATTCGCGCACCAGCAGCTGCAGGTGGAAGGGCAGGGAATTAATATCGGTCATAAAAAGCAGGAGGGAGGCCGCCGGGGGCGGAGCTCAGGCCAAAGATACGGCGTGAGAACTGCCGCGTGTTACAGAAAAGAACGCCATGCTGAGCGCAGCCAAAGCAACGCTACCGCTTCGTTGCAACTTCTGAGACGAGTCGCGCGGTAGAGACACTTCGGCTGTGCTCAGCACGACGTGGCGGAAATAGCCCAATGCAGTATGCTGCTAATGCACCCGCAGCTTCGCAAAGCTCAACAGCAGCACTTTCTCGCCCACTTCCTCAAACTGAATAGTGGCCTTGGTGGTGCCCTGCTGGGTTTCGAGCGCGCTCACCGTGCCGAAACCGAACTTGGCATGCTCCACGCGCTGGCCGGCTTGCAGCTTGGACGTGTCGGAGGGCGTAAAGTCGGCAGGGGCTATATAGTTGGTAGCCTGCACTTTGCGCGGTGGTGTAGGCACCAGGTTCGAGCGCCGCTCGAAAACATGCTGGAACGGAGCCGCATCGCCCGCGCCCGGCCCGGCGGCAAACTTAAAGTTGACGTACTGCGGGTCAATCTCGTCCAGAAAGCGGCTTTTCTCGCAGCTGCGCAGGTTTCCCCACTGGTAGCGCGAAGTGGCGTAGCTCAGCGTCAGCTTCTTCTCGGCCCGCGTGATGGCCACGTAGAACAGGCGGCGCTCTTCCTCCAAATCGGCCCGCGAGGTAATCATCATCTGGCTCGGAAACAGGTTTTCCTCCATGCCCACGATGTACACGTTGCGGAATTCCAGCCCTTTCGCGGAGTGAATGGTCATCAGCGTCACAGCCTCGCCCTCTTGGGCTGCGTCTTTCAGGTCCGAATCCGTCACCAGCGCAATATCCTGTAGGAACGCGCCAAGACTCTTGTCCTCGCGCTCGTGGTCATCCACGTATTCCTTGATGCCGTTGAGCAGTTCCTGGATGTTTTCGTAGCGCGAGAGGCCTTCAATGCTCTTATCGGCATACAGTTCCTCCAGCATTCCCGAGTTTTTGGCGATGAACTTGGCCGCTTCAAAGGCATCCTCCTTCTCGGCAACCACGATATAGCTTTTGATTTTCTCGGCAAATCCCACCACCGGATTGCTCACCCGCGCCGCCATAAACTGGTCGGCATGGGCCACCACTTCCCACAGCGTATGGTTGGCTTCGTCGGCTGTCGTAATTAATTTGCTGATGGTGGTATCACCAATTCCGCGCTTCGGATAATTAATTACCCGGCGAATAGCCTGCTCGTCGTTTTGGTTAACCGTCAGGCGTAAATAGGCCACCAAATCCTTGATTTCCTTGCGCTGATAAAACGACAGGCCCCCAACGATTTTGTATTTGATGTTTAATTTCCGCAGTGATTCTTCCATCGCGCGGCTTTGTGCGTTGGTGCGGTAAAGAATGGCGAAATTGTCGTACGACAAATGCCCATTCATCTTATCCTCGAAGATGGAATTTGCCACCAGTTTGCCTTCCTCATTATCTGAAGCGGCTTTCAGGACTTCAATCAGCGTGCCTTCCTCGTTCTCCGAAAAGACATCTTTACGCAATTGCGCCTGGTTATTTTTAATGACGGAATTCGCCGCCCACACGATATTTTTCGTGGAACGATAATTCTGTTCCAGTTTAAATACCTGTAATTCGGGGTAATCTTTTTCGAAATTTAGAATGTTGGAAATATCCGCGCCCCGGAAGGCGTAGATGCTCTGCGCATCATCGCCTACCACGCAAATATTGCGCTCCTTTGCCGCGAGTTTGCGGGTAATTAGATACTGCGAATAGTTGGTATCCTGGTACTCGTCCACCATCACGAACTTGAACATGTTCTGATACTTGTTCAGCACGTCGACGTGGTCGCGGAAGAGGACGTTGGTATTGAAGAGCAAGTCGTCGAAATCCATCGCGCCGGCCTTGAGGCAGCGCTGGTAATATTGCTGGTAAATGACCCCGATTTTGGGCCGCAACGCCGCCTCGTCGTCGGCCTTGATGGTCGTGTCATTGAGGTACTGGTTGTGCGAGATAAGCTTGTTCTTGGCGGCCGAAATGCGGCCCAGCACCAAGTTGGGCTTGTAGAGCTTGTCGTCGAGCTCCAGCTCCTTCACAATCTGGCCAATCAGGGTTTTCGAATCCTGCGAGTCGTAGATGGTGAAGCTGCGCGGGAAGCCGATTTTATCGGCCTCGGAGCGCAAAATTTTGGCGAAAACCGAGTGAAATGTGCCCATCCAGAGGCTGCGGGCGGCGGGGCCGACTACCTTTTCTACGCGGGCGCGCATTTCCTTGGCGGCCTTGTTGGTGAAGGTGAGGGCCAGGATGTTGAACGGGTCGACGCCCTTTTCGAGCAGGTTGGCAATGCGGTAGGTAAGCACTCGGGTTTTGCCCGAGCCAGCGCCGGCAATAATCATGCAGGGGCCTTCGGTTTGCATCACCGCGGCCCCTTGCGACGGATTCAGGAGGGAAAGATAATCTAGTGCCATGTGCGAAATAAGCCGCCTTTTGGGCGGGTCTACAAAGGTACGGAGCCCCGGGCAGGGGTGGGCCATCATTTCCGGCCCGCGCCGCCGGGGTTACCTTTGTGAATGATTATTATCCAGGAAACGGTCATTTCCGATGACATCGCCGACAACTTTTTCGTCTGCAACCTCGACGCCTGCAAAGGGGCCTGCTGCGTGGAGGGCGACCTCGGCGCGCCCCTCGAAGAGCCCGAGCTGAAGATTCTGGAGCAGGAATACGCCAATATCAAACCCTTTTTGACGGAAGCAGGGCAAGCCGCCATCGAGGCCCAGGGCCTCTACATCAAGGATTGGGAGGGCGACTTCAGCACCACTACCATCGACGATAAGGAGTGCGCCTATGCCCTTTGGGACGAGCGCGGCATCCTGAAATGCGGCATCGAGCAGGCCTATCTGGCTGGCGCTACCACGTTTAAAAAGCCCATCAGCTGCCATTTGTATCCAATTCGCATTACGAAGTACGAAGGGTTCGACGCGCTGAACTACGACCGGTGGAACATCTGCAACCCGGCCTGCGACTTCGGCGGCAAGCTGGGCGTGAAGGTGTACCAATTTCTCAAGGAGCCGCTGATTCGCAAGTACGGCGAGGGCTGGTACGGGCAGCTGGTGCAGGAAATTGAGAATCCAACGCCCGAGAAGAAATAGGGCTGGGCACGGTAAAAAAAGACCGTCATGCTGAGCGCAGCCGAAGCATCTCTACCGCAATAGTAAATCCTGTCGATTGGATTACTACTGCGGTAGAGATGCTTCGGCTGCGCTCAGCATGACGGTCTTCTGTTTCCAGCGTGCGATTACGCCTGCTCCGTCACTACGATTTTCTCAATCTCATCGTTGGGCGTAATTTGGTCGATAACATCGACTCCCTCCACCACTTTGCCGAACACGGTATGCACGCGGTCGAGGTGGGCGGTGTTGTCGCGCGAATGCACGATGAAGAACTGCGAGCCGCCCGTGTTTTTGCCGGCGTGGGCCATGCTCAGCGCGCCGCGCTCGTGGTACTGATGGTCGCCGCTGGTTTCGCAGTCGATTTTGTAGCCGGGGCCGCCGGTGCCGGGCTGGCCTTTGGCACCTTCGCGGGTGTTGGGGCAGCCGCCCTGAATCACGAAATTCGGGATGACGCGGTGAAATTTCAGGCCGTCGTAGTAGCCTTTTTCGGCGAGGTCGGTGAAGTTTTTAACGGTTTTCGGAGCGTCCTGCTCGTAGAACTCAACTTTCATAACACCCTTCTTAGTGTGGATTTCGGCAGTTTTCATGAATCGCGGATTTTTAGCGGATTAAACAATATTCCCGATAGCAGTTGCTGCTTTCGGCGGGCGAAGGTAATAATTTGATGGGCTTACGAAACATCCGGGGCGCACTATTGCTTCGTAAGCTCATATTCGTAAGCTTACTTACGGCTGTAATTACTTTTCGCTTACCTGTATTTCTTTTCACCACCACCGTTTCATGAAAAAATCTTTTGCTCCCCTGCTAGTTGCCCTTGCTACCTCTCTCATGCTGGCAAGCTGTGGCAACGACAAGCCCGCTACCACCGAAACCGAAACCAACAGCACCGTAAACCCGGCCGACTCTATCGCGGCCGTGGCCGGCGACTCGGCCCGTATGGGCAAGCCCGAAGGTGTGATGGTGGACGGTGTGGCCATGACGGCTGATAAAAACATTGTGGAGAATGCTGCCGGTGCCAAAAGCGTGAGTACGCTTGTAGCTGCTGTGAAGCAGGCAGGCCTGGCCGAAACCCTGAGTGGCCCCGGCCCCTTCACGGTATTTGCCCCTACCAACGCCGCCTTCGACAAACTGCCCAAAGGAGCCGTGGCCGGCCTGATGGACCCCGCTAGCAAAGCCAAGCTGGCCGGCGTGCTCACCTACCACGTCATCCCCGGCCGCCTCGTGGCTGCCGACCTGAAAGACGGCCAGGAGTTGACCACCGTGAACGGTGAAAAACTGCACATCACCGTGAAAAACGGCCAAGTAATGGTCGGCAACGGCAAAGATGCCCCGGCCACTGTGCAAATCGCCGACGTGATTTCGAGCAACGGCGTGACCCACGTAATTGATACGGTGGTATTGCCTACGGCTAAGTAAGCCCCGTTTGCACTGCGCTTAATGAAGAATGAGGAATGAAAAATTGCCGATTGGGTAATTCTTCATTCCTCATTCTTCATTAAGCGCAACGCTCATTAATGCCGATTGTCCTCGCCGGCCAGCATGCTTAGGTAGCTGTCGTAGCGCGGCAGGGCAATGCGGCCCTGGTCCACGGCTTCGCGCACGGCGCAGCCGGGCTCGTGGGTGTGCTGGCAGTTGTGGTAGCGGCACTGGCCCAGCAGGGCGCGGAACTCGGGGAAGTAGCCGGCCAGCTCGGCGGGCGGCAAATCTACGAGGCCCAACTCTTTGATGCCGGGCGTGTCGATGATGAACGTGCCGGGGCGCACTTCCAGCATTTCGGCGAAGGTGGTGGTATGCACGCCTTTGTCGGAGAACTCGCTGATTTCGGCGGTTTTCAGGTCGAGGTCGGGCACCAGGGCGTTTATGAGGGTGCTTTTGCCCACACCGGAATGGCCGGCCAGCAGGCTCACTTTGCCATCGAGCAGTTGGTCGATTTCGGGCACGCCCTCGCCGGTAGTAGCGGCGCAGGTGCGGCTGGGGTAGCCCAGGCTGGCGTACATGCCCGCAATCTGAGCCTGATACTCAAAGCCGTCCTCGTCGTACAAATCCGTCTTGTTGAAGAGCAGCGTGACGGGAATATGGTAGGCCTCAGCCGTGACCAGAAACCGGTCGATAAAACCAAACGACGTGGCCGGCGATACCAGCGTAACCACCAGCAGCGCCTGGTCCAGATTGGCCGCTACGATGTGAACGTGGCCGGTTTTATGCACCGAGCGGCGTACGATGTAGTTGCGGCGTGGCGCGATGTGCGAGATAACGCCCGCACCCTCAGTCTGGGCTTCGATACTGAAATCGACCACATCACCCACGGCCAGCGGGTTGCTGGCTTTCAGGCCCTTTATCTTGAATTTGCCCCGCAGGCGGCATCGGTACAGCTGCCCGGTTCCGAGGCCGCGCACGATGTACCACGAGCCCGTGGATTTTACCACGATGCCGTGGAGCAGGCCGGTAGGGCCATCTGGCAGGTAAGTATCGGCGGTTGTCGTCATGATGCAGGGGTGAGGGTGCGCAGGGCGGCCATGATGGTGCGCGTGGCCCCGGCCTGGTCATGCACATAGTCGAGAATCGTGTCCTGGAGGCGCAGGCGGGCCTCGTCGGTGTTCCAGAGATAGGTGAAGGCAGCTTCCAGCTCTGCGCCATTATGCACAGGGAACGCGCCCTTCATGGCCACCAGCTCCACGGCTTCCTGAAACTTGCCATACGTTGGCCCGAAAAACAGCGGCAGACCAAATGCAGCCGCTTCCAGCGTATTGTGCAGGCCCTTGCCGAACGCGCCGCCCACATAGGCATATTCGCCGAAGCGGTAGAGTTGGCTCAGCAAACCCACGTTATCAAACAGCAGCACGCGGGCCTGGCCCACCGTAGTCGCCTCGGCCAGCGAATATCGCTGCACCGGCCCCGGCAGCGTGGTTTCAACCAGACGCAGGTTGGTTTCCGTCACTTCGTGCGGGGCGATAAGCACGCGCAGCTCCGCGCCGTAGCGCACCAGCAGCGGGCGCAGCACGGGTAGGTCTTCGGCCCAACTGCTGCCCACCACCAGCACCGGCGCGCCATCGGCCACGAAGGCATCGACCAGCGGCAGCGAGCGGGCCGGGGTCAGCGCAGTCGCTACCACGGTATCGAAACGGGTGTCGCCGGCTACGCTCACCTGCTGAATGCCGATGCCGCGCAGCAGCCGGGCCGAGGCTTCGTTCTGCGTGAAAATATGCGTGAAGCGCGTCAGAATATTCCGGAAAAATTTGCCCCAGGGCTTGAAAAATACCTGTTCGGGCCGAAAAATAGCCGATACTACTATGGCCGGAATACGCCGCTGAAATGCCTCGTTCAGGAAATGATACCAGAACTCATACTTCACAAACACCACCAGCCGGGGCTGCACGGCATCCAGAAAGGCCCGGGCGTTGGCGCGGGTATCCAGCGGGAGGTAGAAAATATAGTCGGCCCCCGGCCAGTTTTTGCGAATTTCGTAGCCCGAAGGGGAAAAAAACGTGAGCACCACCCTGGTGTCGGGGTGCGCCTGCCGGTAGGCATCAATGAGCGGGCGGCCCTGCTCAAACTCGCCCAGCGAGGCGCAGTGAAACCACACGCGGGGCGCGGCATCGGCCCCAATAGTCTGGCGGATGTAGGCCAGCAGCCCACGCCGGCCTGCCACCCAGGCGGCGGCCTTGGGCACAAACGGCGCTAACAGCCGGAGCAGCAGGCCATACAGGCCCAGGACGATGTCGTAGAGGAAAAGCAAGCCCCAAAATTACGCACTGCGCGCCCAGTCGATGTTTCGGCCCATGATTAAAGCGCCTTGTCGGCCTCCCAATCCACGGGGCAGGCCTCGCCGTTGTTTTCGTAGAACTGCAAGGCGTCAATCATGCGCAGGGCTTCGGTGAGGCTGCGGCCTAGCGGCCGGTCGTTCACCAGCTGGTGCCGCACGATGCCGTCCTTATCAATCAGGAAAAGGCCCCGATAGGCCATCGGTGAGCCCACAAAGGTTATTTCGGCCTGCTCGGTGTAGTCGTAGTGGCCGCCTAGTACGTCGTAGTTGGCCGAGATGGTTTTGGTGGCATCGGCCACCAGCGGGTACGTCACGCCGGCAATGCCCCCCTTATCACGGGGCATTTCCTGCCAGGCCAGGTGGGCATAGTGCGAGTCGGTGGAGCAGCCCACCACAGCCACGCCCCGGTGCTCAAACTCCGCCAGCCGGTCCTGAAACGCCAGGATTTCGGTGGGGCAAACCCGGCTGAAATCGGCGGGGTAGAAGTAGAACAGCACGTGCTTCTTGCCCAGGTAGCGGTCGAGCGAAAACTCTTCTTCGGTCTTGCCGTCAATCACGGCCGTGGCCTTGAAGGAAGGGGCGCGCTTGCCCACGAGAACTGCCATGTCGGTATAGATAAGGTAGGAGCGAAGCGGCGCTTCGCTCGCCATGAAGGAAATGAAATAAGGAGCCCGCCCCCGCCGGCCGGGCCTGCGCTTTACTGCATTGGCGGCGCGGAGGTTGTGCCCGCCGCCGGCCTCAGCCCTGGCACACGAACTGAAACGTGTGGCGCGTGCGCTGCTCCAGCAGCAGGCGCTTGCCGGCCGTGAGGCGCGCAATGCTGGCCGCGTCGTAGTTTTTGATGGTGAACAGCGTGAGGCCCGTGTTGTAGTGCAGCGTGAACTGCTCGCGCAGCAAATCGAGCAGCTGATGCACCCGCCGCTCCGAGTAATCGACGCACACCGAGAAGCTGATGGCTGAGTTTTGCATCACGTTAATTTTGAGCTTGGCCTGCGCCAGCGCCCCAAAAATCACCGCCATGTTCTCCTCCGAGATAAACGAAAAATCCTTGCTCGTGAAGGACAGCAGCGCCTGGTCGGTCTTCCGGATAAAGGCCGGGGCCAGCGCTGGGTGCTGGCAGTCATGGATAAGTGTGCCCTGGGCCGCCGGGTCCAGAAACGACTTCACGCGCAACGGAATGTTGCGGTCGGCCAGCGGTTTCAGCGTTTTAGGATGAATGACGGACGCGCCGTAATACGCCATCTCAATGGTTTCGCGGTAGCTGATTTCGGGGTAGCGCACCGTGTCGGGGAAGATTTTGGGGTCGGCGTTCAGCAGGCCCGCCACGTCTTTCCAGATGGTCACCGACTCGGCCCGCAGGCAGTAGGCCAGGATAGCGGCCGTGTAGTCAGAGCCCTCGCGGCCCAAGGTGGTGGTGCGGTGACTGTTCTGAACCTGCCCCGTAAATCCTTCCGTGACTACGATGCGAGCGCCGCTACCAAAGGGGGGACCTATTTCTTGTTGAACACGTTTTTCAGTTTCCTGCCAGTTTACTTTTCCTTCCCGCCAAGTATCATCTGTGACAATCAGCCCCGCCCGGGAATAGATGTCTTCTTCAAAGTGTCCTAGCAAAGCAAGATGGACTAAATAGCAAGAAAAGGACTCACCGAAGCTCACTACTTGGTCGTATCCTTCATCATAACTTTTGGAAGGCGAAAGATTTTCCAATCGATAGGCCAGGTCGAGAAAACCGTTTTCTAAATCAGGGTCTGGGGCTGATGGGTCAATACCAGGGAAAGGCAATGCCCGAATCAGGTCTTCACCGACCTCTCTATGATATGCTGCCAGCGTCGCCAACTGCGCTGAATAGTCCCCGCCCCGATACGCCAAATCATAAATCTCCTCCAGCGCATTGGTCGTCTTGCCCATCGCCGACACTACAATCACCAGCGGCCCCTTCGGCCCAAAGTCCCGCACGATGCGGCAGAGGTTGAGAATAGCCGCCGCATCCTTCACCGACGCGCCGCCGAATTTGTACACCTGAAGTCCTTGTCCCTGTTCCATAGGCCCCAAAAGTAGCGCCGCCGGCCGCAAATGCGGTTTTCCGGGCGCTCCAATGCGCATTGCGAATGGCCCAATGATGTCTTTAGGCAATCAGCCGGCAGCAACCTCAGCCGCGCCTGTATCACCCGCCACCAAAGCAACCGATTGCACTTCGCCCCCGCTAGAGTAGCTTTGTTGGGCATTCCCGCCATCTCCATTCGATATCCCAACCTGCTATATGGACCACAATAAACTGGCCCTGCCCGTCGGCACTACCCTCGACCGCTTCATCATGCGCAAGCAGGAGGATTTTCCCTATGCCACGGGCGAATTATCCCAACTGCTGCGCGATATTGCGCTGGCCGCCAAGATAGTTAACCGCGAAATCAACCGCTCCGGCCTCATCGACATTGCCGGAGCCTACGGCAGCCAGAACATCCAGGGCGAGGACCAGCAGAAGCTCGACGTTATTGCCAACATTCGCTTCATCCGCGCCCTGCGCAACGGCGGCGAAGTCTGCACCATCATCTCCGAGGAAGACGACGAGATGATACAAACCGGCAATAATCAGGGCAAATACGTGGTGGCCATCGACCCACTCGACGGGTCGAGCAACATCGATGTGAACGTGAGCATCGGCACCATTTTCAGCATCTACCGCCGCGTGTCGCCCACCGGCCGCGAAGGCACCGTGGCCGACTGCCAGCAGCCCGGTACCCACCAGGTGGCCGCCGGCTACGTCATCTACGGCTCCAGCACCATGATGGTCTATACGACCGGCAACGGCGTTAATGGCTTCACCTACGAGCATTCGCTGGGCGAATTCTTTCTCTCGCACCCCGATATCCAGACGCCCAAAACCGGCACCGTCTACTCCATCAACGAGGGCAGCTCCGATTCGTTTGAGCCCGGGGTGGCCGCCTTCGTGCGGCAGTGCAAAGACCAGAATTTCTCGGCCCGCTACATTGGCTCGCTCGTGGCCGATTTCCACCGCAACCTACTCAAAGGCGGCATCTACATCTACCCCGCCACCGCCAAAAACTCCAACGGCAAGCTGCGCCTCATGTACGAGTGCAACCCCCTGGCCTTCATCGTGGAGCAGGCCGGCGGCAAAAGCAGCAACGGCCACCGCCGCACTATGGAAATCGAGCCCCAGGCCCCGCACGAGCGCTGCCCTGTCTTCATCGGCAGCAAAGAGCTGGTCGAGCAAGCCGAAGCCCTCATTGCCCAGCATCTGCAGCCCAAAGAGCAGCCCGCCAAAGAACCCAAAGCCAAAGCCGACGCTACAAAATAATGAGAACGTCATGCTGAGCGCAGTCGAAGCAGCTCTACCGCAGTAGTAAATGATTTGCATTGAACGGCAGAGATGCTTCGACTGCGCTCAGCATGCCTGACAACAAAAAATACGCTCCTGATTCCAGGAGCGTATTTTTTGTTGTCATGCGAACCGAAACTACTCGGCCTTCTTGCGGCTTTTCTTAGCTGGGGCGGTAGCTTCCGGGTTACCCTCAGCAGCCGGGGCTTCATCAGTCGCCCCAATCAGGCCGCCGGTGCTCAGGGGCTCATCGGCGCTAGGCTCGGTGGTCGCTTTAGCCGCTTTGACTTTGGCCTTGGGAGCATCTTCCGTAGCGGCCGGGGTTTCCTCGGTGGCAGCAGCCGCTTCCTGGTAGGGGCGGTGCTTGCTCACGATGCCGTACCAGCTGGCCAGCTTCTTGATGTCGGACAGGTACACGCGGTCGCGGTCGTAGTCGGGAATCACGCCGGCCAGGAAATCAGTCAACTCACCTTCGCTCGACTTCGGCGTTACGGGCGATGCCGCGCCGTGTTTCTGGTAAATGCGCTCGAATACTTCCGTCAGCGGCACCGTCTCTTCGGGGTCCTGGGTATAGATGGAAATCTCCGACAGCAGCGACACTTTGTTGCGGGCCGGGGCCAGCGTGCGGGTTGCCTTTTCGTCGAGGCTTTCGACCAGCACGCCGTGGCGGGCGGCGCGCACCAGGCGGTACAGGCCGGGCATGCCGCTGATAGCGGCCAACTCTTGCAATTCGTAGGGCATTTTTGGGAATATTGAGAATGAAGAATGAAGAATGAAGAATGAGGAACGAGGATGAGAAAGCCGTTTGGCAATTCTTCATCTCTCATTCCTCATTCTTCATTGCTATCAGGGCAAAACTACGGATTATTGTGCTTCCAGCGCGTTCGAGCCCGTCACGCCGAGCTTGAACACGATGGGCAAGCTGGCCCGGATGGGCAGCTCCGGCTTTTTGAACTTCAGCAGCCGCACCACGCGCAGGGCTTCTTCGCCCGTGCCGCCGCCCAACTGCTTCACAATGCGCAGGTCCTGCATCGTACCATCGCCGTTGAGCTGGAAGCTGATGATGCACTGGCCCTGAATGCGGTTGCGCTTGGCCATGGGCGGGTAGTGCAGCTCCTTGGCAATAAACTCGTACATGGCCACCTGGCCGCCTTCGTAGTAGGAGGCCACGGGAATGGTTTTACCCACCGTGCCGATGCCGGTGCCTTGCTCCGTCTGGGGTTTGGGCGGCGCGGTATTCGGAGTGGTTTGGGCAGCAGCCGGCGCGGCCGCCGCCAGCAACAGGCCCAGGGCCAACTGCGGAATGGAAATGTTTTTGGTCATGATGTAAAGTAAGGGGCGGGGGAAAACACAAGGCAAACGCAGCCCATACGGGCCACAGGGCGGTTGGCAATTTAAGGGCCAATCTACGCATTGGCGGCGGCATCAGCCACCCACTCCTTATTTACGTCGGTAATAAAGTCCAGTACCTCGTCGCGGCCCAAGCCGGTTTCGGCCGAGGTCAGGAAGTAGCGCGGCAGCTCGTCCCAGATTTCGCTCATCTTGCGCAGGTACTCGGTCAGCAGCGCCTTGGTCTGGGCCGTCGACTGCTTGTCGGCCTTCGTGAATATCATCACAAACGGAATGCCTTCTTCGCCCAGCTTTTCCATGAACTCCAGGTCAGCCGCCTGCGGCGTGTGGCGCGAGTCAATGAGTACGCACACGCACATCAGGTTGGCCCGGTTGCGCAGATAGTAATTAATCATCTTCGCCCATTCGGCCCGTGAGGTTTTGCTCACTTTGGCGTAGCCGTAGCCCGGCAAATCGACCAGAAACCAGTTGTCGTTGATGACGAAATGATTAATTAATTGCGTCTTGCCCGGCGAGGACGATGTTTTGGCCAGCCCCTTGCGCTCCGTCAGCATATTGATAAGCGACGATTTCCCCACGTTGGAGCGGCCGATAAAAGCATATTCGGGCAGCGTAGGAGCGGGGCACAAATCGGCCCGCGAATTACTGGTCAGAAAGTGCGCGTCGTGAATAATCATGGATAAGGCGGGAAATAAACGGGGAATTAACGAGCCGCAAAATTACGCCGGAATGCAACCCGACGATGAATAAATAAAAATGCACCAATGATGGCTATTTCATTGGTGCTTCTATATTTGCGCGGCATGCCAGCCAAACCAGCGGGCCACTGCCGCCGCACTCGACCACACCCGAATGGCCGAAATTTTGCTAAAAACCGCTTTTCGTACGCAAACAGCCTATCTTTGCCCTTCATTGGCGTTGGTATGACGTGGCTGCGTGTGGGCTTTTATGTCTGGAAGTCGGTTACCTTCTGCCCAAAAGCGCATTAAAGCCTAACCCTATCGTGGTTTTTCAGTATAAGCCCAAAATATAGTTGCCTGCTGCTGCCTCCGGCGTTGCATTTCCACTTACAATCCCTTCAGAAATTTCTTTTTTTCAAACCTCTCCTCCAATGGACAACTTATCCAGAAGGTTACTGCAAGCGTCGTGCGCCGTTGCCCTCACCGCCGCAATCGCCTCCCCGGCACAGGCGCAAAGCACGCGTAAGGACCTTAAAACCGGCAACAAGTTCTTCGAGCAGGAAAACTACCGCGCTGCCCTGCCTTACTACGAAAAGGTATTGGCCAAAGACCCGAACAACGCCAAAGCGCTGTTCAACGCCGGCATCTCCTATATGTCGTTCGACAAGGAGAAGGCCAGCGACTATATCTATAAAGCGCAGAAGCTTAAGCCGAAGGTTTCGAAGGACGTGGAATACTGGCTCGGCCGGGTTGACCACCTCAACTATAACTTCGACGAGGCCGTGGCCCACTTTCAGGCCTACAACGCCACGCTGAAGAAGAATGACCAGCGTAAGGAAGAGCTCGCGCAACTCATTCAGCACAGTAAGAATGCCAAGGTGCAGTTCAACTCGCCTAAGGACATCTTCGTGAAGAACCTGGGTCCCACCATCAACACGCAGTTCTCGGAGCACAGCCCCGTAATTTCGTCAGATGACAAGTTGCTCATCTTCACCTCGCGGGGTGAAAACGTGACTGGTGCTACCGGCAGCGTGAGCGATAAGAAGAACAAGAGCGTAGCCGCCGACGGTGAATACTACGAGGACATCTTCGAATCGACCCGCGTTGATGATGAGAATTGGCAGAAGCCCCGCTCGTTGAGCGGCGTGCTGAACGGCAAAGGGCACGATGCATCGACCCAACTGTTCGATAACGACACCAAGCTGCTGATGTACCGTAACGATAATAACGGAGACATCTTTGTTTCGGATAAATCCGGCGGCGATTGGAGCGCCCCGAAGCCTCTTGATGGCAACATCAACTCGAAGGCTTACGAAGGCGACGCATTCATCTCGCCAGATGGACTGACCCTAACTTTTGCTACCGGCAAATATTCGGAAGACGGTACGCTGGACTTGTATCAGTCGACCCGCACGTCCATGGGTTCTGACTGGGGACCAGCTAAGTCGCTCGGTGCCAATATCAACACCAAGTACGACGATGACAGCCCATACATGAGCAAGGACGGCAAGACGCTGTACTTCTCGTCGCGCGGCCACAACACGATGGGCGGCTACGACATCTTCAAGTCGGACTACGACGAAGCTGGTCGTAAGTGGGGACCGGCTCAGAACATGGGCTACCCCGTGAACACGCCGGATGATGACTCCTACTACCGTCTGAGCCCCGATGGCTCGTATGCTTACCTGAGCTCGTACCGCATTGGCGGCTACGGCGAGAAGGACATCTACACCATCAACTACATCAAAAATGCCAACATCGTTGGTAAGGTGTTCTCGTCGAAAGACAGCACCACGGTAATTCCGGGTGTGGAGCTGGTGTTCAGCGGTTCGCAAGCAGATAAGACGGCCCTGAGCTTCCGTGACATTACGAAAACGCCGGGTGGCGACTATAAAGTAGCCGTGCTTTCGGGCCGTACCTATCAGGTGGCCGTGAGCAAGGACGGCAAGCCGATTGAGACGCAGGAATTTGCCGTGCCGGTTTCGACGAATGACTCGACGACCATCACGAAGAACTTCTACATCAATTATGTAGACACGACGCAAACGAACATGTTTGCTACCAAAAATATCTACTTCGATACCGACAAGTACAAGCTGCGTCCGGAGTCGATTACGACTCTGAACGAAATCAGCCAGGTGCTGACGGCTAACCCCGGCATCAACATCTCGGTAGAAGGCCATTGCGACTCGCGCAACACCGACGAGTACAACATGGTACTCGGCCAGAACCGCGCCAATGCAGCCTTCAACTACCTGAAGAAGCAGGGCGTTGCCGAGGCCCGTATGACGACCGTAAGCTACGGCGAGCGTCGTCCGGCTGCGCCGAACGATTCGCCCGAGAATATGCAGCTCAACCGCCGCGACGAGTTCAAGGTGGTACTGAAGGAAGGCGAAGCTATGCCGACCATGACGGCTCCGACCAGCACGACCGATACCGGCACGAGTGGTTCTTCGATGACCACGACCACTACGGCTGCTCCGCTGAACCCCGGCAAGAGCAAGGTGAAGATGGCCGATGGCACCAAGGTGAAAACCAAAGTGGATGAGGATTCGGATAAAGTGAAAGTGAAAACCAAAGGCAGCGCTGGCGAGAAGTCGAAGACCATCACCAAAGACGGTGAGCTCGACGCGAAAGCCAAAGACGCCAACGGCGAAAAAACCAAAGTGAAAGCCAAGAACTAATTATCGTTCAGGCTATTAGATTGGGAAGCGGGCCGGGCAATTTGTCCGGCCCGCTTTTATTATCACGAGTTATCAGGCACCGCCATTCTTTTGTGGGAGTGCTTGCTAACAAACCAGCCCAATTGGGCGTTGGGGGAGAACAATTTTCCCGCTTCATTAACGTTCTTTGCGCCCGCACATGGCCGTCGTACCCTACAAAGACAATTCCGCCGATAAAAAATCGCAGGTTGCCCAGATGTTTAACTCCATCGCGGGCAAATACGATTTCCTCAATCATTTTCTCAGCGCCGGCACCGACATTTACTGGCGGCGCAAAGCGGTGGATGAGCTGAAAGCCCTGCGCCCGGCCCGCATTCTGGACATTGCGACTGGCACCGCCGATTTCGCTATTGAAACGTTGCGAGCGTCTGCACCCGATGCCCAGGTAACGGGCGTGGACATCTCGGAAGGCATGCTGGAGGTGGGGCGGCGTAAGCTGGCCGCCAAGGGCCTGGGCCACCGCATTCAGTTGGAACTCGGTGATTCGGAAAACCTGCCGTTTAAAGACGGTGAGTTTGATGCGGTGACGGCTTCGTTTGGGGTGCGCAACTTTGCCCATCTCGAAGTGGGCCTTGCAGAAATGCGCCGGGTGCTGCGGCCGGGCGGCAAACTTGTTATTCTGGAATTCAGCAAGCCCAGTGCTTTTCCCTTAAAGCAAGCGTATAATTTTTATTTCCGTCGGGTACTGCCGGTCTTTGGCAAGCTGATTTCCAAAGACCAGTCGGCATACACTTATTTGCCGGCCTCGGTGCAGGCCTTCCCCGACGGCCCCGATTTCCTGGCTATTCTGGCCAAGGTCGGCTTCAAAGAACCTGCATGGCAACCCCTCACCTTCGGAATAAGCTCCATCTACACCGCGCAGAAGTAAAGCGCCTGCTGCTGCTGGGCTTGCTGGTGCTGCTGTTGCCCACGGCCGCCATGGCGCAGCGCAAAGCGCAGTCGCGGGCCAACCGAGGCAAAAATGGCACGCTCAAATCCATCACGGTAAACAACCTGTCGAACTATGATGACCGGTGGTTTCATCCGGGAATGTATATCAGCGGCTCGGCTTCACGGTTTGTAATTGAGCAGTCGAGCGCCTACATCAACAACCAGTTTGTGACGGCCAATTCTATCTATAGCCCCAGTCTGGGGGTGGGTTTTATTGGCGATGCGCGGATTGGAGGGCCTCACTCTCCGTTTATTTTCCGCTTTGCGCCCGGGGTCAACTTCCTGACGCGGAAAGTGGAGTTTACGCCGCGCAATTATCGGGCACCGGACTCGGTGGTGACGCAGGAAGTGACCTCGACGGTGGTGCAGTTTCCGCTGCTGATTAAGTACCAGTCGGACCGGCGGCGCAACTCGCGGATGTACATGATTGCCGGCATCAGCCCCAGTCTCACGGCCAGTAACCGCCGCAGCGACCCGTTGCGCAATCAGCTCCAGGCGCTCAACAGTGACCTGACGCTGGAATATGGCGTGGGCCTGGATTTGTTTTACCCGTTGTTTAAGCTGGCCCCGGAGCTGCGGTTTTCGCACGGCCTGAAAAACCTATTGGTGGGACACAACGACGTGTTCAGCAACAGTCTGCAAAGCATCAGCACCAATTCGGTGACGCTGTACATTAATATTCAAAACTAACGCCTTGGTAGTCGGTATTGGGTAGTCAGTAGATGGACAAAGGTGTTCCAACTACTGACTACTCAACACCGACTACCTTTTTTAACCATATGAAAACTGCATTTGTAACCGGCGCTTCGTCGGGCATTGGCCGGGCTACGGCGGTGGCGCTGGCCAAGTCCGGCTACCAACTGGTGGTGACTGGGCGGCGGCGCGAGCGGCTGGATGAGCTGGTTGCAGAGCTGGCTCCGGTACCGGTACACGTCCTCACGTTCGATGTGCGTGACCGGGCGGCGGTGGACGCGGCCGTGGCTACCTTGCCCGAGGCGTTGCGGGCGCCCGATGTGCTGGTGAACAACGCCGGCGGCGCGCACGGGCTGAATCCCATTCAGGGCGGCGACCCGGCCGACTGGGACCAGATGCTGGATGCCAATGTGCGCGGCCTGCTGAACGTGACCCACGCGCTGCTGCCCGGCATGACGGCCCGTCAAACGGGCTTCATCCTGAACATCGGCTCCATTGCCGGACAGGAGGCTTATGCCAACGGCAACGTGTACTGCGCCACCAAAGCGGCCGTGCAAATGCTCACCAAAACCATGCGCCTCGACCTGCTGCCCACCGGCGTGCGCGTGGCCGAGGTGAACCCCGGCGCGGTGGAAACCGAGTTTTCGCAGGTGCGCTTCAAGGGCGATGAGGCGCGGGCCGCCAAGGTGTACGAAGGCTTCGAGCCGCTGAAGCCGGAGGATATTGCCGATGTTATCGTGTTTATGGTGACCCGGCCGCCGCACGTAACCATTGCCGAAGTACTGGTGCTGGCCGGCGCGCAGGGCGCGGCTACCACGATTAACCGGAAGTGATTTTTTCAAATAGAAAAGGCCCGCCGGCTGCGCCAAAGCGTAACGGGCGGGCCTTTTTTATTGCCATAAAACAGCTATTTTTTCCAGAATGGCGCGGTTTAGTTCGTGCTTTCCAGGAAAAGTAAACAGCTGGGAATTGGCCCCGAGCTGCTGTAACTGATGGTGTTGCTGCTCGGCCTGGGCGATGGAAATGTAGGCATCATCGGAGCCGATGACGACGGCTACCGGCAGGCCTCGCAGGAGCTTTTGAGCCGCGGTGGGGGCAAGGTCATCGGGGAAGCCGCCAGCCCAGAGGACGAGGTGCGCCGGGCGAAAGGCTGCCTGCGCCAGCCAGCGACTCACGGTGGCGGTGCCCTGCGAAAAGCCCAGTACGGTGACTTGTACCCCGGGCGGGCATTGCGGCAGCACGGTGGCGGCCAGCTGGTTGAAAAAATTAACGTGGTCCTCGATTTCGTGCAGGCGGTCGTCGCGGGTCATCCAGCTGGCTCCTACGCGGCCGCCGTTGCCGCTGAGGTAGAAGCGTGAGAGGCCTTCGGGCGCGATAATGACGGTGGTGGGGTCGGCTGCGGTGAGAAAGGCGAAATGCCGGACGAAATATGCCGCCAACTGCCCATAGCCGTGACAGACGAACCAGACGCGCCGCGTTCGGGACGATAATTCGCCCAACTGCTGGTAGCGGGCCGTGCGGGCAACGGTGAGGTGGCGCTCCATGAAACTGGAAGAACGGCTATTGGCTAAGCAACGGGTGGCAAGTCATCGGCCGAGAAACAGAAAGGCATGAGGGCGCTAAGGCTATTGAAGCGCAGAATGGTACCCCCGCGGCTGGGCAGCATCAGCGGAATGGGCTGGCCCTGGCGGGTTTCGTACTCCAGCATCACCTGGCGGCAGGCCCCACAGGGCATGGCCGGGCCGAACTCGCCGTGGCCGGGGCGGGCGGCCACGGCCATGCCCACGATGGGCGCGTGGTCGGGCTGGGCGGCGGCGAGGCCAAACAGGGCCGTGCGCTCGGCGCACAGGCCCGAGGGGTAAGCAGCGTTTTCCTGGTTGGTGCCCTTGAAAATGGTGCCGTCGGCGAGGAGCAGGGCGGCCCCGACGTGAAAGCCAGAATAGGGCGCGTAAGCATGCGCGGTGGCATCGCGGGCAGCCTGCCAGGTGGTTTGCTCGGCGGGGGTGAGGTCGGTAGCGGCGTCCAGCTCTTCGAAGTCAATAAGCTGCTGGCGGGAGATGCGGGCCATAAGGTTGGGATTAGGGGGCGTGAAGATAGGGGGAAGTCTTCAGCCGTGGACCCGATTGCTGGTTAAATAGCGGCCGCGCCGTTGTTTTCGGGCCTATTTCCCGGGCAGTAGGTGCCGTTCCTGAAGCAGGGCCGTCAGGGGAGAGTTGGGGCGGATGATGGGCAGCAGCGTTTCGTAAGGGATTTCAACATCGATACTGCGGTCGGCGTGGTAGGGGCCGGGGTTGCCCAAGCTCTCGTCGTCGCGGTCGTCGTAGCTGAACTGCAGGCCCGTGCCGGTGACCAGGAGCCCCCGGCGGGTAGCTTGCCATTGGCCCCTACGCCGTCGTAGTAGGCGTTGCCGGCCCACAGCGGCTTGAGACGCTGGAGCAGCCAGCGGCGCAGGGGTATCTGGTAGCCGGGCGTCAGCAAATCGGCCAACTGTAGGTGGCGGCCGGTGCGCAGGTCGTAGGTGCAGTTATGGCCCCATTCGTGCGTCCCCATGCCTTCGTCTTCGGTCGCTGTAAACTGTTCGAACTGCACGACCGAGAAGAGGTAGTTGCTGTTGTACTCGACGTACGTATCACCATGAAAGAAGTAGTCGTATTGACCGGTACGTCGGGTGCGGAGCAGTGAGTCGAGGTAGCGGTTCATGCGCGGCGGGGGCACGGGCAGGCCCAGGGCGGCTTGTATCGGCCGGGTAGCGGGGGAGAGAGGTGGGCGGAAGTGCAGATAGCATTGGCGCAGCTCCGCCGAATTGAGCCGGGTGCTGTCGTAAAAGTCGTCGCGGGTGAAGCGTTTTACCTCCCAGTTCTCCTCGTCGTAAGCCAGGGCATCGGCGTAGGTTTCGCGCAGGGCCACAGGTAGGATGCGGCGGCCATCGGCGCTGTGCCAGGTGCCGGTGAGCCGGGGGCGGAGGGGGCCGGCAAATAGGAAATAGCCGGTTTCGTTATCCTGGCCCGCTTCGTCAGTAAATGTTTCGTCGAGTCGGGTTGGGCCCTTCGGCTTAGCGGGCTTTTGTTGGCTGATGCGCAGGGGCCGGGCACGGCGGTCGTAGTAATAGCTGCCGGACCAGCCCCAGCAGCCCGAATCCAGCTCCAGCGTCACGGGTTGCGGGCCGATGGTGCCCCGCCAATGACGGGGAGAAGGCCGGGTGTCGTAGCCGAAGCGCGGAGCGGGGACGGCGGAGGGAGCCGGCTGGGCCCATGCGCCGATCGCGCAGAGCAGCAACTCCGGGAGTAGCAGCCAGAAAGTATAGTGCATGAGCGGTAATTAAGGGGCCGGCCTTGAAGGGAATGAGCGGTAAAAGTATGGATACTGGAATAGCAGCACGGGCTCGCCCGCCCGCCGCAGCTTTACCGGCCCACCGGCGGGGACTAAAAGTCCGCGCTACTTTTGCCGCATGACTTCCCGCCTTTTGCTCCTTGGGGCCGGCCGCTCGGCCTCGTCCCTCATTCAGTACTTATTGCGCCACGCGCCCACCGAAAATTGGTTTCTGACCGTGGCCGACGCGAACCCGGCGCACCTGGTGCCGGTGCTGGCTGCCCACACCGAGTACGCCCGCGCAGTACCGTTCTCCACCGATAACGAGGTGCAGCTGGAGGAGCTGGTGAGCCAGGCCGATGCCGTGATTTCGATGCTGCCGGCCGCCCTGCACCCGGTGGTGGCGCGGGCCTGCGTGCGCCACGGCCGCCACCTGGCCACGGCCAGCTACGTGAATTCTGAGATTCGGGAGCTACACGAAGAGGCGGTGGCCGCCGGCGTGACGCTGCTCATGGAATGCGGGCTCGACCCGGGGCTCGACCACATGTCGGCCATGCGGGCCATTGCGCACATCCGGGAGCGGGGCGGGGTTATTACGAGTTTCAAAAGCTATTGCGGCGGCTTGCTGGCCCCGGCGGCGGAGGGCGACAATCCCTGGAAATACAAGTTCACTTGGAACCCGCGCAACGTAGTGCTGGCGGGCCAGAGCACGGCTAAGTTTCTGGAAAACGGCTTGCTGCGCTTCATTCCGTATCAGCAGCTTTTTGCCCGTACCGAGACGCTGACTTTGCCCGAATACGGCGACTTTGAGGGCTATGCCAACCGGGATTCGCTGAGCTACCGTGCGCCGTACGGGCTCGATGAAATTCCGACCATCCTGCGCGGCACGCTGCGCCGGCCGGGCTACTGCGCCGCCTGGCACGCGCTGGTGCGCCTGGGCCTGACCGATGACGCGGTGAGCCTCGACAACCCCGAAACCATGACCTGGGCCGAGCTGGTGGCCGCTTACCTGCCCGCCTCGCTCATCCCGCACCTCGACCTGGCCCAGCGCACGGCCGCCTACCTCGGCCTGAACCCCACCGGCGAAGAAATGGGCCGCCTGCACTGGCTGGGCCTGTTTTCGGACCGGCCCGTGGGCCACGCCCACGCCACGCCCGCCCAGCTGCTGGAGCGCCTGCTGGCCGAAAAGTGGCAGCTCCAGCCCCACGACCACGACCTGATTGTGATGCAGCACCTGTTCGAGTTTGAGCTGAACGGCACCACGCACCGCCTCACGTCTTCACTGGCCGTGGAGGGCGACGATGCTACCCACACCGGCATGGCCAAAACTGTGGGCCTGCCGCTGGGCATGGCCGTGCGCCGCCTGCTACGCGGCGAAGTGCCCCAGCGCGGCGTGCTGATTCCGGTGCAGGCCGATTTGTACGAGCCGATTCTGGATGAGCTGGCGGCCGATTACGGCATCGTGTTTCGGGAGGAGGAGGCGTAGGGGGGCGATAAAACCGGAACGTATCAAAAGCAAAAACCCGTCCGGCGGCGACTGGCGCTACCGGACGGACTTCTTTTGCCAGCTCCCAGCGCGGGCTAGGCGGCCAGGGTGGCGCGGTGCGCCTGCACGGCCGTTTGCAGGGCGGTGGTTTCAGTGATTTGCACGTCAATCTGGGCGGTTTCCAGCTCCCGGATGACGAGGGCCACCGGGCCACGGTCGCCCTGGCGGGCCACCAGCTCGTCGCGGCGGTCGGTGTTGCGGCGCAGCTCGTTTTCGCGCTCCGTGCGCTTTTTGCTCGCCGGCAGCGTGGGGATGAGCGGGGTCATGTAGTCGATGTCGGCGTTGAGGCTCTGGAGCTCCGCCGACAGCTCGTCGGCGGCCGTGCTGGCGTTGTCGCGGCGGTAGGTGAACTCGCTCAGGCGCTGGTTGAGCACCCGGAGCTCGTCGGTGCAGTAGGCCAGCACCAGGTCGCAGTCGGCTTTTAGGGGTAGGTCGGCAACGGAATAAGCCATGTGGTTTGTGGGGTAAAATGGGTTAAAGGATGCGCCAAAGCTAACGGCTATGGTTCAGCTTTGCGCCATGCTTACGCCCTTTTTTTAGCTTTTTATTCCGGGGCCGGGCCGGGGGCGGCCAGCAGGGTTTCCAGGGCGTCGGCCTCGGCCAGCAGCAGGCGCAGGCGCAGGGCCAGCAGGGCGTGCTGGCTGGGGGTGAGGGGGACCGGGGCGGCGGCGGTATCGGCGTGCAGGCGGGCCAGCCAGCGGGCGGCGGCGGCGGGGTCGGCGGTCAGCACTGGGTCGGGGGCGAGGGCGGCGGGGGTGGGGGCGGTGCTGGGCGGCGGGGCCAGCAGGGCGGCCAGCACGGCCAGCCCCCAGGCGCGGCGGGCGGCCAGCCCGGCCAGGCCCTGCCGCCCTTCCAACTCGAAGCGGGTGGTACCGGCCAGGTGGCGCACGCGCCGCAGCCGCGCCCGCAGCGGGGCGGCAGCGAGGGGGCCGGGCGGGGGCGGGGCGTTCAGGTCCAGGGGGTCGGGGCGGGGGGGCGGCTCCGGCCCCAGGCCCCCGGCGGCGGGGGGCAGCAGCAGCGCCAGGGGCCGCAGGCGGCGGCCGAGGGCGGCGGTGAGGGGCTTGCGGCCGGCTTCGAGGTGGCCCACCATGCCGGCGCTCACGCTCAGCCAGCGGCCCAGCTCGGCCTGGGTGAGGCCGAAGTGCGCCCGCACGGCGGCGCACAGGCTGTTGGAGGGCAGGGAGGGGTTGGGCATGGCGGGGGCAAGGTAGGTAGGGTTCAGTAAAAAAATAAATCCAACGCTACCAATCGGTAGCGTTGGATTTATTTTTTTAATGAACCCTACCAGATTTAGAGGCTAGCCTTTTTGGGCTGCTTTTCGTTAGCAGCCCGTACCCTTTCATCATCCCCCTGACATGGCCAAGAAAGCAGCCTCCGAACAAACCTCGCCCAAAGTCGCCTCGAAAGCCTCGAAGCAGCTCAGCAGCGACAAAACCTCCGCCACCGGCAAAAGCGTGGCCGGCTCGGCCCTGACCCAAACGGCGGACAAGGCAACGAAAAAAGGCAAGTAGCCGCTCTGCCGCGCCGTAAAAAAAGCACCCGCCAATGGCAGGTGCTTTTTTGGTTATAGCTTTTTGCGCACGGCGGGGTCGATGTAGAAATCCACCGCGCTTAGCTCGTCGGCCAGGCGGCGCTTCCAGGCATTAGCCTTGTCATACGGTTCATACACGACGCCGCTGAAGTCGCTGGGCATTTCTACGCTGCCCGCCATCAGCACGAATACATAGCGGCGGCCCAGCAGGGCTACAAAATACCCGAGTTCCAGAATCACGTTCTGGCGGGCGCGGGGAGTTGTCGGGGCCGGGGCTTTACCGGTCGGTTTCAACCCGCCCACGTCATCGGGACTGCATAGCACGATGGCGTAGCCGCAGGCCCGCGCCTCCTCGTCAAACTTCTCGATGATGGTTCGGCCCTGGTTGAGCGCTTCGCTGAGCACGACATCATCCAGGCCTACCTGATGCAAAAAACCTTGCACCGCCAGGCGCATCGCGTCGTCGCGGCCATGCACGATGAACACCTTGCGGCTTTCGGCCGCCACGGTTTTCAGGGTCCTGAGCAAGGTGGTGCGCGCCGTGCGCAAAGCGGCCATGTCCACCAACGAGTGGCTGAACGCGTTGCCGGTTACTTTTAGCTTGTCGGCCAGCGCCACTACTTTCTGCTGGTGGCTGGCCCCGCGCACGAGCTTGGCTTTGGCCAGCAGGCCCACGGCCGTAGCCGCCGCCGCGGCCAGCTCCTTTTGCAGCTTCTCATCCTGGTAGTGTCGGCCGTAGCGGTCGGCGGCGGGCAGGACAATGGCTTCTACTTTGTCGCGGAGGGCCTGGAGTTTCTTGCGGTCCATGAAGGAGGGGAGGAATGAAAGGAGAAAAAGGTTAGCCCAGCAGCCGCGCCTCGAAGGCGGCTTTGGCGGCGGCCCAGGTGGTGTCGGCGGTTTCGCGCAGGGTGCGGGCCAGGGTGCGGCGGCGCTGCACCTCGGCTACTATTTCGCGCTGAATGGGGAGCGGGGGCACGGGTAAAATGAGGTCGGGCACGTCCTCGTTGGCCAGTCGGGGGTGGGTGTTGCCGGTCATCATATGCACCGTTTGCAGCAGCATAAGGCGGCTGCGGAGGGCCACCGCTAAATAAGAGGGCAATATGACGGCCTCGTTCTGGACGCGCAACACATGAAATTCCGGCGAGCAGCAACCAGCGGCTTCGGCCCGGTACACTTTATTGAGGTAAGGCCGCAAGCGCATAAACAGCACGTCGTCGGTTTGAAATAGATAGCAACTGCCGCTTGACGTTTCCGAAGAAGCAGCTAATTCGCCCGTCTGACTTTCGACGTGGCCCAGGCTGAGGTAGTTTTCGCCGGGCGTTTTGATTTGGTCCCGTACGAAGGTTATCACTTCGCCTAATCGCGCATAGCTCACCCCGGCTTCTTCGATGGCCCGTAGGGTCAGTAGGCGTTCCGGGTGAAAATATTCTGGATTGATGCGCCCCTTCGCCAGCGCGTCGCTCGTGCGAACGGCGAAAATGCGTCGCTCATCTTTGGCCGGGGGCACGATGCCCAACGTGTCCAGCAAATACGTATCAAAACCCGCCAGCAGCGCCTCGGCTTCGGCCAGTTGCTGCCGCCGCTGGGCGCGGGCCGCGTTCATGGCCGCGACGAGTTCTTGCTGAACTTCTTCGCTAGGAATCAGAAGTGGAATTTCACCTATCTCTTCCAAGTTGATATTCGCACGAGCCACTGGACGCTTGAAGAAGTCGAGCAGATGCTGACCTAACGCAGATTGTAAATACCAGCAGACGTACTCCCGAAACAAATTGGAACCAGGCAACCGTACCCCAGCAATGGCTTGATTGATATTTGCATGGGCTTCTTGGTCATATACCCCAACCGAACCGATGGTAGCCCCTACAATAGCAACAAGTAGGTCGCCGAAATTTAATTGCGACCGTTTCATTTGCCCCTCGTGGATATATGCGCTAAGGTGAACGTCGCTAGTAGACGAAACTCCACCGTCCTCAGTAATTTCTCCACTTCGCAGGAAACGTATTCCCGCAGGGGGTTTCACATAAGCTGGCCCGCCCGAAGTAGGAGTAGTACCCGAGAAAATAACCGTTGCTATTTGTCCAAGAGTAGTTAATGTTATGCCACTCGCCCGCATTTTCTCGAACAATAGGGCAAAATGCGGCTGAGTTGAGTAAGCGTCGATTCTCTTTTTTAGGTCGCCCCGGTACACGGCAAAATACCGTGTGCCGGGGCCTAGACGAAAAAAGGCGCGGGGTTCCTTTGAAAGCTGCGGTATTGGCCCACGAGGCCGGTGTCGGGAATGATTTCGCGGTGGGTTTCGGTCCAGCCGGTGTTTTTAGGGTCCAGGTCGTCCCAGTGGTAATACACGCGGTAGGTAAACAGGTCGCAGGCGTGCTGCTCCACCTTGGCGGTTTCGGCGGTTTCGCTCTCCACGCTCACCACGTAGGTGGGGCGGCCGGTGGCATCGTAGCCAATGTTTTCGGCCAGGGCCATAAACAGCGGCTCTTTAGCGGCCACGGTTTCGCCGGGCCGCAGCTTGCGCAGGAACACGATGCTGGTTTTCACGCCCGCGTCGTAGTGGGCAAAGGCAAACTGGGGCAGGCTCACCACGGCCAGCACCTGGAAGTGGAGCAGCAGCCAGTCGCGCACACCCTGCAACGACGAGTTGGTGAGAATGCCATCGGGCAGCACCACGGCCGCCCGCCCGGTGCCGGGCTTGAGGAAGGTATGGAGGCGCTCCAGAAACAGGATTTCGGTTTTGATGCTAGCGCGCTCTTTCAGGCTTTTGGCCCCGCGCTTGCCGGCGGGGTCGTCGTCGTTCACGTCGGCGGGGTCGCCGCCGTAGGCCCCGGCGGCGTTCTTGCTCAGGTAGTGGCGCAGCTCAAACTGCTCGATGTAGTTTTCGGCCTTGTCGGCGCGTTTCACCACGGCCCCAAAGGGCGGGTTGGTGAGCACGAGGTCGAAGGCATTGGGGGCGAGGCCGGCGTTTTTGGCCGTGAGGCGGTCCAGGAAGTCCAGCGCGTCGTTGCCCACCACGTTGGTGTGGCCGTCGTCGTGGATAATCATGTTCATTTTGGCCACCCGCGCCAGCTCTTCGTTTATTTCCAGGCCAAAGAGTTTCTTCTCGGCGTAGTCGTGCCAGTAGTTGAAGTGCTTGGTGTGCTGGACGAGGCTGGTTTTGTGGTTCGGAAACAGCTTATCGGCTTCGCGGCGCACATGGTCGAGGGCATAAAGCAAAAAGCCCCCGGAGCCGCAAGCCGGGTCTAGCGTCAGGTCGGTATGCTTGGGGTCGAGCAGCGCCACGGCGAAGGCAATAGGTTCGCGGGGGGTGAAATACTGCCCAAAGTCGCCCTTGAAAAAGCCGCTCATAAATTCCTCAAACGCCACGCCCTTTGTATCAAGGTCGGTGCGGCTCAGGCTGATGCTTTCCAGGTGTTCCACTACCCGCGCCAGCGGCCCATCCTCCACCCGAATCTGGTCCGTGAACACGTCCGGCTCGTCGGCACGCTCCTTGTCATACAGCTTGTGAATGCGCTTGGCCAGGTCGGCATCGGCCTCGCCGCTGCCCACCTGAAAGGCGTAGGGTTCGCCGGCGGGTCGGGCGGCCTTCTCGTCGCGGTGCTTCACAAACACGAGCTTGCAAAACTCGCCAAAGGCCACGATGGGCGAGCGTTTGCCGCCGCCCCACAGCGTTTGGTGGCACTTCCTGATGGCCGAGCGCAGGGCCTCGCGGGACACGGCCCGCAGGTCGTGCCGGTCGTCTTCGCGGTAGAAGCGCCACTTGGGCGGGTCGCCGTAGCCGGTCGGGATGTCGGCTATTTTGTTGCGGTCGCGTTCCAACGGCGAGAACAGCTTGTCATCATCGAAGCGCAGCAGGCGGTGCGTAGTGCTGCCCGACACGGCCCCGGCAAAGGCGGCGCTGAGGGCGGCGCGGTAGCCGCAGGCTTGTTCGAGGGCCTGCAACAGGGCCGAGTCGGAAGCGTCGGCCGCTTTGGTTTCGAGCACGAAGTAGGGCTTCTTGTGGTCGTCGTCGCGGAAAATCACGAGGTCGGCCCGCTTGCTCGCCAGCCGGTCCGGGATGGCAAACTCAATGCGCAGGCGCGTGGCCGGGTACTCGTATTGGTAGATGAGGGCGGCCCAGAGTTCGGCCCGCACCTTTTCTTCGGGGTTGGCCCACTTGGCTTTGTAAAGGAGGGCACCGCCCTTGGCGGCGTAGTAGTAAATGTTTTCGGTTTTGCCGTCGGTGATGAGGGCGGCGAGGCCGTCGTCAAACGCTTGGGGCAGGTAAAGAACAGGTTCAGACATGGAGCGGAGAAATGACTAGCGCGGAAAAGCCCCGAAGGTAAGGCCCCGCCGCACCCCGCCCAAGGCGGCCCCCTCACCACGCAGGATGAAACACCCCCTCCCCGCCAAAACACGGCCGGAGGCAATAGCTTCGCCGCCGCCGTCGTTGCTGCCGCTCATGTCGCCCCTCAACTCTTATCTCACGCTACGCGTCCGTCTGCTGGGCCGGCTGCTCCGCGAAATCGGCGGGCTCCGGCTGGCGCTATTGGTGCCGGTGCTGCTGGCGGCCGTGGGCCGGGGCTTGGTGCTGGCCGCAATGCACCCGGTGGGGCAGTGGGCTGTGCCATTGGTGACGTTTCTGACGCTGGCTTCGGCCCATCGGCATCGGACCGATTTGCAGTTTCTCTTCATCAGCGCGCCGCACTTTCGGCGCTGGCTGGCGGTGGAGTACTTGCTACTGGCGCTGCCTGTAGCGGTGGTGCTGGCCGGTTTTCACGACTGGAGCGCGGCTTTGCTGACGCTGGCGCTGGCCCCGCTGGCGGCGCTGCTGTCTGCGGCCCGTGACAACCGGAGCACCCGGCACCGCGCCCGCAGCCTGTTTCGGAGCGAGGCGTTTGAATGGGTGGGCGGCCTGCGCGCCGGGGGGCTGTGGGCCTGGCCGGTGCTGCTGGCCGGGGCAGTGTGGCAACACGCCTCGCCGCTGGGGCCGGGCGTGGCGCTGGTGGGATGGCTGCTGGTGCTGCTGGCCAGCTACGGCACCCCCGAGCCGGTGACCATGCTGGTGCTGGCGGCCCGCACGCCGGAGCAGTTTCTGCGGCGGCGGCTGGGGCTGGGCGTGGGCTACGCGGCGCTCACGGCCGCGCCGTTTTTCGGACTGCTGGCGGCGGGGCCGGCGGGCGTGGGCGGGGCGGGGGCGGTGGCCGCGTTCTGGCTGGGTCTGGTGGCGCTGCTGATTCTCACTAAATACGCTTTCTATCCCAACGCCACGCACATTCGCACCACGCAGGCGCTGGTGGTGGGCGTGGCGCTCACGCTCTTTGCCCACCCCGTGTACCCGGTACTGTTGCTGGTGGCGGTGGGTGGATTGACTTGGCAAAGCCGAAGGCGGCTGCGGGCGGTGCTGGGGGAGTTAAGAGTTAGCAGTCGAGAGTTAGGAGTTAAGAGTTAAAAACTCCTTCCAATTTTAACTCTTAACGGACTTGCGGTATGCTGGAAATTCTTAATCTGCGCAAGGCTTATGGCCCGCATGTCGTGCTGCATGATGTCAGCCTGAACCTGCTTCCCAGTACCATTCACGGGCTGGTGGGGGCCAACGGCGCGGGTAAAACCACGCTCATCAACTGCCTCTACGGCCTGGAAAACGACTTTGCCGGCACCATCCGCGACACGGCTGGCCCAGCGGTGCGCGAGCATTGCGGGCTGCTGCCCTACGAGCCATATTTCTACCCGCGCCTCACCGGACGCGAGTACCTGGAATTCTGCCTGCAGGCGCGGGGCCGGCCCGTGGTCGATTTCACCGGCTGGAACCAGCTACTGGAACTGCCCCTCGACCAGTATGCCGATGAATACTCGGCCGGCATGCGCAAGAAGCTGGCCCTGCTCGCGCTGCTGGTGCAGCAATTCAGCTACCTCATTCTCGACGAGCCTTATAATGGCCTCGACCTCGAAGCCAACCTGCTACTAAAGGCCATTCTGAAGCGCCTGCGCGAGCGGGGCACAGGCATTTTGCTCACCTCGCACATCCTGGGCGCGCTCACCGAAACCTGCGATGAAATCTCGGTGCTGGTGGATGGGCGCGTGCAGCGGCACTATCTGGCGGCAGAATTTGGGACGTTGGAGGCTGATTTGCTTGATAGCCTGCACCGCGAAAAGCTAGGCCTGCTGGCCGGGCTCATTTAGCGCGTGAAGTAGCGCGGACTTTGTAGTCCGCGAATCCAACGAGCTTACTCGCGGACTACAAAGTCCGCGCTACAGCGCCAAATAAAACCCCGCGAGCAACGCCCGAAACTCCGCCGAATACTCGGCCTCGTTTTCCGCTGTTCGGATAATCAACTCCGTTTCTCGCAAAGCCCCCGCCCCGCGCCGAAAGCCGGTGATGTGCCGGAGTGCTTTGCTGCCGGGCCGGTGCCGCACCACCAGCCGCGTGGCCGGGAGCAACCCCACTGCGGCAGCCGCCTGCTCAAACGCCCGCATCTCCGGGGGCGGCAGCAGCACGGTGAGCAAGCCTGCCGACGATAGAAACTCCGCCGCGAAAGCCACTACTGCTTCAAAAGAAAGGGAGCCGGCCGCCTCGTGGCGGGCCGTGGTGCGGGCCGCATCCGGCGAGCGCAGCGACTGCCGGAAAAACGGCGGGTTGCAAATAATGTGGCTAAATGGCGCGGGGTGCGTGGCGGCATACTCGGCCAAACTCATGGCCCGTATTTCGATGCGTTCAGCCCACGGGCTACCCGCCGCATTGCTTGCCGCCTGGGCTGCCGCCACCGCATCAATCTCTACCGCTTCGATTTTGACGGTGAGGTAGCGCTGGGCGGCCATAAGGGCCAGCAGCCCGGTGCCGGTACCGATGTCGAGCAGGCGCGTGGCCCCGGTGAGGTCGGCCGCCGCGCCCAGCAGGCAGGCGTCGGTGCTCACCTTCATGGCGCAATTGGCCTGCTCGATTCGGAACTGCTGGAACTGGAAGTAGTCGTTGGGCATAAAGTAGCGCGAACTCTGTAGTCCGCGTCTGGTGTGGCAATAGCGAACTGTGCAGGGACGCGGACTACAAAGTCCGCGCTACTGCTTCATACCCCTCATCCACCAGCAGCCCTTTGCCCAGGGCGCTTTGCACGGCCAGCACGTCGCAGCGTTCGTTTTCGGCGTGTCCGGCGTGGCCTTTTATCCAGTGGAAGCTGACGGTGCGCTGCTTGTAGATGCGCAGGAAGCGCCGCCACAGGTCCTCATTGGCCTTTTTGCCGAAATCGGCTTTGGCGGCCCAGCCGAACACCCACTTTTTCTCCACGGCATCGACCACGTATTTGGAATCGGAGACGACGCGGATGGGCAGGGCGGGATTGGTCACGGCTTCGAGGCCGACTATCACGGCCAGCAGCTCCATGCGGTTGTTGGTGGTGTGGCGGAAGCCCTGGGTGAGCTCCTTCTCGTGGGGGCCGTAGCGCAGGATGGCGCCGTAGCCGCCCGGGCCCGGGTTGCCGCGCGCCGAGCCGTCGGTGAACAGGTGAATCATCTTAAAAATTAGCCTTGAATAACTTGATGGCAATGGCCAGCAGAATGACGCCGAACACCCGGCGCAGCACGTCCTCGCCGGCTTTGCCGAGCTTGCGCTCAATCCAGGGGCTGGTTTTGAGCACGGCGTAGACAAATACAAGGTTGAGCATAATGCCGACCAGGATGTTGGGCAGCGTGTAGGCGGCGCGCAGCGAGAGCAGCGTGGTCATGGTGCCGGCCCCGGTGATGAGCGGAAACGCCAGCGGCACAATGGAGCCGGTGCTGGCCGTGAGGTCGGAATGAAAAAGCTGGATGCCAAGTATCATTTCGAGTCCGATGAGGAAGATAATGACCGCGCCGGCCAGTGCAAAGCTCTCGTTATCGACCCCAAACAACCGCAGGATGCTCTGGCCCAGGAACAGGAAAGCCACCATGAGGCAGCCCGCCACGATGGTTGCCAGCTCGGCTTTAATCTGTCCCTCGCGCTGCCGAATCTGAATGATAATCGGGATGGAGCCGATGATGTCAATAACGGCAAACAGCGTGAGCGTGACAGAGAAGATTTGCTGGAGGGAGAACATCTGATTTAATTATGATTTACGAATTATCAATTATGAATTAGGTGCTGAACAGGAAGCCCGCGAAGCAAGCCAAACCCCAATTCATAACTCATAAT
The DNA here is from genome assembly GCF_054061335.1 of Hymenobacter sp. UYAg731. Lineage (NCBI taxonomy): Bacteria > Pseudomonadati > Bacteroidota > Cytophagia > Cytophagales > Hymenobacteraceae > Hymenobacter > Hymenobacter sp. UYAg731. Next base: position 535,268 of record NZ_JBSSEC010000001.1, on the reverse strand, counting down.
TTTTAATTCATAATTATTTTATCCCGGATACTCCTTGGCGAAAAACTGTACCAGGGCTTCCATGGCAGCATCGGGCACGGCGGGGAAGTTGGCGATGCGGATGGTGGTGTTTTTCAGCGGGCCGTAGCCGCTGCCCAGCTGCAGGCCGGCTTCCTTGGCTTTGGCTTTGATTTCTTCAATCAATCCGGCCTCGCCGCGCAGGCCGATGACGGTGGTGGAGCGGGTTTCGTAGTTGTGGATGAGGGGCGTGAGCGGGGTGGCCTGCTCGAAGAAGGCGTAGAGCTTTTCGGCGCGGTCGGCGAGGTGCTGATGCACGGTTTTGATGGGCTCGCGGTCGGCCAGCACGCGGCTGAGCAGGTAAATGCCCAGCACGTTGGGCGTGTAGTTGGTTTGATGGTTGAGCATCTGGCTCAGCATGGCGGGCAGGCCGTTGTAGTGGGCGCGGTCGTTCACGAGTTTGGCCTGGGCCACGGCGCGGGGCGACAAAATCATCACGCCCAGGCCGGCGGGCAGCCCAAAGCACTTTTGCACCGAGCCGTACCAGATGTCGGCCTTGATGTATTTCAGGTTCAGGCCGGCCAGCGAGCTGGTGGCATCCACGGCCAGCAACGCCCCGCCGAGGCGGTTGTAGAGGTTCAGGATGAAGCCTTCGCGGAGCTGGGTGGCTGTGCTGGTTTCGTTCTGGGTGATGCACACCAGGTCGGTATCGTCGGGGGCGAAGGGCAGGCTGGCCACGTCGGGCAGTTCATCGAGCCCGAAGCTCAGGCCTGTGCTGGCCGGCCGGATGGCCTGGGCGTACTTGAACCACTTCTCGCCAAAGTCGCCGTTATAAAGATGGAACGAGCGGCGCGGGGTGAGGCTCTGGGCCAGAATTTCCCAGCACTCGGTGGCCGAGCCCGTGAACAGGACCGTGTAGTCCTGCGGCACGTTGAGCTTGGTTTTGAGGTCGGCCACGGCCTGGCGCACCAGGGCGGTCACCTTTTCGGAGCGGTGCGGGGCCGAGAGCCAGCCCTCGTCAAAGGCATCGGTGAGGTACTGCCGAACGGCGGGATATACGGCCGAAGGCCCGGGATTGAAAGTATACATGAACGAGAAAGGCTAAAGGAGAGGGGCACCGCCACCGCAAAGGTAGCGGCTGGGCCAACCGCCGGAAGAACGATTTTGGAACCGGCGGGCGCACTGCTCAACGGTTCGCTACTAGCTTTCGGTGTATCGAACAACTTGCCCGGTCCTTCAAACACTTTCCCCACCCTTCCGAACATTATCCAGACTGTTCGTAACGGTGGGAAGACCGTTTGCAGTACCAGATGGGGTGTTCGGAAGCTTTTTACACCCGAAAGCCCACGCGCTTGGGCGTCTGGTTCACGAACCACTGCACGGCCAGCCGGTAGCTTTCCAGCCCGAAGCCGCTGATGCTGCCCGCGCAGTGCCGCCCAAACAGGCTTTTCTGGCGGAAGTCCTCGCGGGCGTGCAGGTTGCTCAGATGCACCTCCACCACGGGCGCACTGATGGCGGCCACGGCATCGGCCAGGGCCACGCTGGTGTGGGTGTAGCCCCCGGCATTTAATATAATGCCGTGGTGAATGAAGCCGACTTCGTGCAGCTTATCCAGTATCGCTCCCTCGTGGTTGGATTGAAACTGCGTGAGCTTCACTTGCGGGAAGGCTTCTTCAAGCTCGGGGAAAAAGTCTTCGAACGAGCGGTTGCCGTAGATGCCGGGCTCGCGGCGGCCGAGCAGGTTGAGGTTGGGGCCGTTGATGATTAGGATGTCCATGCGTAGGGGCGGGGAGAAGGTATGGGGGTTGAATACAAAAGAACGTCATGCAGCGCGCAGCGAAGCATCTTTACCGCAGTCAGTAATCCAATCGAATGAGTTAGTGCTGGCGGTAAAGATGCTTCGCTGCGCGCTGCATGACGTTCTTTGAACCTCGAAAATCCTCCCGCAACCCATGACCTGGCCCCTTGCCCTCAAACAATTCGACGGCTACCTGCGCCTCGAAAAATCCCTCTCGCCCAATTCGGTAGAAGCTTACGTGCGCGACATCACCAAGCTTCAGCAGTTTCTCATCATCCAGAAATTGCACCTCGGCCCCACGCAGGTGAGCACCGAGGTGCTACGCGAATTTCTCAACACCCTGCAAGGGCTGGGCCTGAGCGCCACCTCGCAGGCCCGCACCCTCTCGGGCCTGAAGGCGTTTTTCAGCTTCCTCATCATGGAAGACCTGCTCAAGCTCGACCCCACCGACACCCTAGAAGCCCCCAAAACCGGCCGCCACCTGCCCGACACCCTCAGCTACCCCGAAGTGGAGCAGCTGCTGGCCGCCATCGACCTGAGCACCGACGAAGGCCTGCGCACCCGCGCCCTGCTCGAAGTGCTCTACTCCTCCGGCCTGCGCGTGAGCGAGCTCTGCGACTTGCGCCTGAGCAACATCTACGTCGACGAAGGCTTCATGAAAGTGGTGGGCAAGGGCAACAAGGAGCGCCTCGTGCCCGTGGGCCGCGAAGCCCTCAAGCACCTCAACTTCTACCTCAGCGGCGTGCGCGGGCATTTGGACATCAAGCCCGGCAGCGAAGATTTCGCCTTTCTGAGCAAGAATGGCCGGCCGCTCTCGCGCATCACCGTGTTCACCACCCTCAAGAAGCTGGCCGAGCAGGCGGGCCTGCGCAAAACCATCAGCCCGCACACGCTGCGCCATTCCTTCGCCACGCATTTGATAGAAGGCGGGGCCGACCTGCGCGCCGTGCAGGAGATGCTGGGCCACGCCAGCATCACGACTACCGAGATTTACACGCACCTGGACCGGGACTTCCTGCGGCAGGTCATCACCGAGTTTCATCCGCGCAGCTAGGGTGGGGTGGGGTGGGGGAGGGAGCGAAACTCTCCTCCTCATCTGAGGAGGGGATGTTCAGCCACCAAGCTGAATGAGGGTGGTTGAACTCGTTGAACGATACTCGAACAACACCGCCCCAAGTCGTTCAACGAATTCAACCACCCCCGTTTCCGCTGCGCGGAAACATCCCCTCCTTATCTGAGGAGGGGAGTTGTCGTTCCGATACCCCGATTTAACTCATCCGTCCGTTTACCGCCCGCATTGTGTAAATTTGACCTTTCTGCACCCGTCGAATGGCCGATAATCGTTATACAAACCCTCCCGCCGGCCCCTCGGCTAACCGCCCGAACGAGCCCCGGGCCAACCGCCGCAACGAGCCGCGCCCCAACGCGCCGGCCCCCGAGCCCGCCCCCGCCGCCCGCCCGGAGCCCCGCCAAGCCGCCGCCAACGTGCCCAAAGCCGCCCGCGCCGCCCAGGCCCCAGCGGCTAAACCCGCCAAGCCGCCCCGCGCCCCGCGCGGCACCCTGCCCGGCGTAGGCAACCTGCTGAGCCTGCTGCGCGACCGCCGCTTTCATCTCTTCGTGGGCTTCGGGCTGCTGCTGGGCAGCCTCTACCTCACCATCGCCTTCACCTCCTTCCTCTTCACCGGCCACGCCGACCAGAGCGTGGTGGGGGCCATGAGCACCCTGCCGGTGAAGGAAGCCGGGGCCGAATCGCACAACTGGCTGGGCCTGCTCGGGGCCTGGGCCGCCGAGCTGTTCATCTACAAGCTGTTTGGCGTGGCGGCGTTTGCCCTAATTCCCATCGTGTTTTTTCTGGGGTATAAGATTGTGTTCCGCACCGCGCCGGTTTCGGTGAGCTACGTACTGGCCCTGGGCCTGTTCACGATGGCCTGGCTGAGCGTGTTGATGGGCTACGTGGTGGTGTCGCTGGCTGCGCCGGGGGCCGACCCCGGGCTGGCCCACCGCCTCGATTTCTTGTGCGGCGGCGTGGGCTTTGAGGCCGCTTCCTGGCTCGATAGCCTCATTGGCTGGGGCACGGTACTGCTGCTGGCCTTCGCCCTGATTTCGTTCGTGGTGTTTTTCTTCAACGTTACCAGCCTCAACCTGGGCCGCTTCCGCAGCCTCAGCACCGAGGACGATGCCGACGAAGACGCCGAGCTGGAAGCCGAAATCGCCGCCGAGCAGGCCGCCGCGATTCAGCTCACTCCCGCGCCCGCCGCCCCGGCTATGACGCTCAAGACCCGCCCGGTCGCGCCGGAAGCTACGGCTACGTCTTCCGCTACGGTTGCCGCTGGAGGAATGCAGGCAACCGGTCCGGCTCTGGAGCTTAATGCGGATGACGAGACGGATGAAGCCCAGGCATTCGTAAAGGAATACGAGCCCGCTCCCCGGCCCGGCGCGGGCCTGCCGCTGGCCGTGGCCGGCGCAGTAGTTACGCCGGCCGCTATGGCTGCTGCGGGCGCGGCTACTGCTGCCGCTACTGCCGCTTCAACGGTAGGCGCCGCGCTACCGCTGGCCGTCTCCGGCCCGTCGTTTTCCATCGAAATGCCCACGGCAGAGGAAGAACTGGCCGTCGCGCCGAGCGTGCCCGCGTCCACCATTCCCACGCCGCTTTCGCTGGCTGATTTGGCCGATGGCGACGCACCCTTGCCCGCGCCCCGCGTCCCGCTGCCCACGCCGCGCCCGCTGGAGCTCGTAACGCCCGGCCGCGACGACCTCGACCCCAACGCCGGGGCCGACATCGCCGCCGTGGCCGATGAGGATGAAGACCCCGACGCCATGCCCGCCGGCAACTACGACCCCACCCTGGAGCTTTCCCGCTTCCAGTTCCCCACCTTGGAACTGCTCAACGACTACGGCATCGCCAAAGCCCAGGTAACCAAGGAGGAACTCGAAGCCAACAAGGACCGCATCGTGGAGACGCTGGGGCACTACGGCATCAGCATCGCCAGCATCAAGGCCACTATCGGGCCCACGGTCACGCTCTATGAAATCGTGCCCGAGGCGGGGGTTCGCATCTCCAAAATCAAGGCACTGGAAGATGACATTGCCCTGAGCCTGGCCGCTTTGGGCATCCGCATCATCGCGCCCATTCCGGGCAAGGGCACCATCGGTATCGAGGTACCGAACGCCAAGAAAGAAATGGTGAGCATCCGCTCAGTGCTGGGCTCGGAGAAGTTCGCCCGCACCGAAATGGACCTGCCCATTGCCTTCGGCCGCACCATTACCAACGAGGTGTTCGTGGCTGACCTGGCCAAGATGCCCCACCTGCTCATGGCCGGGGCCACGGGCCAGGGCAAGTCCGTTGGCCTGAACGTAATTCTGGCCTCGCTGCTCTACAAGCGCCACCCGGCCACGCTGAAGTTCGTGCTCGTGGACCCCAAGAAGGTGGAATTGAGTATCTTCAACAAGATTGAGCGCCACTACCTGGCCAAACTGCCCGACACCGACGAGGCCATCATCACCGATACTAAGAAGGTGGTGAACACGCTGAACTCGCTCTGCATGGAGATGGACCGGCGCTACGACCTCCTGAAGGAAGCCGGCTGCCGTAACCTGAAGGAATACAACGCCAAGTTCATCGAGCGCCGACTCAACCCCAAGAAAGGTCACCGCTTCCTGCCCTTCATCGTGCTGGTCATCGACGAGCTGGCCGACCTGATGATGACGGCCGGCAAGGAAGTGGAAACGCCCATTGCGCGCCTGGCCCAGCTGGCCCGCGCCATCGGCATTCACCTCATCGTGGCCACCCAGCGCCCCTCGGTGAACGTGATTACCGGCATCATCAAGGCCAACTTCCCTTGCCGGATTTCCTTTAAGGTGACCAGCAAAATCGACTCGCGCACCATCCTGGACACCGGCGGCGCCGACCAGCTCATCGGCCAGGGCGACATGTTGTTCTCGGCCGGTTCCGACCTGATTCGGGTGCAGTGCGCCTTCATCGACACGCCGGAAGTGGACCGCGTCTGCGACTTCATCGGCGAGCAGCAGGGCTATTCCGATGCCTACCTGCTGCCCGAAGTGGCCGGGGCCGACGGCGACGCTGGCAGCGGCAACGAAGAAATGGACCCCTCGGAGCGCGACTCCATGTTTGAGGACGCGGCCCGCTGCATCGTGCTGCACCAGCAGGGCAGCACCAGCCTACTCCAGCGCAAGCTGAAGCTGGGCTACAACCGGGCCGGCCGCCTCATCGACCAGCTCCAGCACGCCGGCATCGTGGGTCCGTTTGAGGGCAGCAAGGCCCGCGACGTGCTCATTCCCGACGAGTACCAGTTGGAGCAGTTGTTGAACTCGATGAAGTAGCACAAGCTTGAGCCTCCGACGAGCGGAGCGGATAAAGACGCAGCCAACAAAACGGTTACCGATACCCGCTCCGCTCGTCGGAGGCTAAAGCTTACGCTACTTTTTTCCCTTCATCGATGCTTCATTGGGATTTTGGCCGGACGTTTGTTAAACGAAATCCGTATCAGGCTTTCCAAGCCCCGCACAAGCGCCTTTTGAACTCTCCTCTTCTAATGAAAAAATCAATTTCCTTCCTGCTGCTCGCGGTTTCGCTGGCTTTGCCCGCCGCCGCCCAGCAAGACCCCAAAGCCGGTAAAATCCTCGACCAGATGAGCGCCAAATACCAGGCGCTGAAAGCATTTCAGGCTACTTTCACCCAGACGCTGGAAAATCCCAGCGCCAAAGTGAAGCAGAACATCAACGGCGATATCGTGGTGAGCGGCCAGAAATTCCGCCTCAAAATCAGCGGCCAGGAGGTCATCACCGACGGCAAAACTACCTGGACCTACTTGAAGAACGAAAACGAGGTCAATATCTCCGACGCAGACCCCGACACGCAGGAAATGTCGCCCTCCCAGATTTACACGATGTATAAAAAGGGCTACAAATACACCTACGTGCAGCAGGTGACGGAAGGCGGTGAGCCGCTCGACGTGATTGAGTTAGCCCCCGAAAACCGCCAGAATGACGTGTTCAAAGTGCGCCTGAAAGTGCGCAAAAAAGATACCTCAATTAAGAGTTGGCAGGTCTTCAAGAAGAGTGGCAACCAGTACACTTTTCTCATCAAGAACTTCAAGCCCAATCCGCCCACCGATGCCAGTACATTCGCCTTCGACAAGGCCAAGTACAAGGGTGTGAAGGTGGTGGACCTGCGCTAATTAATTAGTTATCAGTTGTTGGTTGTCGGCTGTTGGGCCGATGAATGCTGCGGCCCGCTTCGAAAGAGGCGGGCCGCTTCTACTTTGTGCGGTAGTCAGTTTTACCGCCGACAACGGATAACCAGCAACTGACAACTAATTTGCAGCCATGCACGAAGATTTCCTCCACTACGTCTGGCAGCACCAGTATTTTGATAAGGCCGACCTGCGCACGGCCGAAGGCGAGGAAATCCAGGTGCTGAAACCCGGCCACCGCAACGCCGACGCCGGTCCCGATTTCCTGAACGCCCGCCTGCGCGTGGGCGAAGTAGAGTGGAATGGGGCCGTGGAAATCCACCTCCGCGCCTCCGACTGGTCCCGCCATAACCACCAAATCGACCCTAAATACGACCAGGTAATTCTGCACGTAGTGGGCCAGCACGATGCCGATGTGGCCCGCACCAACGGCAGCCTGATTCCCGCCCTGGCCCTTCAAACCCGCCTCGCCCCCGAGCTGCTGGCCCGCTACCAGGCCTTGGTAGAAGCGCCCGCCGCCGCGTCCTTGCCCTGTGCGCCGCTGCTGCATCTGGTGCCCGAAATCACCCGCACAATGATGACCGAGCGCGCCCTGCTGGAGCGCGTGGAGCGCAAGGCCGACGACGTGATGGCCCTGCACCAGCACCTCGGCCAGGACTGGGAAGCCACCGCCTACCACGCGCTCATGGCCGCGTTCGGCTTCCAGAAGAACAGTGAACCGCTGGCCCGCCTGGCCAAAGCCCTGCCGCTAAGCGTGCTGCGCCGCCACCGCCACGACCAGCGCCAGCTCGAAGCCTTGCTGTTCGGGCAGGCCGGGTTTCTGATTGAAAATGAGGAGACTGCCGCCGATGACTACATCCGGGACCTGAGGCAGGAATACGAGTTTCTGCGGCATAAGTACAAGCTGGCGGATGCCGCGCTGGTCGTACACGAGTGGAACTACCTGCGCCTGCGGCCGGCCAATTTTCCGCCCGTGCGGCTAGGCCAGTTGGCGGGCCTGTTGCACGCCCGGCCGGCATTGTTCGATGCCCTGCTCACGGCCCAAAGCGTGGCCGCGCTGGAGGAGTTTTTTCAGGCCCCCGCGCCGGCCTATTGGCGGGCGCACTTCCGGCCCGGTCGGCCGGGCAAGGTGCCGGGTTTGGGCAAAACTAGCATCGACCTGCTCATCACCAACGTGGTGGTGCCGCTGCGCGTGGCCTACGCCCGGCACGTAGGCCAGCCCGCGCTGGTTGAAAGCAGCGTGGCCCTGCTGAGCGAGCTGCCGGCTGAGCACAACCAGTACACCGACGTGTACGAGGCGCTGGGCTTCGCACACCGCACGGCCGCCGACTCCCAAGGGCTGCTGGCACTGCACAAAAGCTACTGCGCGCCGCGCCGCTGCTTGCACTGCGCCATCGGCAGTCGCTTGGTGCAACAACCTCGCGTGGCCCGGTGAAAATAATGCTGGCCATTTTGCTCAATGCGGCCCTGCTGGCCAGCCTGCTGCCGTGGCTGCGGCGGCAGTGGCGTGAGGCTCCGGCGGGCTGGTGGCGGGCCGCGCTCGTGGCCGGCCTGGGTGTGCGCGTAGCCGTGGGGCTGGCCCGGAACTGGCATTTGCAGCTCGATGCCAAATTTATGAGCGACCTGAGCCAGCCCATCACGGCGCAACTGTGGGCGCACCCGGGCCGGGCGTGGCAGACGCTTACGCAGGCCGTCACGCTTATCCATTTCAAATACTACACGGCTGTCTACCAAGGGCTTTCCAACACCTGGTTCTTCATCAAAGTGCTGGCTTTTTTGAATCTGGCCTCGGGCGGAACAGGCTGGCTGAATGGTTTGTATCTGAGCCTGTTCGCCTTCGTGAGCTGCTGGCAGCTGGTGCGGGTGCTGGCCCGCGTATTTCCGCATACGCCGGCCGGGGCCGGCGCGGTGGCATTTCTGCTGTGGCCATCGGTGTGGTTCTGGGCCGCAGGGCTGAGCAAGGAGTCGTTGCTGGTGGGCAGCGGGGCGTGGCTGACCGCGTTGGTGCTGGAGCGGCTGTATGGTGAGCCGGGGGGGCGGCCGCCCGCCGCTTGGTGGCACCGGGCCGGCTGGTGGCTGGCGGTGGTGGCATTGGCTTTTGTCCATTTCAAAATGCGCTACTTTTTTGCCGCGCCGCTGCTGGCGGTGCTGGTGGGGCTGGCGCTGGTGCGGGGCCTGCAAGTGCGCGGACTGGCGCGGCCCCGCTGGGCGCAGGCTCTGGCGCTGCTGGCTGTGCTGGGCTCTGGCCTGTGGCTGGCCCAGCAGCTCAGCGTGGCGTTCAGCGTAAATAAATTCACCAATCAGGTGGTGCGCGTCTATACTTCCGACCTGCCCAACCTGGTGGGGCGGCCCCATTTTGAGTACCCCGACCTGCGCCCCACGCTGGAGAGCGTGCTGAGCTATGCCCCGCTGGCGGTGGCCAATACCCTTACGCGCCCTTATCTGGGCGAGGCCCGCGAGCCACGGCTGGCCGCCGCCGGAGCCGAAAACCTGCTCTTGCTGCTCTTGCTGATAGTGGCCGCCGTGGGCGCGGTGCGGGGCCGGGCGGGGCATCTGCCGTTTGTGCTGGGGCTGGGGCTGGTGATTTTCTGCGTCGTGCTGGCTGCTTTGATGGGGCTAACCACGCCCAACCTGGGCTCCTTGCACCGCTACCGCAGCGACCTCATGCCGTATCTGGTGCTGCTGCTGCTGCAAAACGACTACGCGGCCGCAGCGCTGCGGCGGCTCGGGTTTCGGGAGAAATAACCGTCGGCCCGGCCTGTGCATTCTTGCGAAACTGCCCCTGCGGCGCATGCCGTACCTTTGCACCGCCGGGCCGGGCAGCGGCGCAATTTGCGGCCGGCCGGCCCGGCCTTCCTCATCTGAATTCCCTCCATGGAAAACCCCGTTATCATTCTTGGTGCCCAAACCGTGGGCACCGCCGCCCTCGACGCTTTTCTCTCCAACGACGTGGTCGTGTACTGCATGCTCGACGACGATAAGAAGCTGCAAGGCACCGAGCTGCTCGACGTGCCCGTGATGGGCAACACCGACGACGGCGAGCTGCTGAAGCTGCTGGGCAAAAAGTGCGAAGTTTTCGTGGCCACCGAAGACACCGCCAGCCGCCGCAGCCTCACCCAGATGCTGCGCACCGAGTACGAAGCCGTGCCCGTCAATGCCATTCACGAGCGGGCCAGCGTGTCGAACCATGCCACCCTGGGCCACGGCAACTACATCGGCCCCAACGCCGTGGTGGCCGCCACCGCCACCCTCGGCGATGGTTGCCTGGTGGGGGCCAATGCCGTGGTAGAAGCCCGCGCCACCGTGGGCGATTACGCCCAGTTGGGCAGCGGTGCCCTGCTCGGGGCCGATGTGAAAGTGGGCGAGCAAGCCTTCATCGGAGCCGGCGCGGTAGTAGTGGCCGGCGTAAAAATCGGCGACAAAGCCCGCGTTGGGGCCGGCTCCGTGGTAGTGGCCGACGTGGCGAACGGCCAGACGGTGTTCGGCAACCCGGCGGTTAAAGTGTAATTAAAAATAAAGAATTATGAATTAAAAATTGGCAGGCGGTACGGAAAGTAATGAAGCCGCAGCTAGTGAAAAAATTCTTAATTCTTAATTCATAATTTTTAATTTTTAATTGAACATGTATCAGGTTCTTCTTTATTACTGCTATACGCCGCTCGACAACCCCGAGCAGTTCCGCGACGAGCACCACCGCTTGTGCCTGGCGCTGGACTTGCGCGGGCGGATCATCGTGGCGGCCGAGGGGCTGAACGGTACGGTATCGGGCACGCACGAAAGCTGCGCCGCCTATATGGCGGCCGTGAAAGCCGACCCACGCTTCGCCGCCCTGGAGTTTAAGGTTGACGAGGTGGCAGCCCACACCTTCCAGAAGCTGCACGTGCGGGTGAAGCCGGAAATTGTGCATAGCAGCCTGCACACCATGAAGCCGCACGAAAAAACCGGCCAGCACCTTTCACCCGAAGAATTCCGGGCGCTGAAGGACCGCGACGACGTAGTGGTGGTGGACGTGCGCTCGGACTATGAGTACAACCTCGGCCGTTTTAAGGACGCCGTGACGCTGGATATGGAAAACTTCCGCGACTTCCCCGAGCGCGTCGAGCGCCTCAGGGAATTCAAGGATAAGAAAATCCTGACTTACTGCACCGGCGGCGTGAAGTGCGAAAAAGCCAGCGCCTACCTTCTGGAGCAGGGTTTTGAGAACGTGTACCAGTTGCACGGCGGCATCATCAAGTACGGCATCGAGGCCGGGGGCGAGGATTTTGACGGCCAGTGCTACGTGTTCGACAACCGCGTGGCCGTGGACGTGAACCGCGTGAACCCCACCGTGATTTCGCGCTGCCACCACTGCCAGCAGCCCAGCGCCCGCCTCATCAACTGCGCCAATCCGCACTGCAACGCCCACCTGCCGCTCTGCGAAGCCTGCGGCACCACCCTGCAAGGGGCCTGCTCCGATGCCTGCGCCGCCCACCCCGACAAGCGCGTGTACGACGGCACTGGCACTTACCCCAAGCTCAGCAACCACTACAACCCCGCCCAGGGCCTGGCTTCCTACGCTAAGGCTTAATTATGCATTAAAAATTAGTAATTGTGAATTCACACTCAGTCAATGGAATAGTCCGGCTGCCTGGTGCATTCTTAATTTTTAATGCATAATTCAACATTTATAATTCCCTCCCATGATTCCCAATTCCGAACTCATCCTCAACCCCGACGGCAGCATTTACCACCTCAACCTGCTGCCCGACCACATCTCCGACACCATCCTCACCGTGGGCGACCCGGCGCGGGTGGCCCAGGTGAGCCGGCATTTTGATTCGGTGGAGTTTGAAACCACGCACCGCGAATTTGTGACCCATGTGGGCTACTACCGCGGCAAGCGCCTCACCGTGCTCAGCACCGGCATGGGCACCGACAACATCGACATCGTGATGAACGAGCTTGACGCGCTGGTCAACATCGATTTCATGGCCCGCGAAGTGCGTCCCGCCGAGGAGCGCCTGAGCCTGCGCATCATCCGGCTGGGCACCAGCGGCAGCTTGCAGGCCGATGTGCCCATCGGCACGATGCTGGCCACCGAGCACGCCGTGGGCCTCGACAGCCTCATGCAGTTCTACCCCCTCATGGAAACCGGCCTCGAAACCGAAGTGGCCACCGAGCTGCAAAAGAGCCTGGGGCTGCCCTTCACGCCCTACGTGGTGCGCGGCTCCGACCTGCTGCGCGAGCAGCTGGGAGCCGGCATGACGATGGGCAACACGCTCACCTGCCCCGGCTTCTACGGGCCGCAGGGCCGCAGCCTGCGCCTGCCCCTGCGCCAGCCAGATTACATCTCACGCCTCCAGAATTTCCGCCATCAGAGCGGCGAAGGCGAATTCCGCCTCAGCAACTTTGAGATGGAAACGGCGGGCTATTATTCCCTGGGCCGCCTGCTGGGCCACGAAGTATTATCGCTGAACGCCATCGTGGCCAACCGCGCCACCGGCGAATTCGCCGAGAATGCCGGGGCCGTGGTCGATACCATGATTGAGCGTACGCTCCAGCACCTGGTGGCGAAATAAACGCGGAAGCTACAAATAGAAAACGGTCATGCCGAGCGCAGCCGGAGCATCTCTACCGCAAGAGTAATCATTTACTCCCCCGGTAGAGATGCTCCGGCTGCGCTCGGCATGACCGTTCCTTATTCTAATGCAGTATAATTGTTGGCTAGTAAAAATCGAACCCCAGCACGGCTCGCAACGGCAGCGAGGACCCCGATTTCAGTGTGAGATGCTCCGCATCGGCGGCCCAGATGGTGGTGGCCACACGCTTGGTAGCGCCGTCGGCCGTCTGGAAATAGATGTCAAGCTTGCCGTGGTAGGCATTGCCCAGGGTCACGGCACGGTCGGCGTCGGCGCGGCGGCGTTGGCGGTCAGCTTCGTTGGACAGCACATCGGCTGGGCCGAACTGCATGCTGGTTATTTCTTCCTTCTCAATAATCTCAACGGTATCAGCGGAATAGGTAAAAGACATGGCGATAAATGGAAATCGGGTGGGTGGAGGAGCCGGAAGCAAAGAGGCTTCCTTAGTCTATCCAAACGATAAATTACCTGCTTAAGTCTGATTTTTGGATGAAATTCCTAGGGTAGCTGGGCCAGAAATTCCATCGTGTCCACGCGGTCAGCGTACTCGTCCACACCGGGGGCCTGGGCTTTGCCAAACGGCACGCTGCCCGCAAACCGCCCGCTGGCCGATACCACGCACTGCGTCTGGGCCGCCACGTCGGTAAGCTGGTCCACGAGGTCAATTTCGCTGGCGTACTCCGTGTAATGCACCACCGAGATGGGCGACACCAGCGCCGCGCTGCGCGTGAGCAGCAGGAAACCCGTATCGTAGTGCGGCACGGCATTCACCAGCAGAATGCTCTTGTTGTAGTCGTAATTATTGTTGTATTTGTGGTGGTTAAGTATGCCCTCAAACCCTTGCAGGGCATCGAGCAGGGGCACAAAATCGTAGCCTTCGGGCACGAACAGCTTGCTCACGTTGCGGCAGCCCAGGCCGTAGTACTGGAAAATATCCGGCCCCAGCAGAGCCAGCTCCGCGCTGGTTTCCTGGCCCGTGAGCACGGCCACGCTGGTCCGGTTGCGCCGGATAAGGTGGGGCCGCTGGCCAAAATAAAATTCAAAATAACGCGCCGTGTTATCCGAGCCGGTGGCAATGAAGGCGTCGGCCGCGTTCAGGCGCGGCAGCACTTTGATAATGTCCGTAAAGCGCGGCTCGATGCTCGTCAGTTCCTCCATCAGCCAAGTCATCAGCGCCGCGTCGTCGGCGCTGAGCTTGGCCAGCAGCACATGGCCGCTGAGCAGCACGCACAGCAAGTCGTGGAAGCCGACCATCGGAATGTTGCCGGCCATCACCACGCCCACCTGGCGCACGGTGGTGGGCTCGGCCGGGTAGCGGGCGGCCCAGTGGCGCAGCGGTGCTTCGGCCAGCAGGTGGGCGATGCCGGCTACGGCGGCCGTCACGTTGGGCAGGTCGAACCAGGCGTTCTGGTTGCGGGCGCGGGCTGCCAGGGCGGTCAACTCGTCGGCAGAAAGGGTGGAGAGGCGCTGGCCGAGGGCCACAAAAGCCGCTAAGCGTTCGGAATGATTCATGAGAAAAGGGGAGGGCGCGGGCCACCAAAGCGGCCCGTGCGGAAGATTACCCGGCAAAATTGGCTGAAACCGTGCAAACCCAGTCGTTGTTGATTAATTTTGCAGGCCCAAAGAACGGCGCGGGGCGGGCGTTTTACGTAAAGCTCCCTCGTTCTGCTTTGGTTTCCTCACTTCACCTCCCGAACCCCGACGCCCCATGGCCATCATGATAACCGACGAGTGCATCAACTGTGGTGCCTGCGAGCCGGAATGCCCCAACAACGCTATTTACGAAGGCGGCGCGCAGTGGCGCTGGGCCGATGGCACCTCGCTGAAGGAAGTGGCCGCCGCCGATGGCACCGTGGTGGCGGGCACGGCCCCCCAAACCCCGGTTTCGGACGAGTACTACTACATCGTTTCGGATAAATGCACCGAGTGCGTGGGTTTCCACGAAGAGCCGCAGTGCGCCGCCGTGTGCCCCGTGGACTGTTGTGTGGACGACCCCGACTACCGCGAAACCCGCGAGCGCCTGCTCGAAAAGAAAGAGTGGCTGCACATTGCCGCCTAACGTGGTCAACAGTAATGTTTGCGCAAAAAGAAAGGCCGGTTCCCACGCAGGAACCGGCCTTTCTTTTTGCGTTTGTGGCTCAGGTGCCGCAGTTAAAGTATTTATCATAAGCCGATTCGGGAATCAGGTTGAGCCGGCTCATGAGCTTGATGGGGCCGCGCAACAGCTTGAGTAGCGCGTAGTTGTTGGGATAGTCGTGGAAGGTTTTCACCGGAGCAGTCACAATGGCATCGAACTCATCGCGCGTGAGCCCCAGGCGCTTGATGCAGAGCGCAATCACCGATTCTTCCTCGATGGAGTTGAGGCCGGAAATGCGGTGCAGGGCCATCTCGCGGCTCATCTGGCCCGAGCGCACCAGCGCCGAATAGTTGAACAGCCGCCGGTCGATGTTGAACTTGATGCGGTTGAGGTAGTAAATCAGGCTCTGGTAGAGGTCGTCGGAATAATGGGCGCCGGGGCTTTTCCAGGCCAGCTCGCGCACCAGTAGCTCGTCAATCTCGGTACGCACGTAATCAAGATGATACAGCAACGTCACGGTTTTGATGCGTCGCACGAAAGCGTAGTAGAACATCTCCTTGACACCCAGATTGAAGCCAGGGTCGGCGGGCTGCCAGCGCCGGAGCGGCACCGTGCCGAACTGCTTATGCACGGCCCGCAGGTAGCGGCCATCCAAAAAATTCCAGCTCAGCGGGGCAATGCCTTCGGTGCGGAACGACTGGCCGATAATCAAGTGCCGGATGCCTTCTTTGGCGGCCACGCCGTAGAGGGCCGTGGCAATGCCGAGGTCGGTGCCTTCCTCCATATCGGGCACGGAGGCTTTCAAAAAAGCAATTTTCAGGTCCTTCGACTCGCGCCAGTCCGAGGTGATGGTGCGCAGCTCCACGTTCAGGCGCTGGCAGGTTCGCACCATGTTTTCGCCGGCCACGGGGTTGCCGAAACCGTCGTTGAAATGCACCGCCAAGGGGCGCAGCTTGAGCTGGGTGACGCAGTACCAGAGCGTGTAGGTGCTGTCGCGGCCACCGCTCACGCCCACCACGCAGTCGTAGCGGCGGTTGCGGCCGGCTCGGCGCATCTCCTCGGCCTGCTGCCGCACGGTGGCGCGGCCGGCTTCGCCGAGCGGGAAAGCCTTTTCCATGCGGTCGTGGACGTCGCAAAAAGAGCAGGTGCCCTCGGCATCGAAGGTGATGCCCGGCGCAGTTGTGTCCATCACGCACCGACCGCAACGCTGATAATCAGCCGCTAAATCTGTGGTGGCCAGAGAATCGTGAGAGCGTACTTGTGTTAGCAATGGCGGTGGAAATAAGGGGGCTGTATAAAGGAATTGGGGCGTACAGCAAGGGCAGATTGTGAGGCACCGCGGGTGGGTTGGTAGTCAAACGGAAAGGAAATATTGCGGAAGGAAATAATAATTTTAAGGCAGTTGGTCGAAGCGGTAGCCTTTGCGCAGTAGCATGAGGCCGATGTCGGTGCCGCGCTCGGGGCGGTGAGGGCGGGCAAGGTCGGCCACCACCAGCTGGCCGGCAAATTCATTGAACGTGCCCTGCGCACGCACCCCGTGGGCATCGACGGCGAGGGAACAGCCCACGCTTTTTTTACCCTCATACGGCCCGCCCACGATGTAGCCAACGGACGTAACGCTGACTACCACTACGTTGTAGAGCTTGGCAAGGATTGAAAAAGGCTTCACCCATTTTTCCTGGTAGGGGTCGTGCTCCTCAGTGATGGAGTAGTCCACGGTCCAGGAGGCCGGCGCGATGATGAATTCGGCCCCCATTCGGGCCAGGGTGTGGCCAATAGGCAACCCGTCGAGGTAATTATCGGCGCAGATGTTCACCCCGATTTTGCCCAGCGGCGTGTCCACTACATTTAGCGTCTGCCCCACGGCGTAGTAGGGTTGTTCCACATCCAAGAGGTTTATCTTGTGGTATTTAACGATTATGTTGCCCTGCGGGTCGATGAGAATAGCCGCGTTGAAATTGCGCCCATCGGCCGCCCGCTCGGTGAGGCCGGCGCACACGTAAATTTTGTGAAGCGCGGCCGCCTCGCACAGCAGGTTACTATACACACCGGGGATGGGCTGGGCCTCGTAGAGGGCACTGGGGTGCGTCCAGGCAAAATCCAGGGTTTCCGGCAGCAGGACCAATTCGCACTGCTGGGCGGCGGCCTGGGCAATCTGCTCCACAGCCCGGGCGAGGTTACGGGCGGGTTCGCCGCCTTCCACCAGCAACTGCCCCAGGCCAATGCGCAACGTGCCAACCGGGGCCGGCACCTCGGGCAAGGGCGGGGCCGCAGGCGCAGGTTTGCGAAAAGAAAAGAGCGAAGCCATGGAATTATTATGGAAGAGCAGTCAGAATCATTCGGAAGGTACAAAGAGCGGATTAAACTTTAAGCGCCGAATACAGTCGGCGACGCTCAAAAAGCTGGTCGTTTATTGACCTTAGCTAGTAGGTTTTTGAATTGTTTTGATATTCGTAATTCAATATGTTATTGACATTCAGTATAAGTGCCTGCTCAATGAATGGCCTTTGACAAGGCTTGAATGCGGGGAGCAGAAGCAGGATGAGGAGGTTGTGGTTCGTGAATTTTCTGTGAAACATGGGAAGGTCCCTTTGATGACGAACAGCAGTTGGGCCGAAGGGGCTATTCTGCCGCAGTTCTAATGCCTATTTTTGTTGCTTCTGCTACTTGCACACTCCCCCATGTCGCTCGCCACCACCTACTCGCCCACCGACGTTGAAGCCAAATGGTACCAACGCTGGCAGGAGCAGGGCTTTTTTAAAGCCAAACCCAACCCGAAAAAGAAGCCCTACACTGTCGTCATCCCGCCGCCGAACGTGACGGGCGTGCTCCACATGGGGCATATGCTCAACAATACGATTCAGGACGTGCTGGTGCGCCGCGCCCGCATGCAGGGCAAGGAGGCCTGCTGGGTACCCGGCACCGACCACGCCAGCATCGCTACCGAGGCCAAAGTGGTGGCCTTGCTCAAAGAGCAGGGCATCAACAAAACCGACCTCACCCGTGAGGAATTTCTCGGCCACGCCTTTGCGTGGAAGGACAAATACGGCGGCATCATTCTGGAGCAGCTCAAGCAGCTTGGCGCTTCGTGCGACTGGGACCGCACCCGCTTCACCATGGAGCCGGATTTGACCGACGCCGTGCTGCGCGTGTTCGTCGACCTGTACAATAAAGGCCTGATTTACCGCGGCGTACGCATGGTGAACTGGGACCCCGAAGGCCGCACCGCCATCTCCGACGAGGAGGTGATTGCCAAGGACGTACAGGCCAAGATGTATTATCTGAACTATGCCGTGGTAGGGCAGGAGGGCCAGTTCCTGACCGTGGCTACGTCGCGCCCCGAAACCATCATGGCTGATGTGGCCGTGGCCGTGAACCCGAACGACCCGCGCTTCAGCCATCTGGCCGGCGCAAAGCTGCGCATCCCGCTGCTGGGCCGCGAAATCCCGGTGATTTTTGATGAGTACGTGTCGATGGATTTTGGCACGGGTGCGCTGAAAGTGACGCCCGCTCACGACCTGAACGACTACGAGCTGGGCGTGAAACACAACCTGCCCGTTATCGATATTCTGGCCGACAACGGCACGCTCAATGAGAAGGCCGTGCTTTACGTGGGCCAGGACCGGTTTGCCGCCCGCAAGCAGATTGCCAAGGATTTGCAGGAAGCCGGCCTGCTCGAAAAAATCGAGGAGTACGCTAGCATCGTGCAAACGTCGGAGCGCACCAAGGCCGTAATTGAGCCCAAGCTCAGCCTGCAATGGTTCATGAAAATGGAGCACATGGCCAAGCCCGCGCTCGACGCCGTGGAAAACGACACCGTGCGCCTGCACCCGCCCAAGTTCAAGAACATGTACCGGGCCTGGATGGAGAACGTGCGCGACTGGTGCATCTCGCGCCAGCTCTGGTGGGGCCAGCAGATTCCGGCCTACTACCTGCCCGATGGTACGTTCGTGGTCGCCCTCACCACCGAGGATGCCTTGCAGCAGGCCATTGCCCAAACCGGCCGGGCCGACCTGCAGCTGAGCGACCTGCGCCAGGACGAAGACGTGCTCGATACCTGGTTCTCGTCGTGGCTGTGGCCGATTTCGGTGTTCGACGGCTTCAAAGACCCCGACAACGCCGACATCAATTACTTCTACCCCACCAACGACCTGGTAACGGGGCCGGACATTCTCTTTTTCTGGGTGGCCCGCATGATTATGGCCGGCCTGGAATACCGGCAGGAAGTGCCCTTCAAAAACGTGTACCTCACCGGCATCGTGCGCGACGCGCAGGGCCGCAAGATGAGCAAGCAGCTCGGCAACTCGCCCGACCCGCTCGACCTCATTGCCCAATACGGCGCCGATGGCGTGCGGACCGGCATGCTGTTCTCGGCCCCGGCCGGCAACGACCTGCTCTATGACATTAAGCTGGTGGAGCAGGGTCGCAACTTCAGCAACAAGCTCTGGAACGCCTTTCGCCTCGTGAAAGGGTGGGAAGCCGACGCCATGCTGCCCTTTGTGAATGAAAAGGCCGTGACCTGGTTCAACGCCAAGTTGCAGGCCGCCATTGTGGAGATGGACGACCATTTCGAGAAGTTCCGGATGTCGGATGCCCTGATGACCATCTACAAGCTGGTCTGGGACGATTTCTGCGCGCTGTACCTAGAAATGGTGAAGCCCGCTTACCAGCATCCCATCGATGCCGAAACCCTGCGCCACACCACGGCCTACCTCGAAACGCTGCTCAAGCTGCTGCACCCCTTTATGCCCTTCATCACCGAAGAGCTATGGCACGAGTTGGCCGAGCGTGGCCCCCGCGACTATGTGACCGTGGCCCCTTGGCCCCGCGCCACCTCCCCCGCCAACAGCGCCGAAACCCTGGCCAGTATGGACAAGGCCCTCGCCATTGTGGCCGGCATCCGCGCCGTGCGCAACCAGAAAAACCTTGGCCCCAACAAGCCGCTAACGTTGGTAGCCAAAACCGACGAGCCCACCTTGGTGACCGACTACGACGGCATCATCCGCAAGCTGGGCGGCATATCGGAAGTAACGTTTGCCGATGCCGGCCCCGCCGCCTCGGTAAGCTTCGTGCTGGGCGGCAGCGAGTTCTTTATCCCGCTCGAAGGCCACATCGATATGGCCGCCGAGCGCACCCGCCTGGAAAAAGAACTGGAATACGCCCAAGGCTTTCGCGACTCGGTGCAGAAGAAGCTCGGCAACGAGAAATTTGCCCAGAACGCCAAGCCCGAAGTGCTGGAAAAAGAGCGCCAGAAACTGGCCGATGCCGAAGCCAAAATCGCCGCCCTGGAGCAGGCGCTAAAAGGCTTGTAACCCGATTTATTCAAAGTAAAAAAGCCGCTCCCTGATTCAGGAAGCGGCTTTTTTTATGTCATGAATTATGCATTACTGCGGAACGCCACCCGGCTGCTTTTTCTGCAACGGGGCCAGCTGGTTTTGCAATTGAAAAGTGACTTTCTCGCAATCAGCAAAGCGCTTTTCAGCCAATTGCAGCGCCTTTTCGGTGGCCGTTAGCTGTTGGTATAAGTAGCCGATAAGACCCAGCGCTAACACCAGCGCCCCGAGGAAAATAATATTTTTCATGAGTAAACAGCGAAAATAAAAACGTCATGCTGAGCGAAGTCGAAGCATCTCTCGTGCAGCAGTAAATAGTTACTTGTGCGGTAGAGATGCTTCGGCTGCGCTCAGCATGACGTTCTTTGAATAGTCAAAAATGGCCTTAAATAGCCGTGTTCGGGTCGAACTGCTCCAGGTAGTCAGCCACTTTGCGCACGAACATGCCGCCGAGTGAGCCGTCCACCACGCGGTGGTCGTAGCTGTGGCTCAGGAACATGAACTGGCGAATGCCGATGAGGTCGCCCTGGGGCGTCTCAATTACGGCTGGCTTCTTCTTGATGGCCCCTACGGCCATGATGGCCACCTGCGGCTGCATGATGATGGGCGTGCCCATCACATTGCCGAACGAGCCCACATTGCTCAGGGTGTAGGTGCCGCCTTCGAGGTCTTCGGGCTTGAGCTTGTTGATGCGGGCGCGGGCGGCCAGGTCGTTCAGCTTTTTGCTCAGGCCATTCAGGTTGAGCTGGTCGGCGTTGTGGATGACGGGCACAATGAGGTTGCCGCTGGGCAGGGCCACGGCCACGCCGATGTTGATGTCGCGCTTCTTGATGATGTAGTCGCCGTCGATGGAGACGTTAATCAACGGGAAATCCTGGATGGCGCGGGCCACGGCCTGGATAAAGATGGGCGTGAAGGTGAGGTTCTCGCCCTCGCGCTTCTTGTAGGCGTCCTTGTGCTTGTTGCGCCAGTTCACGATGTTGGTCACATCAGCCTCTACGAAGCTGGTGACGTGCGGCGAAATTCGCACCGAATCCACCATGCGCTGCGCAATCATCTTGCGCATGCGGTCCATCTCAATCAACTCCTGGCCGCCGCTCACGCTGGGCACGGGCTTGACGCTGGCCGAGGATGCCGGTGCAGCTGCGGGCACGGGCGCTGGGGCGGCCGGAGCAGCTTGCGGCTGCGGAGTAGCGGCCGGAGCCTGCACCGAAGCCGTGGCGGCGGCCACCGCTGTGAGCGAAGGCTTGCCAGCGGCCACGTAATCGAGAATATCCTTCTTCGTCACGCGGTTTTCCTTGCCGGTGCCGGGAAGGTATTCCAGGTCGGTCATGCTCACGCCTTCTTCGCGGGCAATGCTCAGGACCAGCGGCGAGAGGAAGCGGCCGGGCTGGTGCTCGGTTCCAACGGCGGCCGGGGCGGCCTGCGGCTCGGGCAGGTAGGGCACGGCGCTGCCGTTGCTCGAAGGCGCGGGGGTGGCTTGTGGAGCAGCGGGAGCGGCGGCCGGAGCAGCGGCACCAGCGGCGGCGGCATCGGTTTCCATGATGGCAATGGGCGCGCCCACGGCCACCACTTGGCCTTCCTGCACCAGAATTTCCGTCAGCACGCCGGCGTAGATGGCCGGCACTTCGGTGTCAACTTTATCGGTGGCTACTTCCAGCACTGATTCATCCTGCTCAATTGCGTCGCCAACTTGCTTGAGCCATTTCAGGACGGTGCCTTCCATGATGCTTTCGCCCATCTTGGGCATAGTCATTTCCACTCGTGCCATATTATAGGAGGGGGATTTGGGGAATTAAGGGTGGGGTGGGAGTTTGGTGGGGCAAAGGTAGCCAGAAAGCCGAACGCCCCCGGCGCATTGGGCGGCGGGGGCGTTTTTTAGTAAAATGTAATTTGATGCTCTTTCGGAGTTGTACTCCGAAAGCCGGGCTGTTGCGGCGTTGCACGCCGCCCCGTCGGCGGTTGGTCGGGCGGGTAGGTGGTGGGGAGTGCAACTCCCCAGCCGGCGGGCTTTCGGAGTGCAACTCCGAAAGAGCGGCGAGTTTCGGGAGCCGTACAGGTAGCGGCAGAAGCAAAACGCCCCCGCCGCACGGGGCGGCGGGGGCGTTTTGTGTTTTTTGCAAAAACAGCGGCTGGCAACGAACATCCAGCAGATTAGCGAATGATAAACCGGAAGGTATAAAAGCCCGTGGCGCGTCCCGGTGCGCCGTTGATAGCAACGAAGCGGGCTGTTTCCAACGCCATGCGACACAGGGCTTCCTGCCGGGCCGATACCGTGCTGCTCACCGTGACGACGGAATCCAGGGTGCCGGCCGCATTGACCACCAGCTTGAAGCGGGCCTCCCCCGATTTCTTATCTAAGGCCGCAACCCGCGGCATTGCTTCGAAACGCCAGCCCGTTTTGTCCAGTTCGCTGGCGGCAGGTCGGCCGCCCTGCATCGCTGGCGCACCCGATAAAGCCAATTTTGGTCCTTGGTCCAGTGCCACCTGCGCGTGGGCATTCGGCGCGAAGCAGTAGAGGCAAAGACATAAAAGAAGAACGTTTTTCATCGGAAAAAAAAAGGGCGGTTGGTGGTCCGGAGGCGCTAGCCGTTGTCGTTGCAGGTCCATCTACCGCCCCCCGTGCATCGCCGCCACGATATCCGAGGCCTGCCCCACGGGCCGGTCGTCCTTCATGAGCTGCACGTAGTACTCGAAGGAGCCGCTGAGGCCGGTTTCGGTGTCGATGTAGGGCGAGCGCGAATCGAAGGCCAGCATGCGGCCCCACTCCTTGGCGCCGGCGGCGCGGCGGAATACCTGTACGCCGTCCTGGTCGTTTTTGCTCCATTTCAGGACCAGGCCCTCGGCCGAATCGCGGATTTCGAGGCTGGGCTGGAGGGTGGCGCGGTCGGTGGTGCCGGCGGCACTGAGCCACTGGCAGTCCTGGCCGATGGCATCGGTGTAGCCGGGGGCGGTTTTGGCGCGGGCAATGTCGGCGCGGGTTTGCGTTTCGTAGGTGCGGATGGCCGTGTCGCGGGCCGCCACTTTGGCGGCGGAGGTGGCCAGGGCATCGGCCGCGTCGGTGGTGGCTTGCAGCACGGCGGCATCGGCGGCGGCTCTGGCCGTTACTTCGGTAGGCGTGAGGCCGAGGGTGGTGGCGTAGTCGGGGCGCTTGCGGGTTTGCAGGCCCACCCAGTCGGTGAACTTTGGTAGCGTGTTGGGAAAGAAATCAGCCATGGGTAAAAAAAGAGTTTGTGGGTTAGGTACGGCACAATAGTAACTGAATTTTAGCGGATTTCGGGTGCGGCTATTCCCGGTTTCTCCGTGCTGGGGCGGGATTCAATCCGGCCGGAACCGGCCACTGTCCGGCCCCGGCCGGATTGAATCCCGCCGGGGCCGACTACCGCCGGGCCGAAGCCGGATTTATTCCAGTCGGGGCCGACTACCGTGCGGCCGGGACCGGAATAAATCCGGCCGGGGCTGACTACCGCGTGGCCTTGGTCGGGGCAAATCCAATCGGAACCGGGCCAGCCTCTGGCCTTACGGCCGCACCGCCAGCGCCTTAAAATGCCGGGGTCGCAGCCGCCGCCGAATCCCGGGCGGCAGCGGCCAGCCCTGCTCGTACTGCCGCACCAAGCTGCCTTCCCGCTCCGGGCTGTAGCGTCCGTATTGCCGGACCCCCAATGCCGTGGGCACCGCGCCAATGAGGCCCAGTAGCACCCACGCACCCGTTTGCCCGTGAACTAGCTCGAAGCCGGTCGCCGTCAGGCCGGCGGTGCCGTAGCCGGCCTCGCGCAAGCCCTTGAAGCGGCGCTCCCGAAATAAATTATGCACGGCGTAGGCCGTATCGCGGGGCGGCGGCGGGGCCGCAGCCTGGGCCGCAACGCGGCGCGGCAGGCCAGAAGAGAGAACGAATAGCAGGCAAGCCGGGAGAAGCCGTGGACGCATGAAGCAACAAAAAGGGCCGAAACTCTCCGTAAGAGTTCCGGCCCCGGGGGCAGGGTTGCACAGCAGACGAGTCCTATTTCTCCACCGTGATTTCGGGGATGCCCTCCTCGTTCAAATCGCCGCCCGTGGCCGCCGCCTCGGCCCGAAACGTGCTGAAACAGATTTTGCTGTTCCGGGCAAACCGGCTTTCCGGGTCGTTGATGATGACGACGTGCTCGAAGGTGCCGAATTCCTTGCCCTCGTACATCAGCGTTTTTTTGATGCCCATACCGGGCTTGTTCAGCACGTCCACGTAGGTGGCGCGGCCCACGCCCTTCGGCCCCGGCTTGGCGTAGAGCACCAGGGTTTCGATGTTGCCGTTGCAGGTATCGGCGCAGGAGGAGAGGGCGATACCAATGCCTGCAACGACGACATAATGGAGCAAGCGAAAAGCGAAATGTGAGTTAATGAACATAAAAAAACTAACGCTTTTGCTTTCTGAACTGCCAAATGGCCAGCCCCATCATTACCAAGCCACCTACCAAAGCAATTAGTCCACCGGTTCTGTTTTGCCCGGTCAACAACGCTTTATCAATTACAATTTGGCCGTTCTTTTCAACCTGATACACTTGAGTATTCGCAGTCTGACTATTGACGAAGTAGACCGTTATGCTATCACCAATACTAAGCTTTGATGCTAAAACGGTATAATCTTGACTGGGCTGGTAAACTTTAAATTCCTGGGGTGAATCGGAAATGGTAAAGGTGAGAAATTTTCCAACCTGCCTATTGCTAATTCTTCCCGAAGCTTTTTGAACATCAGCCAAATCAATTTCCGATTCATT
This sequence comes from Hymenobacter sp. UYAg731, assembly GCF_054061335.1. Taxonomy (NCBI): domain Bacteria; kingdom Pseudomonadati; phylum Bacteroidota; class Cytophagia; order Cytophagales; family Hymenobacteraceae; genus Hymenobacter; species Hymenobacter sp. UYAg731. Next base: position 510,481 of record NZ_JBSSEC010000001.1, on the reverse strand, counting down.
AAGCATCGACCAGCCAACTAAAATAACGGCAGTACTCAAGATTGTGCTGAAACCTAGCTAAACGAAATGCTTAATATTTCGCCAAATCATATCGTCGAGAAATCGAACGACTGCTCCAGAAAAGCCGTCGTGAAATTTCCCGCCTTGAAATCCTCATTGTCCATTAGCGCGAGGTGGAAGGGAATGGTCGTTTTCACGCCTTCCACCACAAACTCGCTCAGGGCGCGCTTCATTTTCACGATGCACTCCTCCCGCGTTTGGGCCACGGTGATGAGCTTGGCAATCATCGAATCGTAGTTGGGCGGAATCTGGTAGCCAGCATACACGTGCGTATCCACGCGCACGCCGTGGCCGCCGGGGATGTGCAGCGTGGTGATTTTGCCGGGCGCGGGCCGGAAGCCGTTGCGCGGGTCCTCGGCGTTGATGCGGCACTCCATGGCGTGCATCTTCGGGAAGTAGTTTTTGCCCGAAATCGGGATGCCCGCCGCCACCTTGATTTGCTCCTTGATGAGGTCGTAATTAATGATTTCCTCCGTCACCGGATGCTCCACCTGAATTCGGGTGTTCATCTCCATGAAGTAGAAATCCCGGTTGGCATCCACCAGAAACTCAATCGTGCCCACGCCCTCGTAGCCAATGGCCGCCGCGCCCGCAATGGCCGCCTTGCCCATTTTCTCGCGCAGCGCGTCCGTCATAAACGGCGACGGCGCTTCCTCCACCAATTTCTGGTGGCGGCGCTGAATGCTGCAATCGCGCTCCGACAAGTGGCAGACGTGCCCGAACTGGTCGCCCACAATCTGCACCTCAATGTGGCGCGGCTCCACCACGTACTTCTCCAGGTACATCCCGTCGTTGCCAAACGCGGCCTTCGATTCCGTGCGCGCATCGTCCCAGGCTTTCTGGAATTCATCGTCGCCGTGAATGATGCGCATGCCGCGCCCGCCACCGCCGGCCGTGGCCTTGATGATGACGGGGTACTTGATTTTGTTGGCGATTTTCTTGCCTTGCTCCACCGATTCGAGCAGGCCCACCGAACCCGGCACCACCGGCACGCCGGCCTTAATCATGGTCGCCTTGGCCGTGGCCTTGTCGCCCATCTGGTTAATCATCTCGGGCGAGGCCCCGATAAATTTGATACCATTCTCGGCGCAGATGCGCGAGAATTCCGCATTTTCCGAAAGGAAGCCGTAGCCGGGGTGAATGGCGTCGGCGTTGGTGATTTCGCAGGCCGCGATGAGCGTGGGCATGCTCAAATAGCTGTCCTTAGAAGCCGGCGGGCCGATGCACACGGCCTCATCGGCAAACTTTACGTGCAGGCTTTCCTTATCGGCAGTCGAGTACACGGCCACCGTTTTGATGCCCATTTCCTTGCAGGTGCGGATAATGCGCAGGGCAATTTCGCCCCGGTTGGCGATGAGTATTTTCTTGAACATTGGGGTGGGAATGAAAAAGAGCTTAGAACGGAGAGCTTAGAATTTAGAACAAACGGCTTAAATAATGCCATTTAGTCTAAGTTCTAAGCTCTCCGTTCTAAGCTCTGCGATAATTACTCAATCAAAAACAGCGGCTGGTCGTACTCCACCGGCGTGGCATTGTCCACCAGCGCCTTCACGATGCGGCCGCTTTCTTCGGCTTCAATCTCGTTGAACAGCTTCATGGCCTCGATGATGCAGATAACCTGGCCTTTCTCCACCATATCACCCACCTGCACGAAGGCCGGCGATTCGGGGCCACTGCTGCGGTAGAAGGTGCCAATCATGGGGGCCTTTAGCGGCTTGTAGTTGCCAGCGGGTGCTTCGGCTGCGGCCGCCGGGGCTGCCGCAGCGGCTACCGGAGCCGGGGCTACCGGAGCGGGCGCATGAGCCACCGGGGCTGCCATCGTCGTCACGTGCTTGGTATTAGGGTCGCGCTGCACCGAGATTTTAAATTCCTCGGTTTCAATGTTAACCTTATTCAAGCCCGATTTAGCGATAAAATCGAGCAGTTCCTGGAGTTCTTTGGCTTTCATTGCAGCGTCCTTTTTGGGCGGGTTTGACATGTTCAATAAGCGGTTGGTTGCGCACTATCAGTTATTAACTAACGGATTAGGGCCTATTTCACGCGCTCGACGTAGCTGTAGTCGCTGGTCTTGATACGGATTTTGGTGTCCACATCAACGAACAGCGGCACCTGGATGCGGGCCCCGGTTTCCACGGTGGCGGGCTTCAGCGTATTGGTGGCGGTGTCGCCACGCAGGCCGGGCTCCGTGTACGTCACCACCAGGTCCACGGTGGTGGGCAGTTCGGCCGTCAGGGGCTGCTCGGTTTCGGCGTGCATGAGGATGGTCACCTCCTGGCCTTCCTTCATAATGTCGGCGAAGGGCACCAACGCCTCCGACAGCACTACCTGTTCGAAAGTGCTGTTATCCATAAAGTTATAGCCGTAGTCATCCTTATACAGGAACTGGTGCGGGCGCTGCTCCACGCGGGCAGTTTCCACTTTCACACCCGCGTTGAAGGTGTTGTCGATGGTGCGGCCGGTTTTGATGTTGCGCATTTTGGTGCGAACAAAAGCGGGACCTTTGCCGGGCTTCACGTGCTGAAACTCGGTGATGACGTGCAGCTCGTTGTTGTAATTAAGAACGAGCCCGTTGCGGAAGTCGGCGGTTGATGCCATGGTTTTGAAGCTTTTAGCTGATAATCGTGGGCTACCAGCCTTTTTTGTGGGTGTTTTTGTAAGCAGTTGTTTAAACGCTGTCAGCTATTAAACAACCGGAAATCCAAAGGAGGTGCAAAGCTAACAGCTAATGGCCATTAGCTAACCGCAACGCTTTCGCCATCATACGCCCATTTGAGGTAGATGGAGCCCCAAGTGAAGCCGCCGCCGAAGGCCGCCAGAATCAAATTGTCGCCGCGGCGCAGCTGGCTTTCGTAGTCGGACAGGCACAGCGGGATGGTGGCGTTGGTGGTGTTGCCGTAGCGGTCGATGTTCAACATCACCTTCTCCGGACCCACGCCCATGCGGTTGGCGGTGGCGTCGATGATGCGCTTGTTGGCCTGGTGGGGCACCAGGAAGGCCACGTCGTCCTTGCTGAGGTGGTTGCGCTCCATGACCTGGGCGGCCACATCGGCCATGCTTTTCACGGCAAACTTGAAAACTGTCGCGCCTTCCTGGTAGATATAATGCTCCTTGGCATCCACGGTGGCGTGGGAGGGCGGGCGGCGGCTGCCGCCGGCTTTCTGGTGCAGGTAGGCTTCGCCGCTGCCGTCGGTGCGCAACACCTGGTCGAGAATGCCGAAGCCGTCGGTGCTGGGTTCGAGCAGCACGGCGGCCGCGCCATCGCCAAACAGAATGCAGTTGGCGCGGTCCGTGTAGTCCACGATGGCCGACATTTTATCGGCCCCCACCACAATCACCTTCTTGTGCGTGCCAGCCTGAATGTATTGCGCGCCCGTGGCCAGCGCAAACAGGAAGGTCGAGCAGGCCGCGTTCATATCAAAGCTGAACGCCTTGGTAATGCCCACGCCGTTGGAAATGATGTTGGCCGTGGCCGGAAACAGCAAATCGGGCGTGGTCGTGGCGCAAATCAGCAATTCCACATCTTCGGGATTGGTGCCGGTTTTCTCCAATAACCGCTGCACTGCCTTGATGCCCATCACGGAAGTACCCTGGTTCTCGCCCTTCAGAATGCGTCGCTCCCGAATGCCGGTACGCGACATAATCCACTCGTCGTTGGTATCCACCAGCTTTTCAAGCTCGGCATTGGTTAGCACGTAGTCGGGCACATAGGAGCCCACACCAGTGATGGCGGCAGTAATCTTCATATTGGGCAAAAGTAGGCGGGGCAAGCGAAAAAAGGGAGTGCGGGCAGCGGCGCGGCCAGTTACGGCCACTCAACGCTCCGGCAATGAGCGCCCAAGCGTCTAAAAAAAATCCGGCCGAAGCCGGAGGTTTTTTACCGCCGGGAACCGGGGCTAGGACTTAAAAGTAGCCTTTATTTGGTCAACAATCCCGGAGTCGGCCATATTGAAGCCCTGCACCAGCATGTTGCCGATGGCCAAAGGCGTGCTGCGCCCGTGCCCGATGATGGCATTGTCGTTGATACCCAGAATGGGTGAGCCGCCCACGGCCTCGTAGTTAAACTTGTCGAAAAACGGGTCGTGAATGTGCTTTTCCTCCATCATTTCGTAGATGGATTCAGCCATTTTTAGCAGGATATTGCCCGTGAAGCCGTCGCACACAATCACGTCGGCCTTCTCGTTGAACATGTCGCGGCCTTCCACGTTGCCCACGAAATTGATGTGCGGGTTAACCTTCAGCAGCTGGTGCGCGGCCTGGGTGATGGGCGTGCCCTTGCCCTCTTCCTCGCCCAGGTTTACAAGGCCCACTTTGGGCTGCTCAATGCCCAGCACGTAGCGGGCATATAAAAAGCCGAGCTCACCAAACTGCTCCAGCATTTCGGGCTTGCATTCGGCATTGGCCCCTACATCAAGCAGGATGCCGAACTGGCCCGTCATTTTGGGAACGAAGTTGGCAATGGCCGGGCGGATTACGCCGGGCACGGCCTTCACCGTGAGCATGGCCCCCACCAGCATCGCGCCCGTGTTGCCGGCCGAGCAAAACGCATCGACTTCGCCGGCGAGGAGCATCTTGTAGCCCACGGCAATGCTCGAATCCTGCTTCTGCTGGAAAGCTTTGGCGGGGTGCTCGCCCATGTCGATAACCTGCGACGCGGGAACGAACTCAAGCGCGGCTCCGGCTGGGCCGGCAGCCTGGAGCAGGGGACGCACGGCGTCTTCCTGGCCGATGAGGACAATGGTAGCCTTACCGGCGAGTTGTTCGGCGGCCAGCAGGGCACCCGCCACGGCGGCTTGGGGGGCGAAATCGCCGCCCATTGCGTCGAGGGCTATTTTCATGAAAGAGGTGTTTGGAGGGAGGTCAGCGGAAAGTCAAAAGTACCAAAAATCCGGCCCCGCTGGCTTAAAAAAGGAGCGAAGCCGGACCTAGTGGTGCCGCGAAGTAACAACCAAACGCGCTATTCGTCGTCGCCGGTAGCATCAACCGCAGGAGCGGCGTTGGTCTTCGTGTAGTTTTTGATGGCCAGCTGGCCGTTGTGGTACAGGTCGCCATCTACTACGTACGCCTTGTGGCGCAGGTGCAGCTCGCCCGTGTTGGGGCAAAGGGTCACGGCCTTAGGAGTCAGCTTGTAGTGGGTACGACGCTTGTCGCGAACGGAGGAAGAGGTGCGGCGCTTAGGATGTGCCATGGGTTAGTTGAAATTAGGGGATTGAAGTTGCGATAACGAGTGGGGAGCGACTCGGGGCACTGACGGATTAATTCAGGTTGCGCAGCGCGGCCCAGCGTGGGTCGGCCGGCTCGTCGTCGTCGGGCGCATCATCGGCAGGACGGGTGCTGAAGATATGCTTGGTCGGCGCGTCGGGGTTGTCGTCGGCCTCGTCCTGGAAGCGCGGGTGCAGCTTCTTCATGGGCAGGGCCAGACCAATGTAGTCGTAGAGGTGCTGGGCGAGGGGCAGGGTCTGGGTTTCGGGCGTGATTTGCAGCACGTTGTCGTCCAGCTCTTTGGCCTCATCGCCGAAGCGTACCAGCAGTTGCTCGTCAATGTCCAGCGGCTGGTCGAACTCATCGAGGCTCCGGTCGCAGGTGAGCTGCACAGTGCCGGTGATGTGGAAGTTGAGCGTCATCAGCCGCTCGGTTTTAATGAGCTCCACGTCGGCGTGCAGGTCGCCTTGTTCCACCAGGGGCTGGTCGAATAAGGCGAAGAATTCGGGACCCAACTCAAACTCAAAGTGGTGCGTTTTCAGCGCCAGCTTGGCAAGGTTGAGGTCGTATTTGCTTTCTTTTTTCACGGTCGGCTGGATAGCAGGGGGCAAAAGTAGTGAAAATCCGGCTTTTTGCCAAAAAAAGCGCCCAACTTTCTCTGCGGTAGCCGCTTCAGAAAGCCTTTTTTGGCTACCTCGCCGAGCGGGGCTCCGCGTTTTCCCGGCGCTGTTTCCAAATGTCGCAGGCCAGATACACGGCGGCGCGGAAGGAGGATTCGTCGGCTTTATATTGGCCGGCGAGGCCGTAGGCAGTGCCGTGGTCGGGCGAAGTGCGCACCACGTTTAGGCCGGCGGTGAAGTTTACGCCGCGCTCGAAGGCCATGAGCTTGAAGGGAATCAGGCCTTGGTCGTGGTAGAGGGCGAGGGTAGCATCGAACTGGCGGAACTGCTCGGTGCCGAAGTAGCCATCGGCCGGGAAGGGGCCGACGACGAGGTGGCCGTCGTGGGCAAACTGCTGAATGACGGGCGAGACGATGTCGCCTTCCTCCTTGCCCAGCAGGCCGTTCTCGCCGGCGTGGGGGTTAAGGCCGAGCACAGCGATGCGCGGCTTGAGGATGCCGAAGTCATTCTTAAGCGACTTGAGCAGCAGCGTGATTTTGGTGCGCAGCAGCTCGGCGGTGAGCCTGACGGGCACGTCCTTGAGCGGAATGTGGCCGGTGACGGTGGCAATGCGCAGGCTGGCATCCTCGTCAACTAAAAACATGAGGCTTTCCGGAGCCTCGAAGAAGCTGGTGAGAAACTCGGTGTGGCCGGGGTAGCGGAAGTCGTCGGCCTGGGTATTGTCCTTGCTGATGGGAGCCGTCACGATGCCGTCGAGCTTGCCGGCTTTGAGGTCGCGGGCGGCGCAGAGCAGGCTTTCGCGGGCGGCCGCGCCAGTGGCGGCGGAGGGCTGACCGGGGGCAAGTACGAAATCCTCATCCCAGCAGGTTACGGCGTTGAGGCGGCCGGGGGCGATGTCGGCGGCGTCGCGCAGCTGGCGAAACTGCAGGTGCTCGGAATCGGCAGGAGTGGGGAAGTCGTCGAACAGCGCCGTGGCCGTGCCGTAGATGACGGGCGTGCAGATTTTGAGCAGGCGCTCATCGAGCAGGGTTTTGTAGATGACTTCGGGGCCGATGCCGGCGAGGTCGCCCACGGAAAAGCCGAGGCGGGGGAGGTTGTAGGGCATTGTTAGAAAAATACGGTCATGCTTAATCTAGCGTCCGCGAAGCGCAGCGGAGTCGAAGTATCTCTACCTCATTAGTATTCAAACTGATGGCAACGAAGCGGTAGAGATGCTTCGACTCCGCTGCGCTGAACTCAGCATGACGTTCTTTTAAGCAAGCTGCTTGGTCAGGAACTCATACAACAGGCGCACGCCGGTGCCGGTGCCGCCTTTGCCACGGTAGTTCTCGGCAGCCGTGAGGTAGGCGGGGCCGGCGATGTCGAGGTGAATCCAAGGGTAGCCGATGGCGAAACGCTCCAGGAACTTGGCGGCCGAAATGTGGCCGGCTTCGCCTTTGCCCAAGTTGCTGAGGTCGGCAATGTCGGACTTGATGTGGTCGGCGTACTCTTCCCAGAGCGGAAACTCGACGAGGCGCTCGTGGACAGTGTAGCCAGCTTCGGAGAGCATTTGAAGGGTAGCGGGCTCGGCAGTGCCCATCGAGGCGGAGGCTTCGGTGGCCAGCGCGCGCACGGCGGCCCCGGTGAGAGTGGCGAGGTCGATGACCAGCTCGGGCTCGTAGCGCTTGGCGAAGCTGAGGGCGTCGGCGAGGAGCAGGCGGCCTTCGGCGTCGGTGTTTTTTACTTCAACGGTGAGGCCGGAGTGCATCGTGATAACATCGCCGGGGGCGTAGGCGAGGCCGCCGGGGCGATTGTCGGTGGCGGGCACCAGGCCAATGACGTGCAGCGGCACCTGGTTTTTGGCCAGAGCGAAGAGCGTGCCGGCCACAGCCGCGCCGCCTGCCATGTCGCACTTCATCATGTCCATGCTGTTGGGCGTGGGCTTGAGGCTGAGGCCGCCGGTATCGAATACCACGCCTTTGCCAACGAGGACGTAGGGCTTGGCATTTTTGGCGTTAGCGGGCTTGTATTCGAGGATGCTGAAGGTGGGCGGCTCGGGCGAGCCGAGGTTGACGGCGAGTAGGCCGCCCATGCGCAGGGCTTCAATTTTAGCCAGGTCGAGGATGTCGGTGGTGTAGCCGGCCTCGTCGCCGGCCTGGGCCATGCGCTCGGCAAACTGCACGGCGTTGAGTTTATTGAGCGGGGCGTTGACGAGGTCGCGGGCCAGCATCACCCCTTGCAGCAGGCCATCCAGCTCGTGGATTTGAGCGGCGGTGGCGGCGTTGCCGACCAGGTAAACTTCTTTCAGGGCCGGGGCTTTGCGCGACTTCTCGTCGGTTTTGTAGCCTTCGAACTGGTAGGCGGTCAGGGCCAGGCCTTCGGCCAGCAGCAGGGCGGCGTTGGTGGTTTCGCTGTGGTTTTCGATGAAAACTTCGGCCACTTTTTCGGCTTTCAGCAGGCCGTTGAGGGTGTGGCCGGCGCGGCGCAGCTGCTCGGCTACCTGGGCGGCGGTGGGCTTGTCGGCCAGCACCACGAAGTAGTGGTGATGGCTGAAATGGTTGAGGTGAACGAGCTTCTGGTCGTCGGCGAGGGCGGCGGATACGTACTGGCGGGCGGCGGCGGAGAGGTCGCCGGCGGCGGCATCAGGCAGGGTGGTGGTGCCAGCGGGCAGGATGAAAACCTGGGTGGACTGGGCCGGCGCGGCGGCCGCGTGAGCGAGGGCTAAGGACATAAGCGGGGATGAAGGCCGTAGATTTGAGGCCGCAAGGTACTGTTTAGGTTGCGAGGTTGGATGATATGCTATAATAGACCGTCATGCAGAGCGCAACGAATCATCTTGCTCGAAGTAGTAACCCAATCGTTGCAATGTCATTAATCAGCTACCCGAGGCAAGATGCTTCGCTACGCTCTGCATGACGGTCTGTACTTACACCTTGCCCTTACCACTCCCGTGAATACCGTTCGCCCCAAAAAGCACCTGGGCCAGCACTTTCTGGCCGACCCCAACATTGCCCGCAACATCGTGGGCGCTTTGCAGCTGCCCGATGCAGTAAAAGAAGTGCTCGAAATCGGCCCGGGCATGGGTGTGCTCACGCAGTACCTGCTTCAGAACCCGGCCTACCAGACCAGCGTGGTGGAGATTGATACCGAATCGGTGGCCTACCTGAAAGTGCATTATCCGGCTCTGACCGAGCGCATTTACGCTACCGATTTTCTGAAGCAGAGCCTGGCCGTGATGTTCCCGGACCAGCCGCTGGCCATCATCGGCAACTTCCCCTACAACATCAGCAGCCAGATTTTCTTCGCCGTGCTCAACAACCGCCAGCAGGTGCGCGAAGTGGTGGGCATGATTCAGAAGGAAGTGGCCCAGCGCTTGGCCGAGCCGCCCGGCTCGAAAACCTACGGTATCCTGAGCGTGCTTTTGCAGGCCTTCTATAAGATTGAGTATCTGTTCACGGTGCCGCCGCACGTCTTTAACCCACCGCCCAAGGTTGAATCGGCCGTGGTGCGCCTCACGCGCAACGACACGCTGCAACTGGACTGCGATGAGAAGCTGTTTTTCCGGGTGGTGAAGCAGGCGTTTCAGACGCGCCGCAAGACGCTGCGCAACGCGCTGAAACCGTTTGGAATGCCGGCCGAAGCTACCACCGACCCCATTTTCGAGAAGCGCGCCGAGCAGTTGGGCGTGGCCGATTTCGTGCGGCTGACGCAGCACGTTGGTCAGCACATGGCGGGCAGTAGCGCCAGCCTGCCGGATTTGGATATGAATGACGTGGCCGAGTAAATGTCTTTGAAGTCCATGAGCACCTGCCTAGTCATCGACGAAATGCACCCCTCGCTACAACCGCTGCTCCAAAGCATCGGGGTCGAAATTGATTACCAACCCAACCTAATCGCCGCGCAAGTGCCTGCCGCCTTGGCCGCGCAGCCCTATGAAGGCCTGGTGGTGCGCAGCAAGCTGCGCGTGACGGCCGCCCTGCTGGCCCACGGCCCGCACCTCCGCTACGTGGCCCGCGCCGGGGCCGGTACTGATAATATTGATGAAGCCGCGATGGCGGCGGCCGGCGTCACGCTGCTGAACGCGCCGGAGGGCAACCGCGACGCGGTGGGGGAGTTTGCCGTGGGCCTGCTGCTGGGGCTGCTGCGCAACATCGTGTGGGCCGACCACGAGGTACGCCAGGGCCAGTGGCGGCGCGAGGCCAGCCGGGGCGAGGAAATTGGGGGCAAAACAATCGGACTGCTGGGCTACGGGCATATGGGGCGGGCGTTTGCGCGGCGATTGGGAGCGTTTGGCTGCACCGTGCTGGCGCATGACCGCGACCCGGCCGTGACCACCGACGGCCACGCCGAACTGGTGCCGCTGGCCGTGTTGCAAGCCCGCGCCGACGTGCTCAGCCTGCACATTCCGTATTCGCCGGCCAACCACCATTTCGTTGATGAGACGTTCTTGGCTGCTTTTGATAAGCCGGTTTGGGTGATGAACACGGCGCGCGGCGAAGTGCTGGACCAGGCCGCGCTGGTGCAGGCCCTGCGGGCCGGCATGGTGCGCGGCGCGGCCCTCGACGTGCTCGATAATGAGAAGCTCCAGAGCCTCAGCCCGGCCCAGCAGGCCACGTTCGATTTCCTGAGAACTGCTCCGAATGTGGTGCTCACGCCGCACGTAGGCGGCTGGACGTTTGAGAGCTACGCCCGTATCAACGAAGTGCTGGTAGAGAAAATTCGGGCTTTTCGGGCGGGTGCGATGGGGGCAAACGCGGGGAGCTAATTCGTTTTGCGTATCTTTGTCGGGAACCTAAGAAGGGAGAACGGTTGGCAGTGCCAGCCGTTCTCCTTGCTTTTTAGCCAAACCGTTAAGCATCTACTACCATGGCCACCACCATCAATTATTACACTCCCGAGGGCCTGCAAAAACTGAAGGATGACCTCCAGGACTTCAAAGTCCGGGGCCGGGCCAAGGCCGCGGAAGACCTGCGCGAAGCCCGCGACAAGGGCGACCTGAGCGAGAACGCCGAATACGACGCCGCCAAGGACGCTCAGGGCCTGCTGGAACTCAAAATCTCCAAGCTTGAAGAAGTGCTGGGCAACGCCCGCCTCATCGACGAGACCAACATGGATTTCAGCAAGGTGCTCATCATGAGCAAGGTGAAGCTGAAAAACCTGAAAAATAATATGGTGCTCGACTACACGCTGGTGGCCGAGGAAGAAGCCAATCTGGCCGCCGGCAAAATCTCGGTGAAGTCGCCCATCGGCAAAGGATTGCTGGGTAAGTCGGCCGGCGACACGGCCGAAATCACGGTGCCCGCTGGCAAGCTGCAATTCGAGATTCTGGAAATTACGCGGTAAGGTTCTAGCGGTCAGGTGCTCGTTATCAATTGTTAGGGCAGCGCCGTGAGGTGTTGCCCTACTTCTTTTTAGGCTCTTTCCGGCGTTAGCTTATTGGTTCTCGTTTATTTGCATCAGCTAATTAACAACTGACAACGAGCACCTGACAACTAACCCGCCCATGCCCTCGATTTTCTCCCGCATCGTTTCTGGCGAGCTGCCGGCCTATAAAGTGGCCGAGGATGGCCGCCACTTGGCTTTTCTCGATATCACGCCGCTGGTGGAAGGCCACGCCCTGGTGATTCCCAAGAAGGAAGTCGACTACATTTTCGACATGCCGGCCGATGAGCTGGCGGCACTGCACGTTTTCGCGCAGCGCGTGGCCAAGGCCGTGCAGGCGGCCGTGCCGTGCAAGCGCATCGGCGTGGCCGTGATTGGGCTGGAGGTGCCGCACGCGCATATTCACCTGATTCCGATGAACAAGGTGTCGGACATGAATTTCGCCAATCCGAAAATCAAAGTTCCCGAGGACCGAATGAAGGAGCTGGCCGCCGCCATCGCGGCCAAAGTGGAAGGCGGCAGCGGCCTGACCGAGGCCAAACCCGCCGGGGCCGACGCCAGCGCGGCCGTGCCCGCCGAGCTGCAAAAGCAGGTGGCCGGCCTGCACTTTATGAGCGAATCGGACGCGCCGCTCGAAGCGGTGGCCTACGCCGCGCCGGGCGGCGAGCTAAGCAACGCCTTGCTGCTGAAGCTGCTGGGCGAGCCCGCCGATGCCAAAGTGGAAACCGTGGAGCTGACCCGGTTCCTGCGAAACCACACGGCCGACGACGGCGTGCTGAACGACTTGGCGCTCTCGAACCGCTACAAGGCGCTGCAAATGTTTATGAAGCAGGACATGGACGGCGTGCAGGTGTACCGCGTGGGCGCGGGGCCGCAAATCCACGCCTACGCCCTGGGCCGGATGATGGACGGCACCCTGGCCGGCTTCAAAACGGTGCTCACGGAGACGTGATAGTCGCTGGTTGGCACTGCCTATTTTAGTTCAGGCTGCAACGATGGGGGTGAAAAGCTGTCTGTGGCGACAGTCTTTTATCCCTGTTTTTTTGTTCTGACCATGCGTAGCCTTCTACTTCTCGCGTTTCTATTGCTGCAAACTGCCGCCACATGGGCCCTCAAACCCAGCCGCGAGTGGGTGGCCACGCCCGACTCGCTGGGCCTGCGCTACCAAACCACTGCCCTTGCCACGCCCGACCATGCGCAACTGGCCGGCTGGATTGTGGAGCCGGCCGCCAATGTGCCCGACCAACGCACGACGCTGGTAATGGCCTACGGCGACGCCAACAATATGTCGTATTTCCTCAACCAGGCGCGGGCCCTGAGTCAGGGCGGCTACCGCGTGTACCTGTTCGACTACCGCGGCTTCGGGCACAGCAGCGACTTTGCCATCGACCAGCGGCGGCTGTACTACCCCGAGTTCACCACCGACCTGCGCACCGTGCTGGCCGATGCCCGTCACCGTTACCCGCGCAGCCGCACGGGCATCATTGGCTTTTCGATGGGCACCATTATGGGTTCGGAAGTGGCGGCCACGAGCAAGTGCGACTTCCTCATCGCCGAAGGCTACGTGGCCAGCCCACAGCTGCTGGTGGACGGCATTTTCCAGCGCAGCCGGAAAGTGGTGACTTTGCCCGCCGAGGCGGCCGACTATGCGCTGGTGGCGCGCCGCGTGAACTGCCCCTGGCTGCTGGTGGGCGGCACGGCCGATAAAAGCATGCCTCTGGCCGACTCGGTAGTGGTGGCGCGTCAGGCCCGGTGGCGGCAGCGCCGGCAAGTGCTTTGCTTCGAGGGTGGGCACCTGGAGGGATTTTACAAACTAACCGAAGCCGGGTACGGCGACAAGTACGTGTGGGAGGTGACGCGCTTTCTGGTTGGGAAGCGGGGTCGGGTTTAGCCCGGAAGGGGGAGGGCGTCGTTCTATGTGCGGACTCGCGGACTAAAAGTCCGCGTTACGGCTACTCGGCCCGGCCGGTGTCGACCAGCTTTTGCAGGCGGGCTTGGGCGTCGCGCGGCAGGGCGCTGAGGATGTCGAGGCCGGTAGCGGCTTCGATTTTATCGACCGAGGTGAGGTACTGTCGCCAGTCGGGGCTTACGGTGTTGTTGTCATTGGGCGTGTCGATGGCCAGGATGCGGACGGTGGGGTCGGTGGCGATGCGCTGGAGGTCGTTGGTGCCGTCGGGCAGGATGACCATGATTTTCCAGATGCGGGCCGGCACCGTGACGCGGCCCTGGTCGAGTGTTTGGACGAAGCCGTTGCTGCCGGTGCCGCCGCGCCCGTAGCTGCCCATGATGACATAGATTTCCTGGCCGCGCTGGATTTGGGAGCGGCCGTACTCTTCGAGGTGGGCCCAGGTTTGCTGGTTGTTGTGCGGGGCCTGGGGCACCATGTTGGTCATCAGGAAGGTGTTGGAGTTGGCGTCGAGGTCGGCGGTGCGGTCGCCGCTGGGGCAGTTGTGGCCTTTGTCGAAGCCGGAGCGGGCATAGCTGGCGGGCGTCACTTGGTAGAAGGGACGGGGCAGGGCGGCATCGGGCCGGAAGTTGTTCTGGCGGGGGGCTTGGCCGAGGTCGGCCTTGTCGATGTGCCAACTCACCCAGGTGGGAATGCCGCGCAGGGCGTTGTAGCCGATGGTGAATTCGGGGTGGACGAGCAGGTAGTTGGCCGCGTTGTTGGGGTCGGAAGTCGCGCCGCTGGGGTTGCCCAGGGCCAGGTTGGCATCGTTGGGGTCCTGCGCGGTGCCCGTGCCGGTGCCGGCCGGGTACTGCGGGGTGGCCGGGGCTTGCGGGTTGTTACGATTCTCAAAATAGCCGCCAGTGGCCCCGGCCCCCGTGGCTACGGCGGGGCCGGCGGCAGTTTCGAGCACGATGTCGTCAATATCAAGCCGGTTTTTGGGTCCGCTGGTTTTGCGGATTTCCAGGCGCAGCGGCTCGTTGGCCACGCCGGCGAAAACGTGGGGCGTAAGCGTGGGGCCGGTGGTGACCACCGGCGCGCCGGTGCGGGCGTAGGTGCGGCCGCCGTCGCGGCTCAGCCACAACTCCCAGGTGCTAGGGCCGTCCTGGCCGTAGGCGGCGGCCGAGATGGTGATGCGCCGCACCCCGGCCTTGGCATCGAAGCGCATGGAAACGCGGCCCAGGTTGCGCAGGCGGGCGGCCCGCTCGCCGGATTTGTGGTCCTGGGGGCTGCTGCCGATGAGGGCATCCTGGAAGTGCCACGCACCGGTGGCCAGCGGCTCGTCGGCCTCCTCATACGCGCCTTTGCTGCCAGCCTCGAAGGTTTCGGGGAACGGGGCCGGGGCGGGCTGCTGGGCGGTGCGGGTTTGCGGAGCGTGGGTGGCGGTGGCCGTTTCGGTGGGCTGCTGCCCGCAGGCCAGGAGGCCAAACGCGGCGAGGGTGAGGTAAGCGGAAGCGTGCATGAGGCGAAGATATGCGCCGGCCCGGCCCCGGCTGGCCCAGTGAAAAACCATTGCGTAGCTTCGCCTCACTCATTCATCTTTCCAACCTTTCGCTTACCTGTTTTTATGGAAGACAATCAATTCACGCCGCAGCCCCGGCAGATTCAACTCTCGGCCGAAGAAGCCGCCGAAATTCAGGCTCGGTTCTTTGCGCAGGTGTACGGCTGGATGGCCGCCGGCCTGGGCCTGACGGGCGGCATTGCTATGTTCGCCTCCACGTCGCCGGAGCTGATAAACTTTGTTTTTGGCACCCGATTCGTGTTTCTGGGACTGATTATACTGGAGCTGGTGGTGGTGGGCTTTCTCTCGGCCCGCATTTTTGACTGGAGCCTGGGCAAGGTGCAGGCGGCTTTCGTGGGCTACGCCATGCTGAACGGCGTGACGCTGAGCTGCGTGTTTCTGGCCTACACTTCCTCGTCCATCGCCTCCACGTTCTTTGTTACGGCGGGCACGTTTGGCGTGATGAGCCTATTCGGCTACTTCACCAAAACCGATTTATCGGGCTGGGGCAAGCTGTTGAGCATGGCCGTTATCGGGTTGGTTATCGCCCTGCTGGTCAATTTTTTCCTCCGCAACCCCGTAATGGAAATTGTCACTTCCTTCATCGGCGTGCTGATTTTCACGGCCCTCGCGGCCTACGACACCCAGAAGCTGAAGCAGCTGGCGCTGCTGGGCGTGACGGAAGGCGAGGAGACGAGCCATAAGGCTTCCATTCTGGGCGCGCTCACGCTATACCTCGATTTCGTGAACCTATTCCTGTTTCTGCTGCGAATTTTCGGCCGTCGGCGGTAGGTCGTCGCGTCGGTGCGGTTATTCGTACGGAGCCAAAAAGGCCCGCTGGCATTGCCAGCGGGCCTTTTTGCTGTGCGGCGGGGTGGGGCATGAGCGTACTACGTCGGGCCTTAGCCGGGGCCGGGGTTTGGATGAATGGAACTAGGAATTTTCTACGTGAATCTTGGATTGGGAAATCCGTGGCGGCAGTTTGGAAGCTCATGGCGGGGAGGTGGAGCGCCGTGGCGGCAGTTTGGAAGCTCGTGGCGGGGGGTGGAGCGCCGTGGCGGTAGTTTGGAGAGTCGTGGCAGAATTTGGGAGAGGCGTGGCGTAGGTAGGGGAGGTTGGGGCGGGGGGTTGGAAGAATCGGCTGAGATTAGCGCGGCACCGCCACGCCATTTACCTGCAATACCTGGCTCAGAAAAAGTACTTGGTAGGGCAGCGCCGTTTGCCAATATTCCCAGGTGTGGGCGCCGGGGCGCTCGGTGTAGTCGTGCGGGGTGTGGTTGTAGAGCAGGCGGCGGTGTACCTCCCGGTTGATATCGATGAGGCCGTCATCCACGCCGCAATCGATGATGAGCGGCAGATTGTTGCGGTGCATGAGGTCGACCAGACTGATAACGGAATTGGCGGCAAACCGCTCGGGGTTGTCGGCTTCGGAACCGAGGATGGGTGCCCAGAGCTTGGCGCGGGCGGCGGCATCGTTAGGGGAAAGCTTGCGGTTGAAGCTCATCAAATCGAGAGCACCGCTCATACTGCCGGCGGCGCAATACAGGTCGGGGTGGCGGGCCGAGAGGTAGAGCGCGCCGTGCCCGCCCATGCTCAGGCCGGCAATGACGCGGCCCTTGCGGTCGGCCACGGTGCGGTAGGTCTGGTCGATTTTGGAGATGATTTCCTGGGTGAGGTAGGTTTCGAACTGGCTGTCCGGGCTCACGGGGCTGTTGAGATAGAAGCTGAAGGTTTCGCCTTCGGGGTTCACGATAATCAGGTTGTACTGGTCGGCTAATCGGTGGAGGAGCTGCTTGTCGGGCGTCTTGTTCAGCCAGTCGGAAAAGTGGCCATACGCGCCGTGCAACAAGTAAAGTACCGGGTAATTAGCCTTCTTATTCTTCGCGTAAGAAGCCGGCAGCACCACGGCGGCGCGGTAGGTTTTGTGCATGGCCGCGCTGGGGATGGCCAGGGTATCGACGCGGGCGGCGCGGGCCGCAGTGGTGGTGGCCAGCAGGAGAAGGGCCATTAGGAGGGAACGCATGGGTGGAATGGATGAAGGGGAAAAAAAGAACGTCATGCCGAGCGCCGCGGAGGCAGCTCGCGTGCAATAGTAATTCAATCGTTGGCTAAAATGATTACGGCTGCCCGCGAGCTGCCTCCGCGGCGCTCGGCATGACGCGGGCACTCATTAGAAGGCGTACCTTTATTCTTCGTTTTTAGCAATTAGCCTGATGGAATTCCGCTTACTTATCATTGCGCTGCTGGCCGGTTGGGGCAGCGCCCAAGCCAATCAGCTTACCTTTCGGGTTGATATGGGCACCACGGCCGTGCCCGCCGGGGGCGTCCACGTAGCCGGCAATTTTCAGGCTGCCGCCGGCTTTCCGGCCGACTGGAACCCCGCCACCACGGCCCTGGCTGACCCCGACGGCGACCACGTCTGGGAAGCTACCGTGAACGTGCCGGCCGGCACCTACCTCTATAAATTCGTGAACGGCAACGCCTGGGGCCGCGACGAGCTGGTGCCCACCACCTGCGGCATCAGCGACGCGAGCGGCAACGTGAACCGGCAAGTGGTGGTGGGCGGCTCGGCCGTGCGCCTGCCCATCGTGGCCTTCGCCGACTGCGCCCCGCAGCTACGCTTTGCCGTGGACATGACCGGCCAGACCGTGGCCCGCACCGGCGTGCATGTGGTGGGCAATTTTCAGGCCCTGGCCGGCTACGGTGCCACGAACGACGCCACCGCCCTGCCCCTGACCGACGACAACAGCGACGGCATCTACGAAGTGACGATTGCGCTGCCGGCCCCCGGCATGTTCCAGTACCGCTTTGTGAACGGCAACACCCTGGCCGGGGCCGAAACCGTGCCCGCCGCCTGCGGCACCGCTGATGCCAGCGGCACCCTGCTGCGCGTGGTGAACGCCACCGCCGCCGTGAACACCACGGCCAGCTACTGCTTCGGCACCTGCACGGCCTGCAACGGGACCCCGCTCACCAATTACCCAACCTATTGGTGGAATGACGCGGTGTTCTACGAAGTATTCGTGCGCAGCTTCTACGACAGCAACGGCGACGGCAAGGGCGACTTTGTGGGCCTGACCCAGAAGCTGGACTACCTCAACGACGGCAACCCCGCCACCACCACCGACCTGGGCGTAACCGGCCTCTGGCTGATGCCTATTATGGACTCGCCCAGCTACCACGGCTACGACATCAACGACTACAAAGCCGTGGAGCCGGACTATGGCACGATGGCCCAGTTCGATGCTTTCCTGGCCGCCGCCCACCAACGCGGCATCAAGGTGATTCTGGACATGGTGCTGAACCACTCCTCCAGCCAGCATTCGTGGTTCACGCAGTCGGCGGCCAGCACCACCAGCCCGTACCGTAACTGGTATCTGTGGTCGCCCACCGATTTAGGCTACGGGCCGTTTGGCGGCAGCGGCTGGCACCCGCGCAACGGCCAGTATTTCTACGGCGCTTTCTACGAAGGCATGCCCGATTTGAACTGGCGCAACCCCCAGTTGCGGGCCGCCATGTGGGACGCCGACCGGTTCTGGCTGCGCAAGGGCGTAGACGGCTTCCGTCTCGATGCCGTGCGCTACTTGGTAGAAACCGGCACCACCACGGCCGACACGCCGGAAACCCTCGGCATTCTGGAGGAATTTCATGACTCGCTGAAGGCCGTGAACCCGGCCGCGCTGTCCGTGGGCGAGGCCTGGACCAATACCAGCGCCGTGATTCCCTACGTGAGCAACCGCCGCCTGGACCTGTGCTTCGAGTTTGACCTGTCCAGCAGTATTACCGGGGCTGTGAGCCAAGGCAGCCCCACGGCGCTGCGCACCCAGCTCAACCTCGTGACGAGCCTATACCCGCGCCTGCAGTACGCCACCTTCCTTACCAACCATGACCAGAACCGCGTGTTCGACGGCCTGGGCAGCAATGTGGCCCGCATGAAACAGGCGGCGGCGCTCTACCTCACCATGCCCGGCGTGCCGTTCATTTACTACGGCGAGGAAGTGGGCATGGCCGGCACCGGCCCCGACGAAGACAAGCGCAAGCCCATGCAGTGGACGGCCGGCACGCAGTCGGGCTTTACCACCGGCACGCCCTGGCGCACCATCAACGCCAACTTCGGCACCTACAACGTCGCCACCGAGCAGGCCGACCAGAACTCGCTGCTCAGCCACTACAAGAAGCTCATCGGCCTGCGCACCGCCAACGAAACCCTGCGCAAGGGCTACTACCTGCCCGCCACCTCGTCGGCCGCTTCGGTACTGGCCTACGCCCGCGTTTTCAACCAGGAAGCCACCCTGATTGCCGCCAATCTGGGCAGCACACCGGTTAGCGGCTCCACGCTTTCGCTCAGCATGTCGACGCTGGCCGCCGGCACCTATCAGGTGACGGAGCTGTACAGCGGCCAGGCCGCCGGCACCGTCACGGTGAACGCGCAGGGCGGTTTCAGCAGCTTCGCCACGACGCTGCCGGCCCTGGCCGCCAACCAAACCTGGGTGCTAAAACTGCGCTCCACCACGGCCACCGGCACAGCCAGCGCCTGGCCTGCCTTCGCCGTGGCCCTCTACCCGAACCCCACGGCCGGCGCGGTGCGCCTGGCGCTGGCCGCCGCCCCGGCCGCCCAAAGCGAGCTGCAGGTATTCGACCTCACCGGCCGCCTGCTGCAAACCCGCAGCTTCAGCGGCAGCAGTTACGCGCTGGAAACGGCCGGCTGGGCTGGTGGCACTTACTTCGTACGGGTACAGTCGGGCACGGCCGTGGCTATGCAGCGGCTGGTGGTGGAGCGGTAAAGCCGAGGGCCTGAACTAGGCCAAGCCAGCCAAAAAAGAACGTCATGCTGAGCGAAGTCGAAGCATCTCGCGTGTGGTAGTAAATCAATCGTCAGACGAAAGAATTACCATGGCACGCGAGATGCTTCGACTTCGCTCAGCATGACGTTCTTTTTTATTGACGTTCAGTGCCGAGACGCAATCATACGTCTCTACTTCATAAACACCGGCCGAATCAGATTCTCGAACGTGAAAATCTCGTCCCATTTTTCCTGCGTGAGCAGACCGCGCTCCGTCACGGCAATGTCGTGGACGGACTTGCCGGTTTTCAGCGCCTCCTTGGCAATCTCGGCTGAGGCTTCGTAGCCGATAACTGGGTTGAGTTGGGTCACGATGCCGATGCTGTTGCGCACGAGGCTTTCGGCGTGTTCCTTGTTGGCCGTGATGCCGATGACGCACTTGTCGCGCAGGGTGCGGCAGGCATTGGTCATGTAGGAAATGGAGGTGAACAGCGCGAAGCTGATGACCGGCTCCATCACGTTCAATTGCAGCTGACCGGCCTCAGCGGCCATGGTCACCGTGAGGTCGGCCCCGATGACGTAGAACGCGGTTTGGTTCACCACTTCGGGCACCACGGGGTTTACCTTGCCGGGCATGATGCTGGAGCCGGGCTGCAAAGCCGGGAGGTTGATTTCGTTGAAACCAGTGCGCGGGCCGGAGGAGAGTAGGCGTAAATCGTTGCAGATTTTGGAGAGCTTCACGGCCGTGCGCTTCAGCACGCCGGAGAGTTGCACGTAGGCGCCCGTGTCGTAGGTGGCTTCGAACAGGTCGCCGGCCAGGCTCAGGTTGAGGCCGGTGATGGTGCGCAGGTGCTCGGTCACCAGCTCGGGGTAGCCGGTGGGGGCGTTGATGCGTGAGCCGATGGCAGTGGCCCCCATGTTGATTTCGTCAATCAGCCGGCGCGAGTCGTCGATGCGCAGCAGCTCCTCGCGCAGGTTGGTGGCGAAGGCGCGAAACTCGTCGCCCATGCTCATCGGCACGGCGTCCTGGAGCTGGGTGCGGCCCATTTTGAGGATGTCGCGGAATTCTTCGCCCTTTTGGGCAAAGGCATCGGCCAGCGCGCCCAGGGTTTCGCGGTAGCCCACCAGCTTGTTGTTGAGGGCGATGCGGAAGGCGGTGGGGTAGGCGTCGTTGGTGCTTTGTGAGCAGTTGACGTGGTTGTTGGGGTGGCAATATTGGTAGTCGCCCTTGGCGTGGCCCATGATTTCCAACGCGACATTCGCAATGACTTCGTTGGCGTTCATGTTCACCGACGTGCCCGCGCCGCCCTGAATCATGTCGGTGAGAAACTGGTTGTCGAACTCGCCGGCAGCCACGCGGTCGCAGGCGGCGGCAATGGCATCGGCGATGTTGGCGGGCAGCACGCCGAGCTCCTTATTGGCCAGGGCCGCGCCCTTTTTCACGTAGGCCAGGGCCTGCACGAAGAGTGGCTCGTTCCGGATGGGAATGCCGGTGATGTCAAAGTTCTCCATGCCGCGCAGGGTCTGGATGCCGTAGTAGGCGGTATCGGGCAGGCTGCGTTCGCCGAGGAAATCGTGTTCGATGCGGGAAGTGGACATGGGGGATTTTTGGGTGGGATAGTGGAGCTGGTACGGAATGGCCGGATGGCGGCACAAACCTACGGCGGCGCATTGCAACGTGGCCGGTTTTTGCGTGTGTGTGGGTTTATCGTCTGTCATGCAGAGCGCAGCGAAGCATCTTTACCGCTTCGTTGCAATGGTATTAATTACTATTGAGGTAAAGATGCTTCGCTGCGCTCTGCATGACGGGCTTTTTCAACCGCCAAAATCCACCCATGAAACTCCGCTACCTGCCCCTGCTGGCCCTGGCCCTCGCCAGCTGCTCCCAGGCCGATAAAACCGCTACCGCTACCGGCCCCGATGCCCGCTTTGATGCCTTCAAAAGCCAGTTCATTGAAGCCCTGTGGAAGCAAAGCCCCGATTTCGCCACCGGAGTCGGCTACCATAAATACGACTCGCTGCTGTTGATTCCCAATGCTGCCCAACGGCAGGCTGACGATGCTTTCGCCCAAAACAACCTGACCCGTCTGGGCAAATTTACCCTCGACAGCCTCTCGCCCAACAACCAGATTGACCTGCGCCTGCTCCGCAACGAGTTACGCGCCGAGCGCTGGTATGCCGACACGCTCAAATCCTGGCAATGGAACCCGGCCAGCTACAACCTCGGTGCTGCGGTGGGCGAACTGCTCAACGGCCGCCATTTCCCGCTCGACCGCCGTCTGCGCAACATATCCGAGAAAATCAGCCACGCGGCCGAGTTCTACGCCGCCGCCCGGGCCAACATCAGCAACCCGACAAAGGAGCACACCGCGCTGGGCATCAAGCAAAATGCGGGTGGCCTGGAAGTGTTCGGCTCTGCGCTGGCTGATTCAGTGCGAAAATCAGGCCTGACCGAGGCCGAGAAAAAGACGCTCACCGACCGCGTGGCCGCCGCCCGTACCGCCGTGCAGGGCTATATGGCTTTCCTCAAAAACGACGTGCTGACCAAGGGCCAGTTCCGCTCATTCCGCATCGGCAAGGAGCTGTTCGACCAGAAATTTGCCTACGATATTCAGTCGCGCTTCACGGCCGCCGAAATCTACCAGCAGGCCCTCAAGCACAAGGCCGAGCTGCTGCACGACATGGGCCACCGCGCCGCCCGGCTCTTTCCCAAGTACCTCCCGGGCCAGAAAGCGCCCGCCGATACGCTGGCCCTCATCACGGCCGTCATCAACCAGCTGACGCTGAAGCATGCCCCGCGCGACGGCTTTGTGGACGCCGTGAAGCGCCAAATTCCTACGCTCGTGGCGTTTGTGAATGAGCATAAATTACTGACCCAGGACCCCAGCAAGCCGCTGGTAGTGCGCGAAACCCCGCTCTACATGCGCGGCAGTGGGGCAGGAGCCAGCGTATCGGCCCCCGGCCCCTACGACAAGGGTGCCAATACCTACTACAACGTGGAGCCCCTGCCCGCCGAGTGGACCCCCGCCCAGGCCGAAAGCTACCTGCGCGAATACAACGACTACACCCTCCAGATTCTCAATATCCACGAGGCCATTCCGGGCCACTACACGCAGCTCGTGTATGCCAACCGCTCGCCCTCGCTGGTGAAAAGCATTTTCGGCAATGGCGCGATGGTGGAAGGCTGGGCCGTGTATTCGGAGCGCATGATGCTGGAAAGCGGCTACGGCAACAACTCCGACGAAATGTGGCTGATGTGGGACAAATGGAACATGCGCTCGACCCTGAATGCCGTCATCGACCACGCCATTCAGGCCGATAACATGAGCGAAGCCGACGTGGTGGCCCTGCTGCGCCGCGAGGGATTCCAGGAAGAAGCCGAGGCCCGGGGCAAGTGGCTGCGCGCCACCCTCAGCCAGGTACAACTCAGCAGCTACTTCACCGGCTACTCCGAGATTTATGCCCTGCGCGAAGAGCTGAAGCAGCAGGAAGGTAAAGGCTTCGACCTGAAAGCATTCAATGAAAAATTCCTCAGCTACGGCAGCGCCCCGGTGAAATATATTCGGGAGCTGATGCTACGGCCAAACCAAGCCGGCCGGTAGATTAGCGGGAACGGCCCGAAAGCGGGAATCTTTTCGCTTTCGGGCATGTCTGGGCCGCATGCTGGCTTGTGCGGCCCCCTTTTTTTCCTGCAAATACGGTTTATTCAATGTCCGATTTATTACTTCCTAATCCGGTACTCGACACCAACGATGAAGGCCTGCGCCATTGCATCTACGAGCACCAAAAAGTCTTTGCCAAATTCACGGCCGAAGACTGCGCCATTTGCAAGCTGTTGGGTCCGGGCTTCGCCAAATTTTCGGAGAACGAAGAATACCAGGACATTCAATTTGTGCGCCTTTCGTCGGAAGAAAATCCCGTGGCCAAGCAGCTGATGGATGAGCGCGCCACGCCGTTCTTCGTGAGCTACTGCCAGGGCCGGCTTCTGGAGTGCGACTCGCTCACAACCGATGCCGCCGTGCAGGCTCAGCTTGACCGCCTGCGCGCCTTCGTGCCCGACAACGGGTAGACCGTCCCGGGTGGGCGCTACCTTTGAGCGTGTTTTTTCTGCTCTCGAAGGTTCTCGACTTTGTGCTGCTGCCCACCGTGTGGCTGGTAGCTTTACTGCTGGCGGCGCTGCTGGCCCGGCCGCCGCGTCAGCGGCGCTGGTTGCTGGCGGCGCTGGTGCTCACGCTTTTAAGCACCAATCCATTCTTGGTGAATGAGCTGCTGCTGGCTTGGGAGCCGCCGCCCCTGGCCCTGGCCGCCCTGCCCCGCCACGCCGATGCCGCCGTGCTGCTCACCGGCATCACCAGCGTTGGCAAGTCGCCGCATGACCGGGTGTACCTCGGCCCCGGAGCCGACCGCGTCACGAGTGCGCTATGGCTGTACCGGGCGGGCCGGGTGCGGCGCATCATCATCTCCGGCGGCTCGGGCACGGTGCAGGCGGTGGCCCACACTGAGGCCAGCGACCTGGCCACGCTGCTGCGTCTGGCCAGCGTGCCCAACTCGGCCATTCTGCTGGAAGACCAGAGCCGCAACACCCGTGAAAACGCACTTTTCACCCGGAAGCTAGTGGCCGCCCGGCCCGAGCTGGACACGCTCATCCTCGTCACGTCGGCCTTTCATCAGCGGCGAGCCATGGGCTGCTTCGCCAAGGTTGGCCTGCATCCCATCGGCTTCCCGGCCGGCTACCGCAGCGCCGACCATCGCCTCTCGCCCGACGCCCTGCTGGTGCCCAACCCCGACGCAATGGCCAATTTCAGTCTGCTGATGCACGAAGTGACCGGCTGGCTGACATACAAGGCGTTGGGGTATTTGTAGAGCGCGGGGATAGAGGAACGAAAATAAAAGGAATGTCATGCAGAGCGTAGCGAAGCATCTTTACCGCAATAGTAAATGAATTACGTTGCGTGGTAAAGATGCTTCGCTGCGCTCTGCATGACGGCCAAAAGGCTGCCTTTCTACTCCGTTTTCGCCACCGGCGCTACCTCCTTGCCAATCCAAATCGACTTCTGGTTGACGAACTCGCGGATGCCCAGATAAGAAAGCTCGCGGCCGTAGCCCGATTTCTTCACGCCGCCAAACGGCAGCTCGGACATGGATTTCACCAAACCGTTCACGAACACGGCCCCGCTTTCAATCTGGCGGGCCATTGCCTCGCCTTTTTTCGGGTCCGAAGTCCATACGGCCGCGCCCAGGCCGAAGCGTGAGTCGTTGGCGAGGCGCACGGCATCGGCAGCGTTTTTGGCTTCGAGCACCAGCGCCACCGGGCCGAATAATTCTTCGGCGTAAGCACGCTGGCCGGGCTTGATGTTCGACAGAATCATGGGGCGGAAAAGGGCGGTGCCGGGCTTGGCCTGCCCGCCGAACAGCTCCACTTTCGCGCCCTGGGCCACGGAGTCGTTCACCTGTTCGCTAAGCTCGTCGGCCAGGTCGGGGCGGGCCAGGGGACCATATTGGGTGGCCGGGTCGAGCGGGTCGCCGGGGCGCAGGGCCAGCAGGTGGGTTTTGAGATGGCTGATGAACTCCTTCAACACCGGCTTTTCTATGATGAAGCGCTTGGCGGCAATGCAACTCTGGCCGCTGTTTATCATGCGGCTTTGGGCGGCAGTTTTGGCGGCCAGGGCCACGTCGGCATCGGCCAGCACGATGAACGGGTCGGAGCCGCCCAGCTCCAGCACGGTTTTTTTGATGTGCTGCCCGGCGGCGGCGGCCACGGCCGCGCCCGCGCCCTCGCTGCCCGTGAGCGTCACGGCTCGTAGCCGGTCATCAGCAATGAGCTTCTCCACCAAATCGGACCCGATGAGCAGGGTGCGGAAGCAGGCCGGCGGCAGGCCCGCATCGTGGAAAATCTTCTCCAAGGCTAGGGCGCACTGCGGCACGTTAGAAGCGTGCTTGAGCAGGCCCACGTTGCCAGCCATGAGGGCCGGTGCGGCAAAGCGCACCACCTGCCAGAAGGGAAAATTCCAGGGCATCACGGCCAGCACCACGCCAATGGGCTGGTAGCTGATGAAGCTGCGGCCGGCATCGGTTTTGATAATTTCGTCGCTCAGGAATTCCTCGGCGTGGTCGGCGTAGTAGTCGCAGCAGGTGGCGCACTTCAGGGCTTCGGCGCGGCCGTCGGTGATGGGTTTGCCCATTTCCAGGGCCATGAGGCGGGCCAGCTCGTCCTGGCGCTCGCGCAGCAGGGCGGCGGCGCGGCGCAGCACCCCGGCGCGGTGGGCAAACGTGGTGGCGGGCCAGGTGGCCGCCGCCCGGTACGCCTGGCCCAAAATGCGCTCGGTTTTGGCCCAGCTGAAAGCGGGGAAGCGGCGCAGCACGCAGCCGGTGTAGGGGTTGTAGGACTCGATGGGCATTGCGAAAAAAGAAAATCGAGGGGAAGAAAAATTAAAGGGAAAGCAGGGAGGCGGTCAGCGGCCAAAAACGGCGACTACGTACTGTTGGTAAGTAGCTGGTCAACATCATAGCCCCGGCGGTGGTTGTGGCGGCAGCCAGGCCGCAGGATGTAGTTTCCGACTTCGGTTGCGGCCCGCAAAAGACCGTATACGGGCAATTGCGCGGCATACCGTATTTTCGTGCGCTTCGTAAGGCCTCGCCTTTCCGCTTTATTACTCACTTTCAGTCACTCCCGTGTCCGATAATCCGTTAATTTCCCTCCCACCTGCCGCCGAGGAGGACTTGGTCCGGCGCCTCCAGGCCCGCGACCAAACGGCCATGACGCTGTTCTATGACCGGTATTCGGCCGCGCTCTACGGCGTTATTTTCCGCATTGTGAAGGCCGAGGACGAGGCCGAGGACGTGTTGCAGGAAGCGCTGGTCAAAATCTGGAATGCCTTTGCCAGCTACGACCCCGGCAAGGGCCGCCTATTCACCTGGGTGCTGAACATTTGCCGGAATCTGAGCATCGATAAAATCCGCTCACGACAACACCGCGTAGGTAGCAAAACAACGGGGCTGGACGATAGTCTGACGGCGCAGCGCCAAGCCGCGCCCACGACCTTCCGCCCCGAGCACATTGGCCTGCAGGAAATTACCCAAAAGCTTATTCCCGAGCAACGCCAGATTATCGACATGCTCTACTTCGAGGGCTTCACCCAAAGTGAGGTGGCCGAGGAGCTCAACATCCCCTTGGGGACGGTGAAAACCCGCGCCCGCACCGCCATCAAAGTCCTAAGCAAACTTATTCGCTGAACCAACCGTGGAAAACTTCCAAGACTATATAGAATCGGGCATCCTGGAGCAATATGCTCTCGGCGAGCTCTCGGCCGCTGAGCAGGCGGCCGTGGAAGCTCAGGCCGCCAGCCACCCCGAAATCCAAGCGGAGTTGGAACAGGTTCAGGCAGCATTAAGTTTTTATGCCGAAGCCCACGCCATCACGCCCCCCGCCGCAATGCGCGAGCGGGTACTGAATAACGTACTGGCCCAGATAGCCGGCCCCGCCGCCAACTCCAGCCTCCGCGCCGATGTGGACGCCGTGGCCCAGACAACCAGCCGCCCCGTAGCCAGCGCCCCGCAGACAGTTGCTGCTACTAACGAAGCCGTGATTCGGCCCATGTCTTCCGCGCCCGTGGTAGTGCCGGCCAGCCGTTCGGGCTGGGCCATTGCCGCCTCGGTAGCCTTGCTGCTGAGCCTGGGGGGCAATATGCTGCTGTACTCCAACTGGAAAAGCGCCAGCTCGGAGCTGGTGGCTATGCAAAACGACCAGTCCCGCTTCGCCGCTACCACGCAGGTTGTGGAGCGCAAGCTGGGCGCGCTGCAACAGGAAAACCAGGTGCTGCGCAACGACGAGTTCCGGGCGGTGGCCTTGGCCGGCACCAAAACCGCGCCCTCGGCCCACGCCCGCGTGCTGTTCAATGCCGCCACCCACAAGGTGTACGTGGACGTGCGCAGCCTGCCCGCCCTGCCCGCCGACAAGCAGTACCAGCTCTGGGCCCTCGACAAAGGCAAGCCGATTGATGCCGGCGTGCTCACCGTGGCTACGGCCACCGGCGAAGGCCTTCAGCACATGAAGGATATTGCCAGCGCCCAAACCTTCGCCATGACGGTGGAGCCCGCCGGCGGCAGCGCTGGCCCCACTCTAAGCACGATGACGGTGGTAGGCAATATTTAGCCGGTGCCTACTTTGTGATTCAGCCTGCGAAAACCAGTTGCATTTGGTTTGACCGAAAATAAACATTGCCGTCTGTTGGCCGTTTGGGCTGGCAGGCGGCTTTGTTTTTCACACGAAAATCTTCTGCAAGTTCATGCATGGTACCATTCTGATATTGCTGAAGCGCTATGTGCAAACCCAATACGACCACAGTACCTGGGTCAAGCTGATGGAAT
Organism: Hymenobacter sp. UYAg731; assembly: GCF_054061335.1. Taxonomy (NCBI): domain Bacteria; kingdom Pseudomonadati; phylum Bacteroidota; class Cytophagia; order Cytophagales; family Hymenobacteraceae; genus Hymenobacter; species Hymenobacter sp. UYAg731. The sequence continues at coordinate 482,645 of NZ_JBSSEC010000001.1, read as the reverse complement.
TGTCGGGCCTCGATAAAGCAGCGTTCGACCATAAAACCGTGTACCCCGACGCACACATTTATGCCCTCGTGGGCCACGCGGCCGAGATGACCGGCCTCTCGGCGGGCGAGCTGCACGAGAAGTTTGGCGAGTACCTCGTGCCCGACCTCATGTACATGTACCAGCGCCTGCTCAAGCCCGAGTGGAAAACCCTGGATATGCTGGAAAATACCGAGCTCACCATGCACAAGCAGGTGCGGCAGGAGCACACCGAAAACTCGCCGCCCGTGCTCAAAGTCAGCCGCCTCGGCCCCGACGAGCTGATGATTGACTACGTGTCGCCGCGCCGCATGGGTGGGCTGGCGGTGGGCATCGTGCGCGGCGTGGCCGCGTATTACGACGAAGCCGACCGCATCGACGTGATGCCCACCACCAGCGAGGATGGCGAGCGGGTGCGGATTCATGTGCGTCGGCATTAGCTTATCTTGCCCCGATTAATCCGCTTCTGATTTTTTCACCCCCATGCGCTGGCCCCGTTTCGTCCCCATCAGCCTGAGTGCCGCCCTGCTCACGCTGAGCGCGTGTGGCAGCGGAACGGCCGACGAAACCGCTTCCTCCGGTATGGTCTATAAGCAGTTGTTGCGCACCTTGTACCGCAACACCGTGCCCACGGTGCCCGCCGCTGCGCTGGCGGCAGAGCTGGCCGCGCCCGCGCCGCCGCTGCTGCTCGACGTGCGTACGCCGGCCGAATACCGCGTGAGCCACTTGCGCGGGGCGCGGTTCGTAGCCTTCGACTCCATCGCCAGCACGCAGTTTGCTGACCTCGACCGCCGCCAGCCTGTGGTGGTGTATTGCTCCGTGGGCGTGCGGAGCGAGCGGCTGGGAGAGCGCCTGCACGCGTTGGGTTTCCGCAACGTGCGCAACCTGTACGGCGGCCTGTTTGAGTGGGTGAACGAAGGCCACCCCGTGGTCGATGCTGCCGGCCCCACCACCAACGTTCATCCTTATTCCCCGTTCTGGAGCCCCTGGCTGAAGCGGGGGCGAAAAGTCTATGAGTGAAGTTCCCGCAACTGAATCTGCCCAATTGGACAACGACGCCCATCTGCTGGTGTTTGCCCGCGTACCGGCCCTGGGCCGGGTGAAAAGCCGGCTGGCCGCCGGGGTGGGAGAGCCCGCCGCCCTGGCCATCTACCACGAGTTGCTGGCCATTACCAACGCCGCCGTAGTGGCCGCCGGCGTGCCGGCCACTGTCTGGCTGGCCGATGCCGCCGGCATTGAGCCCTCCGCTGCCGAAACCCGCGAATGGGCCGCGCACCGGGCCAAATGCCAGCCCGAAGGCGACCTCGGCGTGCGCATGACGGCGGCCTTTGCAGCGGCCTTTGCCGCCGGAGCGGGCCGCGTAGCCATCATCGGGACGGATTGCCCGGGGCTGCGCGATACGCACCTCAGCCGGGCCTTTGCGCTGCTCGAAACCAACGACCTGGTGCTGGGGCCGGCCACCGATGGCGGCTACTACCTGCTCGGCCTGCGCCAGCCCCGGCCCGAACTGTTTCAGAACAAGCCCTGGAGTACCGACTCGGTCCTGGCCGATACGCTGGCCGATGCGGGGCGGCTGGGCCTGCGGGTGGCCTTTTTGCCTACCTTGCGCGATGTGGACAATGCCGACGACTTAGCCGTATGGCGGGCTGAAAGCGGGAGCTAGAGCTGTTTTGCACGGTTGGCTTTGCCCTTGGTGCTTTCGGGGTCATCCATAGCGTGCGGCTCCTATATTCGCTACTCCAAATCCCGCCCGATATTATGCGTTGCCTGCTGCCAAACCGGTTCATGCCCTTACTGCTTATGGGCCTGCTTATTAGCAGCTGCACTCCCGACCACGACAACCCGGTAAAGGCCCGAACGCCGGTTTCGGCCCAGGCCTTGCAGGCGGTGATGCCTTATTTCGACCAGAACTGGGCCATGCGCAAGCTCTGGGAAGATGGCCTGGCCGAAGTAGCAACCTACGATGCTGAGCGGGTGATTTACAAGAAGAAGCGCACGTTTGACTACACCCAGATTACGGTAAAGGAGGAGTTCAACCAGCAGTTCAACGTGAAAACGGATGACTACAAGCGGGATGACCTGTTTCCGGTGATGAAAATCAACCAACTCTGCAGCATCCAGGCCGACGAGTACCCGTACCATTACCTCACGTCGCTGTTTTTTCGGCGCGACCAGCCCGTGTCGCTGTTCAAAATGTCTTTGTCGTCGCAGGAATGGTGCGGCAACACCTTCAAGTCCATCATCGACGACGGGGTGAATTTCGAAATGTGGTTTCATTCCTACTGGGACGGCCAGGGCGATAACAGCCGCGACCTGCGCCGCGATATTTTCCTCGAAGATGCGCTGCCGTACACCCTCCGGGCCCTGAAGTTCGACCAAAAACCCGCATTTAACCTCGTAGTGCTGGATTTACAGCAGACCAACAAAGCCACGCCGCCGGTCTACTATCAGGCCCGCCTCACCACCGCCGAAGCTCCCGCCGCCGATGCCCCCGAGCCGGCCTGGCGCGTAGCCATGACCCTGGCCCCAGGCAAGGAAAACGTGTACTGGTTCGCCAAAAACTACCCCAACATCCTGCTCCGTCAAACCACCTGGGACGGCCGCACCCTGCGCCTGAAATCGATGCGCCGCTACGCGTACTGGCCCAAGTAGGACATATATTTATTATGTAGAAACGGTCATGCTGGGCACCATCCAAGCATCTCTCCCGCGCAATTAATCAATACCGATTGCAACGAGGCGGTAGAGATGCTTCGACTGCGCTCAGCATGACCGTTCTCTATTATTCTGTTAATTCTGTATTGTTGCTTGACCGCCGCGTCAGCTCCCAGGCCAATACCCCGAATACAACTACGTATTCCAGCGCTACCAGCCATAGGTTTTCGGTGTAGGTGCTGGTGCGGTAGGTGGCGTAGGAAAGCACCGCCAGCCCGCCCCATACCAGCGGAAAGCGGAACCGCGACAGCGCTCCCAGCCCGATGAGCAGCGTGAGGTACCACGGATGCACGGTGGTGGCCAGAGCATAATACGCGGTGAGCATGAGCAGCAGTGTCTGGGCCAGCGAGGCTACAGTGAGGCGGCGCTCGCGCCACGCCAGCCCCAGCCCGAGCAGGCCGCTGCTAAGCGCCAGCGCCGGCCCGATGCGGGCAATTTCATTATAAGTAGTGAGCCGGTAGCCAATGGCTCGTAGTACGTAATAAATGCTGGCGTTGAACTCGAAGCTGCGGAAGTACAGATTTAGGCTGCGGCTGACGTTGACGACCAGCGCCACCGATAAAAACGGGCTGAACAGCACCAGCAGCGTGCCCGCCACCACGCCCACATACGCCAGAAACCGCCGCCAGCCCAGCCGCCTGATTAGCAGCGGCAGCACCAGCAGCGGCAGCAGCTTGGCGGCCACGCCCAAGGCCAGCGCCCCCGCCGATTTGGCCCATTGCTGCCGGCTCAGCAGCCAGATGGCTAATAGCAGAAAGCCCAAGGCCAGCGCTTCAAAGTGCAGGTTGCCGGTGAGCTCGACGATGGCCAACGGGTGTAATAAATAGCGCAACGCCCGCGCCCGGGGCCAGCCCATTACGGCCAGCAACGCCAGCAGGAGCCAGGCCGTGCCGGCTTCGGCAGCCAGAATGACCAGGCGCAGGCTGATGATGAACCCGCGCTCGGAAGTGGGAAACAGGCGGGCCGCGCCGCCGAATACCGCCTGGCACACCGGCGGGTACACCGAATAGTAGTGCGGCGAATTGAGCTGCCGGTACAGCTGCTGGAACTCGGGCAGCACGGCGTTGCGCACGGCGGCAGCGGGCAGGGCGGTGCGGGCCCCGTCGGCAATGATTTCATCGGGCCGAAACCGGAACGGATTCACGCCGTGCGCCACCAGCAGCCCATCCCAGCGGAAGCGGAAAATATCGTCGGATAAAGCGGGGGTAGCCGGTAGCCACAGCAGCCGGAAAGCCAGCGCCGCGCCCAGTCCCCAGCGCAGCGGCAAGCGGCTGTGCAGCAGCCACGCATACGCCCCCAGCGCCACCGCAAACAAGCCCGCCAGCTGGCCAAAACCGGCCCTCGGCGTGGCAAAAGCCAGGCCCGCATACGCCGCGCCCGACAGCAGCAGCGCCACAACCTGAGAAACCGAAGGCAGCTTGGGGGACAAGGGATTCAGGGGGCTATTATTTATCGTCGCGGATGGAATAGTAGCAAATCGCCGCGAAGCCAATGGTGAGCAGCGAGTGGAACGGCAGCAGCCCGAAATCATCGAAGTAAATGCCGGCCGCGAGGCCAAACGCGAAGTAGACCGCCAGCACGCCTTCCAGAACTACGAGGCCGCCCACGCCGCCGGTGCGGTAGCGCCGCTGCCGGGCGGGGGCGTACCCGGTAGGGCTGCCGGTGCCCGCCTTCGGCGTACGTATGAATGGCGTGCGCTTGCCCCGCCAGCCCAGCAGTACGGCCCGGGCATTGTGCAGCGCCAAGCCCATCGAAACCGACAAAAACAGCAGGAAAAAGCCCGGGTAGCGCCACAGCGGCTTGCCGGGATGGGCCAGCCGCCAGGCGGTGTAGTAGTAGTAAATGAGCGGCGTGAACCCAATCAAAAACACCGAAGCCAGCTGGAATACCGCCTTGAACTCGTGGTGCTGCGCCCGCACAAAAACCAGCGGCACGCTCAGCAACGCCATGAGCATGATGACGACGTACACGCTGCTGTTGAGCAGATGGAAAGTGGCATGGAGCTTCACGGCCAGCGGCTGCTGGGAGCGCCACACGTTGCCGAGGTGCTTGTGGGCGGTTTCGGCCGCGCCCTTGGTCCAGCGGAACTGCTGCGATTTGAGGGCGTCCATCACGGCGGGCAGCTCGGCGGGGGCCACTATTTCGGGACGGTAGATGAAGCTCCAGCCGCGCAGTTGGGCGCGGTAGCTCAGGTCGAGGTCTTCGGTGAGGGTGTCGGTGTGCCAGCCGCCGGCATCGTCGATGCAGGCGCGCCGCCACACGCCGCCCGTGCCGTTGAAGTTGATGAAAAAGCCCGCCGCCGTGCGCCCCACCTGCTCGATGAGAAAGTGTGCGTTCAGCCCGAAGGCCTGTAGACGCGTGAGCAGCGACTCGTCCTCATTCAGATGGCCCCAGCGGGTTTGCACCACGCCCACTTTTTTATCCTGCAAAAAATAAGGGATGGTGCGCCGCAGAAAGTCCGGGTCGGGCACGAAATCAGCATCGAAAATGGCTACGAACTCATCCGCATTTTCTTCCAGGCCGTAGCGCAGCGCGCCGGCTTTGTAGCCCGCCCGGTTAGGCCGGCAGACGTGGCTGATGCGCAGGCCCTGCGCCGCGTAGTGGGCCACGCGGGCCTCGGCCAGGGCCACGGTGGCATCGGTGGAATCGTCGAGGACCTGAATGTGGAGGCGGTCGGCGGGGTAATCGAGGGCGGCGGCGGCGTCGATGATGCGCTCCACCACGTTCTGCTCATTATAGAGCGGCAGTTGCACCAGCACGCGGGGCCAGGTGGCCGGGGCGGGCGGAGCGGGGGGCAGCCCCTGGGCGTAGGCGCGCAGGGCCAGCCGCGTGAGCTGCCACTGCCCCGCGCTGAACCCCAGGATGAACAGCAGGCACAGGCCATACAGCACCACCAGCAAAATGGGCAGTACCGCCATCAGAAACAAAGAATAGAGACTCGCAACACAGCAAAAAAACAACTCCACCGACCGGGCAGACGCGGGCCGGGCCACATACTTACCCGCCGGAAAAAAATTACCAGTACTTAAAAATCGTCCATAGAATCTTGTAGCCCGCCCCGAGGGTGCCGCGCACCGTGCCCGACACCTTGCTCGTGCCGATGCGCTTGCGGTAGCGCACGGGCACTTCCACGGTGCGCAAGCCCAGGCGGGCGGCTTTCACCTGCATTTCCACGGTCCAGCCGTAGGTTTTATCCTCCATGCCGATGACCAGCAGGGCCGGGGCCGTAACCGCCCGGAACGGCCCCAAATCGGTGACGGTGCCGCCGTAGCGCAGGTTGAGCAGGCGGGCGGCCAGCCAGTTGCCAAACCGCTGCTGGGGCAGGAGGGAGCCCTTTTCGCGCACGCCCAGGGCCCGCGAGCCGATGACCAGGTCGGCCTCCCCGCGCAGGAGCGGGGCCAGTAGTTCGGGCATTTGTTCGGGGAAATCGGAATGGTCGCCGTCGAGAAATACGACGATGTCGGGCTGTTCGGATTGCGGCCGGCCGAAGGCGTGGGCCATGCCCGCCAGGCAGGCGTAGCCGTAGCCGGGGCGGGTTTCGCGCAGCACGGTGGCCCCGCCGGCCCGGGCAATTTCGCCGGTGTTGTCGGTCGAGTTATTGTCGACCACGATGACTTCCCGGGCCAGTCCGGCCGGGATTTCGGCCAGCACCAGGGCAATGGCCCCGGCCTCGTTGTGGGCGGGAATGATAACGCTGACGCGGGGCTGGGGCATGAAGCTGGAGGAGTAACGGCCCACAAAGATGCCGCCGCCGCCGTAAAGCCGCACCGTGCCGCTACCTTGCGGCTGTTTTTCAACCCCCATTCGTATGCTCCAGGTAGGCCAGCCCGCTCCCGATTTCACGCTCACCACCACTTCCGGCGAAACTTTTCGCCTGGCCGACCAGCGCGGCCGGCACCTGGTGCTGTACTTCTACCCCAAAGACGACACCCCCGGTTGCACCGCCGAGGCTTGCTCGTTCCGCGACCAATACGAGGATTTCAAAGACCTCGGGGCCGAAGTCATCGGCATCAGCTCCGACAGCGAGAAGTCGCACCAGAAATTTACCCAGAAGCACCGCCTGCCCTTCGAGCTGCTGGCCGACACCGACGGGAAAGTGCGCAAGCTCTACGAAGTGCCCCGCGCCCTGCTGGGCCTGCTGCCCGGCCGCGTCACGTTTGTGATTGACAAAGAGGGGATTATTCAATACATCTTCAACTCCTTGAGCGGCGCGACTGACCATGTGAGCAACGCTAAGAAAGTGCTGGAAGGACTGCCCGCGTAGGGCTGAAAAATGTCGTTTGTCATCCTGAGCACAGCGAAGGACCTTATCACCGCTGAGCCGCTTGCAGTAGAAATGATTGCTGCGAACCGTTTAGGCGTGATAAGGTCCTTCGCTGTGCTCAGGATGACAAACTTTGCGTAGAAGCAACCTCACCAACTGCTTCCCCGATGCCCCGTTTCCTGCTGCTGCTCTTGCTGTCCCTGCTGCTGGCCGCCACCGCCGCCCCGGCCCAGACCACGCCGCTCAACGCCACGCTCGATGGCTACGAGTACCCGTTTCCGGTGCGCTACCTGCTACTGAAACTGGAAGGCCAGGCCCTGCGCATGGCTTACATGGACGTGCCGCCCACCGCCCGGGCCAACGGCCGCACCGTGGTGCTGCTGCACGGCAAAAACTTCTTCGGGGCCTACTGGCGCGAGACGATAAAAACGCTGGCCGCCGCTGGTTTCCGCGTAGTGGTGCCCGACCAAATCGGCTTCGGCAAGTCGGATAAGGCCGATATCCACTACTCGTTTCATCAACTGGCCCGCAATACCAAGCAGCTGCTCGATACGCTGGGCGTGAAAAAGGCCGTCATCGTGGGGCACAGCATGGGCGGGATGCTGGCCACCCGCTTCGCCCTGCTCTACCCCGCAACCACCGAAAAGCTGGTGCTCGAAAACCCCATTGGCCTGGAGGATTATCGCGTGGGCGTGCCCTTCCAGACCGTGGACCAGGCCGAAGCCAACGAGCTGAAAAGCACCGAAGCCAGCATCCGCAAGTACCACGCGACCTATTACCCCAATGGCTACCCGGCGGCCCACGACCAATGGCTTCTGCCCCTGGTCGCCCAAACCCACAGCCCCGACTTCCCCAAAGTAGCCCGCGCCAACGCCCTCACCTTCGAGATGATATACCAGCAGCCGGTGAGCTACGAATTCAGCCGCATAACCATGCCCACGCTACTCATCATCGGTCAGGCCGACCGCACTGTAGTGGGCAAGGGCCTGATAAAAGACCCCAAAGTCCTCGCCCAAATGGGCCAGTACCCCGCGCTAGGCCGCCGCACGGCCGCTCAAATCAAGGGCGCGAAACTGGTGGAGATTCCAAACGTGGGCCACATCCCGCATCTCGAAGCGCCAGCTCAGTTTTACAAAGCGCTGCTTGGGTTTTTGGGGTAGGATTAAGAATGTGAACCGTCTTTAGCAGTACGTGAATAATCTTTCCATGAAAAGCCCCGCAAGTGCGGGGCTTTTTTTAAGTCTAATACCAGCTTACCGCGAGTAAGTGGAGGTAAGTGTTGTGTGGATGCCAGACTGAACACCACCATCATCTAAGTTCCTGAACAGGACCATACGCGAGGCGGAAAGCTCTACTATTTCTTCGTTATAATTATATCTGGGCGAGTACGATAAGTAGGTAATCGTGCGACCACTTAATGAGTAGTCGGACTTGCTGTCCACGCCCGAGCCCGGGTTTACCACCGTTAGACAGGTGCCATCGGCGGCAAATATCACCTGACGATTAACATGGTTGTGCGTGAAATCACTGTTGCGACTGGGGTCGGCATCGAACGTGCTTTGGATACGAGTAGTTAGGTGCTGCCAAGTGCCAATCACGGTTGGCTCCGGGTCTTTTTTCTTAGAGCAGGAAGCAAGCGGAGCCAGCAGGGTCAGCGCCATAAGGAATGAATAGAGGAATCTGAATTTCATGGCAGATAATTGAGTGGTCGAAAGTAGCCACAAAAGATGCTCTATTCAGTGAACAGTAAACAGCTGACTGAAAATTGTTAGCAGCAAGCCTCTGCTGCGCACGGTGAGTTTAAGAAACTCGTTCACCTTTCAAAGTTTAGGAAATAGCATGAGGCCATAAGTTCCATGAACGCTGCGCCCTCAAGCCGGTACAACGCTGTTATATCCAAAATTAGCTAGCTCAATATCCGCAGCGAATCCGCGTGAATCAATTGCGACGCCTGGTACCGGCCCTCGTGCGGGCCATTTTCCAGGTTGAGCACGCCGCGGGGGCAGGCCGTGCTGCACATGCCGCAACCCACGCACGAGGCCCGGATGATGGGCTCGCCGCGCTGGGCGTATTGCTGCACGTCGATGCCCATTTCGCACACGTTGGAGCAGTTGCCGCACGAGATGCACTGTGCGCCGTTGGTGCTGATGCGGAAGCGGGAGAAATGCTTTTGCAGCAGCCCCAGGTAGGCCGCCATGGGGCAGCCGAAGCGGCACCACACCCGCGCGCCCATAATGGGGTAGAAGCCCACCCCAATCACCCCCGAAAACACCGACCCGATGGCGAAGCCGTACCACTTGGAAGCCACGTTGCCGGCCTCGCCTAGGAGGGTGCCGCCGGTGGTGTAATGCACCCACAACAGGGCCGTGATGGCAATTATCAGCCCCAGCACGGTGTAGATGATGCGGACTTCCCAGCGCCAGGCGGCGCGGCTTTTGTCGGCGAGCTGGCGGTAGGGGTCGCCGGCGGTTTCGGCCAGGCCGCCGCAGCCGCACACCCACGAGCAGTACCAGCGCTTGCCGTAGAAATAGGTGAGCACCGGCGTGGCCACCAGCGACATCACCGCCCCCCAGAACACCATAAATACGCCCAACCCGCCCTTCTGGAGCAGCGAGGTAACCGTGCCAGGGAACAGGTAGTCGTACTTCAGGGGCCAGAAGTAGCTGAAATAATACTCCGGCTGCTGGAAAAACTGTAGCAGCCCGGGAATCAAAAACGAGAAGCCTAACTGAAAAAACATCACCGAAACGGTGCGAATGACCTGATACCGCGAGTGCCGGTATTTCCACAGCGCGCGGCTGCCCATCAGCAGCACCGCCAGCGTGTAGAAGGTGCCGTAGAGAAACCACTGGTCGGCCGGCCGGGCGCGCAACGCCTGGCTGAGGCCGTCGAGCGGGTGTACCAGGTTGTTGAGCAGGCCGAAATTGCCCTGGCCATCGGGGTTGCTAAACCAGTACAGCACCACGTAGAAACCCGTGAGTACGAGGCCCGTGACCCAGGCCACGGCCCCGCGCCCGGTACTGGCCCGCAGCCAGAGGTTGTTTTGCTGCACGCCGGCGGGGTGCCGGCCGTATTTCAGCCCGCTCCAGGCCAGGGTGCCGGCGCTCACCAGGCCCACGGCCAGCCAGAACCAGGTGTGGCGGCGGGCAGGGTCGGCATCGGCCAGGGCCAGGAGCAGGGCCAGCAGGCCGCCGGCCACCACGGCCAGCGTGAGCTTTTCGGCGGGCGACGACACGGGCAGGGGCGGAGTTAGGGTGGGCGTCATTGTGGAAAAAGTAGAACTTAATGATACAAGGCCGTCATGCTGAGCGCAGCCGAAGCATCTCTACCGGGAGAGTAAATGAATTACTGCTGCGGTAGAGATGCTTCGGCTGCGCTCAGCATGACGAACGACTTAAAAAAATGACCATCACTCTTCCCTAATGGTGGTGATGGTGGTGCGGCTCGTCGGGCTTGCCGAAGAGGTTAATGAGCGTGCCGACGAGGTAAAAACCCGTCCAGCACACGTAGAGCCAGTTGAAGCCCGCCGGGAGGCGGCCCACGAAGAAGTGCAGAATCAGGTGCGCGCCGGCGCTCATCAGCAGGCCCGTGAGGGCAATGAACTGGAAGCTGTTGAGGGCCGAGGGACGGTATAGCTTGGAGAAATCCACAGAAAAAAAGTTGAGTGAGCAGGGGGCTAAAGGCGCGCAAAAAGTCCCTTGCGCTGCTTCAGGGTTACGGGTTGCCCGGGAAACTGCCGGTTGAAATCGGCCACGATGGCCTTTTCGTGCTGCGGAAAAAACTCGGGGTCGAAGTTGGCCGCCCCGAAATGGCTCATTACCGTGGCCACCGGCGTGCGTTGCGCTATCCACTGCGCGCATACGGCGTGGCGCAGGCGCAGGCCCAGCGCGTTGAAGCCCACCACGGCGTGCGGGGCCTCGCTCCGGAAATACACCCGCACCGCCGCCCGGCTACCTGGGTGCTCCCAGTAGAAGCTGGTGAGGCCGGGCGCGGGGCCGGCCGGGGCTTGGCCGTAGGTCTGGTATTCGAGGTTGAAGAACTTGGCCGAGTTGAACCAGCTGCCGCGCCGGTAGGGCGTGGCCTGCCCGGCAATGGTGTGGGCCACGGTTTCGCCCTGCATCCGGCCGGTGTACCAGAGCTGCTCGATGGGCACCTCGCCCGCGCCGGGCTGCCGGTGCTGGGCGCAGTCGCCGGCCGCGAAGACGTTGGGCACGTTGGTGCGCAGGAATTCATCGACCAGAATGCCCCGGTCGGTTTCCACGTTCGAGGTGCTGGCCAGTGTGAGGTTGGGCGTGACGCCGGTGGCCAGCCCCACCCACTGGCAGGCAATTTCTTCGCCGGCCGTGGTCACCACGGCGCGCACGCGGCCCTGCGCATCGCCCAGAATCTCGCGCAGCTCGGTGCCGTAGCGCACCGAAACGTGGTTTTCCTGGAACTGGCGGTCCACTAAATTAGCCTCCTCGGGTGGCAGCACCGAACCCCAGTAGCGGGCGTCGCGCACCAGCACCACGGGCTCGATGCCCCGGGTATGCAGCATTTCGGCCAACTCCACGCCAATGAGGCCGCCGCCCACCACCACGCCCCGGCTGATGCCGTGGGTGTCGCGGGTCATGGCTTCCAAATCGGGCAGGTTATACAGGCCCTGCACGCCGGCCAGGTGCTGCCCGGGCCAGCCGAACAGCTTGCTTTCGGAGCCGGTGGCCAGCAGCAGTTGGTCGTAGGCGAGGGCGGTGCCATCGGCGAGGATGAGCCTATTTTCGGCGGTGTGCAGAGCGGTGGCGGTGGCATGCACCAGGGCCAGCCGGTTTTCGTCCCAGAACCAGTCTTCGTAGGGCTTGATGTCCTGCGCCCGCAGGTGGCCCATGTACACGTACATGAGCGCGGTGCGGGAGTAATGGTGGGCGCTTTCGCTCGATACCAGCGTGATGCGGGCCTCGGGCCGCAGCCGGCGCACGGTCAGGGCGCACGTCACGCCGGTAATGCCGTTGCCGAGAATGACGAGGTGCATGGGCAGGGAGGGGAAAAGTCTGGTGTCAAATGTAGCGACAAGGTAGGCCGGGCGGGCGCACCGGAGCTTCTGGAGGGCAAGGCCGCCGTGCGCCGCCTGCCACCACCGGCAGCCGCTCAATAATGCTGCGCCAGCCTGGCTTTGGGGAGCTGAACAGAACGGCTTTCAGCCAACGAACCAGCCGAATCGAATGACTGAACCCCAAAATGCCAGACTATTTTTTGGAAAAAAAATGACCTCAACCCGCACTGCACTGCAAGACGCCGGAAACGGGAAAACCTGACTGTTTCAAAATGGGAAAGTTGAGAATGTGGAAATCTGATGCTCCGGTACGGCAGTAAGTTCCGGGTCTTCCAACAGTTGTTAAGCCTTTCATTTCATGAAATTCATCTACTCCACCTGCGAAAAAATTTGGGCCGTGCTGCTGCTGAGTCTGGTCCTGGGCAGGACGGCCACGGCCGGTGCGGGCGCGCCGCTCACGGCCGCTTCCATCACCACGCAAACGACGGCTTTCCTGCAAAAATTCGTGAACAAGGAAGGCAAAGTGAACTACGAAACCTTGCAACGCAACCCCGAAATGCTGGACGCGCTGCTGAGCAATATTGCCGATTTCGACGTGCCGCAGGCCGAAATGGCTGACCAGTACGCCTTCTACCTGAACGCCTACAATACGCTGGTAATTGGTGAAATAGTGAAAAACTATCCGCTTGCCTCCGTGCAGGACATGCCCGGCTTTTTCAACCGCACGCGGATGCGTATTGGTCACGAAATGCTCACCCTCGACCAGATTGAAACCGACAAGCTCCGCAAAATCTACGACGACCCGCGCCTGCATTTTGCCCTGGTGTGTGGCACTAACAGCTGCCCCCGGCTGAGCCGCGCCGCCTACGTGGGCAAAGACCTGTTTGTGCAACTGAACAACCAGGCCCGGTTTGCCCTGCTCGACCCCAGCTATGTGAAGGTGGACGAAGCGAAGAAAATCGTGCGGCTGCCCGAAATATTCCAGTGGTACGAGAGTGACTTCAGCACCAGCGGCAAAACGGGGGTGGTGTACGTGAACCAGTTCCGCAAAAACGGCCGCATTCCTACCTGGTACACCGTTGAGTATTACCCCTACAACTGGACCCTGAACGACCAGAAGCGTACCGATGCCGAAACCGTGGCCAGCAAATAAGCTCCCGCCGGGCGTAACGCATTGCCGGGGCCTGCGTAAGCCAAAGACACTTCATGCTCAGTCTTCCCAGCTTATGATTCCCGATAATATCTCCGGCAACGGCACCGACCCCAACGAAGGCGAACACGCCGACATCACTGAAAACAAGAAGTTTACGAAAAATGAAGAGCTGGAGAAACAGAAAGAATACCAGCAGGACCAAAGCAATGACAAGGCCAGCAGCGACCCCACCGCCCAGCGCAACATAGGGGCCAACGGCTACACCCAGCGCAGCAACCAGAAGGACCAGCTGGAAAACCTGCACATCGGCGGCTCCGAAACCAGCCCCCAGGGCGGCAACGACCACACCACGGCCGGCGAACAGGCCCAGGGGCCGGGCTTCGAGGCCGAAGGCAGCTACGAACTCGATATGTTGCGCACGAGGGAGCAGAAATTTGGTGAAAAAGCCCCCAGCGGCCCCGCTAAGCCCGCCAGCGACGGCGAAACGTCCGGCAGCGAATAAGGGTATGGCAAGGCGATAATTAACCGGCTGGGCCGGAGCCCGCTGCGACCACGGTCCGGCGGCTCCGGCCCGGCTTGTTTATTGCCCTAACTACCAATGCGCTAGGGGCGATATAGGGCACGAATAGTGGTGGTTGAACAACTACGCCAATTTATCGAAGCAAAAAAAAAGGTTAGCCGAGGGAGATAACGCCGCAAAAGCTTAACTTGCGCAGCCTATTTGGAATGGTGGCTTTGGCCAGTAAATAAATTCCGCGCAAGCTTTAACCCACAGTTTACTTTTTTAACGATGAATTCAGAGAATCTACCCAAGGTTGAAAACGAGCCTTATAATCCAAACCTGGAAGCTCAGGACGAGGATGTTGTGTCGGGTGGCAACAACAAGCTCACATACATTCTGGTGGGCGTAATTCTGGCGCTGGTGCTGGGCTACGTGGCCCTGCCCAAAGGCGGCGGCACCGGCCTGGCATCGGTCACGCCCACGTTTATGCTCGATGATGCGGCCGTGACGGCCACGGCTCCCACCTCGGCCGATAGCATTGCCGCCGGCCTCAAAGCTGCCCCCGCCGCCGCTGAGGAAGAAACCGTTACCAAAACCACTACTAAAACGGTAGCGAAACCCACTACCACGGCCTCAAACGTTGCCGTGCCTGCCGCCGCCCCGGCCGTAGCTGCCGTTGCGCCCGCCCCCGTAGAAGCCGCCCCGGCCCCTGCGCCTGTGGCCGCCCCCGAGCCTGCCGCGCCCACCACCGTCACCATGTCGGGCAAGATTGAAGACGAGAACGGCCGGCCCCTGGTGGGTGCCACTGTACTGCTGAAAGGCAGCAGCAAAGGTACCAGCACCGACGCCAACGGCAACTACACCATGGAAGTACCCAGCGGCGACAACACCCTCATTTACGGCTACGGCGGCTACGACGACGAAGTGGTGCGCAATTCCGGCAGCAAGCCCGTGAACGTGACCCTCACGCCCCGCGCCAAAGCCGGCCGCAAGCGCCGCTAAGTTATTAGTGGTTGTTTATCGACAGCTGCATCATCAAGAAAAAAGGGCCTCCCATGGTTGGGAGGCCCTTTTTTTGTTCTTGCAGTCAGTAGCGCTGTGGCAAACTTGTTAGCCACTCACCACTAGTCAACTTTGCTCATGCGCTTGCCGAACAGGAAGTAAACCGGCAGGCCCAGCGCTACCAGGCCCAGGCCCCGGCGCGAGAATTCGGCGGTGTCCGGGGCGATGAGCAGGATGATGCAGAAGGCGCTGGCCAGCAGCACGTAGAGGCCCGGCACCAGCGGGTAGCCCCAGGCGCGGTAGGGGCGCGGGGCGTCGGGCCGGGTGCGGCGCAGCACGAAAATGCCGATGATAGTCACGACGTAAAACAGAATCACGGCAAACATGACGTAGTTGAGCAGCTGGCCATAGGAGCCGCTGAGGCAGAGCAGGCAGGCCCACAGGCACTGGGCCCACAGGGCGCGGCCGGGCACGCCGGCCCCGTTCAGCTGGGCCAGGCCGGGGAAGAACAGGCCGTCCTTGGCCATGGCAAAGTAGGCGCGCGAACCGCTGAGAATGATGCCGTTATTGGCCCCGAAGGTGCTGAGCATGATGAGCACGGCCATGACGTAAGCGCCGGCCTTGCCGAGTACCGATTCGGCTACGGCCGTGGCCACGCGGTCGTCGGTGGCGTACTGGATGCCGCGGCCGGCCAGCGTGGCAGCTTCGGGCGCGCCGTGCAGGGGCAGCACCAGCAGGTACACGATGTTGATGAGGATGTAGAGGGCCGTAACGATGGCCGTGCCGATGGCCATGCTGCGCACCAGCGTGCGCTCGGGGTTCTGGATTTCCTCGCCCGCAAAGCCGATGTTGTTCCACGAATCGGAGGAAAAGAGCGAGCCCGTCATGGCCATGCCGATGGCGATGACCAGCGAATAGCCGCTGATGGGCAGCGGCGCGGCGCTCACGCCGGGGGCGGGGTAGCGGGTGGCCGTCCAGAGGTCGGCAAAGTTGGCGGCGATGGCTTCGTGGTTCAAGCCCAGCGCCACGCCGAAGATGATGAGCAGCGCCAGCGCCACCAGCTTAGTGCTGCCCAGCACGTTTTGGATAAGCTTGCCGGTGCGTACGCCCTGCGCATTGAGGGCGGTGATGCCGATGATGAGCACAATGGCCAGCAATTGCACGCTGCTGAATTCGAAGCTGCCGGCTTTAAACAGCAGGTTCTTCACGCTGAAATAAGGCAGAAGCACGCCTGTGAACTTGGCAAAGGCCACAGCTACGGCCGCAATTACCCCGGTTTGAATAACGAGAAACAGCGTCCAGCCATAGAGGAAGGCCGTGAGCCGGCCGAAGGCTTCGCGCAGGTATACGTACTGGCCGCCCACTTTGGGGAACATGCTGGCCAGCTCGCCGTAGCTGATGGCCCCGGCCATGGTGATGAAGCCGGTGATGAGCCACACCACCAGCAGCCAGCCGGCGCTGCCCACCTGCCGGGCAATATCGGCCGAAACGATGAAGATGCCCGAGCCTATCATGCTGCCGGTGACCAGCATAATGGCGTCGAAAAGATTGATGGCCCGCTTGAAATGCGGCTGGTCGGGTTGAGGTTCGGTCATAAAAGAGGTGAGAGACGCACAGAATTGAAGCTGGGAAGATAGAGGGCGGCGAAAGAAATAGCTTTGGTTGAGCCCGCGAAGTGGCTTTTCAGCAAAGCCAACGGGCGGGTGGGAAATACATTGAACAGGGGGTAATCGGCGTCAGGTACGTATCAATTTATAATCTATATTTGGGCAGCATTATAAATGAAAATTGGCTGTTTTCTGCCTTTGCCGGACCAACTTTATCAAAGATGAAATCAGTGCTCAATTATTTGAAAATCATTGTATTGGTACTGTTTGTGCCTTTTGGTCTAAGCCAAAGCGGCTGCGCCAAAGCAAATGTTGAATGCGGGCATGGAGTACCCTATTCGCTTCTGCGCTTCCAGATTGTTGACGACCGTACGGGGCTGGACTGGTTTGGGAAGGCTAGTAAGGCATCGTTGGATTCGGTAGTGCGCCTGAACCCTGGGCGTTACTTCACTATTACCCTGAGCAATAATCAAGCGCAATGATACCCTTTCTTCATCGGAGGTGGCGAAAACAATCTTCCTGATGCAGGGGGTGACCTGACCGATACCTACCTCATTCACCTAAGCGCAACGGACACTGATACCTTAGAACTGAGCTCACATTTTGGCGCATTGCGTGTTGACCAGTGCCTGCACCAGCATTTTCTGGAAACAATCGAGTTTCGCTACAATGGTCGGCTTGACGGCCGCTATCCGCAGCCGCAGGTTCCCATTAGTAATTTCTACTGTTTGAACTGCGAACCCGTAGTCGTATTCCACAAACACCGTTGAATTGGTGCTGCATTAACCTGGTAATCAGAATTCGCTCCTATCGTACCAGCTGCGCATGCGCCACGGGTCGTTGCGGTTTTTACGCACCAGCACCAGCCGGGCCGTGCCGGAGCCGGAGAATCGCTCGTCGTCGCGCTGCTCGATGGTGAGCAGGAAGGAGCGTTCCACGCTGGCCAGCGTGTCGGAGGCCAGCGTGTCGGAGCTGGGCAGGTACTGCGTCCATTGCAAATTGATGGAGCGGGCGGCCCGGAAGAGGCGGTAAGTGGTGTTGGCGTCAACGTCGCGGGTCCAGGAGCGGTCCAGGTTGGCAGCGAAGTCGCGGTAGGTGAACTTGAACTTGGGCGAAAGCAGCTGGCCGTAGAGCGTGGAATCGCGCAGCTGGTAGGCCGAGCGGAACCGGTCGAAGAAGCCGCGTACGTACACGGGGTTGCCCAGCAGCTCGTTCTGGTCGGTGGGTACCTCATCCAGGGCCGGGGCGAAGGGATTGCACGCGGGCACCGTCAGCATCAGCACAATGCCCAAGAGCATAATGGTTGGACGGGACGGGCGGGACGGCAATTTCATGAGGCGAAATATACGAAGCGCTGGGGTGTGAAATAGTGAGATGGTGATTTTAAGGACTGTTGGTGTTAAGAATGCTCCTTGCCGCGCCAGCGCTTTGCCTGATGGTATTCGACCAATATGCCATACGCTCTAGGTGTACAGTCCCGGGGCGGGGTAGTGTATTTAGCGCTAATTCGAAAGATTAGTGGCCGTGGTTCCGGTCTTATCGGAACAACGGCTACTAATTCCCTTTTTTGCAACCTGCCAAAGCAGAGCTAGGTTGGCCGATTACTTTTGCCGGGAATATCCTCCGCCTCTATTTGCCTCTTATGTTAGTATGCTTTTGGAGTAAGCTTGTTTCACGCAGGGTTACGCTATACAAGGCTTTTTTTTTAACGCTGACCTTTGCGAGCGCACTGCCTTTTTTTGTGCTGGCGTTTTACAGCCATCCGGCAGCCGACGACTACGATTGTGCCGTGGTTTATAGGCGGCTGGGCTGGCTCGGCTCTCAGCACTACTTCTACCTGCACTGGCAGGGCCTGTACACGACCATCGCCGTGATGTGCAGCCCCCTGACTCCAATGACACACAGCCGGTTTGACCTGTACTGGCTACCCTGCTGGCTGAGTATCGGGAGCCTGTTGCTGAGCGTGGGGCTGCTGATGCGGTATCTGACGCGGAACAAGCTGGCTACCATGGCCTTAGCCTGCACCTTCCTGATAGTATACCTCTACCAGGTACCTAACCCGGTCGAAGCCATGTACTGGATGAATACCACGCTGAATTACCAGTTGAGCGCTAGCCTGGGGGCGCTACTTCTGCTGCTGGTGCTGAAAACCTTCGAGCAAGAGCAAGTGCGCCGGGTGTATTGGGCCGTCGCCGCCCTGCTGACCATTCTGCTGATAGGCACCAATTTTATTGCCTCCATGCTAACCGCCTTTGGTATAGGGGTTGGCTTTCTGTTCAGCCTGCGTAACCGGGCCACCCGGCTGTGGTGGCTGGGGCTACTGGGGCTGGCGGTCATCGCGCTGGCGGTGGTGGTGCTGGCCCCCGGCAATAGCATTCGGATACAAAAAGAGGCCAGCAATGCGCCGGCCCTGGCTACACAAGTAAGTGCTGCCTCGAAGCTGGTGCATGGGCTGATGCAGGGAGGGGTGCTGCTGGTATACAGCCTGATTAACTGGCTGGGCAACGGGGTGTTGCTGGCGTTTTCGGTGCTGCTAGTGCCCTTGCTGGCGGCGGTAAGCACCAATCCAGAGGCTCCGATAAACGTCTTTTTCAAAAACCGGGTGGCGTTGCTGCTCGCAGGTGCGGCAATGGTCGCGCTGCCGTTCGTGCCCACCTACCTGGTGCAGGGTAGCCCGCCCGCCGGGCGGATTATCAATGTAGCGTACCAGGTATTTATTTTAGTCTGGATTTTTGGGCTTTATGCTGCCGTAGCCTCATTGCGCCGGGCCGCGCCGGGGGGGCTTCGGCAGCCAGCGTATATGACGCTGGCAATGGCGGTTTTTCTGCTGTTTGCCCTGCTCACTGATGCCAACCACGCGCTGACCTACCAGAGCAAAGGCCGGAACCTCAACAACATTGCCGTGGCTTACCGCGACTGGCTGGGCGGCGCGGCCAGCCAGTTCGACCAGCAGCAGAAAAAGCGCTACCAGCTTATGCACACCCCCGGCCACGTGGGTGTCGTGCTGGATTCGCTATCGGCCACGCCCCCTACTATCTTTCTCAGCGACCTGCGTTCCGATACCACCTACTACACCAATAGGTCCTACGCCACGTTTTTTGGCAAGGATTACGTGCGGGTAAACAAAAAAACGCACTGAAGCAGCCTGATGCCTGCTGGTGCCAAGCCGTCAGTACCACGTAAATACATGCAGGTAGCAGAACCGGGCCGACAGCGGAAGTTTCCGTTTCCATCGTGAGCCCGGATACCGGGCCAACCTGGTAGCGGCTGAGTTGGTGCGGCACACAAAAGTGGCCATCAAGTCCTTGGGAATGCGCTTTAGGATTATTCTGGTTGGCGGCAGCTCCGACAACTCCTAAAAAGCCATTGTGCCGCAGGATGAGCGGGTGCGGGAAGAAGCTGTCGCGCACTAATTTGGTCAATATTGGCCACGAACGCACAGATAATTGTCCGTGCAACCTCGAGCAGTTATCGGGTGGACTGCTCGCGCCAACAGAATATCAAACTCACCACTTCGCCATTTCACACCTCACCACTCAATGCGAGCTGAAGTATTTCTTCAAATCCGTCCAGCAGAGGCCGGGGGTGGTGCGCTGGTCGCGCCAAGCCACAATGCGCCACTCGTTGTTGCGGCGGCGCAGGACGAGGCGAATGTTGCCCTGTAGTAAGCCAGCGTGGAAAGCCGTGTCCTGCTGCGTGATTTTGAGTTGGTACAGGGCCGAAACTTCGGCCGAATCGGTGGTGTAGAGCTGGTCGCGCCGGCCACTCAGGGTGAGCATGTTGGTGGTGCCGGCGGGCGTGCGGCGGCGCAAGCTGCTGAAGTAGGTGGTTTCTTCGGGCACGCTCCAGTTGGCAAACAGGGCGGGCGAGGAGCCGGTGCTGGTGGGGTCGGGCACGAAGCGGTAGTCGGGGCCGCTGAAGGTGCGCTCGTAGTTGCCCACGTTCACGTTTTGCACGGCGGTGGTGAAGTTGGCCAGCAGAATATCAATCTGGGTGGGCTGAATCCACTCGCTGGCCGTGGCCGAGGGCTCGGGCTCGCGCAGCTGGAAACAAGCCGGCAGGGCCAGCAGCGCCAGCCCCGCGAGGAGGCGGACGGCATTACCAGCGAGTGCAGCGGACCAGTTGCTCATGACGAGGCAGGGAGTGGGATTCTGCAGAAAGATACGCGGCGCAAGGCGTTTCCGAAACCGGCCGGTGCCGGGCCGCCCATCGGCCAAGCCGCATCCCGCCGTACTTTCGTCGCCCGTCATCCGCTGCCCCCTGCATGTCCCGAAAGCTTCTGGCGTTATTTACCGCGCTGCTGTTGCTGCTCACGCTGGCCACGTTCGTCTACTACCGGCGCACGCTGGCGGCCGTGCCCGTCGACCCCTACGCCCTGGTGCCCGACGATGCCGTGCTGGTGCTCAGCACCCACGACCACCCCGCGCTGGTGCGCCACCTTCAGGAAACCGAGCTGTGGGATAACCTCACGGCCGTGCGCTACTTCCAGCAGGCCGCCGGCCACCTGGCCCTGGCCGACAGCCTGGCTGGCGGCAACGCCCGCCGCCGCAACGCCCTGCTCAACCTGCTGGGCCGCAAGCTGGTCATCACCTCGGTCCACGTCACGGGGCCGGGCGAGTTCGACGTGCTCTACCAAGTGCCGCTGAGCCGCGTGAGCGAGTACCGGCAGGTGCGCGGTCTGCTCGAAACCCTGGGCCGCGACCCTCGCTACCGCCTCACCACCCGCGACTACGAAGATCAGGAGCTGACCGTCCTCACCGAGCAAAGGACCGAGCTAAGCCTTACCGTTTTCAACTACCGCAACCATCTCCTCATCAGCACCAATGCCGGGCTGGTGGAAGCGGCTGTGCGCCGCTTGGCCCACCCCGATGCGCCCACCGTGCTGGCCAACTTCGGCACCACCGATTTGCTGAAGCTGCGCGGCGTGGATGGCTCGCTGCTGATTAACTACCGCCGCCTGCCGCAGTTTCTCGACGTGCTGTTTCGGCGCGATGCCCACGGGCAGGTCGACCAGCTCACGGGGCTGGTTTCGCAGGGGCTGCTGGGCATGAAGCTGGGCGGCAGCCGGGTGCAACTCCAGGGGTTTTCGAATACTGAAACGGCCCGGGGCACCCTCCAGCAGCGCTTGAGCGGCCAGCCCGCGCAGCCGCTGGGCCTCAGCGAGTTGATGAGCACGCGCACGGCCCTGCTGCTGCACCTGGCCGCTCAGCCGGCCCGCACCTGGCCCCGGCCCGGCACGCCGCTGGTTGATTCGTTGGGGCGCACTGCCGCGCTGGACAGCCTGCGGGCCACCTTCGGGGGCGAAATGGCCATTGGCTATCTGGCCGCCGTGGCGGCGGGGAGCCGGCCGGGGCGGCTGGCCTTCGTGCGCTGCCCGGGGCCGGCGCGCACAGCCCAGTGGCTGGCCCGCCTGCGCCGCATAGATGGCAATTCGCCGGCTTTTACCAAAGTGGGGCCTTATGAAATTCACCCCGTCGGCTTCCCAGAAGCGGCGGTGCTGGGGCCGTTGCTGGCTCTGGCCCGGCCCGGCGCGGTGGAGGTGACGGCCAGCGCGGGCGTGCTGGTGGGCAACTACCTGGTGCTTTCGGATGAACTGACCCTTAACGGCTACCTCGCCGACGTGGTGGCCGGCCGCACCTGGGCTCAGACTCCGGCGCAGGTGTCCTTTTTGCAAGAAACGCTGCCCCGCGCCCGCCTGAGCATTTTTGTGGACACGCGCAACAGCTGGAACGCCCTGCTGGGCGTGCTCACGGAAGACCGCCGGGCCGGCCTATTGCGCAACGAGTCGCTGTTTAAGCGCTTCCCACAGTTCGCCTTCCAGCTGGTGCCGCCCGAGAACGAGGCCGCGCCCGATGCCCAATATTACACCCAACTGCTGCTCCGCCACCCCGACCTGGGCCCGGCCACGGCGCAGGCCGGCGGCGCGGCGGCCAACGGCCGGGTGCTGGCATTCAAGCATCTGCTGGTGGGAATGCCCACGGTGCTGCCCGCGCTGGGCACCCGCATCCCGGCCGTGGTGGTCCAGGATTCGGCCAATGTCCTGCACTTCGTGACGGCCGATAACGCGGTGCTATGGTCCGATACGCTGGCCGGGCCGGCCGTGGGGCAAGCCCTGCTGCCCAGCGGCGGCGGGGTGCCAGGCGGCCTGCTGCTGGGGGCCGGCCACCGCCTGCACCTGTTGGCCAACGACGGCAGCGAGGTGCTGCCGTTCCCCCTCAACCTGCCCGATACCGTGCGCGTAGCCGCGCTACTGCCCGCCCCCGCCGGCCCCGACGCGCCCGCCCGCCTGCTGGCCCGCACCGCCGGCCACGACCTGCTGCTGCTCGATGCCAAGGGCCACCTCTTCGCCGGCTGGCAGCCCAAGCGCCTCGATTTCCCGCTGGCCGGCGAGCCCGCGCTGCTCAGCGTGAGCGGGCGCGACGTGGTAGTGGCCCCCCTCCAAAACGGCTACGTGTACGCCTTCGACGGGCAGGGCAACCTGTTTCCCGGCTTCCCGCTGAGCCTGGGGGCGCGGCTGGCCGGCAACCTGCTGGTGCAGCCCGGCAGCACCCTGGGCCGCACCCACCTCATGGCCGTGAACCAGCACGGCGAGTTGCTGACCTTCACCCTCAGCGGCGATATCCTGACCCGCCGCCGGGTAGCTACCTGGAGCCGCAGCGCCCGCTTCCACCTGGTGCCCGATGCCCGGGGCCGCAGCTTCGTCATTACCCGCGAGGATGGGAATCAGCTTGATGTGTACCTGCCCAATCAGGCGGCCCCGCTGCTCACCCAACGCTTCGTGACCTCTGGCGACAAGCCGGTGCAGTTCTTCGATTTCGGCAATGGCCGGCGGCTGGTGGCCGTCACGGAGCCCGGCCCGGGCCAGGTGTCGCTTTATAACAGCAAGGGTCAGCGGCTGGGCGATGCGCCCCTGCCCAGCACCGGCACCGGCGTGGGCCTGAGCTACGATGCCACTACGGACGCCTACCAGTTGGTCCGCATCGTGGGGCGTGAGCTGCGCCGCACGGAGCTGAAGGTGGCGCAGTAGGTGGTGGGGTGGATTTGTGGGTTGGCGAATTCGCAAGAACACCATCAAGAACGTCATGCTCATCTGGCGTCCGCGCAGTCGAAGCATCTCTACCGCTTCGTTGCAGTCGTCATTGATTACTTGCGCGGTAGAGATGCTTCGACTGCGCGGACGCCAGATGAGCATGACGTTCTTTTAACCCGCCAACCCGCCAACCCGCCAACCCGCCAACCCATGACCACACCATCCCCCCGCACCGGCCTCATCGTTGGCAAGTTCTGGCCGCCGCACCGGGGGCACCAGTTGCTGCTCGAAACGGCCGCCTCTCAGGTTGCGGAGCTGCTGGTGCTGGTGTACGCCAATCCGGACTCGGAAACCACGCCCGCGCCCGTGCGCGCCCAGTGGCTGCGCGAGCTGTACCGGGGCGACAACCTGGCCGACGGCCCGCGCATTGGCACCACGCCGCTACGCATTTTTGCCCTCACGAAACAGGCCGACGGGGTGCCGCCCGACGCGGCCGACGACGACACGCAGCGCAAGTTTGTGCGGCAATGGCTGGTCCGGCAGGGGTTGAGGGTGGATATTATATTCAGCAGCGAGGACTACGGGCCGGGCTTCGCCGAACACCTGGGCGCGGCCCATGTGGCCGTGGATACAGCCCGCCAGCGGGTGCCCGTATCGGGCACGCGGGTGCGCCACAACCCGATGGAATATGCCCGCTACCTGCACCCGCTGGTGGCCGCGCAGCTGGGCGTGGTGCCGCCCGCCGAAGTGCCGCGCGTGGTGTTTCTGGGAGCCGAGAGCAGCGGGAAATCAACGCTGTGCGCGGCGCTGGCTGAGGTCTGCGGCACCGTGTGGGTGCCCGAATACGGCCGTACCCTGCACGAGCAGAAAAACGGCAACCTCGACTACGAAGACTTGCTATACATTGCCCGCCGCCACGCCGAGCTGGAAGACGAAGCCGCTCCCCAGGCCCACGGCGTGCTGTTCTGCGATACCAACGCGGCCACCACGGCCCTGTATTCCTACTACTATTTTCACCGCTGCGACCCGGTCCTGCGGGCTATGGCGGCCATTTGCGGGCAGCGCTACGCCCACACCTTCGTGTGCGCCCCCACCGTGCCCTTCGAGCAGGACGGCTGGCGCGGCCCCGAGGCGCTGCGCAGCTTCCAGCACGGCATGATACTGATGCAGCTGGATTACTTCGGCATCCCGTACACGCTGGTGGAGGGCACGGTGGCGGAGCGCGTGGCGCAGGTGTTGAGTCATTTAACAGTTAGCAATTAACATTTAACAGTCGTTCAAACGGCCCTGATTGAGCAGTCTGAACGGCTGTTAAGTGTTGCTTGATAATTGTTAAATGAAAAGCTACCGGTTAGTCAGCCAGCCCTTGCGATAGAAGTAGAAAAGCTGCGTGGCCACCACCAGGCACATCACGATGAGCACCACGGGGTAGCCGTAGGGGCTGTAGAGCTCGGGCATATTATGCACCAGAAAGTGGCCCTGGTCGTCGTGGCGCTGGAAGTTCATGCCGTAGAGGCCCACCACGAAGCTGAGGGGGATGAAGATAGTGCTGATGATGGTGAGCACCTTCATCACCTCGTTCATGCGGTTGCCCTGGTCGGAGAGGTAGAGGTCGGTGAGGGAGGAGATGTTGTCGCGGTAGCTCTCGGCCAGGTCCAGGGCCTGAATGGCGTGGTCGTAGGCATCGCGGTAGAAGATTTTGAGGGTTTCGGGCATGATTTCCTCGGGCAGGCGCAGGATTTCCGCGATTTTATCGCGCTCCGGATACACCAGCCGGCGGAAGCGCACCACGTCTTTTTTGATGCGCAGGATGCGGTTGAGGAGGCGGCGCGGGCGCTTATCGGCGAAGATGGCCTCTTCCAGGTCCTCGATGTAGTCGCCGATGGCGGCCATGGTGGGGTAGTAGTGGTCAAGCACCACATCGGTGAGGGCGTATGCCAGGTAAAGGACCGGGTGGCGGCGCAGGGTGCTGAAATTGGCCCGGATGCGGGTGCGCAGCGAATTGAGGCAGTCGTCGTAGTCGTCCTGAAACGTAAGCACGTAATTCGGGCCGGTGAAGATGGAGAGCTGGTCGTCGTCGATTTCCAGGTCGCGGGTGAAATCCGTCATACGCGACACCATGAAGAGGCGGTTGTCGTCGAACACGTCGATTTTAGCCCGCTGGTAGTCATTCAGCACGTCTTCCATTTGCAGCGGGTGCAGGCCGAACTCCTGCATCATGCGCTCAATCAGGGGCAGGTCGCCGTAGCCGCGCACGTCAATCCAGTGCTTGAGCTCGGGGTGCTGGCGCAGCTCGTCGAGCAGGTCGTCGTAGCGGTCGGTGTATTCGGCTTCGGTGAAGGTATTGTCGTCGTACGACATCAGGAACAGGCGCGGCTTGAGCGCCCCGGGGCGGATGTTGAGCGTGCCGGGGCGCTGGCCCACCTGCTGCTCGCGGGCCTGCCGGGTGGCCTCCCGGTCGATGATGGTGTAGGGGGCCGCCCCGGCGGGCTCGGAGAGGGCCGGCGAGCGGTTGGGGGTGGCCTGCGGATTGGAGCTGAGCGGATTCATGCAGCGGGGAAGTAGCAAAAGCAAGGCGCAATGTTGGCCCTTACGCGTGGCGATAGGATGAAGATGCCTTCACCGGGCCGGTTGAACGGGCCGTGCCGGCATCGGCCCCGGCGGCGGGCGCTCAATCTGTGCCGTACTTTGCCGGGAAAGCCACACGTTTAAGCGTTGAAAAGTACGGATTCTCTGGTTGCAATGAATGCGGGCGCGGCAGGCCACGCGGCGGCGCTGGTGGTGGCCGTGGCCGAAAGCGGCCCCCTCGGCCCGGCCGAGCCCCGCCTGCCGCTGGCCTTCGAGTCGTTCCTGTACCTGCGGCCCGCCCACCAGGCCCTGCAGGAAGCGGCCGGCCCGGTGCTCAGCTTTTACCTTGAAGACCCCGCCGCCGGCCGCACCGTAGCGCAGCTGCACGTAGCGCTGGGGCCAGCGGCCGATGCGGCCCACAGCCCCGCGCAAGCCCCCTTCGGCGGTGTGCAGCTGGTGCCGGGCCTGCCGCTGCCCGCCCTGCACCAGCTGCTGGACGCGGCCGAAACCGCGCTGCGCCAGCGCGGCGTGCGCCGGCTGGGCCTGCGCGGCTACCCCTTCGCCTATGACCCAAGCGGGGCCGCCGCGCTGGCCGAAGTGCTACGCCAGCGCGGCTACCGCGTGGCCCTGGCCGAGCAGAACTACCACCTCGACCCCGCACTGCCCTACGAAGCCCACCTGCACCCCTCCGAGCGCCGCCGGCTGCACAAGTGCCGCCGCGCCGGCCTGCACTTCGAGCAGGAGCCGCCGTTTCTGCTGCCGGCGGCTTACGATTTTATTCAGGCCTGCCGGCAGGAGCGGGGGCAGGAATTGTCCTTGCCTTTAGCGCGGGTGCAGGAGTTGTTTCGGCGCTTCCCGAAGGAGCATTTCCTGTTCTCAGTGCGCAAGCCTGGTGGCGAGTGGGCGGCGCTCACGGTGGCCATTCAGGTTGATAAGCGGGTGCTGTATAATTTCTATCCGGCCAGCCCGTTGCGCTGCAATTCCTTCAGCCCGGTGGTACTGCTGAATGAGGGCCTGCACGCCTTCGCCCGGGCCAGCGGCATGGCGGTGTTGGACCTTGGCACTTCAACGCTGGATACCGGGCCTAATGCTTCGCTGCTGCGGTTTAAGCGGCATCTGGGCGGCGTGGCGGGACTGCGCCTGAGCTGGGAGCGGGAGCTATAGGGGGGGGCGGAATGCCGTAATTAGTCGTCCATGTTCGCTTTGCAAACCTGCCTGTTCTTCCTGCTAACCATCTTCGGACTGCTGGCCCCGGCTGCTTCCGGTTGGGCGCAGGCAGCTTCGGGAGCAGCCACAGTAGCCGGTAGCCTTCTCGAAGCCACGGCTAGGGCGCAGTATGCCGCCGAAGACGAGATGGTCCGGCGGGGCATTGTCCGGCGGGCACCCGGCGAAGCGGATTCGGCCTTTTTGAAGCGAATATTCCCGGTGTCGTTTGCTGCTGAGCGCCTGGTTGCCTATGCCTGGCGGCCGAGTGCTTTCGGCAAGCAGCTGTTTTTTCCGCTCCTCGAAGTCAACGAGTACCGCCGGGAAGGGGAGGATGCCGCGCTGTTTGTGCTCGACCCCTTTCAGCCCAATACCTATGCCGTGCAGAAGCTGTTGCTGGAGTCCATTGGCGATATAACCAACCTGTCAGCCTTCTTTTTTGCCGATGTGGACCGGGACGGGCAGAAGGAACTGCTGGCCGTGGTTTATGCCGAAGTGCAGGAAGTAGCAATACTGGAACTCGGGCACGGTAAAACGGAAAGGGCTGTCGGGCGCATGTCGCACCAGCACACCTACGTGTTCCGCTGCGCTGGCCTGAGCAGTGCCGGGCGGCCCCGGTACCGGGCCGATATCGTCTCCCGTCCTTATCTCAACGAGCTGCCCACGGCCGCCGCCGTCCGGCGGGCACTGGCGCAGCATCAGGCGCAGCGGTAGCGCGCCCGATGGAATGAGCATGCCGGGCTTAGGCCGCGCACCGACGCGGCCCGTTCTTTGTGCCCTTATGTCTGCCACTTCACCAGCTCCGCCGCCCAGTACTTCCCCCATTCGCGGCTTCGTGCGGGGCTCGCTGGGCACGGGCGTGGCGGTGGCGGCGCG
Organism: Hymenobacter sp. UYAg731; assembly: GCF_054061335.1. Classification (NCBI taxonomy): domain Bacteria; kingdom Pseudomonadati; phylum Bacteroidota; class Cytophagia; order Cytophagales; family Hymenobacteraceae; genus Hymenobacter; species Hymenobacter sp. UYAg731. Next base: position 454,678 of record NZ_JBSSEC010000001.1, on the reverse strand, counting down.
GGCGGCGGGCTCGCTCATCGTCAACAAGCTGTTTGCCACATACGCGCCGGCCGGCGGCCTCACCCTGCTGGCTCAGTTCCAGAACCTGATGGCCCTGCTCACCACCCTGCCTTACGATGGCGTGCAGGTGGGCCTGGTGAAATACCTCGCGCCGCTGCAGCCGGGCAGCCCCCGCTACCGTGCTTGGCTGGGCGCGGCCACCGTGCTGAATGCGGCGGCGCTGCTGGCCGGGGCCGGGGTGCTGGCCACGCGTGGGCTGCTGGGCTGGGGCTGGGGCAGCACGGCGGTATTCATGCTGGGTATTGGGCTGATTACCGGGCAGGCCATGCTGGGCAGCGCGCTGCTGGCGGCCGGCCGGCTGCGGGTCTACATTGGCCTCACGGTGACGTTGGCGGTGCTGGGCACCGCCGCCACGGCCGTCACGCTGCTGGGCGGTTGGTCGCTACGGGTGGTGCTGCTGGCCTATCTGACGGCGCAGGGCCTCACGCTGCTGCCCGCGCTGGCGCTGGCGGCGCGGGCCGGGCTGCTGCGTGGGCTGCGGCTGGCCGCGCCCGTGAGCCGGCTGGCGCTGCGGCGGCTCAGCCAGTTCCTGCTGATGTCCGTGAGCACGCTGCTCTTCGGCAAGGCCGTGGACTACGTGCTGCGCGATTACCTACTGGCCACCTTCGGCCCGGCGCGCACCGATTTGTGGCAGGCCGTGGCCAAGCTGTCGGATAACTACACGATGGTATTCGGGGCGGTGATGAGCAGCGTGTTTTATCCCCGGCTGGCGGCGCTGGCGGGCCAGCCGCTGGCGGCGCGGCGCTACCTGCGCGGCGTGCTGGCGCTGCTGGCCCCGGTGCTGGCCGGGGGCCTGGGGCTGATTTTCGTGTGCCGCAACTGGCTGCTGCCGCTGCTCTTCGCGCCCCGGCTGCTGGAGGCGCGGGTATTTCTGGCCCCGCAGCTGCTCGGCGACTGGGCCAAGCTGCTGAGCTGGCTATTCATCTTCCAGCTCACGGCCCGGGCGCGCACGGGGCCGTACGTGGCGGTGCAGGCGGGCTCGGTGGTGGTATTCGTGGCGCTGCTGGTGGGGCTGCTGCCGCGCCTGGGGCTGGCCGGGGCGGTGTGGGCACACGCGGCGCGGTATGGGTTGCTGCTGCTGGCGTGCGGGGCCTTTCACTTGATGAGGAATGAGGAATGAGGAATTAATCTTGTGCTTCCGTTTGCCGCTTGCCGTTTATGCCCAATTCTTCCTTCTTCATTCCTCACTCCTCATTAAGCGCAACGCCCAGCGTCACCATCATCGCGCTGTGCCATAACCACGCGCCGTTTCTGCGCGAGGCCTTGGATTCCATTCTGGCCCAAACCTACCCGCACCTGGAAGTGTGGCTCGTGGACGATGCCAGCACCGACGGCAGCCCCGAAATCCTGCGCGAATACGCGGCGCGGCACCCCGCCTGGCACCTGCTGCTGCTGCCCGAAAACGTGGGCAACTGCCGCGCCTTCGACACCGCTTTCTTTAAAAGCAAAGGAGAATTCGTGATTGATTTTGCCACCGATGACCTGCTGCTGCCCACGCGGGTGGCGCAGCAGGTGGCCCAGTTTCAAGCTTCTGTGCCGGAGGTGGGCATGGTGTATTCCAACTGCGAATTGATTGACGAGGCCGGTCACTCGCTGGGCCTGCACCACCGGCCCGATGGCCCCGGCCGGCTGAAGCCCGCGCCCGCCAGCGGCTGGGTCTTTGCCGAGGTGCTGCGGCGCTACTTCATAAGCACGCCCACCATGATGATGCGCCGCGTCTGCCTTCAAAGCCTGGGCGGCTACGACGAAACCCTGGCCTACGAGGACTTCGATTTCTGGGTGCGCGCCAGCCGCGACTGGCAATTCCTGTACCTCGACGAAGCGACGACTCGCAAGCGCAAGCACCCGCGCAGCATGAGCGCCAAAGCCTACCAGCGCCACGACCCGTACCTGGCCTCCACCATTCGGGTGTGCGCCAAAGCCCTGGCCCTCGTGCGTACCCCCGCCGAGCGGGCCGCCCTGGCCGTGCGCATCCGCTGGGAGCAGCGCCAGGCCCTACGCCGCCACCGCTACGCCGAGGCCCGCACCCTGGGCCAGCTGCTGGGCCAAACCACCCGCCTCACGCTGCTCGACCGTGCATTGGCTGCGTGGAGTGGGCTGTTGGCGTAGAATTCGTGTTAATTTTGACCACTCTTACCCAAGCGCAAGCCAAGAGCCCCCTCTACCACGCCATGACCCCGACCGACCCGGCCGCCGACGCCACGCCCTTCGACCGCCTGCACCTCGACGGGCAGCCCGTGGCCTACCGGGTAGAGGGCGCGCCCGTGGCCGAAACCAGCGAGAAGGTGCTCCTGGCCCACGACACCGACCTGAGCGCCCAAGCCCCGTGGGCTGCGGCAGGCTTTGCCGTGGTGCCCGGCCTGCCCGGTCCCGCCCAGCAGCAGCTGCAAGCGGGCCTGGCCAAGCTGCTGCGCGAAGCCCTGCGAGCCGCCGGCTGCCCCGTAGCCCCCGATTTCGACATCACGCAGTACCACCACGCGGTGGGCGACGACTCCGCCCGCCACCTGGCCGTCATCGCCCAAACCAAAGCCTACGACCTGGCCCGCCTGCCCGTGGCCCCGGCCCTGCTGGAGCAACTGGTGAGCGCGGCCTGCGGCCAGGCCGTGCGGGCGCACAACCCGAACGTGGATGAGGCGGTGTTCCACCTGCGCATTGTGCGGCCCCACCGCTCCGACCAAAACCCCCTGCACCGCGACGCCTGGTTGCCGCGCTACCGCAACGCGCTGAATATTTATCTGCCCGTGGCGGGCAGCACTGCGCAGTCGTCGCTGGTGCTGGTGCCCGGCAGCCACCATTGGCCCGAAAGCGCCGTGGAGCGCACGGCCGGCGGGGCCATCTACCACGGCGTGGCCTATACCGTGCCCGGCGTGCTGCGCCCGGTGCGCCCGCTACATCCCCTGCGCCCCAACCCCGGCCCCGACGAGGTGCTGGTGTTTTCGCCCTACCTGCTGCACGGGGCCGCCGCCAATCTGAACGACGACGCCACCCGCGTATCGCTCGAAATGCGGTTTTGGCCGGCCTGATGGGGCGGCGCGCTGTTTCTTAGCGGCTTCATTCGCTTGATTTCATGCCTATTCACTCCCGAACTGCCATTTTCCTGCGCGTGCTGCTACTGCCGCTGGTTTTGGTGGCAGGCACCGTGGTTGGCCTGGGCAGCTATTACGAAGCCAACGACGACGCCTCGCTGGGATGGCTCTTTGCCGGGGTGCTGTCGCTGAAGCCGGTGGTTTCGGTGCCGTTATACTTCCACGGCTACGGCCACTTGCTGGCGGCGGCCTACGCGGCGGCCCCCGGCGTGCCGTGGTTTGGGCTGCTGCTGGGGCTCGGGCTGCTGGCGGCCACGGGGCTGGCGTTTGCGGTGCTCGATAAGCTGCTGCGCCCGCACCTGCGGCCGGGAGTGGTGGCCCTGGTGCTGGTGGGCTTTTTCGGGGTGGCGTGGCTGGAGCACTGGCTGTGGTTCAGCTACGTGCGCGGTGCGCTGCTGCTGGCGGCGCTGGCAGTGCTGTTCGCGGCCCAGCGGCCGGGGCGTTGGGGGGCGCTGGGGGTGGGCCTGGCCGGCCTCCTCGCGGCCTGGCTGATGCGCCCCAGCCTGGGCGTGCTGGGTCTGGTGGCGGCCCTGCCGGGAGCGGTGTGGCTGGCGGGCGAGTGGCGGCGGGCCGTGCCGGTGCTGGCGTGCGGGGCCGTGCTGCTGGCGCTGGCCACGGCCGTAGCCGCCGCCTGGCAAACCTCCGCCCAGGCCCATACCCAGGTGCGCGACCGCTACTTTGCCCGCATCCTCGACTTCGACCAGCTGCGCCCCCGGCCCCGCACCCCGGCCGACAGCCTCGGCACCGCCGCCCTAGACCTGTGGCTCATGGGTGATGCCACGGTGGTGAACGAAGGCCTGTGCCAGCGCGCCTACGTGTTTGATACCGCCGATTTTGTGGGGCGTGAGCTGCCCGCCAAGCTGCGCCTGCGGGCCACGCTGGTAGTGCGCGACTATTTTCCGGTGCTACTGGCGCTGGCGGCCACGGCCGTGGTGGTGGCCCGGCGCGGCGGGCGCGGCCGGTGGTTTTTCTGGCTGGCGCAGCTGGGCTTTGCTGGCGGGCTCGCGCTGTTTGCGGGCCTATATAAGCTGCCGCCGCGCCTAGCTTTGCCGTTGCTCGATGTATGGCTGCTAACCAATCTGGCTTTTCTGCTGAAATCGGCCGACTATGTTCCCTCCCGCGAGCTGGGCTCTGAATCCGTCGCCGGACGTTCGGTTACGCCCCCGATGCGTCGGGTGGGAGCGGGGCTGGCGCTGGCTGTCGGGCTGCTGTACGGGTTTAAAACGTGGCACCGCCACCAGGTCCTGAACCAGGAGCAGCACCGGAATGAAAATGCCCTGCGCTACATCCGGCAGCAGGGCGACAGCCGCGTTCGCATCCTGGCCGGCACCAACGACTTCCTGAAAAGCCTTTCGCCCTTCCGCGTCTATTCCCCCGGCTCCGGCCCGGTGCTGCTGCTCAGCGGTTGGCCCTCGCACGATGACTCACAGGCCCGCCTGCGCTACGCCCTGACCGGCACCACCGACCAAACCGAATGCCTCCGTCGCCTGGCCCGGCCGCCTGCTTTTGGCCAACTGCCCCCGGCCCTGTGGGTGCTCACGCCCGAAACGGCGCATTGGCTCAGCCGCCGTTTCCGCTTCGATGGGCCGCGCCTGCTACTCGCGCCCGAACACGTTGCGCCATCCGATGGCTCCGTTTCGCGGGTGTGGGTGTACCACGTTCAGCCCTGGCCGGAGCATTGATTTTGGGGCGCTCAGGGCTTATTTATGCCCAATTGGCCCGCCCAATGCCATAATCTTATACCCGGCCCCCTACGGTTCGGGCAGACCTTTGTTGCGCGAAAAGCGTTTCTTCATAACCTCCTCACGTTTTTCCGCCTTTTAAATTATGCAAACCTCCATATCGATAACCCGCGGCGAAGTTCTGCAACAGATGGAAGGCTTCGTGAAATCGAACATGAGCACCTTCCTCAAAAGTGTGGAAGAGAGCTGGCAGCCCGCCGATTTCCTGCCCGACTCGCGCCACGACACGTTTTTTGACGAAGTAAAAGAGCTGCGCGAAAAAGCCGGCAGCCTCAGCTACGACCTGCTGGCCGTGCTCATCGGCGACACCATCACCGAAGAAGCCCTGCCCAACTACGAAGCCTGGTTTCACGAGCTCGACAACATCAACCGCGACCGCAACAATGGCTGGGCCGAATGGATTCGGGGCTGGACGGCCGAGGAAAACCGCCACGGCGACCTCCTCAACCGCTACCTCTACCTCAGCGGCCGCGTCAACATGCGCGAGTTCGAAGTCTCGACCCAGTACCTCATCAACGACGCCTTCGACCTCGGTACGGCCAACGACCCGTACCGTGCTTTCGTGTACACGAGCTATCAGGAACAGGCCACCAACATCTCGCACCGCCGCGTGGGCCAGCTGGCCCGCACCGCCGGCGACGACCAGCTCTCCAAAATCTGCGGCATGATTGCGGGCGACGAAAACCGCCACGCCCGCGTGTACAAGGCTTTCGTGACCGAAATCTTCAAGGTTGACCCCTCGGAAATGATGCTGGCCTTCGAGGACATGATGCGCAAGAAAATTGTGATGCCGGCCCACTACATGCGTGAAATGGGTGTGGAAATGGGCAAAACCTTCGGCCATTTCACCGACGCCGCCCAGCGCCTGGGCGTGTACACCAGCAACGACTACACCGACATCCTGGACTCGCTCATCGCCGACTGGGACATTGAGCACCTCAAGGACCTCACCGGCGAGGCCGAGAAGGCCCGCGACTACGTGATGGCCCTGCCCAACCGTCTGCGCCGCGTGTCCGACCGCATGCCAGTGCCCAAGTTGGAGTACAAGTTCAAGTGGATTTCGTAGCCTGAGCTTTCATCCATCGAGCAGTTTGTGCCCCACCTGGTTTCGCCGGGTGGGGCGCTTTGCGTCAAGCGGTTGCCAGTGCTTGCGGCGCAAGTACATTTACCAGCCCTACCCAAACCTTTCCAAGGCTATATGAAGCTATCCGTTACCCTGTCCACCTGCTGCCTTACTACCATTTTATCGCTGGTGGGCCTGTTAACCAACGCGCAAAGACTTACTGTAATCGGTGCGGCCCTCAGCCCGGCCCGCAATGCGCGGGCTGCCAGCCGCACCGCTCCGGTGATGGTTCCCTTTTCGCATGTTATTAATCCAGCTACGGCAGGGACCATCAAAATATTCTCCTCTCAATACGGCGGCCAACGCACGGCGGTGGCCAGTGTCAATGGAAGCACCGTCACGCTTGCGCCCACGGCCCCGGCCGGGCAGTCGGCGGCCTTCAGGCCAGGTGAAACCGTGATGGTAACCGTGCCCGCCACGGTGCAGAGCGCTGCAAACGGGGCCGGGGCCGTGCCGTTTGTGTATCAGTTTACCGGGGCTGCCACCGGCGGCTCGGGCATTTTTGGTCTAGGCTCTGAAGTAAGCGTCGTCAGTGGAATAGCACTGACAGAGGATGTGAAAATAGGCGACCTTGATGGCGACGGTGACCTGGATTTCGTTTCGACAAATTTTTACGGCAGTGCCATCAATGTGCGGTTCAATAACGGCAACGGCAGCTTTTCTGGCACTGGCAGCGTCCCCGCCGGCGCAAACGTCTCAAATGTTGCCTTAGGTGATGTAGATAGCGATGGCGACCTGGACCTGCTCATCCCCAATAGCCGCTTGGGCACCGTCAGCGTGCGTCTCAATGATGGCGTGGGTAATTTTTCGGGTAATACCGAAGTTGGGGTAGGGAGCTGCGTGAGCGTTGTGCTGGGAGACCTTGACGGCGATGGGGATTTGGACCTGCTCACGAGCGGTGGCACCCTGCTCACGGGTTTTACCTACATCAGCATACGCTTTAATAACGGCAACGGCACCTTTGCTGGCACGACCAGCACTGGTCTGGTAGCTGGAAGCGTGGCCTTGGGTGACCTTGATGGCGATGGCGATTTGGATTTGATTGCTGCCAACGGTACCAACACCGGGGTGAATGTGCGCCTGAACGATGGCGACGGTACTTTCTCGCCCTTGATGCCCATTGGTGTGCCATCTAATGGGAACATCGCCGTGGGCGACCTTGATGCGGACGGCGACCTGGATTTCGTTATCAGTAAGGGGCTTGGCGGAACGGCAGTGGGCGTGTACTTCAACGATGGAAGCGGAAGGTTTGTGGTGGCTCCCGATGTACCCGTAGGCACCACGCCCATCGTTGCCTTAGGTGACGTAGACGGCGACGGTGACCTGGATATTATCGCCGCCGATGGCCAGGGCGTATCCACGAGTGTGCGGCTGAACGATGGCAGCGGCAGCTTTGCGATGGCCCCCAATGTGCCGGCCGCAAGCAATTCTACGGGTATTGCCCTGGGCGACGTAGATAACGACGGCGACCTAGACCTACTAACAACCAATTACGGTTCTTCCACAGTAAGCATCCGCTTAAATCAAATAGGATTGGCTACCTCATCGGGACACCCCAGTGCCAACCTTGCCCTCTATCCCAATCCAGTCAATGCTACGGCCAGCGTCCGTATTCTCTTGCCCGTTTCTCTGGGCACTCACGCCGCAAGCGCTGTAGTGCTCAATAGCCTGGGCCAAACCGTGGCTGCCGCCACGCTGGTCGTGGAGGCTGGCCAGGCCGCTGGCAATCTATCTACTGCTGGCTTAACTCCCGGTATTTACACCGTGCGCCTACAAGCCGGGGGAGCCGTTGTCAGCAAGCGTTTCACCGTGCTTTAGGCCATCAATGTGGCAACCTGGCCATCACCCCGCGCCGCCTCGCAGCCCAGCAGCGCGGCCTTGCGCGTGCTGCCCCAGCGGTACTGCCCCAGCTCGCCGGTGCCGCGAATGACGCGGTGGCAGGGAATGAGGTAGGCCACCGGATTGGCCCCAATGGCCGTGCCCGCCGCCCGCACGGCTGCGCCATTTTCGGCTGCTTCGGCCAGCTGGGCATAGGTGCGCAACTCGCCTTCGGGCACCCGCAGTAGTGATTCCCAGATTTTGAGCTGGAACGGCGTGCCTTTCAGGTGCAGGTGCAGCCGGCCGGTGGACGGAAAGTCACGGGTGAAAAACTGCGCTACCTGCGCGTGTAGCGCGGTTTCCTGCGCCGTCAGGGTGGCGTGGGGCCATTCCGTGCGCAGCTCGGCCAGCGCGGCGGCTTCGTCTTCGATGAAGGCCAGCTTGCAGATGCCCTTGGCGGTGGAGGCCACCAGATAGTTTCCGAACGCGCTTTCCCCAAAACTGTAGGCAATGGCCAGCGCGGACCCGCCGTGGCGGTATTCGCCGGGCGTCATGGCCTCCAGGGTTACGAATAAATCGTGCAGGCGGCCGGTGCTGGAGAGGCCCGTTTCGTGCGCCGCTTCGGCCACCGAAACCTGCTGGCGCAACATGCGCTTGGCGTGGTCGAGGCTGAGGTATTGCAGGAATTTCTTGGGCGACACGCCGGCCCACTCCTGAAACTTGCGCTGGAAATGAAACGGGCTCCAATGAGCCTGCCGGGCCAACTCATCCAAATCGGGCTGGGTCTGGAAATGGGCCTGGGCGTAAGTGAGGGCGGCGGCGATGCGCTGGTAGTCAGTCATGAGATTGATTTTCTGATTGACTACAAAACTCGCGCTTAACCGGCAGGGCGAAAACCCGATTCTTGCGCAGTTTATAAATGGGGTAGGGAATCTATAGAAAACCAGAACGTCATGCCGAGCGCAGCATCTTGCCCGCAGCCACTAATCTTATCGATTGGGTTACTGCTGCGGTAAAGATGCTTCGCTGCGCTCGGCATGACGTTCAATTAATTCAGAGCAGCGCTTCTACTTCTCCACTTTCACGCCTTTCCAGAACGCTACGTGGCCTTTTATTTCTTGGGCGGCGTCCTTGGGCTCGGGGTAGTACCAGGCGGCATCTTTGTTTTTTTCGCCGTTCACGCTCAGCGAGTAGTAGCTGGCGCGGCCCTTCCAGGGGCAGCTGGTTTGGGCGATGCTGTCCTCAAAAAACTCCTTTTTGATGGAATCGGCGGGGAAATAGTGGTTGTTCTCGACGACAACGGTGTTGTCGCTCTCAGCGATGACGGTATTGTTCCAAATAGCTTTCATGGGTGGGCTGTAGCGCGAAGCTCCAGTTTCGCGTATCGTTGAATTAGGAGGAAAACCGACTTGGGCAGCACGGTCGAAACGCGAAGCTGGAGCTTCGCGCTACACCTGATTGAACATTGCCCGCGCCGGTGTTGTTTTCCGGGCCTATCCTGAAAGAAGAATTATATGGCCGTTGGCTTCCGCTTCCGCGATTTTGTACCCGAGGACCAGCCCGAAAAGGGCTTCGAGTCACTCTTCAAGTTATTCATGCAGCTCGTCACCATCACCTCCGGCGACGTGGGCGAGGCCCTGCAATGGCTCAATGAGCTGGACAAGCAGTACGGCCTCACCGACGATAACTACGGCATGGGCAATTTCATCGATGACCTGAAGAAAAAGGGCTACATCGATGAGAATGAGCAGCAAAAGGGTGAATTCAAGATTACGCCCAAGACCGAGCAGGGCATCCGCAAGAGTGCGTTGGAGGAGATTTTCGGCAAGCTCAAAAAGAGTAGCACCGGCAACCACCGCACGCCCCACACCGGGCAAGGCGACGAGCAGAGCACCGACCTGCGCGAGTTCCGCTTCGGCGATAGTATGGAGTCGATTCAGATGACCGAATCCATTCGCAATGCCCAGTTGAACCACGGCATGGAAAGCGACGATTTCATGCTGACCGAGGGTGACCTCGAAGTGCGCGAAAACGAGCACAAGTCCCAGACCAGCACTGTGCTGATGATTGACATTTCGCACTCGATGATTCTCTACGGCGAGGACCGCATCACGCCAGCCAAAAAAGTGGCGATGGCCCTAGCCGAGCTTGTGAAGCAGAAATACCCCAAGGATTTCCTCGACGTGATTGTGTTCGGCAACGATGCTTGGCAGATTGAAATCAAGGATTTGCCCTACCTGCAAGTGGGGCCGTACCACACCAACACCGTGGCCGGCCTGGAGTTGGCCATGGACCTGCTCCGCAAGCGCAAAACGCCCAATAAGCAGATTTTCATGATTACCGACGGCAAGCCCACCTGCCTGAAAGAAGCCGGTGGCTACTACAAAAACTCCTTCGGCCTCGACCGCAAAGTGGTGAACAAGACCCTGAACCTAGCCGCTGCCGCCCGCCGCGTCAAGATTCCCATCACTACGTTCATGATTACCTCCGACCCGTATTTGCAGAAGTTCGTGGAGGAATTTACGGAGGTGAACCAGGGCAAGGCCTACTATTCCGGCCTGAAGGGGCTGGGGCACTTGGTGTTCGAGGACTACAAGAAAAACCGCCGCAAGACGCTGTAAACCCCAACTTTCCTGTCCTGCTGACGAAGGAAGCATCTTATCACGGCTGCTTTCGTCGGTGCTACTTAATTTAACCGGTGCGAACGTGGTAAGGTCCTTCGCGCTGCTCAGGATGACAATTTAACCCTTTTCATGGCCAACAACCAGCTTCCAACCAACCATTCCGCCCACATCACCACCCTGGGCCAGCTGAAAAAGTCTGGCTACAAGCCCCGCACCGTGAAAGCCGAGCTGCGGGAAAACCTCATCCGCAAGCTCCGCCTGAAAGAGGACGTGTTTCCGGGCATTTTCGGCTACGACGAAACCGTAATTCCTGAGTTGCAGCGCGCCATTCTGGCCGGGCACCACATCAACCTGCTGGGCCTGCGCGGGCAGGCCAAAACCCGGATTGCGCGGCTGCTCATTAATCTGCTCGATGAGTACATGCCCGTCGTGGCCGGCTCGGAGCTGAACGACGACCCCTTGCAGCCGCTGTCGGTGTTTGCCAAAAACCTGATTTCCGAGCACGGCGACGACACGCCCGTGGCCTGGATGCACCGCGACGACCGATACACCGAGAAGCTGGCTACCCCCGATGTGTCGGTGGCCGACCTCATCGGCGACGCCGACCCCATCAAAGCCGCCACGCTGAAACTGCCGTATTCCGACGAGCGGGTGATTCACTTTGGCCTGATTCCGCGGGCGCACCGGGGCATTTTCGTGATTAACGAATTGCCCGACTTGCAGGCCCGCATTCAGGTGTCGCTGTTCAATATTTTGCAGGAAGGCGACATCCAGATTCGTGGTTTCAAGGTGCGGCTGCCGCTCGATATTCAGTTCGTGTTCACGGCCAACCCGGAGGACTATACCAACCGGGGCAGCATCGTGACCCCGCTCAAGGACCGGATTGACGCGCAGATTATCACCCATTACCCCAAGTCGATTGAAATCGGCAAGCGTATCACCAAGCAGGAAGCCCGCATCAAGGACGAGCAGAAGGGCATGGTAACGAGCAACGAAGTCATCCACGACTTGGTGGAGCAGGTGGCCGTGGAGGCGCGCGGCTCCGAGTTCGTGGATGCCAAGTCGGGCGTGTCGGCCCGTCTCACCATCTCGGCCTACGAGCAGGTGATTGCGGGAGCCGAGCGCCGGGCGCTGGTAAATGGCGAAAGCAATACCTATGTGCGCCTGGGCGACTTTATTTCGGCCGTGCCCGCCGTGACGGGCAAGGTGGAACTGGTGTACGAAGGCGAGCAGGAGGGCGCGGGCATCGTGGCCGAGAAGCTGATGGGCAAGGCCATCCGCACGCTGTTCCTGAACTATTTCCCCGACCCCGACAAGAGCAAGAAGCTCAAGAACCGACCCTCGCCCTACAAGGCCATTCAGGAGTGGTTCGGCAACGGCCATACGCTGGATTTGCTGCACGATGCCAGCACGGAAGACTACCGCAAGGCCCTGGACCTGGTGCCCGGCCTGCGCGACATCGTGACCGAGCTGCACCCCAACGAGACGCCCGAGCACACCTACTTCCTGATGGAATTCTTGCTCCACGGCCTGAGTGAGCACAGCCTGATTTCGCGCAACCGCCTCACGGCCGGCGCGCAGTTCAAAGATTTGCTCTCCTCCATGTTCACCATGCCCACCTTTGGGGAAGATGAGGACGACGAGGACGAGGACGAGAAGCCGAAACGCCGCCGGTAAAACCCGCGGTAGCGCGAACTTTTAGTCCGCGACCAAACCAGTAGAAGCCCCGCGTGCCGATTGGTGCGCGGGGCTTTTTTGCGTTTCAATTCAGGAAGAGGAATTTCCCGACAACAGAAAATCAACAACAATTTTGACAACTTTCACGCTTCTGACCCTGTAAGCCCTCCCATGAATAAAATCGCCCAAGTCACCCTGCTGTTCTGGATAATGAAGATTTGCGCCACTACGCTGGGCGAAACCGCCGGCGACCTGCTGGCCCAAACCATGAACGTAGGCTACGGCACCAGCTCGCTCATCCTGCTGGGCATTTTCTTGGTGGTGCTGGCCGGGCAGCTGGCCGTGTCGCACTACATTCCGGCGCTTTATTGGGCCACCATTCTGGCCACGAGCACGGCCGGCACCACCATGTCAGACTACATGGACCGCACCCTGGGCCTGGGCTACGCCACCGGCTCGCTGATTCTGGTGACGCTGCTGGGGCTGGTGCTGGGCCTATGGTGGCTGCGCGAAAAGTCGCTGTCCGTTACCGAAATCAAGACGCGCACCGGGGAGGTGTTTTACTGGGCCGCCATTCTGGTGTCGAACACGCTGGGCACGGCGCTGGGCGATTTTCTGGCCGATGATTCCGGGCTGGGTTTCGGGGGCGGGGCCTTGCTCATTGGCAGCCTGCTGGGCGTGCTGGTGCTGGCCTATTATTTCACCGGGATTTCGCGGGTGCTGCTGTTCTGGGCGGCGTTTGTGCTCACGCGGCCGTTTGGGGCCACGTTTGGCGACCTGCTCACCAAGCCCGTGGCCAAGCAGGGGCTGGGCCTGGGCACGCAGGGCTCGTCGCTGGTATTGTTCGGGCTGCTGGCGGCGCTGGTGCTGTACGAGACGCTACGCCGCCAGCCGGACGCCGGGACTGATGCCGCGTCCCCCATGACCCGCTAGGCGCTGCCGGCCGGTTTCACGCCGTACCGGCAGTCATTCGGGCAGCAGTTACGTACTGCCCCCAAAGCCCGCCTCATGCTTCCCCGTACCCAACCCGCGCCCAACTCCTTCGATGCCGACGAGCGCCTGCGCTGGGTCGAGCGTGTGGCCCGGCTCATGGACAGCCAGTTTCGGCTGCCCGGCACCCGCTTCCGCTTCGGCCTCGACCCGCTGCTGGGGCTGGTGCCCATCGTGGGCGACCTCTCGACCACGGTGGTATCGGTGGCCTTGCTCATGACCATGTTTCGGCACGGGGCCAGCGGGGCGGTGGTGGTGCGCATGGCGCTCAATATTCTCATCGATACCGTGGTGGGCGGCATTCCCATCCTCGGCAACGTGTTCGATTTCGCCTACAAAAGCAACGAGCGCAACGTGGCCCTGCTGCGCCGCCACTACGCCGAGGGCAGCCACACCGGCAGCGGCCGGGGCCTGATACTGCTGCTGCTGGTGGTGCTGGGGGCCGTGGTGGCGCTGGTGGGCTGGGGCAGCGTGGTGCTGCTGCGCTGGGGCTGGCACCAGTTCAGTTAGAACTGCCGTAGCGCGAACTTTTAGTTCGCGTCCCCGAATGAGTTGGTGCCATGGAAACAGTTGAATACAAAAACGCCCCGCGTGCCGATTGGTGCGCGGGGCGTTCTGCCTTTCTCAGATTACCTTGTCAGACCATTTTACGCACGGTTATTCTCCAAGACGTTTCATGTTCAACAACACGACCATTGAATACGACGGCCACGAATACGAAATATTCTGGACCAGCCAGGATGCGCGTCATATTTGCCAAAACTATCATGCCGCCGACAAGCTCCACGACTTGCATCATGAGGAAATAGTGACGGCGTTGGAACGAAAGAGCTTCGTGCAGGATGTTGGGAAAGGACGCTGCACATTCCTGACGAAGTACTGGGACCGGGTGTATGAAACGCACGTATATTTAAAGCAAGGCACGGCAAATCGTCCAGGGCGCTGTGTTATCAAAAGCTGCTGCCGCAGCAATAAGATAGATTATCTTCGGCTATTCGCCGCGTAGTACCTTCCTTTCAAGTCATGAATAAAACCGTCAAGAAGCCGACTATCCTTTTGCCTGACGAAGGTTCTTTGAAACCGCTCGCGGTGAAAGCTCCCCGTCAGGCCGAATACGTAGACCCTTATCTCTACGAAGTGGGCTTTTTTGAAAGCCCAGATGAACGGGCGCGGCTAGTGGCAACCACGCCCATTAAACCGTGCCAGTAAACGAAACCAGCCAGGCTTCGCAATGCCCAAAACGCCCCGCGTACCGATTGGTACGCGGGGCGTTTTGGTGACAGGCAAAAGATGTAAAGTATACCTGAAGTCAGGGTTGAATAATTTACAAATATTGTAAATTATTTTAGGTCTGTGCCGAAATAGTTTACAAGGTTTCCGGGAGTGCGGGCGGCGTGGCGCTCACGGCGTAGGCAGCATCGAGGGCGGGGGCCAGGGCCAGCAGGGCGGCCAGGCGGCGCACGAGGCGCATGAATTCCTGTACTTCGTCCATCGTCAGGTCGCGGCCCAGCACGGGGGCGGCGCGGTAGCTGAGCCACTTTTTGAGCACCGGGTAGCCGCCGAGGGTGGTGGCCCACACGGCGGCGGGCACGGCGGCCCAGCAGGCTTCGTCGTTCAGCCAGATGTCGAGGTGGCCGGGCTGGTCGGGCGTGGGGGTGGTGCGGCCGGCACCGGGCAGCACGGTGCCGTTGGTGCGGGTGCCCCAGCGGGCGCGCAGGCCGAAGTGGCCCTCGGCGGGGTGCAGGCCGGTGTCGGGGGCGCCGGGGCGGCGCTGGGGGGCACCCAGGACGCGCAGTTCGGGCCGGATGGCCCCGTGCGTGACGGTGGGCACGGGCCGGCGCACGTCGAGCAGGGCCGCCACTTCGCGGCCCAGGGCGGCCGAGGCATCGAGGGTGGCCAGCGAGGCGGGCAGGGGCAGGCGGGGCCAGTCCTGGCGCAGGGCTCCGGCGTTTTGCTCGCGGTAGGCGGGGGCGTGCAGCACCGCCAGGGCGTGGTAGAACAGGGTTTCGGGCGGGGCTCCCAAGGCCGTGAGGTACTCGCTGGCCAGGTGGCTCAGGTTCGGGCGGCGCTCCCCGGCGGAAAGCATGTCGGGGGCGAGGTAGAGGGGGAAATTATTGGTTGAAGGGTCGCATAGCACATAGTCCGTTAGTACACTCGAAACCTGAGGTGCATCATAGTCACGGCGCGGGCGACGAGCAATTGAAATAGCAATGTTTTCAAATTCAAATTGCTGTCGGTACTCAGCTCTTCGTTCAATTAACAGCTTCGTTTCTTTCGTCCAATACAACCAGCGGATATCAAACGGGCGATAAGCGTATTGCATAAATTCACCTGCTTCAATTCCGCGCGTTAACAGCGCTTTTCGAGTAGCTAACGCATTATAACGGGATGCATCAGTAAGTAGCCTTGGAGTGAATTCACGAACTGCTTCATCAGAAATAGCAGCGTCGAAATATTTTTTCATTCGCTCCTCCAATCTCCCCTTATCAATATCAATCAAGTCTTCATCTCGACTTGTCATTACTCCTGAAAAACCGGAAGGCAATAAGTCAGTTAAAGAGGGCCAACTCATAAAGTCATCCGCTACGGCGCGGGGCTTGAAGGGCAGGCCCAGGGCGGGGTTGGGCAGCAGGGCGAGGTAGGCGGGGCCGGTGGTGGGCTCGGGCTGGTCGGCGATGGCGGCCAGCTCGGCGCGTTTGTCCTTGCCCCAGAAGTCGCGGTAGTACACCACGGCATCGGAGGCGGGCGCGGCATCGGCCTCGGGGCGGTCGTGGGCGCGCACCAGCAGCGACACGGCGGCTCCCACCTGAATGCCCTCGCGGTTGAAGGGCGTGCTGAACACGCTGGGGTCGGGGCGGCCGTCGGGGGTGGTTTTGCCGGTGGCGTACTTGTCGCCGTTGAGGTTGTCAATCCAGATGCTGTCGAAGGCTTCCAGAAACCGCTCGCGCAGGCCGGGGTGGCTCAGGCCATCGAGCCAGGAATAGTTGGCCACGAAGCAAACCAAGCCCTGGCGGGTGCGCTCGGCAATCTGGCGCTCGGCCATCCGGAAAAACCGCACGTAGAGGTCGTTCAGGCCCTGGCCCTGGGGCGGGGCTGTGCGGCGGGGGTGGCGGTAGGCCTCGGCCAGCCGGTCCTCCTCCGAGCCCCCGGCGCTGAGGCCGGCGTAGCCATCGTAGGGCGGGTTGCCGAGGATGACGACGATGCGCTCGTCGCGCTTGACGTGGCGGGCGGCCTCGGCTTCCTTGCGCAGCTCGGGGTAGGTGGTGAGCTGCTTTTCGTGGCGGGCGGGGTTCCAGCCGGTGAGGGCGTTGGTGAGGTACACGGCCGCGCGGGCCTCGGGCGGCAGCGGCGCGCCAAACTCGCGCAGGGCCAGCCCCAACTGCAAGTGGGCCACCACGAAGGGCGCGGTGAGGATTTCGAAGCCAAACAGGCGCTCGGTGGCGGCTTTGCGGAGCTGCTCGGCGCGCAGGGCCCCGGCCCCCTGGGCCTCCAGGGCGGCGGCCAGGTGGCGCAGCACCTCCACCAGAAAGGTGCCGGTGCCGCAGCAGGGGTCCAGCACCACCACCCGCTCATCGGCCAGGCCGTCGGGGATGTTTAATTGGGTGCGCAGGGCCCAGTCCACGCGGGCCACCATGTAGCGCACCACCTCGGGCGGGGTGTACCACACGCCCAGCTCCTTGCGCAGCTGCGGGTCGTAGGCCTCCAGAAAGGGCTCGTAGAAGTATTGAATGGCCTCGGCCTCGGCAAACTTGCCGAAGAAGCGGGCGCGGTTCACGCGGGCCAGCACCAGGTTGGTGCGGTCGAGGAGGTCGCGCAGCTTCACGTTTTTGAGAAACGACGACGTGCCCACCTGCTCGAAGAGCACCTGCATCACGGGCAGCTTGAGGTAGTCGGAGGCGTAGTGCCAGTCGAAGGGCGCGGCGTCGGCCTCGTCGGCCGTGTCGCGGTGCCAGAGCACCCAGGCGCTGAACACGCCATAAAACAGCGTCTGGACCACGGTGGCGCGCAGGAAGCGGGCCCCCTTTTCGCCGTCGAAGCGCACGCCCAGGGTTTCTTCCAGGGCCGTGCGCAGGGGCTGGAGGTGGGCGGGGTCGGCCAGCTCCAGGCGCTGGCGGGCCTCGCGGGCGAAGGCAGCCAGGAACCAGGCCAAATCCTTGGGCTCATCGAGGGGCGCGGCGTGGCGCAGGCAGCGCTCCAAAAACGCCGTGAAGCCGGCCGCTACGGCCGGCGCGGGCGGCGTGGGGGCGTGGCACAGGGCCCAGAAATCGGCTTCGGTTTTGGCCAGCTCGAAGGAATCGAGCAGCAGGGGCTGGCCGTGGGCATCTTCGGCCACGAAGGCAAACTGGCGCAGGTTGGTCACGAGCACCTGCCGGTACTTGTCCCAGTACTTGCTCACCTGCTTTCCGGCCAGCAGCTTGTCTAAGCTTTCGCCGGGGCCTTTCACCTCGCCGGCCCCGCGCTCGGGCAGGGCCCCGGCCCGCCGCTCGGGCGAAGACACGCCATCGGCGGGCCGCTCAAACTGCCCGGCCGCGAACAAGCCGAAATCGGGCCGCCCCGCCCCCAGGTCGCTCAGCTGGAACACGGCCCGTACGGTAGGCTTCAGGCCGGCCCCCACCGCGTTGAACAGGTTTTCGAGGGGCGTGTAGTAAGAGGTTTCGGGCGTGGCGGCCCCGGTGGCCCGAATGGTAGCCAGTGCGTGGAGGTAGGTAGCGAGCATGGAATAGGGAATGGGTGCGCAAGCTACGCCGTAGGCCGATGTAGCGACGCATCCTGGCGTCTCGGCGTTGAACGACGGCGCGGCAACGACGAGCACCGAAAAGACGGCGCGCACGCAGAGACGCGAAGATGCGTCGCTACATCAGGAGGTAAATTATTCTTTGGCTGGTAGCATAATAATTTACAAAATGTGTAAATTATTATGTGTAATATCGAAAAATAAATTACGCATCTTATGCCCCGCTCCGCTGCTCACTCGACTTCCCTGCTGGCCGACGTGCGCCGCTACTACGGCCTGCAACAGCGCGAGCTGGCGGCCCTGCTGGGCATTAGCCCGGCGCTGGCCCACCAGATAGAAGCCGGCCGCCGCGCCCTCACCCTGGAGGTGAGCGAGCGGCTGGCCCCCTTCACCCAGCACATGGTGGAAGACGCCGCCCCGCTGCCCACCGCGCCCCCGCCCGGCCCCTTCGACCCCGGCCCGCTGGCCGCCCGCCGCGCCGCCTGCCTACACGAGGCCGCCAACCTGCGCTGGGCCGTGCGCGGCCTGCCCGCGCTGGCGCTGGTGGCTGCCCGCTGGGCCACCGCCCGGCCCGGCCTGCTGGCCGCGCTGCCCCCGCCACCCGCCGCCGAAGAAACTCCCGCCACTTCCGAAGCCGTGCGCCTGCGCTACGCCCACGCCTGGCTGGCCCTGCGCCCCCAGGCCCTGCCGCCCGCCGAGCTGGCCCGCTGGCACTTGGCCGAAGCCCGCGCCACGGCTCTGGAAGCCGAAGCGGCGGCCCTGGCCGCGCTGCTGGGGCGTACCCGGCAGGGCGAGTAAGGGCCTTGCCCGGCAAGGGCAGCCGGATGACTTTCCCAAAATAGGTCGGGTTTTCCCAAAAATAGTCTAATTTGATGGTGGGGGAAGGCGCGCGCCTGCTTTCCTTTGGCCGCATCATTTCAACCCTTTTAACCCCCCTTTCTTTTTGTATGGCTGCCTCCCTTGCCACCCTCACTACCCGCGCCGAGTGCGATGAAGCCCTGACGGGCCTCACCGCCGAGCTGGCTACCTACCAGCACCGCGACAGCAACCTAAGCTACGCCGACGGGCTGGCCGAAACCCGGGCCACCACCACGGCCGCCCGCCTGGCCAAAGCCACCGACGACGTGGCCCACTACACCACCGAATCCGCCCGCGCCGGCCTCACGCCCGCCGAAAAGCTGCGGGCGCAAAACAGCCTCATCACGGCCACCGCCCAGCGCGACCGCCTGACGCTGGCCACCGGCGCCCAAACCGGCTCGGTCGCCTACCTCGCCGACGTGGACGCCGACCAGATTGACGCGCAGATTGCCACCCTCACGGCCGCCCAAACGGCCGTCACGGCCCATCGGGCCACGCTGGCAGCCTAAGCGCTTCGCTTGACTGCATGGAAAAGGCTGGCCCGCACGGGCCAGCCTTTTTTTGTAGCGCGGACTTTGTAGTCCGCGAGTGAACAAAACCGAACATTCGCGGATTACAAAGTCCGCGCTACAATTTCCCCGGGCCCAGCCAGCGGGCCACCGGGTAGCGGTTGTGGCCGGCCTCGTGGTAGGCCGAACTCAGGTACACCCATTCCAGCTGGGCGGGGCCGTTGGCGGCGAAGGCGGCGTTATCTTTCTTGAGCTTCTCCAGGCGCTCGCGCAGCTGGGGGTCGTGGCGCAGCAGGTTGGCGGCCAGGTCCTCAAACACGTAGTCGGAGTAGTGCTCCTTCTGCTGAAGCACGCTGTCGAAAAAGCCCCAGGCGAAGAACGAATCGGTGGCCTGCGGCTCCAGCGTCTCCAGGAGGTAACGGGCGGGCGCGGCCTCGTTCAGGTACACCACCAGGTCGCCGGGCTGGAAGGTGGCGGTTTCCGTTCGGGTTTGCAGGCGCACCTGGCTATGCACGTAGTGGCCCTCAAAGGGCTTGGGCGTGGTCTTAAAGTCCTCGAAATAATAGACCTCCACGGGGGTGGTTACCTCGCGGGCCAGCGCTTCCAGGGTGGCCCCGTTGCGGCGCAGGCGGTCGGCCACCTCCGTCCAGGCTTTGGGAATGATGTAGGCCGTGGGCCGCGTGGCCGTGGCGGTGGGGGTGAAAGTGTTGAAATACGGCACGGGCCGGGTGAAGGGCCGGGCGCGGTCGTAGTACAGGCGGGGCTGGCCGCTCACCTCGCTGGGCTTGTGGCCCGCCTCGTAGCCCCGGAACGGCACGGTTTCGGGCGTGCTTTCGTCCAGGGTCCAAGTGAGGGGGAAGGTGGTTTGGGCGGCCAGGTCGGCGGTGGCCCGGGCGCGGGCGGCGGCCAGGGCGGACGCCTGTTGGCCCACGGTTTCCAGCATCGTCAGCAGAAAATCATAGGTGGCATGCACGCGGGGCGCGAAAGCCTTCAGCATGTGCGTCTCGGGCATGAAGCCGATGGTGTTAAACAGGGCCGCGTAGCCGGTGGAGTAGCGCGGCGTTTCGAGGAAGGCGCGCAGGCCGCTCTCGGGCGTTTCGCCTTCAAAGTCCACGTAGGGCGTCATCGGCCACTTCTTTTTCTCCATGCCTTTGTAGAGCGCCGGCAGCAACAGCCCTTGCAGGTAGGTGCCCAGTGCCGGGGCCAGCTTGCTGTGCTGGGTGGCAATGAGCGTCATGGTGTATTGGTAATCGGCCCCGTTGGAGGTGTGGGTTTCCACGAACACATCGGGCTGCCACTTCTGAAACAGCGCCGCGAAGGATTGCGCGTTGCGCGATTCCTGCTTGATGTAGTCGCGGTTCAAATCCAGGTGCCGCGCGTTGCCCCGGAAGCCGTAGGCCGCCGGTCCGTTCTGGTTCACGCGGGTGGTCGAGTTCCGGTTCAGCATCCCGTCAACGTTGTACACCGGCACGATGACGACCGTGACCTGTTCCAGCAGCTTCGCCAGCGACTTCTGCTGCATCAGGTCCCGCGCCAGCATCATGCTCGCGTCGATGCCCTCCGGCTCGCCGGGATGGATGCCGTTCTGGATGAACAGGATGCGGCGGTTTTTGCGGCGCGTGCTGGCCGGGTCGGCGTCGCCATCCGTGCTCAGCACCACTTCGTGCAGCGGCCGGCCGGCGTCGGTGGGTCCGGCCTCGGCCAGGTGCAGGTGGGCCGGGTAGGCGGCGGCCAGCTTCTGGTAGTAGCCGATGCACTCGGCGTAGGTGGCCGTGGTGTTGCCGGCGGGGTCGTTTTCAAAAGGCGTGCGCCAGGCCGGGGCCGGCTTGGGCGGGGTGGGAGCGAGGGCCATGAGCGAAGCAAGAAGCAGGGTGAGCATAGGTGCAAAAGTAGGCGGCCGGGCAAACTCCCCTCCTTGTTTAAGGCGGGGATGTTCGCGCGAAGCGCCGGCTGGGGTGGTCAGGACATTGGGTGGCGTTGGAATAATCCCGAACGAAACCTGCACGAAGCTGTTCAACGCCCTAACCACCCCAGCCGGCGCTACGCGCGAACATCCCCGCCTTAAAAAGAAGGGGAGTTTGCCCGCCATCCTACCTTTGCCCACCCCCAAACGCCCCCTGCCTATGTCCGCCGCCCTCCCGCGCCCCCTCATCCTCGTCTCCAACGACGACGGCATCACCGCCCCCGGCATCCGCCACCTTGTTGAAGCTATGGTCGCCCTCGGGGCCGAAGTTGTGGTCGTCGCCCCCGATTCGCCGCAGTCCGGCATGGGCCACGCCATCACCATCGGCCACCCGCTGCGCCTCGCCAAAAACCCGGTGTTCGGCCCCGATGTGGAAGCCTACGAGTGCTCCGGCACGCCGGCCGACTGCGTGAAAATCGCCAAGCACTACGTCCTCAAAGACCGTACCCCCGACCTGGTGGTGTCCGGCATCAACCACGGCTCCAACGCCTCGGTCAACGTGCTGTACTCCGGCACCATGTCGGCGGCCATCGAAGCTGCCATTGAGGGCCTGCCCGCCGTGGGCTTCTCCCTCTGCGAATACGGCCCGCACGCCGATTTCTCCCACACCGCCGAGTGGGTGACCCAGGTATGCCGCCACGCCCTCGACCACGGCATTCCCGCCGGCACGGCCCTCAACGTGAACATCCCCAGGAAATCCGACACGCTCATTGCCGGCCTGCGCCTGGGCCGCCAGGCCCGCGCCAAGTGGCAGGAGGAGTTCGACCGCCGCCTCGACCCCTACCAGCGCCCGTACTTCTGGCTGGTAGGCCAGTTCGTGAACCTCGACCCCGGCACCGACACCGACGAGTGGGCCCTGGCCAATAATTACGTCTCCATCGTGCCCTGCCAGTTCGACCTCACCGCTGCCCACGGCCTGGCCCACCTCAGCCAGCAGTGGCAGCTGCCACTGCCCGACGCACAGGAAGCGACCACGCCGCTCCAGCCCGTGCCTTCGGAAGACTACGGCGTGGCTAATCAGGAATAAGCGCGCTAAACCATAAAACCACAACGCCCCGGCTAGTTAGCCGGGGCGTTGTGATGAACGGGGGCCGCCGCTTTGCGCGGCCGGGCCGGCGGGGGCCGATGCACCACCACCACTACCGGCCGCACCGTTTTGGGCGGCATGGGGGCCGTCGGCGATTTGCGCACCACCACCGGCGGGGTCGTACCCGGTAGGGCGGTTTGGGCGGGCAGGGGCAGGGCGCTGCGGTGCAGGGCCACTACCTCGGTGCCCAGGGCTACTATCAGCACCAGCAGCAGGCTTCCAAGCAGGATTTTCAGCGGAGTACGCACGGAAAGTTGAATGACTGCCCGAAGCTACCATCACCCCTATGAAGCCGGCATGAACCCCACCGGCAAGTTGGCGGCCGGCTGAAAGTCGAGAATAAACGCCGTACCCCGGCCCACTTCCGACTCGGCCCGCAGCGTGGCCCCGTGGAAGCCCGCAATGGTTTGGGCAATGGGCAGCCCCAGCCCGTAGCCCTCCGGCGAGCCCGGCGAGTTGGAGTTGAAGCGCCGAAACCGGTCGAACAGATACGGGATGTTTTCCGGGGCGATGCCGGGGCCGGAGTCCTCCACCCGCAGCGTGTAGCCGCCGCCGGGCAAGGCGTGGCCCACCACTCGGATACTACCGCCCTCGCGGTTGTACTTGATGGCGTTGGAGAGCAGGTTGCGCAGCAGCGTGTGCAGCAGGCTGGCGTTGGCGTGGGGGCGGGTATCGTCGCCGGTGAGGTCTATTTCCAGTGCGATGTCGCGCTGCTGGCGGCGGTCATCCAGCTCCTCGGCTACCTCGACCACGGCCATGCGCAGGCGCACCGATTCGTTGCGCAGGTACTGCTCGTTTTCGATGTTGGCGATGAGCAATAAGGTCCGCACCGTGTTGCGTAGGCGGTAGAGCGTGCGCTGCGATTCCACGATTTGGTGGGCATGGGCCTCGGGCAAGGTGGGGTCTTGCAGCATGTTCTCGAAGCGCGATTGCAGGATGCTGGCCGGCGTAAGTAGCTCGTGGCTCACGTTGCTCATAAACTCTCGCTCCTTGGCAAAAGCCGACTGTACCTGCCGCATCAACGAGTTCAACCGGTCATCGAGGCGGCGGAAGTCAGTGGTGTCGGTATCAATCGGTTCAAACTGAAAATCGGACGGCTGCCGAATGCCCCGCAGCTTGCGCACGGTCAGCTCGCGCAAAGGCTCCAGTAGGTAGTGGGCAAAGGCCGCATCGGACAGGACGGTGAGCAGCGAGGCCGCCACCAGCACCCACAGCGCCAGGTTGCGCAGCGTGCCCGTGAGCAATTCCACCGTCTCCAGTGACGAGCCAATCTCGACCCGAAACGCGGGCTGGCCGGCGGCCTGCGCTGGCCGCGCAAAGCTCAGAATCCGGAAATCCTCCACCTGCTGGTCTACCTGCCGCGGCTCCTCAAAAATGTGCTCGGGCGGCAGCGCCTTGCCGGCCGGCAGCGGCGTGAGAGTGATATACTCCTGCTTAAAGATATTGTAGTCGGCGTAGGTTTCGGCCCGCTCGCCGCGCTCAAACGCTTGCAGGCCATCGCGAGCGATGAGGGCCAGCACCTGCTGCTTTTTGGCCCGCAGGTGCAGGTCGGTATGGGCCACGGCCACGCGCTGCACAATGGGTGGAATCACCAGGGCCCCGAGCAGCACCAGCAGCAGCTTGGAGAGGGCATTGAACAGGGCAAGCTTGGCTTCGAGTCTCATTTTGGCCATTGGGTCGGAGAGGGGCAACAAGACAAAAGAACGTCATGCTGAGCGCAGCTCAGCATGACGTTCTACTTTATTCCTTCAAGTCCTTGCCAGCTACTCCGCCGCCCGATAGCCGATGCCGCGCACCGTTTCCAGAAAATCGGCCGAGGCGAACTGGGCCAGCTTCTTGCGCACGTTCTTGATATGCACGTCGATGTAGTTCGAGTCGGAATCGTCTTCGAGTACGTTGCCCCACAGGTGCTCGCCGAGTTGCAGGCGCGTGAGCACGCGGCCCCGGTGCAGCAGCAGGTAGTGCAGCAGGTCGAACTCCTTTTTGGTGAGGGGCACTTCCTGACCGCCCTGGCGCACGATACGCGCATTGGGGTCCATGCTAAAGCCCTGGCCGAAGGTGATTTCGGGGCGCTTCAGGTTGAACTTGCGGCGCGTGATGGCCTGCATCCGGCTGGTGAGCTCCAGCAGCGAGAAGGGCTTGGGCAGGTAGTCGTCGGCCCCAAGGTCGAGGCCGCGAATGCGGTCGTCGAGCGCGCCGCGCGCCGTCAGGATGATGAACGAGGCTTCCTGGCTTTCGTTCAGGCGGGCTTCTTTGAGCAGGTCGAGGCCGTCGCCGCCGGGCAGGCCCAGGTCGAGCAGCACGAAATCGTAGCTGCTCACGTACAGTTTTTCCGACGCCTCGGCGTAGGTGTAAGCTGAGTCGACCAGGTACTGGGCTTGCAACAGAAACTGCCGCATTTCCTGGTGCAGGCTTTTTTCGTCTTCGATGAGCAGAACGTGCATGGGGCAAAAAAGAAGGTGACGGGTGAGGCTTTCGGGTACAACATACGACACTGGCATCTGAACGGTAGATGAAGGGCGTTTTTCATTCCGGCGCCAGCCAATTATTCGGCCCCTCAACCTTTGTGGCGTATCTTGCCCCCGTAACATCCTACCACCTTTTCCTTCTGCTTTCCTGATGAAAATCCGCTTTCCTTTCTGGTGCCTTTTGCTGGCGACCCTGGTCGTTCTGGTTAACAGCGTCGCCGCCCAGGCTCCGGTCAAAACCAAATCCAAAGCCAAGCCCGTTGTAACGACGGTGTACATCGTGCGCCACGCCGAAAAAGATTCGACCACCGACCGTGCCGACCCCACGCTCTCGGCCATGGGCCAGACCCGCGCCCTGGCGCTGCGCAAGACGCTGGTGGGCCACCACCCGGCGGCCCTGTTCACCACCGAAACCAAGCGCACCCGCGCCACCCTGGCCCCCCTGGCCGAGGCCCTGAAACTGGAGCCGCAGGTGTACGACCCGCGCCGGGGCCGCGACCTGACCGACCGCATCCTGAAAGAATACGCCGGCAAATCGGTGGTTATCGTGGGCCATTCCAACAACGTGCTGTCGCTTATTGATGATTTTGGCGCTACGCCACCCGTGGAGGAAGTCGGCGAAAATGACTACGAATACCTCTTCACCGTGCGGCTCGTAACCGGAGAGATGCCCACCGTCGATATGCGCGGCTATGGCCCCGAGCGCCGGCCGGGCATCAAGCTTGGCAAGGGTGCGCCGATGGTGCAAGCCGCGCCAATGGCCCCGGCCACTCCCGTTAAATAGTCGTAACGGTTCCTCAAATCCCTGACAACGTCGCAAGGCCGTATCCCCTCACGCAACGTGGCGAAGGGATACGGCCTTGCTCTTTTCTACTGGTTCGGAGGCGGCTCATTTGATTGCATCGGGGGTTTTCTCAGTCTTAAAATGGCCGGCCCCCGCACCCCGCAATGGCCCGCCGCCGTACTTTCGCCCACATCGGCCACCATGGTCGCGGATTCAGGTTGTAGCTCTATGCATTGTCACGTTAAAAAAATGCTGGTTTTCGCCGGCGCACTGTTGGTATTCACCACTTCCAGCGAGGCGCAGTCGCGCAAAAAAAATAAGGCGACGCCCGCGCCAATCGCCGCTGCCAAAACCGACCAGGCCGACTCGCTGGCCCTGCGCAAAATCTTCGATGAAGCCCTGTTGCGTGGCGAGAGCTACGATAATCTGCGCTACCTCACCGGCACCATCGGGCCGCGTTTGTCGGGCTCGCCGCAGGCCCAGATGGCCGTGGACTGGGGCAAGGCCACCATGGAAAAAGCGGGTTTCGACCGCGTGTATTTGCAGGAGGTGATGGTGCCGCACTGGGTGCGCGGCAGCCGGGAGCGGGGCGAAATCGTGGGCAATAAGGACAAAGGCATCCGGGTGCCGGTGTGCGCGCTGGGCGGCTCGGTGAGCACCGGCGGCAAGCTGAAAGCCGGTGTGGTGGAAGTCCACAGCCTCGAAGAAGTTCAACACCTGCCCGAAGCGGCCGTGAAAGGCAAGTTCGTGTTCTACAACCGGCCCTTCAACGATGCCCTCATCGAGCCCGGCGCGGCCTACGGCGGGGCCGTGGACCAGCGCGCCAACGGGGCCATTGAGGCCGCGAAGCGCGGGGCCGTGGGGGCCCTGGTGCGCTCCATGACCAGCGCCCGCGACGACAACCCCCACACCGGCACCATGCGCTACGCCGAGGGCGTGACAAAGGTGCCCGGCGCGGCCCTCAGCACCAACGCCGCCGACAAGCTCAGCCAGCTCCTCAAGGCCAACCCCGACCTACAATTCGAGCTGGAGATGGAGTGCATCACCCTGCCCGACGAAAAAAGCTACAACGTGGTGGGCGAAATCAAGGGCAGCAAATTCCCGCAGGAAATCGTCACCGTGGGCGGCCACCTCGATTCCTGGGACCTCGCCCAGGGCGCGCACGACGATGGCACCGGCTGCGTGCAAAGCATGGAGGCCCTGCGCCTGTTGAAAGCGGCGGGCTTCAAGCCCGAGCGCACGGTGCGTGCCGTGCTCTTCATGAACGAAGAAAACGGCACGCGGGGCGGCAACGAATACGCCCGCCTGGCCGCTCAGAACAAGGAAACGCACCTCGCCGCCATTGAGTCGGACGGGGGCGGGTTCACGCCGCGCGGCTTCACCGTGGAAGGCGACCCCGCCACGGTGGCCAAGTTGGCCCGCCTGGCCCCGCTGCTGGTGCCCTACCACGCCGCCGAGGTCACGGCCGGCCACTCCGGCACCGACATCGAGCCCCTGCAAGCCGCCGTGCATCCCAAAGCCCTCATCGGCTACAAGTGCGACTCGCAACGCTACTTCGACATCCACCACACGGCCGCCGATACCTTCGACAAAGTGAACCGCCGCGAGCTGGAACTGGGCGGTGCCAGCATGGCTTCGCTGATTTACCTGCTAAGCAAGTACGGGTTGTAACTGGCTTGATGCGATGTAGGGGCGGGGCTTGCCCCCGCCCGTCTTTGAACGGAAAAGCTGAAACGGCGCGAACGTTCGGGCGGGGACAAGCCCCGCCCTTACATGTTCTAACAAGACGGCCCCACCTGCGCAAGCAGGTGGGGCCGTCTTACATTACACTTAAAATCAAAATTAATTCTGCCCCAGAATCGAGAACAGCTCATCCAGCTTGGGCGTGAGAATGATGTCGGTGCGGCGGTTCAGTGCCTTGTTGGCGGGGGAGTCGTTGGCTACCACGGGCATGTACATCGAGCGGCCCGAGGGCGTGACTTGGGCGGGGTCCATGCCGGCGGTGGTGAGCAGGCGGGTGATTTCCGTGGCCCGCATCACGCTCAGGTCCCAGTTGTCTTTGGCCCCGCTGGCCGTGGCGCCTTTGATGGGCACATTGTCGGTGTGGCCTTCCACCAGCACGTTCACGTCTTTGTTGTCTTTGAGGGCGGTAGCCAGCTTGCGCAGGGCATCCTGGCCTTTGGGGTCTACTTTGGTCGAGCCCGATTTAA
This sequence comes from Hymenobacter sp. UYAg731, assembly GCF_054061335.1. NCBI lineage: Bacteria > Pseudomonadati > Bacteroidota > Cytophagia > Cytophagales > Hymenobacteraceae > Hymenobacter > Hymenobacter sp. UYAg731. Next base: position 426,944 of record NZ_JBSSEC010000001.1, on the reverse strand, counting down.
AAAGCAGCTGCTCGGAGAGCGACACGTACACTTTGCCGTTTTTCACGCTCACCTGCAAATCCTGCGCGTTGAAGCCCAGGAGCGCATCCGAAACGCGCTGGCGGAGGGCTTTGGTGGCGGCATCTTTTTGGGCCAGGGCATTTTGCAGGTCCGCGATGCGGGCGTTTTTGCTTTGCAAGTCGGCCTCCTTGCTTTGTAGGTCGGCGTTTGTGTTTTTGAGGTTCGTTTCGGCATCGCCCAGGTTCTGGTTGAGCTGGCTGACCTGCTGGTTTTTGTTGAGCAGCGAGTTGCGCAGCTCTTCCTCGTTGCGGGTTTTGGCCGAGGCCAGGGCGCTTTTTTCCAGCGCGAGCTGGTCGCGCGATTTGGTGAGGTCGGAGTTTTGCTGTTGCAGGGCCGCTATTTCTTTCTGGTTGCAGCCGGGCAGTGCCAGCAGCGTGGCACCTAGTAACAGGGTGGGGAAGAGGCGAAAATTCATAAGAGCGAAAGAGAAGTAAAAAAGTCAATTAGACCTCGAAATGGTCCAGCCTTAAAACGGAGCCCACCGCCCGGGGTTACCTTTGGCAAAATTCTATGCACCTTCCTTCTTTACTTACTACCGTTTGGAAACGGGTGGGGCCGGCGTACCGCGCCACTGGACTTGTTCTGGCCCTGTTGGGCGCGACTGGCCGGGTAGCCGGGCAGGTACCATCTGGTAACTCGCTGCCCGTAAATCACCCGGCCTCCTCACGTTACTGGGTGACGCTGGCCGATAAGGCGGGCGTCCGCTTCAACCCGAACCAATACTTTTCGCCCGCCGCGCAGGCCCGCCGTGCCCGCCAGCACCTCCCGGCTTTCGATGCCACCGACCTGCCCGTGCGGGCCGATTACGTGGCCGCCATCGCGGGGCGGGTCGATACCGTGACGCTCGTTAGCCGCTGGTTCAATGCCGTGGCCTGCCGCGCCACGCCCGCGCAGGTCGCCGCGCTCCGGGCGCTGCCAGGCGTGGCCAAAGTTGAGGGGTGGCCCGTTCGCAACGTTGAAATAGCCGCTCACCACTCCACCAACCCAGTGCTCCGCCAGCCCGTCGGTTCGCCCAAACCCATCACCGCCAACGACTACCTGCTGGCTCGCCGCCAAACCGCCCACCTTGACGGGGCCGCGCTGCGCGCCGCCGGCCTGGCCGGGCAGGGCCTGCGCATTGCCGTGTTCGACGTGGGCTTTCGGGGGCTGCCGGAGCATCCGGCGTTTCGGGAGCTGGTGGCCGGCAAGCGCATCGTAGCTACCCATGATTTCCTGAGAAACCGCGACGATGTATTCATCGGCGGCAGCCACGGCACTGAGGTGATGGGCTGCTTGGCAGGCCGCCTGCCCGGCGGGTTGAGCGGCGCGCCCGGCGTAGCCCTGGGCCTCGCGCCCGCCGCCGAGTACCTGCTGGCCCGTACCGAGCAGCTGCACCGCGAGCGCTACGCCGAGGAAGAAGCCTGGCTGGCCGCCGTGGAATGGGCCGACCGCCTCGGGGCCGACATCATCAATTCGTCGCTGGCCTATACCGAGCAGCGCTACTTCCCCGAGCAGATGGATGGGCACAGTAGCCTCATTGCCAGGGCCGCCAATCTGGCCGCCCGCAAGGGCGTGTTGGTGGTGAGCGCGGCCGGCAACGACGGCGACGACGACTGGGTCCGCATCGGTACGCCCGCCGATGCCGACTCGGTGCTGGCTATCGGTGGCCTCGACCCCGAAACCGGCCTGCACGTCGATTTCAGCTCCTACGGCCCCACCGCCGACCGCCGGCCCAAGCCCAACCTGGCCGCGTTTGGCATCGTGCTCACCACCACGCCGGGCGGCGGCTACGAGCGGCTGGAAGGTACCTCGTTCGCTTCGCCACTAGTGGCGGGCTTCGCGGCCTGCCTTTGGCAGCAGCACCGGGAGCTCACGGCCATGCAGGTTTTTCAGGGCCTGGAAAAATCGGCCGAGCTGTATCCGTATTTCGACTATGCTCACGGCTACGGGCGGCCCCGCTACGCGCATTTTGAGCCGCCCACACCCGAGGCTGCCGCCATGCCCACATTCGATTTCGTGCCGCATGATAGCCTGATTGCCGTCATCATTCGTCCCGAAGCCGCCCTGCGGCCCGCTGAAATGCTGCCCCTCATGGCCGACCAGAGTGAGCCCGTGCTGCCCGTCGCCATGCCCGCCCCGGAAGCCAAAAACCCCACCGACAACGTGCCCCGCGTGGGCCGCGAGCAGCCCGTGGCCCCCAGCCCCGCGCCGCTGCCCGAGCCCAATTACCCGGCCTACCTCTACTGGAACCTGGCCGACCGGCGCGGCGTATTGCGCCGCTACGAGACCCGCGCCGTCACCCAGCGCCTGGTCGTGCAGGTGCCGCGCCGCTTCTTCAGCGGGGGCAATGTGCTGCGCGTTCATTTTAAAGGCTACACGGCCACTTATTCAGAATAATGCGGCCCGCGAAATTGAACAGGCAATCAATGGTTGGGGCGAAGCGCCGGGGGCTGGTGCTGCTGGGGGTGTTGGGCGGGGCGCTGCCCGCCGCCCATGCCCAGCAGGTGCTGGTGCAGGCCAACGTGGCCGATGACACCGTGAAAACGACTTTCGGCCCTAATCGGCGCTATTTCGGGCATGCCTATTTGGGCTACGGGCTGCTGGCGGGCCCGGCCGGAGCTGGCGCGGCCGTGCGCTACGGGCTGGGCTCGGCGGAGTTGCGCGGTGGCGGGCGGCTCAAGGTCCGGTTTAGCCAGACGCTGGCCCTCAATGCCGACTTGGGCTACGCCTACCAGCGCTACAGCCTGGCCCAGAACGGCCAGAAAACAGTGCCAACCTCCGGCCTGCACCTTAGCGAAAGCCTGGGCCTGCACCAGTTGTATTCCGAACTCAGCCTGCGCCTGAATTATGGCCGCCGGGGCAACGCCGTGGGCTCCTACGTCGACCTGCTGGGCGGCGGCGGCTGGGTGGCCGCTACCGCCCACACCGCCGCCGATGCCCCCGCCCCGGGCATCGGCTCCGTCGAAACCACCGAGCGGAGCCTGCCTTACCTGCGGCGCTGGTGGGGCGGGGTGGGCGGGCGCGTCGGCATCGACCGCTACGCCCTCACGGCGCGCTACCGGCTGTCGTCGGTGTTTACGCCGGGCTACGCAGCCTGGCCCGAACTGCCCCGCTGGACCCTGGGGGTCGAAGTAGGCTTGTTCTGAGCCGTTAGGAGGCCCGCGTCAAACCCAATGTGGTGCTTTTGCCGTAAAATCAACACGCAGGCCAGTTGTATGGGTTTTCTATATAGCAGCGACCTCATTTTCTATCTTACCTTCGTGCGCCGGGCCTGTAGGCCGAGCTTTATTATATGAAAATCAAACGTCTTCGACTTTCTGCCTTGGCGCTGCTGGCGGCCGGCCTCACTCTGCAATTGGCTTCCTGCGTGAGCACCGAGCGCGAAGTAAGCAATTCTGCCACCGACCCTCGCTCGACGTACACGCCGCCGCCCGCCGGTAATCGCGTACGTGTGAACGGCAAAACGGTGCTCAACACCGTAAGCGCCACCCACGCATTTTCGGACCCGGCCACCAAGGACAATTTCATCTTGCAGCTGCGCGGCCCCCGCGTGCTCACGGCTCAGGCCCACCTCATTGTAACCAGCAGCACCGGCGATACCCTGCGCCACGAAGTGCTGCCCGCCCGCGCCCTGCTCAGCCACACCGATATCTCGGACCCGCAGTCGGCCAGTGTGCGCGACCAGGAAATTGCCATTTTGCAAGGCATGAACAGCTTCTTTGCCGATGCCCGGTTCCTGCAGCCGGCCATCCCGGCCGGCACCGAGCAGCCCGCCGAAGTCGATGCCAAAACCTGGTCGGCCCTGCGCGAAGACCCCACCACCGTGGGCTTCGACTACACTGGTGCCGGCGGGGCCGAACGCCGCATGACGTACGCCCGCAAGCTGCGCAAAGCGGTGGTCATTAGTCAGTAATCACATCTAATCTAACGTTCTGCCTTAAGCTGGATGCCTAGCCAATTGGCGCGACATCCTCGTATTCGTTTCAATTTCCCACCTCCTGAATAATGAAATTCCTTCTCTCTTTCGCTGGCGTGCTGGTCGCGATTCTGCTGCTGCTGAAATTCTTTCCTTCGGCCCCTATCAACCCCGTGCTGCCGATACCCCAGGGCCAGCAGGAAGTGAACGGCCACGACTCCGAGGTGCCTAAGGGCGCGGGTGCCAATGCCGAGGGCGAAGAGGAAGAAGAGGGCGAAGCCCCTGGCAACACCAGCATTGCCCCGGCCACTCCCGGCCAGACCTACGGTACGGCCATTACCCCGGCTGGTGCGGTGCCCATGAGCGCCCTGGCCACCGCCCTGGGCAGCCGCGATTCGGCCCAGGTGAAGCTGGTAGGCACGGCTTCGGCCGTGTGCCAGGCTAAAGGCTGCTGGATGACCCTGCCCACCGCCGACGGCCAGCAGATGCGCGTCCGCTTCCGTGATTACGCCTTTTTCGTGCCCAAAGACCTCAGCGGCCATACCGTAGTGGTGAGCGGCTGGGCGCACCGCGAAACGGTGAGCGTGGCCGACCAGCAGCACTACCTGCGCGATGCCGGCAAGCCCGAGCCGGAAATTGCCGCCATCACCCAGCCCCGGCAGGAGCTGAACTTTATGGCGGACGGTGTGCTGGTGCAGAACTAACGGTTACCCCTTGAATCTGAAACCGGTAGAAAAGCCGCCCATCGGGCGGCTTTTTCTGTTTTACAGCTTGTTTTGGCGCGCCGCCGTAGCTTGCGCCTCTTGTTCTAATTGACCCCGATTTGCCGCGTCCGGCACTCCCGCCATGCCCGATACTCCCGCCATTCAGCCCCGCATTCAGGCCCTCACCGAGCAGCTGCACCACCTCAACCACCAGTATTACCAGCTCGATATTTCCGAGATTTCCGACCAGGAATTCGATAAGCTTTTGGCCGAGTTGCAGCAACTCGAAGCCGCGCACCCCGACCTGGTGCTGCCCAACTCGCCCACCCGCCGGGTGGGCGGCACCATCACCAAGCAGTTCCCAACTTCGGCACACCGCTTTCCCATGCTCAGCCTGGGCAATACATACTCCGAAGACGACCTACGCGAGTTTGATGAGCGGGTGCAGAAAGGGCTGGAAGGCGCGCCCTACAGCTACGTTTGCGAGCTGAAAATTGACGGCGTGGCCATGAGCCTGCGCTACGAGCACGGCCAGCTCACCCAGGGCGTGACCCGCGGCGACGGCACCCGCGGCGACGTGGTAACGGCCAATGTGCGGACCATCAAAACCCTGCCATTGGCCCTGCGCCCCGGCCCCGACCAGCCCGCCGACTTTGAGGTGCGCGGCGAGGTCTTTCTGCCGCTGCCCGTGTTTGAGGAACTGAACGCCGAGCGCGAACAGAACGGCGAAGCCCTGCTGGCCAACCCCCGCAATGCCGCTAGCGGCACCCTCAAGCTCCAGAACTCGGCCCAGGTGGCGGCCCGCAAGCTGCGCTTCTACGCCTACTCGCTGCTCACGCCGGGCCGGCACTTCGCGAGCCACAGCGCCGCCCTGGAGGCGCTGACGGCCTACGGCCTGCCCGTATCGGATACCTGGCGGCGGGCTTCCACCATTGAGGAAGTGCTGGATTTCGTGCATTATTGGGCCAAAATGCGTTTCGACCTGCCCGTGGCCACCGATGGCATTGTTATCAAAGTCGATAATCTGCGCCAGCAGGACCAGCTGGGCTACACTGCCAAAAGCCCCCGTTGGGCCATCGCCTACAAGTACCCCGCCGAGGCTGCCCGCACCCGCCTCAACGACGTGCTCTACAACGTGGGCCGCACGGGGGCCGTCACGCCAGTGGCCGTGCTCACGCCCGTGCCACTGGCCGGCACTGTGGTGAAGCGTGCCACCCTGCACAACGCTAACCAAATAGAGCTGCTCGACCTGCGCCTCGGCGACTTGGTTTACGTGGAGAAAGGCGGCGAAATCATCCCCAAAATCACCGGCGTGGACCTGGCCGCCCGTCCCGCCGACGCTGTGCCCATCCAATACCCAACGGCCTGCCCGGCCTGCGGCACCCCGCTGGTGCGGCCCGAGGGCGAAGCCCATTTCCGCTGCCCCAATGAGCGCGGCTGCCCGCCCCAACTCAAGGCCCGACTGGAGCACTATGTATCGCGCAAAGCACTAAACATCGATGGCCTGGGTGCCGAAACAGTGGGCCGACTCTTTGACCTGGAGATGGTGCGGACGCCGGCCGACATCTATGACCTGCCCGCCCGCCGGCCCGAGCTGGTGACGCTGGAGCGCCTCGGCGAAAAGAGCATCGACAACCTTATTGCCGGCATCGAGGCCAGCAAGCAGGTACCGTTTCCGCGCGTGTTGTTCGGCATGGGCATTCGCTACGTGGGCGAAACCGTGGCCCAGAAGCTGGCCGCCCACTACCGCAGTATCGATGCGCTCATGGCCGCCACCGCCGAGGACATGGCCGCCGTGCCCGAAGTGGGCGGCGTGATTGCCGTGGCCGCCGCGCACTGGTTTCAGCAGCCTGAAAATCGCGAGCTGGTGGAGCGCCTGCGCCAGGCCGGCGTGCAGATGGAAGTGACCGGTGAGGCCCCCGTGCCCGCTTCCGACCGGCTGGCCGGCCTCACGTTCGTCATTTCCGGCGTATTCGAGCAGCACAGTCGTGAGGAATTGCAGCACCTCATCACCTCCAATGGCGGCAAAATCACGGGTTCTATCAGCAAGAAGCTGAGTTACCTCGTGGCCGGCGACAACATGGGACCCGCCAAACGCGAGAAGGCCCTGGGCTTCAAAGTGCCCATCATCTCCGAAACTGACCTGATGGGGATGCTGCCCGCGGCCGATGGTGGCGGACCAGTAGATGCTGCTGCCGCTACCGTCGTACCGCCCGCACCTGCTGCGGCACCCGGCAAGCAGGGCTCCCTTTTCTAAAGCCGGGGGCCGGGAAAATAAAGAAAAGGAAGCCGGAAGGCCAAAACCCTGCATTTAGTGTAGCTCGATGCAAATAAATCGGCTAAGTTTTTGTCTATGGCCTGAAATACCGACCTTTGACATCCATTTTCCCACCCATGCGCGCACTTCTTGTTTTTGCATTCCTCGTTGGCTCGGCCATTTGTGCCCCGGTAGTGCGTGCGCAGTGCGTAAGCCTGGCCGACCTGCTCGCCATCGGAGCCGAACCCACGGCCCTCACAGCCCCCAAAGTAGTGACGGACCACCTCACCTTCGAGTGGACCTATGCCGGCCCCACGGCCACCGTGCGCGAGGCCACCTGGACGTTTATGCCGTCCGGCACCACCGCACCCACCGCCCGCCTGCAAATGCGTGCCCAGCGCCCCGGCCAGGACGTGGTGCTGAAAACCACCCAGGCCAGCTGCGTGCGCGACCTGAACCGGGAGCTCAAAAGCCGCAAGCTCACCGCCCAGCCCGTGACCTGCCCCAGCTGCGAAGCCGTACGCTACCAGGGCCCCGATTTCGAGGCCACCATCTACAGCCAAATGAAGGGTGAATTCCCCTTTGTGGTGGTGGTGCATCAGGTGCCGCCCGGCATGCCGCCCGCTGCCAGCGGCACCGGCGGCGTGAAAGCTCCGTGAGCATTCAAGTATAAAAAAAGCCCCCGCCAGTAATTGGCGGGGGCTTTTTTTATGCAAAGTAGTATCGGTTAAAACGACTGCACGATGTTATTCCGCAACGTCTTGGGGCTCCAGTAGCCGCTGGCGATGATGCGGCGAATGGTAAAGAGTGGGTCCTGCTGGTCGCGCTTTTCGGCCAGCGAGAAGGCGGCCACGAAGCCGCGCTTCTTCAGCTCGGGGAAGGCCTGGGTATTCCAGAGGCCGAAGGGGTAGGCGAAGTAGTTGATTTTCTTGCCCGTGATTTCCTCCAGCGTTTTGGTGGGCTTGTCGATTTGGGTTTCCCAGTCCTTGCCCTGGTATTTCTTCACGTTGTGGTGGTCCCAGGTGTGCGAGCCGATGATGTTGCCTTCGTCGGAGAGCTGCTTCACCATGGCCTTGGTCATGTAGTGGGGGCGGCCCAGGCTCACGGTCATCACGAAGTACATGGCCTTGTAGCCGTACTGCTCCAGCGTGGGCCGGGCAATGGTGAACTGGTCGAGGTCGGTGTCATCAAACGTGAGCATGATGGGCTTGCTCGGCAGCTTGGCCCCGGTAGTCATGTAGGCGTAAAGCTGGTCGGGCGAAATGGTGTGGTAGCCCGAGTCGGCCAGCATTTTAATCTGAGCCTTGAAATCGGCGATGGGCACGATATAGTCCTTGGCACCCTTGGAATCGCGGGCCGTCCAGTCCCGAATCTGGTGGTAGCAGAGGATGGGCACCTGCGGGCGGGCCAGAACGCCGGCCGCGTCGCCGGCCTTGCTGGCTGGGATGCTGCCGGGGGCCGGGGCGGGCGTGGCGTTGGCCTCGTCGGTGGCGGTGGCGCGGGTGCCGGAGGTTTCGGCGGCGGCGGGGTCGGTGGCGGGCGGGGCGGCCTCTACCGTGGCGTTGCTGGTGGCGGCTTCGCCGGTGGTGGCGGTTTTAGAGTCGCAGGCGGCCATGGCGAGGGCCGCCAGCAGGAGGGAAGCAGAAGAAAATTTCATGGAAACACGCACGAAGCCGGGCTTCGCAACCGGGGGGTAATGAGGGGTGATGAGAGACGGGCGAACAAAAGACCCGCGCAAAGCGGGCCGGTCTGCTACTTTTGCAGCCCACAAAACTAACGCTCAAACTCCCGGCATGAACAAATCAGCCTCCCGTCTTCCCGCGTTTCATGGCACTGGCGTGGCCCTGGTCACCCCATTCACCCCGGAACAGGCCGTGGACTACGCCGGCTGGTGCCGCCTGCTCGATTTCTGTATTGAGGGCGGGGTCGATTACCTCGTGGTGAATGGCACCACCGGTGAGTCGCCCACCACCACAGACACCGAGAAAACCGAGCTGCTGCGAACAGCCGTTGAGCACGTAGCCGGCCGCGTGCCGCTGGTCTACGGCATTGGCAGCAATGACACGGCCGCTGCCGAAGAAGCCCTGCGCACCACTGACCTCAGCGGCGTGGCCGCCATCCTCTCGGCCAGCCCGGCCTACAACAAGCCCAGCCAGGCCGGCCTCGTAGCCCACTACACCCGTCTGGCCGATGCCAGCCCGCTCCCCATCATCCTCTACAATGTACCCGGCCGCACGGCCTCCAACATCACCGCCGAAACTACGCTGCGGCTGGCCCTGCACCCCAACATCATCGGCATCAAGGAAGCCAGCGGCTTCATGGAGCAATGCCTGGCCATTGCGGCCCGCAAGCCGAAAGATTTCCTGCTGCTCTCCGGCGATGACCTGCTCACGCCCGCCCTCATTGCCTGCGGTGGCGAAGGCATCATTTCGGTGCTGGGCAATGCCTTCCCCAAGCGCTTCGCCGACCTGACCCGCGCCGCCCTGGCCGGCAACTTTGCCGCCGCCCGCGAGGGCCTGTTCCACCTGTTGCCCCTCAACCCGCTCATGTATGAGGAGAGCAACCCCGTGGGCGTGAAAGCCGTGCTCGAAGCCCTTGGCGTGTGCGGCGCGGCCGTGCGCCTGCCCCTATTGGAAGCTTCTGAGGGGCTGAAAGACCGGATTCGGAAGGCGCTGTAAGGCGCATCAGCGAGGCCTAGTGTGTTAGGCTGCCAGCCCTTGGGTAGCCTGGCGCTCGCCGGCCACCACCAGAAAGCCGTAGCCGAACACGAACAGGTTCAGACCCAATTGCAGGTCCAGCGGCGCATCAACGAGCATGCTGGTGGCCTGCATCAGCAGGAAAAGGCCGATGGCCGGCTGCCGCCGCGCCCAGGGCTGGGTAAGCGGCCAGAACATCACGGCCAGCAGCAGGGCCAGGCCCAGCACGCCGCCGCCCACCATAGCTTGCAGGAATTGATTATGCACCTCGATGCGGTTTTCGGGCCGCAGGCCGAAGCCCTGCCAGTCGTACTGCTTCATCATGGCGGCGCGGGCATCGGCCGGGGCCACGCCCACCAGCCAGTGCCGGCCAATGACCTGGCCGGCCGTTTGAATGGCGGCCAGCCGGCGCGACAGCGAGGTGTCGTTGATGTCTTTGCCATCCCGAAACTGGTACAGGTCCCAGAGAGTGGCATCAACCCGCCGCTGCACCGAGGCCAGCCCTTGGTAGGCCGCCCAGGGGCCCAGCGCCAGCAGCAGCAGCAGGCCCAGGCCCAGTATCAGGTTGCGGCGCACCAGCAGGCGCAGTATCATGGCCAGCAGGCTGGTGTAGAAAACCAGCAGCCCCGTGCGGTAGGCCAGGATGTGCAGCGCCAGCACCGCCACGGCTGCCGCCACCAGCAGGGCCGCCCGCAGCAGCGGGAGAGCCAGCGCGTGGCGGCGCAGCAGCATACTCCAGAAGGCCGCCAAGGCCAGCATCACCCCAAAAGTGAGGTGGAAAATATGGGTGAAGGGCGGCATATTCCGCCCGAACAGGATGTCCTCGTTGGCCGCGCCGGGGTTTTGCCAATACTGTACCAGCGTGGCCAGGCCCACCGCCGCCACGCCCAGCCCAAACGCGCTGCCCACCGCCAGGCGCTGCCCCCGCGTGAGGGGCACGGCCAGCGTGAAGGCCAGCGGCACGGCCAGCCAGGTGAGGTCGCGGAACAGCTCGTGCCGCCACACGAGCAGCTCCGTGGTGTAACAACCGCTAATCAGGAGAAAGACAACTACCGCCGCCGCCCGCATGGCCGCCCCGTTGCGGAAGTAGCCCGGCACGGCGCGCCGCAGCTGCGGGTTGGCCAGCGCCGCCACCACGCCCACAATGGGCGCATTGGCAATCAGTGCCCGGGAAGCCAGCAGGCCCGTAATTCCCGCCAAACAAGCCAGCAGCAGCAGATACTGCGAGAGCCGGCCGGATAAATAATGCTGCACGAATAAGATTAGGAGGAGGAAACAGGGATAATGCCAACGACTAATTACCAGCCGCTGGCCAGCACGTCGGCTACGTGCAGGCACTTCAACGGCAGCTTCTCCTTTTTAATATAGGATTCGAGGTGCATGAGGCAGCTCACGTCGGTGCTCACGATGAAGTCGGCCCCGGTGTCGAGGGCGTGCTCTACCTTCTGCTGGGCCATGGCCACCGAAATGGCTTCAAACTTCACCGCGAACGTGCCGCCGAAGCCGCAGCAGGTGGTGGTTTCGGTCATTTCGAGGCGCTCCAGGCCGGCCACCGCGTCCAGCAGCTGGCGCGGCTGCGCCCGGATATGGCACTCGCGCAGGCCCGAGCAGGAGTCGTGGTAGGTGTATTTGCCGGCCAGGCGCGCCCCCGGCACGGCCGTAATGCCCAGCACGTCCACCAGGAATTCGGTCAGCTCGTACACGCGCCCCTGCACGCTCCGGCAGGCGGCTTGCCCGGGCTGGCCCGCGTACAAATCGGAGTAGCTGTTGCGCACCATGCCCACGCACGAAGCCGAGGGGCTCACGATGTAGCGCTGCGTGTCCGTAGCGGGCGCAGCAAAATCGGCCAGAAATTTGTCGGCCACGGCGCGGCTCTGGTCCACGTAGCCGGCGTTGTAGGCCGGCTGGCCGCAGCAGGTCTGGTTGGGGTTGTAGTTGACCGTGACGCCCACCCGCTCCAGCACGCGCACCATGTGCATGGCCGTGGCCGGGTAAAGCTGGTCGACGAAGCAGGGGATGAAAATATCGACGGTAGTCGGCATCAGCACGAAGTTTTAATGAAACCCAAAAACCTGGCCCGCCGCCGCCCGGGCCTGCCCGAACGCCGCCGCGTTCAGTCCCGAATCTACTCCCTTTTCAGCCAGAAAAGCCAGTAAATTCTCGGTGGCCATGTTGCCCGTCAGCTCATCGGCCGCCATGGGGCAGCCCCCAATGCCGCCAATGGCCCCATCGAAGCGGCGGCAGCCGGCCGCGTAGGCGGCGGCCACTTTCTCGTGCCAGGTAGTGGGCGTGGTGTGCAGGTGCGCCCCAAACTCAATGGCCGGAAAAGCCGGAATCAGGGCCGCGAACAGTGGCTCAATCGTAGCCGCCGTGGAGGCCCCGATGGTGTCGGACAGCGCCACGATGCGGATGCCCAGCGCCGCCAGCTTACTGGTAAAATCGGTCACGATTTCGGGGTTCCAGGCATCACCGTAGGGGTTGCCGAACCCCATTGATAGGTACGTGACCAGGGTTTTGCCGTGCTGCTCGCAGCGCTCGTGCATGGCAGCTACCTCGGCCAGGGCTTCGGCCGGGCTTTGGTTGGTGTTGCGCCGCTGGAAGGTTTCGGACACCGACAGCGGGAAGCCCAGGTAGCTGATTTCGGGGTGTTGCAGGGCCGCTTCGGCCCCGCGCAGGTTGGCCACAATGGCCAGCAGCTTGGTGCGCGTGGTGCTCAGGTCGAGGCCGGCCAGCACTTCGGCCGTGTCGCGCAGCTGCGGAATGGCTTTGGGCGACACGAAGGAGCCAAAGTCCAGGGTATCGAAGCCCACCTGCAGCAGCGTGTTGAGGTAGGCGGTTTTGGTGGCGGTGGGGATGAAGTCGGGCAGGCCCTGCATGGCGTCGCGCGGGCATTCAATTAGCTTCATGGGCAGGCAGGGGGGAGTGAGGGGGCGGGTTTGAAGGCCCCAAAGGTAGCAGTAAGCGCCGCCGTGGGCCATGCGCCGCGCCGCCATGCCAGCCGGCGCGGCCCGTGGCTACCGGCCTGCTGGACGGGCCGGAAAGCGCCGCCCTGGCCCGTGGGGCACCGGCAGCGCCGGGGCAGGCGGCGCAGCACTATCGGCGGCGGGGCTTGCAGGGCCAAACCAGCCGGGCCATTCGGTAAGCCCGGGGCGGGCCGCTGCCGGCTGGCGTAGCAATCCGGCGGCCGGATAATAGCCTCTCTGCAGGCCAAAGGGACGGGCGTGACTGGCAGCAGGAGCGGGGCTGCCGGGCGCAAAGCTGAGGTCGGCAAGGTCGGCCACGCGGGGATAGCGCAAGGCATCGGCTGAGGGCTGGGCGTGGCCGGGGGCCGCCATCAACAGGAAGCAGGCCGCCGCACCGAGGAAGCGGGCAGGAGGAAAGGGCATTGATTGGAAAGAATAAGGGCGGGTGAAAGGGCAGTACGCAGGATTGCGGCGGGACGGATGAAGTGGCAACCCCGGCCTGTGCATTGCGTTAGCAGGGGCAATGGTCGTACTTTGCGGCCGGCCGGTCCGTTTCGGCGGGGGCTGCGGCCGCCCGGCTTTCACCTTTCTCTTTGCTGATTTTATGCCTGATTCCTCCTCTCCCAACTGGGCCGATATGGCCGCCTCGCTGCTCGGCAAGCTCTCGGGCGGCGTCGAGCTAAGCTGCGCCTTCGACCAAATGGAGCTGCAAGTGCCCAACCCCCAAAACCCCAACGCCCCCGCCGCCACATGGAAGCTGAATGGCTCACTGCGCATCCGCACGCGGGGCGAGCAGCCCGCCGCCGCTCCGGCCGCGCCCCAGCCCCAGCTCCCGGCCAATCGCCCCGACGCCGGTGCCTAGCACGCTCGAAATAGAAGCGCAGCTGGTCATCACCTGGAATGGCCACGCGCTGCAATTGGCCGCCGCCGGCACCTACCTCATCCTGAACATCCCCAGCCAGCAGGTGCTCGATGAGCTCACGGCCGGCCCGCCCCGGCCCCCCGGCGCGCCCAAGCCGCCCAAATCCGGCGGCCCCGACCCACTCCAGCAAATCAACGACCTGGCCCGGCGGCTGGGCTGGGTGCTCGACCTGCGCGTGGGCGGCAAAACCTACGTGACCTTTGGCGTGCAGCGCACGCCCAAAATCACGCTCAATGCCGTGCTGGGCAAAATCGGGTCGTTTTTTAAGTAGCGCAACTTTCGGGCAAATCCGGGCGGCTGTGCAACTAATTATCACTGCATTAGTTTGGGTAGTATTCACTTTGGTGCTACCCCATGAACTCCGAATACGAACGTAATAAGCAGGTTGGAGCCCGACGGAACTCGTCGTCGTTTGGCCGTATCGAACGCATGCCCCCGTTGCTGGTGGCGGGCTATCTGGCCATGGTGGCCATCACCATCATGTTCGTCATGCTGGTGGCGGCCTACGTGGCCACCCGCCTGCGTAGTGGGGTACCTACCGGGCTGCACGCGCTGCCCCGCTTCTTTTCCCTGAGCACCATTGTGCTGCTGGTGAGCAGCTACACCATGGGCCAGGCCCGGCGCCTCTACGCCCAGGACGACCTGGGCAGCCTGGCCCGTTGCCTGGGAGCTACGTTGCTGCTGGGCTGCATATTCGCCGGCCTGCAAGTCCTAGGCTGGCGCGACCTGATGACGCAGGGCGTATTATTTCAGGGCAGCACCAGCACCAGCAGCGGCCAGTTTGTCTACCTGATTTCGGCTCTGCACGTAGCCCATTTGCTGGGCGGCATGCTGTTTCTACTGGCCCTGCTGCTGCGCGTGACCCATGCCGACCGCGACGCCGTACGCGCGCTCGTGTTCATTCGCAACCCGTATTACCGGCGGCAGCTCCAGCTTCTGGGCACCTACTGGCACTTCATTGATGTGCTGTGGGTCGCGCTGTTTGCCGTCTTTCTTTTTATGTATTAAAATTAAAAGCGCCGAAGGTTGAGCATTGATTTTCAACGCAAAGGGCCGCTCCAGCTGGAGCGGCCCTTTGCGTTGAAAATGGGGCAGCAATAAAGCTGCTTCAAGGCTTGACCTCCAGCCAGCCTTTGAAAGAGCGCCCATCGGTGTAGGTCACAAAGTAGTAGTACACGCTGGCATTGCCTTCGCCGGACCAGCGGAATTCCCGGTCGTGCGACTCGAACAACTGCTGCCCCCAGCGCGAGAAAATCCGGACGCTGGCAAACTGCTCGTCGCAGAAGTTGAGCGGTAGCCCGGGCAGGCGGAACTCATCGTTTACCCGGTCGCCATTGGGGGTGATGATGTTGTAGAGCTTCAGTTCCGGCGAGTCGGGCCGGATTATTTCGAAGCGCACGGTCTGCCGTTGGGCGGCGGGCCGGCAGGTAGCATCCACCAGCTGAAAGGTTACGTCCAGCGGGCGGTGCAGCACCACGGCATCGCAGCTCACATCCCAGCGAAACGTACCGGCCGCCACGCCCATGCCATTCTGGGCCGTGAAGCGCATCCCCGCCTCGGCCAGCGAGAAATTTTCGCTGGTGGCCGTCAGCGTCAGGCCGTCACGGTCGGCATCAACCCCCGCCAGGGTCGAGGTGAACGTGGCTCCCAGCGGCAGGCGCACCACTGGCAGCAGCCCCGCGCCAGCGGGCAGCGGGAACAGCGGGCTGGCCGTGAGCACCGGCGGGGTATTGGCGTAGCGCATGATAACGGGCACCGAAATCGTCGTCGCCTGCCGCGCCTCGCAGGGCGAAGTGGCCGCCGCAAACTGGAACACCAGCAGCGAATCCGGCCCCACGGCCCGGCAGTCGACGCGCCAGCTGAAGCGGCCTAGCTGCTGGTTGCCCGCGGCGGCCTGCGTGAGCGTGGCCCCCAGGCTGCTGGGAGAAAATCCTTGCCCGGTCATTTCCAGCTGAATGGGGTCGTTGTCGGGGTCGGTTCCGGTTAAATTGAATGTTACCAGGTCGCCCACGCGCACATGCAAGGGCAGGCCCGGCCCGGCCGTGGTGGTGAGCGTCGGCGGCGAGTTGGGCGGCGGCACTGAAGTGAAGGCCACGCGCACGGTATCGCGCTTGGGCAGGCTGCAGCCGTCGTCGCCCACCACCACATCCAGCAGAAAAACCTTGCCGTGGGTATTGATGCATTCGGGAAAGCAGAGGGTGGCCGTGAGCGTATCGGGCTGGCCGGGGCTGCGCACCGCGCCGCTGGTGGCCGTGGTGAACGCCGGCAGCAAACCCGAAAAGTTGACCGGGCTCAACGACAGCGAGAGGCGCGAGTTCGGGTCGGGGTCGGTGAAACGCAGGCGCACGCAATGGTTGCTGCCCGGCACCAAGCGCAGGGTATCGCGGCCCGGCCGGTAGGGTACATTGCCAGCGGTGGCCGGCAGCAGCACCATGCTGGGCTTGGTATTGGTGGGGCAGTTGAGGACCATCAACTGGAAATCGCGGCGGGATTCCCCGATTTTTTCGCCCTTCCGATATTCCGAGCAGCTCACGCCGAACACGAACAGGCCCAGGTTGCTGGGCCGCACCGTGAGCCGCCCCGTGAAGCGGTTGATTTGCAGCGTGGGCGTGCCCGGAATCTGGTTGAGCGTGCCCAATGGCGGTAGCACCGGCTGGCCCGGTAGGGCCGGAACCGGCAGCTGCCAGGTGATGGCGGAGTAAGGCCCGGGCGCGGCCGAAGCCGGCTTGGGGGTAGCAGCATTGGAATGCCCATTGAGCGGTGTCACCAGCTCGTATACCAGCGAGTCCTGGTCGGCATCCTTGCCCCCGAAATCGTAGTAAAACAGCTCGTCGCGGCAGGCATAATCGGCCAGGGGCGGGAAGATGCGCGGCGTGGAATCGTAAAAAGGCTGGCCGCGCCGCACCACCGAAGGAAACTCAAGGTAGAAAGTCTGGGCCGCGCCGCCGGGGTCCACAATGTTGCTGATGGAGTTGTTGCGGCAGCAGCGCTCCACGGCTGCGTAGTACCCCTGAGGGGCATTGTAAGTGCCGGGCGGGAGCATAATCAGCTTGCTGTACACCAATTTGCGGGTGCTAAGAGTGGGCTTGGCGCAGGCTGGGTTGGTGTAGCTGACGAAGGTGTTGCTGGTGAGCGGCAGCAGCACGTTCATCATCCGGTTGTTGGTGGCCTTGTCAAATATGCTGGCCGTCAGGTCGGCATCGAGGGCGCTGGGGCTGCCGTTGTAGGCATCAAAGTAAAGGTTGAGCAGCAGGGTATACGAGTCGCCGGAATTATGCACCAGCTCCATTTCGCCTCCTACAATGTGGGTGGCCCGCGCCGGCCCCGCCAGGCCTAGCCATCCTGTTATAAACAGCAGAAAGCCAGCCAGAAAGCGGGGAAGCTGAAGGGAGCGGTAGGGCATGCTAAAAGGAAAAAAGCAAATTAAATCCTGATAAAGCCGAAATATACGCCCGGCCAAGCCAACATATCGGCCGCCCGGCCGCTGGTACTTTAATCGCGAATTCGTCGGTGCCGGGCAAGTCATTTGTAACTCAGCTACCGTATCTTCGGATGCTTATTGCCCAACCGGCACCAGCCGGCTCCAACTCCTCCACTTTTCCACATTTATCCTTATGCGCCGTCACCTCTACGCGCTAATTACCAGTGCCTTGCTCAGCGCACCTGCGCCGCTGCTGGCCCAATCTACGTCCTCCGCGCCCCAGCAGATTGCGGCGGGGCCGGATGCCGGCCTGGTCTGCGCGGCGGGCCGCATTGCCAATGCCCAGCGCACGGCCACTTCCTCGGTGGCGCACCGCGCCAAAATGAACCGCTACGATGTCAAGTACTACAAGCTCGACCTGAACCTGGAAAATACCTCGCTGAACATAGCCGGCTCGGTGCTGATGCGGGTGCGGGTGGGCAACCAGGCGCTCGACTCGCTGGCGTTTGAGCTGTATCAGGCCCCGGCGGGCTCGCCCACGGGGACGGCCACGCTGCTCATCGATTCGGTGGTGGTGAACGGGAAACGCTCGCCCGGCACCCGGCGGGTAGGGCAGGATGTGACGGCCCGGCTGGCCCAGGTGGCCCCCGCTAATGCCCTGGCCGATGCCCGCATCTACTACCACGGCACGGCTCCGAGCGGTAACTCGGCCGCCATTGGCAACGGGCTGAGCAACCACACCCTGGGCCAGATTGGCAGCACGTACATTCCCTACGACATCACCTACAGCCTGTCGGAGCCGTTTTCGGCCCACGAGTGGTTCCCGTGTAAGCAGGTGCTGACCGATAAGGCCGACTCCAGCGACGTGTGGGTGACCACCACGCTGCCCAACAAAGTGGGTTCCAACGGCGTGCTCACGCGCACCGTCACGCTGCCCAACAACAAGGTGCGCTACGAGTGGAAATCGCGCCATCCCATTGATTATTACCTGATTTCGGTATCGGTAGCGCCTTACGTGGAGTACGTTAACTACGCCCATCCCACGGGCGGCCCCACGGTGCCCATCGTCAACTACCTCTACAACCAGGCGGCGCTGACCTACTACCAGGCCGAGATTGACCGCACGCCGGGCTTCATCGAAAACTACTCCAGCCTGGTGGGCCTCTACCCGTTTGCCAACGAGAAATACGGCCACAGCATGGCCCCGCTGGGCCTGGGCGGCGGTATGGAGCACCAGACCATGACCACGCAGGACGGGTTTTTCTTCAACCTCACCGCCCACGAGCTGTTCCA
This sequence comes from Hymenobacter sp. UYAg731, assembly GCF_054061335.1. Lineage (NCBI taxonomy): Bacteria > Pseudomonadati > Bacteroidota > Cytophagia > Cytophagales > Hymenobacteraceae > Hymenobacter > Hymenobacter sp. UYAg731. The sequence continues at coordinate 408,733 of NZ_JBSSEC010000001.1, read as the reverse complement.
CCAGTGGTTCGGCGACAACGTGACCTGTGCTTCCTGGGAAGATATCTGGCTGAACGAAGGCTTCGCTTCCTACGGCGAATACCTTTCCTACCAAGCATTTAGTACCCCCGCCACCGCCCGCACCTGGATGGATAACGCGCACGGCACGGCCCAGCAAAATTCCGGCAGCGTGTACGTAGCCGACACCACCAACGTCAACCGCATCTTTAGCACGGCCCTGACCTACAAGAAGGGTGCGGCCGTCATTCACATGCTGCGCTACCTGCTGAATGATGACGTGAAGTTTTTTCGCGCCCTGCGCACGTACCAGACCACCTACCGCGCCAGCACGGCGCGCACGGCCGATTTGCAGCGCATTTTCGAGGCTGAGGCCGGCCGGTCACTGACCTACTTTTTCCAGCAGTGGTTTCGGGGCAACGGCTACCCCACCTTCATCGGCCGGTGGAACCAGGTGGGTAGTACCGTCGTGCTGCGCGTAACCGAAACGGCTTCGGCGCCCACCCTCACGCCGTTCTTCGACACCGAAGTCGACTACCGCCTCAATTTCACCAACGGCACCAGCCAAACCGTGCGCCTGCACCAGACCCAGGCGGTCCAGCTGTTTCAGTTCGCGGCCACTGGCACGGTGTCCAACATCACCGTCGACCCCGACCAGTGGATTCTGGACCTGCCCACCACCGCACCCATCCGCGACAATGCCCTGGCCCTTGCTACCCGCGCCACCGCCGGCGTGGTTCCGCTCACGTTGTTCCCCGTGCCCTGCCACGACCAGCTGCAGCTCGCCGCCGTGCCCGCCACCACCGCCCGCGTCGAAGTAGTGGATGCCACCGGCCGCGTGGTGCTGCGCCAGGCCCTGCGCACCGCCCAGCCCCAGCTCGACACCCATACCCTGACTCCGGGCCTGTACTACCTGCGCCTGCTCGGCCCGGCCGGCGATATGCTGGGCCGGGGGCAGTTTGTGCGGGAATAGCTTACCGATTTCCTCACACAAAAATGCCGCCCCCGGACTGGGGGCGGCATTTTTGTGTGAGGAAATCGGTTCTTAGCCCTTAAAACTGGCTGTGGTATTCGGCTATCAACGCCTGCGTGGCCGGCGTGGGCGGCGGGGCATCGAGCAGGTGCTGGAGCAGCTCATCAAACGAGCTGGCGGGTGTGAAACCGGGTTGCAGCACTGCGTTGCTGGTAAGGCGGATGAACATGGGCTGTCCATTCACTGCCACCAAATCAATGGTAACCAGCCCAAAGCGTTGGTTACAGTGGCCGGTTTGGGGGCAGTCGGTCGGGTTGGGCTTAAAGAGTTGCCGGAGCACCGTTTCGCGCAGGTGCTGCTTGCGCTGGGTGCATTGGTCGGCGCAGGCGCGGTGGTAGCCCAGCCCGAGCAGGCGCTCGCCCAGGTGCTCGTAGAAATGCCGGAAATTGCCCGGCCCGATGGTGGGGTCGAAGAAAAACATGGCCCCCTGGCGGCCCGGCTCGTGCAGCAGCTGCACTTGCAGGCCCCGGCTGCCACCGGCCCCGCCCTTGCGCAGGTGGTAGGCCTTGTAGTAGGGTTCCAGCCAGTTCAAAAATACGTGCTGCTCAACCCAGCGGGCGTGTCGCCGGGCTTGCGCCGCCGTGAAGGCCACGGCGTGCCAGGCAGCCGGGGCGGCCGCTTTAGGACGAAACAATTGCTGGATAAAATCGAACAAAACAAGGGACGTTATTGGAGTCGAAACACCGGCTCAAGCAAATAGTTTGGGAGCAGCGGGCGGCCGAAGCCTTCAAATGTGCCCAAATTGGCCCAATTCGCTGCTGCAGTGCCGATACCATGCCACAAAAAAACGGCCGGCTCTCTGGGGAGAAAGCCGGCCGGGGCACTGGCGAAGCAGCAAGCCGCCAGGGTTATTTCACCCGCGTCCAGGACTGCGATTTGCCGATGAGCGAAAAGCCGATGTAACCTTTCACTTCCATCGTATTCTGGCTTTCCATTTTCATGTAGCAGGAGTAGGTTTTGCCGCTTTCGGGGTCGTAGATTTTGCCATCGTCCCACTTATTATCGTCGTCGTACTTGAAACCCTGCATGAAGACCAGGCCCAGGCGGGGACGGCTGCGCAATTTGGGGTCGGGGTTCTGCGAGTCGGTTTTGGGCTTGCCCGTGGCGGGGTCGTTGGGAATGGTCAGGCTCACGATTTTGCCGCACAGCTTGTCGCCGCACTTGTAGATTTCAAAGGTGGCTTTTTTCTCCGCATTGGTCCAGATGCCCAGCGGCGACATGGTTTGGGCGGAGGCCATGCCAGCGAGGCCCAACACGAGGGCAACCAGTAAGAGCAGGGTTTTTTTCATTTCTGAAGGTTGGATGAGGTGGGTTTGAGTGGAAAAGGTAAGCAAAAATTTCACAGACCAAGCCGGCTGGCTCTCTATTGGCGGTATGGCAAGTTTACGGCCAAGTTTACGCAGTGGGTCAATCCAGAAAAACCCGGCGCGCAACTGAAAAAATAATGCGGCTGTGAATCAGTCGTAAAGCCACTTTTTGGGCCGTATCGCCCCAAAAAAGCCCGGCATATTTTGAACCTTAGCCCCGGCTATTAACTTTACCGCTCAGTAGTGAGTGCTACGACCCCATTTAAGCGGCCCTAAGGTGCTGGGCTGCGCAAATGAGGCAATGTCGAACGTAAAGAAAGGAGGTACAAAATGTCAAGTAGTCCCAAACAAATCCTGCCAAGCCTGTCGAATGTCGTACGCTTCACCGCAGTACGCGCCTAACAACAGCTTCGTGGGGTAGCTCCTAAGGCTGCCCACATTCGGCCAGGTCTTATCTGAAAGACGCCGGAACTGCACCCCAGTTTCGCCGCTTGGTAAGATTTGAAGGATTAGATGCCCGGTTTGCCCAGCCGCCCTTTAGTGGGACGGCAGAGGCAGGCCGGGCATCGCTGCGTTTAAGCGGTTTGGTAGAAACTATTTTTTGGCGCTGGTAGCCGGATGCTTCTTCGACGTTGTGTGAACGGGCCTGGCCGGCAGCCTGCGCCTGGTGGTGGAAGGCGACTTTTTTTTAGCTGTGACGGAAGTTTTAGCCGGCGCTTTTTTCTGCTTCGCGGTGGTCGTTGCGAATGGGTATTTCTTCGCCGCCAGTCGCTTGGGGATTTCGGGCACGGGCGCGGTTACGTCTGCCACGGCCACCCGGCGGGCGGGCAGTGCGGCCACCGGTGGCGTGCTGGCCGGGGATACCACCGGATTCGGCCGCGCCGTGGCGATGATGCCCGTGCCCGGCCCCAGCACCCGCCGCACCTGCATAAAGCGCCGCTCATAGTCGGAATTCTCGACCTGGCTCACTTTCACAAACGGCTCGCGGCGCGACGACGAGGCGTGGACGAAGCGCAGCGGCAGCTCGCCACGGCCGGATACCACGATGCCGGCGTGGCCCGGCGTGCTGCTGGTGGTAGCCGTGCCCGTGAACACGACAATATCGCCGGGCTGGGCCTCGGCGCGGGCCACGGGCCGGCCCACGTCGATGAGCAGGGCGGTGGAATGCGGCACCGGCACCCCAAAATGGGCAAACGTGTACATGATGAATCCCGAGCAGTCGAACCCGGTGAGCGGCGAGGTGCCCGCGTACACGTAGGGCGTGCCGCGCTGGGCCAGCCCAAAGGCCACCACGCTATCGGCGCGGGCCGTGAGGGCGGCGCTGGATGCCGTGCGCAGAGAAGCGGGCCGGGCACGCAGCGCGGAAGCGGCTGAGCGGACTGCCGTGGGCTGAACGGGCTTGCGCTTGCCCAGGCGCGGCAGAATGGCCACCATTGCCACTAGCAGTCCCACAAAAATCATCCAGATATATCGCATACAAAAGTCCGGCAAAAGGGGCGGGGCCGCCGGATAAGCACCACGCTAGCTCCTAACGGCGGGGCTGCCCGCTAGGTTGGAGGCAACCCGTAGGGCTTACTTTGTGCCCTTGCTTCCAATTTAGTCATTTTTCGAATGCTTATAAACTCAAACGTATTACTGCGCGCCGCAGCTTTGGCGGGAATGTTGATGGCAACTGAGGGCGCAAGTGCCCGCCCGGCTGCCGCCGTGGTGCCCACGCTGCGCTACACACTGGCTATGCCGCTGCCCCAGTCCCACTACTTCGAGGTGAAGATGGAGCTGGGCGGCTTCCCGGCCGATTATACCGACGTGAAAATGCCCGTGTGGGCACCCGGCTCGTACCTGGTGCGCGAATACGCCAAGAACGTGGAGGGCTTCGAGGCCCAAACCAGCGGCGGGCAGGCGCTGGCGGTGGAAAAAATTAACAAGAATACTTGGCGGGTGCGCCACCCCAAGCAGGCCAGCTTCCGGGTGAGCTACCGGGTGTATGCCTTTGAGTTGAGCGTGCGGACATCGTTTATCGACGCCGACCACGGCTACCTCAACGGCAGCAGCGTGTTCATGTATCCGGCCGATAATAAGATGCTGAGCAGCTCGCTGACCGTGCAGCCCGCCACCGGCTGGGCGCAGGTGAGTACGGCCCTGCGCCCCGGCCCCGCCAGGTTCACCTACAAGGCCGCGAGCTACGACGAGCTGGCCGATTCGCCGATTGAAATCGGTAACCAGAAAGTGCTGGAATTCACCGCTAACGGCACCCCGCACCAAGTGGCCATGTACGGCACCTACACCGCCGACGACACCAAGCTGGTGGCCGACATGAAGCGCGTGTGCGAGGAGGCGCACCGCGTGGTGGGCCAGAATCCGCTCGACCATTATGTGTTCATCGTCCACAACCTGGAACGCGGCGGCGGGGGCCTGGAGCACTTGTTTTCGACCACTTTGGAAGTGAGCCGTACTGCCTACGGCACCGATGCCGGCATGAAGTCATTCCTGGGGCTGGTGGCGCACGAATACTTCCACCTTTGGAACGTGAAGCGCATCCGGCCGGTGGCACTGGGGCCGTTCAACTACGACCAGGAAAACTACACCCACATGCTGTGGGTGAGCGAGGGCATGACCGAATACTTCTCCAAACAGATTCTGGCGCGTGCCGGGGTGCTGACAAAGGAGGAGTATCTGGGCAAGCTGGGCAATACCATTACGGAGGTGGAGAACACGCCCGGTAACCGTATTCAGTCGGCCGCCGAGTCCAGCTTCGATGCCTGGATTAAGTCCTACCGGCCAAATGAAAACTCTAACAATACCCAAATCAGCTACTACCCCAAAGGGGACCTGATTGGCACCTGGCTGGACCTGAACATCGCCCAGGCCACCGACGGTGCGAAGCACCTCGACGACGTGTTCCGCCTGCTCTACGACACGTATTATAAGAAAGCCGGCCGGGGCTTCACCGACCAGGAATACCAGGATGCCGTGGCCACTGTGGCCGGCCGCCGCTTCGATGAGTTCTTCCGGAACAGCGTGTACGATACCAAACCCATCGATTTCGCCACTGCCCTCGGCTATGCCGGCCTCACGCTGACCAGCGCGCCGCTAAGCACTGACGGCACGCTCGGGGCCAATTTTTCGAACCGCACCGGCAAGCTCCTTGTGGCCAGCGTGGTGCGCGACGGCGCGGCCTGGAACACCGGCCTCAGCGCCACTGACGAAGTGCTGCTCATCAACGGTGCCGCGCCCAGCGACGAGACGGTGAAAACCCTCATTAGCAGCCCCGTGGGCACCGACGTGAAGCTGCAAGTGCGCCGCGACGGCCTCACCCGCGACATTACCCTGCGCGCCCTGCCCAACCCCGACCGCAAGTTCACGGTGCAGCCCGTGGCCAGCCCCACCGCCGCCCAGCAGAAAGTGCTGGCCAAGTGGCTGCGACCCCAGATTTAACGGATTTTAGCAGATGATTGGTGGTTTCGCTCCGCTGTTTTATCACTGCCGCCCAACAAAAAATGCCGCCCGATTGGGCGGCATTTTTTGGTTAAATCCATCAAGATTCATGGCGGGGCGGAACCACCAATCATCCGCTAAAACCCGTTAAATCTGGGGTTCTTATTTTACCCGCTTCAAGGCTACTTCGCGCACCGGGGCAATTACCAGCGGCACCTTTTCTACTTTCACGGAGGAGGTGTCCAAGCCAAAATACTGGTCTTCAGAGGCAATGAACTGGCGAATGTAGAAGTAGGCCTGCATTACAAGCTTCTCGACGGTCGGGAAGTCGTTCTCGATGCTGAGGAATTTTTCCAGCACCACGAAGCGGAAATCACCGGTAACGTGCTGCTTGCTCAGCGATTCGTAGCGCGAGGTGATGTCTACTTCCTTGTTGCGCACCAGGTCTTCAATCACCTTGCGGAAGTAGAGGTTGATGCGCTGCTGCACCCGGAAACCGAGGCGGAAATTGATGCGGAACACGTCATCCTTAGCCACTTCGGTCACCTTGTACTCCATTGTGTACGGCTCGTCGGTGGTGTCGACGTGGATGAACCAGTAAATGTCGGCGCGCTTGGGCCGCTTCTGGAAGATGGAATAGATGATTTTCTGCTCAATCTCGGTGCTGCGCTCGGCCGAAGTCAGGAACACGAGATGGGTCGAGTATTTCGGGATGGATTCGTCGTCGCTGAGCTGCTTGAGAGCGTCCACGTAAGGCTCCAGCCGCACAAATTCGGTGAGGCGGCGCTTGATATAGAAGGCTTTAAGCCACACGTACATCACGGCCATGAGCGTACCGCCGATGGCCAGCGACACCCAGCCGCCGTGCGGGAACTTGCGCATGTTGGCAATCAGGAATGCGCCTTCAATGACGCCATATAGCACGGCAAAGGATATAACCAGCGGCAAAGCCACCTTCTTCATCTTCAGCCACATGGTGAGCAGAATGGTGGTCATCAGCATGGTCAGGGTGATGGCCAGGCCGTAGGCGGCTTCCATGTTTTCCGACTTTTTGAAGTACCACACCACCCCAATGCAGCCCAGCAGCAGCAGCCGGTTCATGCTGGGCACGAAGAGCTGGCCCTTCACATCGGTGGGGTAGTTGAGCTTCACCTTGGGCCACATATTCAGGCGAATGGCCTCGGCCACCAGCGTGAACGAGCCCGTGATAAGCGCCTGCGAAGCAATGATAGCCGCGATGGTCGCAATGCCAATGCCAATGAGCAGGAACCACGAAGGCATCAGCTCATAGAAGGGGTTGCGGCCATTCAGCTTCTCGCCCAGGTGGGCCAGCAGCCACGCGCCCTGGCCCAAGTAGTTGAGCAGCAGCGCAGACTTTACAAAAGTCCAGCTGATGCGGATGTTGCCCTTGCCGCAGTGGCCCAGGTCCGAATACAGCGCCTCGGCCCCGGTAGTACACAAAAATACCGAGCCCAGCAGCCAGAACCCGCTGGGGTAGCGCACCAGCAAATCGTAGGCATAGTAGGGATTAAAGGCCTTCAGAATAACGGGGTTCTGAATCACCCAGCTAATTCCCAACACGCCCAACATGGTAAACCACAGGAGCATTATTGGCCCAAAAGCCTTGCCCACAATCTGAGTGCCAAAGCTTTGCAGCAGAAACAGGCCGGCGATGATTCCAATGACGATGAATACAATAATGTCCTGCGTCAGCGATGGGTACACGGCTTTCAGCCCCTCAATGGCCGAGGACACCGAAATGGGCGGCGTAATTACGCCATCGGCCAGAAGCGAGGCCCCGCCGATGATGGCCACGGCCGAAAGCCAGGCCCCGCGCCGCCGCACCAAGGCGTAGAGCGAGAAGATGCCACCTTCGCCGTTGTTGTCCGCGTTCAACGTGAGCAGCACGTACTTAACGGTGGTTTGCAGGGTGAGCGTCCAAATCACGCAGGAGATGCCGCCGAGCACCAAGTGGGCATCAATCATGTCCGGCACCGTGGCCCCTTTGAGGATGGACGACATCACGTAGAGCGGCGAGGTCCCGATGTCGCCGTAAATAATGCCAAGGGCAATGAGCAGCCCCGCCCCGGATATAGCGGTATGCGAATGTTTAGAGTCCATGCGGTAAGTTGAAAGCGGTAATCGGCAAGTTTTGGGTGCTACGGGTGGATTACGGGGCGCGAAGGTAGCAGCCCGGCTGCTGGAATGTCCTTACGGTTTCCTGCCGGAAAAGTCGTATTAGCTGATATCTAATGGATTATTATTTGCAGCCGCCTCATTATCAGCGAAAGTCTGCACGTCGGCAGCGGATTGGGCAGCCTGGCGCGTGGCTTCGTCGGCGGCCGCGAGAAGGGCGGCGGCCTGGCGGGCATCGTAGTCATGCACGCGGAAGATGCGGCGGTTCAGCTCGGCACTGAGACGCTGCCAGGGCGCGGTTTCGCCGGGCAGGGCAAAGTTGACTACCTCGCGGCCCAGGCGGTGCAGGCGCAGGCGGTTGGTGCCGCGGTGCCCGTAGGCCAGCAGTACCGCCGTGGCCACCATGCCCAGCATGGCCGGGCCAGTGCGCAGCTGGTTTTGCAGAAAGGCAATCATGACAAAAGCCAGGCCCAGCCCCCCCAGCAAATACCACAGTATCCACTTCACGGGCGTGATTTCGGCCCGCTCCAGCTCGCGCAGCGAGAATTCCTGGCCCCGTACCGTCACGCTGCCATCGGCGAGGACCACGCGGCCGTCAGCAGACCGCACCTCGGGCAGGGGCGGTAGTTCCGGCAGAAACGCGGGGGGCGGGGTGGGTTGGTAATGGGGAGCGGGTGGCACGGCAGCGGCTGCCGCGCCGGGCGTAGGCAGCAAAGAGGCCCCGGAAGGTTGTTCCGGGGCCACGTTGGGCTGGTCAGCGGGAGGCTGGGCTTCGAAGGGATTCATGGTCTTGGAAACAGCCGGAATGGTGCTGGTGGGGCGGCTCCAGGTGGGAGCCGCCGTGCGGGTAGCGGCAGAAACAGGTTCTGCCGCTACGCTCGCTCAGTTGTTCACTTTCAGCAACTCTACGTCGAAGATGAGGGCGGTGTCGCCGGGGATGTCGCGGCCCGCGCCGCGCTTGCCGTAGGCCAGGTCGGAGGGGATGTAGAGGCGGTATTTCGAGCCTTCGGGCATCAGTTGAAGGGCTTCTGTCCAGCCGGCAATTACGCCGTTGACGGGGAAGGTAGCGGGCTGGCCGCGCTGGTAGCTGCTGTCGAACACGGTGCCGTTAATCAGGGTGCCGTGGTAGTGCGTCGTCACCGACGATTTCAGGCTGGGCTTGGCCCCCGTGCCCTGCGTGATTACCTCGTATTGGAGGCCGCTGGGCAGGGTGGTGACGCCGGCTTTGCTGGCATTCTGGGCGAGGAAGGCTTCGCCTTCGGCTTTGTTGTTGTTCATGGATTCGGGGTCTTGGGTATTATCGTCTTCGTCGGCACCGCTGCCCATTTGCTCCTGCAACTGCTGCATGGCGGCCTGCATCTGCTCCTGGGTGAGGCGGCTGGGGAGGCCCTGGAGGCCTTCTTTCAGCGCGCCGGCCAGAGTGTCAACGTCCAGTTCGAGGCCCTGCTGGGCAAAGTTGCGGGCCAGGTCGCGGCCAATGATGTAGCTCACCTGAGCTTGGTGGGAATCGAGGTTCATAAAACCAGGAGGGGGATTTGTGAAGCTGCAACGGCTACGGCCACAAATGCCGCCACCGGCAGCCGGTGAAAAAAGTGTTAAACGGGTTACGCCGTTGCGAGGGCAAGGTTCCAAAAGCCGCGCCGAACCACCCAAGCCCGCCGCATTGGCCGATGCCATAACAAAAGAGCCCGGCTAATGGGCCGGGCTCTTTCAGGAAATAATGCTGACAGGATGCTGCGTAACGATAAAATAGGGATTAGCAGTAGTGATGGTGGTCGTCGTCGCCGTGGAAAAAGAACGTCAGGTCGAGGTCGGCCAGTTTGGCAGCCAGGTAGGTCATGCCGCCTAATAGCAGCAGTGAGGAAAGAGAGAAAGCAGCGGTTTTTTTCATATCGATAGCGCAAATAGCCTAGTGGCTAATGCTGATGCAAAGATACGACACCGCGCGATAAATGTTATGCATGCAGCATAAAATAATGATTTAATAATGGATTAATCCTCGCCGAATGAGCTTAGATGCCAAAGTCCGGCACCTCCACCACCGCCCCCGGAGCCAGGTCGCCGAGCCAGATGCTGCCTACCCGCACGCGCACCAGCCGCAGCGTGGGAAAGCCCACGGCCGCCGTCATTTTGCGCACCTGACGGAATTTGCCCTCCCGCACCGTAATCGATACCCAGGAAGTGGGCCCGTGCCGGTCGTCGCGGATTTTGCGGGTGCGCGGGGCGAAGGCGGGAGCGGCTTCAAGGCGGTGAGCGGCGCAGGGGCTGGTGATGACCTTTTCGTTATGCACCCCGATTTCGACTCCGGCCCGCATCCGGACCAGCGCGGGCTCGTCCATTACCCCATCAACCTGGGCGTAATATTCTTTTTCGACGTGCCGGCTCCGGATGGCTTCGCTCACTTTGCCATCGGTGGTGAGCAGGAGCAGGCCTTCGCTGTCCTCATCGAGCCGGCCAATGGACATGGTGCCCGCCGGAAAATCATGGAATTTGCCCAGCATGGTTTTCTTCGCCTCGCCCGAAAACTGGCTGGTGAACTGGCTGAGGCAGCCGTAGGGCTTATGAATAAGAAAGTGGCGATGGGACATAATTGGGCGATGGCCTTGCTTTACAGGAGCGGCGCAGTTGCTGCTTGCTTAGCAGCTGCGCAACGTACAGTTACTTTATTTCTTCCACCTCCACGCGCCGGTTGCGGGCATCGGGCGAGGGGTAGAGCGGGCGCGAGTCGCCGTAGCCGATGGAGCTGAGGCGCTCGGACGCGATACCCGCTTTTAGGAGGTAGGTTTTCACGGCTTCGGCGCGCTGTTCGGAAAGAAGCTGGTTTTTATCGGGCTCGCCCAACTTATCGGTGTAGCCGGCTATGCGCAGGCGCAGGGTGGGACGGGTCCTGAGCTCGGCGGCCAGCTGGTCGAGGGCCGGGGCGGCGGTGGGCATCAGCTCGGGGGTGCCCAGCCGGAAGAGCACCGTAGGCAGCACTACCGTGGCGGGCGCGGCGGGCAGGATGGGCGTAACGGGGGCTTTTAGGGTTGAATCGGCAGGGGGCGCGGGTGGCGGCGTGGGCACGGGCGTCCGGGCCGGCTTAGCCCCGCTCACCTGAATGGTGATGGGCACCACGGGGCTTTGCTCGGTGGGATAATAGGCCTGCTTGAGGTAGAAGGTAGTGGTTTTGCTGAGCCGGGTGCGGTAGGTGTTGCCAGCGGCCAGGGGCTGCTGTAATTCGGCATCTGCGTACCAGAGCACGTTGCGGCCCGATACGCGCAGGGTGCTTTCGGTGCCGGCCGACACGGTGGCTAGCGACTTCAACCGGATGCGGTAGAAGGTGAAGGTACCCACGCTGCAGTCGCCCAAGGGGCGGTAGGTGGCGTGGCCGGTGAGCTTTTCCAAGGCGAGGTCATAGGTGAAGGTGATGGCGCCGTCGCACCAGTAGCTGGTGTAGGTACGGCCGGTTTCGTTCAGCTTCTGCTGGTGTTCGAGGCGCAGGCCGGTGGCGGTGCGGCCGCCCCGCATTTGGAAGGTGACGGAGGTGCCGGGGTTGCCGCCTACTTGCTGGTAGAGCACCCCAAACACGTCGGTGCCCTTGCTTTTCTGGAGCCGCAGGACGGCGGGCCAGTAGGCGTTGGGTTTCGCGGTTTCCGATTCAACTCCCTGCCAGACGCCCGTCAGGGACTGGGCGTGCGCCGGGGCGGCCAGTAGCAGCGCCCCGAGGCCATACCAAAAGCTGTTTTTCATGTCGTCAAAAATAACCAGTCCGGGAATTCTGAGGAGCCAGGCCACGGACGGCGGCCATACAAAAAGGCTGCCGAAACACGTTTCGGCAGCCTTTTTATCAGGAATGATGACAATGTTGCCGCTACCCGAATTGATAGCAAACTACCCCAGATACGCCATGTCTTCCGCGCTCAGCTTAATGTCGGCTGCTTTCATGTTTTCCTCAAAATGCGCCAGCGACGACGTGCCGGGAATGGGCAGCAGCCAGGGCGACTTGTGCAGCAGCCAGGCAATGTTGAGCTGGGCTTCGGTGGCGTTGTGCTTGCGGGCGATTTCGGCCAGTTTATCGCCGGCTTTGGGCAGGCCATGCACCAGCGAGAAGAACGGGATGAGCGGGATACCGTGCTGCTCGCACAGGGCCAGCACTTCTTCGCCGCCTTGGGTTTCGCCGTGGGCCTCGCGCAGGGTGGTGCGTTGCGCGTAGCCGTACATATTCTCCACAGTGGCAATTTCGCCCTGCTTCAGGCCGGCTTCCAATTCCTCGCGGGTCACGTTGCTGAGGCCAACGTGCTGAATTTTGCCTTCTTTCTGCATCTCAAACATGGCCCCAAGCTGCTCATCGAGCGGCACCGCGCCGTGGCCCATCAGCCGCAGATGCACCAGCTGAATCTGCTCGCGTTTGAGGGTGCGCAGGTTGTTGTCGATGGCGGTGCGCAGATTTTCGGGGGTGTTGAAGGGCACCCAGCTTTTGTCAGGCTTGCGGGTAGCGCCCACTTTAGTGCAAATGACCAAGTCGGCCGGGTAAGGGTACAGGGCCTCGGCAATAAGGCGGTTGGTCACGTCCTCGCCGTAGTAATCGGCCGTGTCCAGGAAATTCACGCCCGACTCCACGGCTTTCTTCAAAATGGCCAGTGCCTGGGGCCGGTCGGCGGGCTCACCCCAGATGGCGGGGCCGGTAAGGCGCATGGTACCGTAGCCGAGGCGATTAACGGTTAGGGGCTGGGCGGAGTTTTGGGCAATGGTGATGGTGGGCATAAGGGCTGGTTAGGTTCGGATAGGAAAAAGACGTTTAGGCCGACGCAATGTTTGGGAATGGCTCCGATATTTTAATTTCTGCCAGCGCCGCGCGCGCATCAGCAGCCGCTTTTGCCGCCGGATTGCGGAGGCCGCCCCTCCTAAACCCCTATTTCCATCGGTCCCTTATCTTGCGACGTAAAAATATGCTGCTCATGCCTGCCCCGCCCATTCACTCCAATGCTTTGCCCGACCAGGATGCTTCGGCGGCGGATATCCAAACTACTTCGGCTGCTAGGGCTTCAGCGCGCCCTGCCCGGCGGGTGCGTCGGCCCAGCCTCACCGGGGCGGTAGCTAACACCGCCACCCGGCTGCTCCCGCTGGTGGCCCTGCTCGATTCCATTCAGCCCTCGGTTAGCAAAGAGTCGATTTTCCGCATCCGGCGTAAGAAAATTAAGCAGCACTTCACCGAAATCTACGCCGAGCTGCACGCTGAGCGCCCCCGCCGCGAAGCCCTTACCCACGCCTTTCAGGCCCTGGCCGAGCTGGTACTGGAAGAAACCCGCGACATCAGCAAAAACGAATTGAAACAAGCGACTAAAGAAGTGGTGTTGGCCACGCTTCAAAATGCCCCCGCCCTTATCAACATTGCGCACCAGGCCCGGCTGCTGGCGTAGCGTCCGGTAGTTTGCCCGGCTCAGGCTGGAGGCCCCGCCTGCTACATGGAGCGGTGCCGGGCCGTGCGGTTGCGCAGGGCCTCGTAGTTGGCGGCGGCCACGGCGTCAATTTTGTGGGGCTCCAGGAAATTGGTTTTGATTTGCGCCTCGCGCTCGGCCCCGCCCATGATGACGTTGATTTCCCCCGCCAGCAGGCCCGCGATGGAAGCTTTGGCCACGTCTTCGGCCGAGTCCATGCCCTTCACCACGGCGGTTTTCATCATGTCGGTATCGGTGGCGGAGGGGTACACGGTCATTACATGCAGCGGGTGCTGGAAAAGCTCGCGGCGCATGGCATCGGAAAACTGGCGGATGGCGGCTTTGGTGGCGGCATACACGCTGTAGAAGGGCATGGCCAGGTAGCCGTAGCCGGAAGAAATGTTCATCAGCGCCCCGTCGGAGCTCTTTAGCAGCAGGGGCAGGGCTTTCTTGGTGAGCAGAATGAGGCCGGTCAGGTTGATATTGATTTGGCCGATGATGTCGTCGTCGGACTGGTCGGCGAGCAGGCCGGCGCTCACCACTCCGGCGTTGTTCACCAGAATGTCGAGCCCGCCCCACTCGCGGGTAATGGTGGCTACGGCGCGGTCGAGGTCGGCGGGCAGGCCTACATCGCCGGCAATGAGCAGCAGCCGGGCATCGGGGTATTCCTGCTTCAGGGCATCGAGGGCTTCCTGTTTGCGGCCCATCACGGCAAAGTCGCGCACGCCGTGCCGGAGAAATTCGGCTAGCAGCGCTTTGCCAATGCCAGCGCTGCCGCCGGTGATAAACACTTTCTTGTTTGCTAAGTCCATCTGGAAAGGCTGCCGGATTAGTGAGCGTGCAGCCGGATGGGTTGTACCAGTCCGGCCCCCGAAAGGTTGGTGCTGGTGGCTACGGCCAAACTCGTGCAATCCTGGGGGCGCTGCCGATTAAGCTCCTAAGCCCGGTTAAACAGCTGCCGTCTGAAAGCCTTGACGGGTCTTAATGAGCACCGGCAGTTTGGCTTTGCCCTTGGCCCGGCCTTTCTTGAAGGTGATGGTCCAGATGCTGTCGTAATCATTATCGGGCCATTCCAGCGGCTCTGCGATGCCCAGGGCTTCGGCAATTTTCACGATGTTGTGATGCTCCCAGACCAGCAGTACGGTGCCGCGGTGGTGGCGCAACTCCTTTACGAGGCCCTTAATTTCATCGGGGGCGTAGTCGCTGTTGATGGTCAGATTGTGCTGCACGGCGTAGGGCAGCACGGTTTGCATCATTCGCACCCGGGTGGTGTCTTCCTTATCGGTGCCAATGCACGGCACGTAAGTGAAATGAGGCGGTCGGGGCAGCAGGTTGTTGAGCACCTCGGGCAGGGCCAGCGCCCGTTCGAGGCCTTCGGGGGAAAGGTTGTCGCCTTCAGTCGGCTTTTCGCCGTGCCGGATGATGACAATCTGGAGCAAAGGCCCATTGGGTGCGGGCGGGGCCTTGGGATGCACCGGATTGAGATGGTATAGCAGGAAAAGCTTGGTCCTATCTATTTCGGTAAAATGAGTAATCATGAGGCAAAGGCAATAGTAAGAGGCCGGAATCAAGCAAAGAATGCTTAACCCGACAACGGGCTAGCTGCGGCATACTAGCCCGGCCGGTGCAGGGTTACAAACTTTGAATGAGCGCCCGCCTCCCAGCGCCCCCGCCGCCTCTTGCAGTGGCTTGAAGAGTCGAGGGGAGCTACAGTAAATCGCCGTGTCGCTGCGCCCCTAAAGCCGCTGCCGAAGCCGGGGGCTCAGTGTCGCACCCAAATGGCCCATGAGCTAGCCCAAGTGCCCTTGGTGCCTCTCAACGCCGCTGAGGAAGCTTAGTGTGTCTGGGAGGCGGGGCCGGTGGGAGATGCCCCGTTACGCAAAACACCCTGCCCCCACTAGGTGGGAAAGGCAGGGTGTCGGGATTGGGGAAGTGAGCCAGGTGAGAACTTGTCTAGCACAAAACTGACTACACATTAACCTTACGGGATTTTATCTACTTGATGAATGCAACCCAATCATTATTTGCATCAAAAACATTGTAGCCAGATGATGAATCACTTTCAATATGGCCTATATAATTATTGTTAGTGTCGAACAACGAATATCCATTTTGATTGTGATGGACTGCGAATTTTGTGTTTTCTAAATTAGTGTTAAACACTTGCATAACGCTGTCATTAACTTTCACGCAAAACTCTGTAGGAACCAAGTCCAAGTTGAATACAACGTTGCCTTGAAAGCTTGTATTGACATTGGGATTAATATTGCTATTAATCCTTGGGTTAATATTAGAGTTGCGCATCGGATTAATCATGCTGTTGCGCATCGGGTTGATTAAACTGTTGCGCATCGGATTAATCATGCTGTTGCGCATCGGGTTAATTAAACTGTTGCGCATCGGATTAATCATGCTGTTGCGCATCGGGTTGATTAAACTGTTGCGCATCGGATTAATCATGCTGTTGCGAAAAGGATTGATTAGGCTGTTTCGCGCAGGGTTTTTGCTTGTAGAAAGTATCATTGCTTCTAAGCCTTTGGAAATGAAGAGCTATCTATTAAACGTAGTACAGCATCTGTAGATATACACACTGTATAACCAGAATTAGTATACTCGACATGCTCTATTGAACTTTCTCTATTGTTTTTCCAAACGGTCGAGAATGGTACGTATTGGGAAACCAAGCCTATTATTCTGATTGTATCATCTTCACATACTTCAAGAACTGGTCCTCCACTATTACCATAGTACGCAAAGCAGTCAATAATGAACGTGTCGCTGCCAATATTGTATCCGGCGATTATTCCTTTTCTGAATAATGGTCTACTTACATCAAAACCTGTTATTATTTTATTGAATAGTAGAGAAGTTGGAAAGCCAATTAAATAAACTTGATTTGGTGCTCTTATTTCATTGATGCCTCTGGTATCACTGCTACTAACAGTAATTATTTCATGTGGGTATTCATTAAATAATGTGATTAATTCTGATGTACTATAGTCCCCTCTATTTGGTAATAATATGGCGACGAAATCATTGACCATATTGTGAATTATGTCAGTCTTGTCTAAGTATACTTCGAATAAAAAACTTACGGTAATTTCATCTCTGATATTTTTTGCTGTAACTAGTAGACTTGTGTCAATCAGTGTCTCACCTTTGAAAACCACATGTTTAGCAGTTATAATATAATCTGAGCCATTATGTGTTAAAATAAACCCAGAACCTAGTGACTGCCCTCCTGCTACACTAAGTGAGACAACATAAGTTAGATTATCTAGATACTTTTGATTTTGCATGACGTTTTCAAATAGGCTCACTGTCTTGAATGGATAGACAGTGAGCCTTATAGTTTCAACTCCTACATATTCCGCCGGTACTGCCCGCCGACCTCAAACAGCGCGTTGGTAATCTGGCCCAGCGAGCAGTATTTCACCGTTTCCATCAGCTCGTCGAACAGGTTGCCGTTGGCCACGGCGATTTGCTGGAGCTGCTTGAGGCGCGCCGGGGCCTGGGCGGCGTTGCGCTGGTGCAGCAGGGTGAGCATGTCGATTTGGTACTGCTTTTCCTCCTCCGTGGCACGGATGACTTCGGCTGGCACCACCGTGGGCGAGCCCTTCGACGAGAGGAAGGTATTCACTCCTATGATGGGGTACTCGCCGGTGTGCTTCAGCATCTCGTAGTGCATGCTTTCCTCCTGGATTTTGCCGCGCTGGTACATGGTTTCCATGGCCCCGAGCACGCCGCCGCGCTCCGTGATGCGGTCGAATTCGAGCAGCACGGCCTCTTCCACCAGCTCAGTCAGCTCCTCGATGATGAAGGAGCCTTGCAGCGGGTTTTCGTTTTTGGCCAGGCCCAGCTCGCGGTTAATGATGAGCTGAATGGCCATGGCCCGGCGCACCGATTCCTCGGTGGGCGTGGTGATGGCCTCGTCGTAGGCATTCGTGTGCAGCGAGTTGCAGTTGTCGTAGATGGCATACAGCGCCTGCAGCGTAGTGCGAATGTCGTTGAAGTCAATTTCCTGGGCGTGCAGGCTGCGGCCCGAGGTCTGGATGTGGTACTTCAGCATCTGGCTGCGGGCGTCGGCGCCGTACTTCAGCTTCATGGCCTTGGCCCAGATGCGGCGCGCCACCCGCCCAATCACGGCGTACTCGGGGTCGATGCCGTTGGAGAAGAAGAAGCTCAGGTTGGGCGCGAAATCGTTCACGCTCATGCCCCGGCTCACGTAGTATTCCACGAACGTGAAGCCGTTGCTCAGCGTCAGGGCCAGCTGCGTAATCGGGTTGGCCCCCGCCTCGGCAATGTGGTAGCCCGAAATCGACACGGAGTAGAAATTCCGCACCTTCTCGGTGATGAAGTACTCCTGCACGTCGCCCATCAGGCGCAGGGCAAACTCGGTGCTGAAAATGCAGGTGTTCTGGGCCTGGTCTTCTTTCAGAATGTCGGCCTGCACGGTGCCGCGCACCTGCGTCAGCGTCTTGGCCTTGATGGTGGCGTACACGTCGGCCGGCAGCACGTCCTCGCCCGTCACGCCGAGCAGCAGCAGGCCCAGGCCGTCGTTGCCGGCCGGCAGCTCGCCCTGGTAGCGGGGCCGGAGCTGGTTCTTAGCCGCATAAATCTGGTCGACTTTGGCATCGACTTCCGCCGTCAACTCGTGCTCCTTAATGTATAGCTCGCACTGCTGGTCGATGGCCGCGTTCATGAAAAAGGCCGCCAGCGTCGCCGCCGGACCGTTTATCGTCATCGAAACCGAAGTGCTGGGGTTGGCCAGGTTGAAACCCGAATACAGCTTCTTGGCATCATCGAGGCAAGCAATGCTCACGCCCGCGTTGCCAATTTTGCCGTAGATATCGGGCCGCAAATCGGGGTCTTCGCCGTACAGCGTCACCGAGTCGAAGGCCGTGCTCAGGCGCTTGGCCGGCAGGCCCATGCTCACGTAGTGGAAACGGCGGTTTGTTCGCTCCGGCCCGCCCTCGCCGGCAAACATGCGCGTCGGGTCCTCACCCTCGCGCTTGAAGGGGAACACGCCCGCCGTGTAGGGGAATTCGCCGGGAAAATTCTCCTGCATGGCCCAGCGCAGCCGGTCGCCCCAGCCCGAGTAGCGCGGCATCGACACCTTAGCAATCATATTGCCCGATAGCGACTTGGTATGCGTCTGCACCCGGATTTCCTTGCCCCGCACCGAGTACACGTACTCCGGGTTGCGGTAGTTCTGAAGCGTGGCTTCCCAGTTTTCCAGAATGGCCTGGCTGTCGGCATCGAGCCGGCGCAGCTGGGTCTGCTTGTTCTTCTCGAATTCGCCCACCATGCTCTCGCTGCTCTTTTTCTCGTCGCGGTAGTGCTGCTCCAGCTTGGCGAAAGCCCCGGCCACCTCGGCAATGTTGGCCTGCTCGCGCACGCGCTGGTCGTAGGCGCGGTTGCTTTCGGCAATCTCCGAGAGGTAGCGCGTGCGGTGCGGCGGGATGATGTAAATCTTCTCCGAATCCTCGCCGCTGGTTTCCAGGTGCGAGGCGAAAATGGCCCCGGTCTTGGTCTCCAGCATCTTCAGCACCGCCCGGTACAGCCGGTTCATGCCCGGGTCGTTGAACTGCGAGGCGATGGTGCCGAATACCGGCATCTGGTCCGTAGGCGTGTCCCACAGGCCGTGGTTGCGCTGGTACTGCTTGCGCACGTCGCGCAGCGCATCCAGCGCCCCGCGCTTGTCGAACTTGTTCAGCGCAATCACATCGGCGAAATCGAGCATGTCGATTTTCTCCAGCTGCGTGGCCGCGCCGTACTCTGGCGTCATCACGTACAGGCTGGCATCGGAGTGCTCGATGATTTCCGTGTCGCTCTGCCCGATGCCGGAGGTTTCTAGGATAATCAAATCGTAGTTGGCGGCGCGCACCACGTCCACGGCATCCTGCACGTAGCGGCTCAACGCGAGGTTGCTCTGGCGCGTAGCCAGGCTGCGCATGTACACCCGCGGCGAGTTGATGGCATTCATCCGAATCCGGTCGCCGAGCAGCGCCCCGCCCGTTTTGCGCTTGCTGGGGTCGACGGAGATGATGGCAATGGTCTTCTCCGGGAAGTCCATCAAAAACCGCCGCACCAGCTCATCCACGAGGCTGGACTTGCCCGCGCCGCCCGTACCCGTAATACCGAGAATAGGGGCGGGGCGCTTACTGCTTAGGTTCTGATTGTTGTTGCTTTCGCCCATCTGAAACTCGGCCACTAAGTCGCCTTTTACCCGCTCAAACTCCTCGGGGAAGTTTTCGGCCGCCGAAATCAGGCGGCCAATGCTGCGGGCGTCCTTCTCTTTAACGTGGCCAGCTTCGCCATTCAGGTTCTGACCTGTCGGAAAATCAGCCTGCTCCAGCAGGTTATTAATCATCCCTTGCAGGCCCATCGCGCGGCCATCATCGGGCGAATAGATGCGGGTGATGCCGTAGCCCTGCAGCTCCGCGATTTCCGTGGGCAGAATCACGCCGCCGCCGCCGCCGAAGATTTTGATGTGGCCCGCGCCGCGCTCCTTCAGCAGGTCGAAAATGTACTTGAAGTACTCATTGTGCCCGCCTTGGTAGCTGGTAATGGCAATGGCCTGGGCATCTTCCTGAATCGCGCAATCCACGATTTCCTGCGCCGAGCGGTTATGCCCGAGGTGAATAACCTCCGCGCCGCTGCTCTGGATAATGCGGCGCATGATATTAATGGCCGCATCGTGCCCGTCGAACAAGGCGGCGGCGGTAACGATGCGAACGTGGTTCTTAGGCTTGTAAGGCGCGGTGGGAGCGGGGTGCATATTCGGGGGAGTAGCGCGGACTTTGTAGTCCGCGACCGTAAGGGTGAAAACGTGCGCGAAGGTACGGAAAACGCTCCGGCGGGGTCGGCTCGCGTAAGTTTGGGGTTTCGAGCAAACTCGAATTCCGGTTATAATTAAGCAACGACCAGAATGAGTAAACGTAGCGCTTCTTTTTCCGAGTTTGAGCAAGTCATCCAAGAGATGCCGGGGCAGCAAGCTTGGCGCATCCGGGCCGTTTCAGGTACAGGTTCCATTTTTACAATGGAATTCAAACCCACATCGAAGACTGATGAGCTTCAGCGTGAATTCTCATTAATGGTATACTGCGCCTGGCGAATTGTTAAAGCCGGACACATCATCTGCACTTGGCATGAGGATGCCGATGCTAACATAGTGCCTGCTCTAAAGACACTGGAAGGCACTTCTGTCACTAAAGCAATTCTTACGGAATGGGGTGACTTGACGGTTGATTTCTCGAATGGTCATTCGCTGCACAGCTGGAACGACGCCCCATTTAAAGATGGCGACAGCTGGTTTATCGGCTACTCAGGCTTAGGGTATTATTCGGTAACAACCCGCAACGCTTTTTTCTATGAGCCAGAGGTTTATTAGCCACTCCTAACCGCTAGACAGCTTCAATTATGATAGCCCCAAACGCCAAACAGCCGGGCCGCCTCCCTGGCAGCCCGGCTGTTACGTCCGTTTCAGCCGGTGCCTAAGCGGCGGCGGTTTCTTTCTTGGCGGTGGTCTTCTTCACGTCCGGAATCAGGTTGTGCGGGTTGATGACGAACTTCCGGGCCACGCCTTTGTCAAATTCGGCGTAGCCTTTGGGCGCGTCGTCAAGGCTGATAATTTCCACGTTCACGGCTTTGCCAATCTGGATTTTATCGTAGAGAATGGCCTGCATGAGCTGGCGGTTGTAGCTCATCACGGGCGTTTGGCCGGTGTGGAAAGAATGGCTCTTGGCCCAGCCCAGCCCGAAGCGGATGGACAGGTTGCCGGTTTTGGCGGCTTGGTCCGTCGCGCCAGGGTCGGCGGTCACGTACAGGCCGGGGATGCCGATGGAGCCGCCTGCCCGGGCAATTTCCATGAGCGAGTTGAGCACGGCGGCGGGCACCTCGGTTTTGGCCTGCGTGCCGTGGCCGCTGGCCTCAAAACCCACGCAGTCGATGGCACAGTCCACTTCCGGCACACCCAGAATCTGGGCAATCTGGTCGGCTAGGTTGGCGTCCTCGTTCAGGTCCACCGTCTCGCAGCCGAAAGAGCGGGCGTGCGCCAGGCGGGCCTTGTTCATATCGCCCACAATCACCACGGCCGCGCCCAGCAGCTGCGCCGAAGCAGCGGCCGCTAAACCCACCGGGCCCGCGCCGGCCACGTACACCGTCAGGCCCGGCCCCACGCCGGCCTTTACGGCCCCGTGAAAACCGGTCGGGAAAATGTCGCTCAGCATGGTCAGGTCGCGGATTTTCTCCATTGCCTGGTCCTTGTTCGGGAATTTCAGCAGGTTGAAATCGGCATAAGGCACCATCACGTACTCGGCCTGGCCGCCCACCCAGCCGCCCATGTCCACGTAGCCGTAGGCCCCGCCGGCGCGGCCCTCGTTCACGGTCAGGCAGATGCCGGTTTTCATCTCCTTGCAGGTGCGGCAGCGGCCGCAAGCCACGTTGAACGGCACCGACACGAGGTCGCCCTTTTTCAGGAATTCCACGTCATCGCCGGCTTCAATTACCTCGCCCGTGATTTCGTGGCCCAGGACCAGCCCCGCCGGCGCCGTGGTGCGCCCGCGCACCATGTGTTGGTCCGAACCGCAAATGTTCGTTGAAATAACCTTGAGAATCACCCCGTGGGTAATTTTCTTGCCCTTGGGGTTCTTTAGCTCGGGAAAATCAATGCTCTGGACCTCGACCTTGCCGGGACCCAGGTAAACAACGCCTCTGTTGCTAGCCATGATGATGGGGTTAATGAAGTAAACAGGAAAAGAAAAACGCCATGCCTGGCAAGTGCAGGCATGGCGTTTGGAGCGGCGGTTGCGCGTCCTAGCGCTTGCCTTCGATGGCCAGCTGGCCAGCTTCGGCCACGGCGTGGTCGTCTTCCACGGTGCTGCCTGATACGCCGATGGCGCCCATCACTAGGCCACCATCGCCCTTGATGGGGATGCCGCCGGGAAAGCTGATGAGGCCGCCGTTAGAGTGCTCAATGCCGAAGAGCGGACCGCCCGGCTGTGACAGCCCGCCGATGGCCCCGGTGGGCATGTCGAAGAAGCGCGCCGTTTTGGCTTTCCGGATGGAGATATCCAGCGAACCCAGCCAGGCATCGTCCATGCGGATGAATGCGACGAGGTTGGCACCGCCGTCGACCACCGCGATGTTCATCTTAACGCCCATTTCGAGGGCTTTTTCGTGGGCGGCTTGCACGGCCGTTTGGGCTTGTTTCAGGGTAATTCCCATAAAGGTGTTGGTGGATTGGGGTGAAAGTTGGTGTTGAGGATTTAAAGAACAGAATCCTTCCAACTCTTAAGCGGATTCTGGCCCATTTGGTTGGCCCCGCCGCAGTGATTGCGACGATACCGGACCATTTTGCGAGAATAATACAGGGCCCTAAAAGGCCGGAAATCCTATGCTGTGCGGCTCAATACCAGTTTATGCACTGGTAGTCGGGCACAAAAAAAGCCCCGGCGGGCCGGGGCTTTTGCAGTCGTTTCAGTTGCCTCAGCCAAATGTCAGTGGCGGGCTCAGGGCCAGCCGCCAGGCTACGGCTACCATGAGGGCCAGGCCCAGCAGCCCCCAAGCCACACGCGTGGCTTGGGGGCGCTTCACGGTTTCGGAAAATACCTCGTTGAGGCAACCCAGGGCTAGCGGAGTCACCAGCAGGCCCATCATGGCCAGGTGCAGGGTTTCCTGCATGGTGAGGTAGGGCATTTTGGTGAGGGCAATGAAAACGCTGCCCACCACCCAGGGCGCAATGAGGGTGCTCACCACCATTAGCTGGCGCTTGTCGTAGCGCATCACCGTGTGCGAGTCGTGGGCCTGCAGGAAGGCGATGGCCCCGAAATAGCCCAGGCCCAGCTGCACCAGCCCGGCCAGCAGAGCCAGCACCACGTTCATCGCGCTGCCGATGCCCAGGAGCCAGTCGGGCACGTACCAGAAGCCCGAATGCGTGAACGTGTCGGCCAGCAAGGCCCCGAACACGGCGTTGCAAGCATGGAACGCCACCCACAGCAGCAGCAGCTTGAACTGCCCCCGGCGCGCCCGCTCGCCCCGCCAGTACCAGCGAAACGCCACCAGCCCCAGCACCAGGCACACCGCCGGCCCGCTGCCATACACCGCGACGATGGCCGTGCGCCACCACTCGTTATCGGCCAGGGTGTAGCGGATGCCGCTCGGGTCCCATATCCCGCGCAGCTGGAAGTGGTGCGACACGGCCGCCTTGGCCGCCTGGTGCAGGCCCCACACGAAATAATAAGCCAGCACATACAGCGCCGTGCCGTTGGTGGCCGCGATGTAGAACTTGCGGCGGTTGGTTTCGGGGGAAGAAGAAGTAGTGGTTTCCGGGGGCATAGGCAGCTTTACTGAAGCAGGCAAGATTGGGGAATCAGCAAAACTAAGCCGCTGGCCTGCAATTGCGCGGCCGCGCTACGCTGGCCGGCCGGATAAGGCCCGGCCCGGGCTTGAAAAGCGGCGTCAAGCCCCGCCCGAGCGCCAGGGAGTGCTAATTAAAATCATGGTAATATATGATAGTTGTCACGGCCTGAATGTCGCCGCCGAATGCATCTTGCAGCAGTCAGAAATCCTTCGGTTTATTCTGTTCCCCTGGCCTTTAAATAGCGCTGTTATGGTCACGTCCTCGCTGTTATTTTCTCTGCTATTGGTGCTGGGGCTGCTGGCCACTGGCCTGCGCCACGGTGCCCCGGCCCGGTACCGGGCCTGCTAGGCCATTTGGCCCGGGGCAGGTTGCCTGTGCCCGGGTGCTCCTCATTATTAGCGCCTCTTCGCCATGAAAAGCCAACCTGCCACGCTCATAACGGATGAGCATTTGGCCGATGCCGACATCACGGCGGCCATCGAGCTGTTATTTATGCTCAAAAAGGGCGTCACTTCGCACCTGGTGGAGGTGGCCACGCACGAGGGCATTGTGGTCCTCAACGGCTTCACCGACAACCTGCTGGCCCGCGAGCGAGCCGCTGAAGTGGCCAAAGCCGTGCGCGGCGTGCGTGGGGTAGTGAACGAACTGATTATCCGCACGCCCGATGTGCCCAATGCCGAACTACAGCGCCGGGTGGTGCGGGTCTTGCAGAACGACCCCGCCGTGCGCCGCTACCAGGTGCGCAGCTACGCCAACGACGGCGAAGTCATTCTGGAAGGCAGCGTGCAAACCTGGGCCGAGGAGCTGCTGGTGCTGCGGGCCTTGCGCGGCGTGCCCGGCGTGCGCCATCTGCACAACCGCCTGGTGGTGCGCGGCGGTCCGGTAGCTACTGCCGATGCAGACATTGCCGCCCACATCCGGGAGTGCCTGGCCTGGGACCTGCGCGTGAAAAGCCCGCTCGTGGACATTGCCGCCGACCACGGCGCGGTGCGCCTGACCGGCACCGTGGGCACGGCGGCCGAGTTCGACCACGTACTGGCCACCGCCCACCGGGCCGGGGCTACCAGCGTCGATGCCGCGCAGCTGCAAGTGGCCCCCTGGGCGCTCGACAAGGTGCTGCGTCACCAGCGCTTTGCGCCGAAAGCCGACGAGGACGTGGCCCGGGCCGTGCGCGATGCCCTGCGCTACGACCCGCGCTGCCACCCCGATGCGCCCACCGTGCAGGTCGAAGACGGCACCGTGACCCTGACCGGCGCGGTGGGCAACCTGCGTGCTCGCCGCGCCGCCGGCCAGGATGCCCGCAACGTGCTGGGCGTGAAAGAGGTGCATAACCTGCTCCAGGTGCATCCCGCCACGCCCGTGGCCGATGACGTGATGCGGCAGCAGGCAAAAACGGCCCTGGCCGCCGATGCCTATCTGGCCGGCTACGACTTGCTGGTGAGCGTGCAGCACGGCCGGTTGCGGGTGGGCGGCTCCGTCGATTCGCATTTCGACCAGCAGCGCACGGCGGAAGTGGCCAGCGGCATCAACGGGGTAGTGGAGCTGGAAAACCATGTGCGGGTGGCCCCGGCGCAGTCTCAGGCGGACGACGACGACGACCTGGCCGACCTCGAAGGCCCCGCCGCCGACCAAGCCCTGGAGCAGCGAATCCGGCTGCATTTCTACTGGTCGGCGCTGCTGCACGACCAGGACATTGAGGTGTGCGTGGCCAATGGTCGCGCCACCCTCACCGGTGCCGTGGATACGTGGCTGGAGCGCCAGCACGCCGCCGCCGATGCCCGCGACTGCGGTGCCCGCGACGTGAACAACCACTTACGGTCGCTGCACTGACGGCCGCCCCGATGATTAACCCCGCAACGCGCATGAAGATACAATTACGGCTTGATAATCAGTTCAATCACAAAGCCTCTTTGCGTCATGCCCCAGCCAATCCCGGAAATATATTACCCGCCCGCATCCCCGCCCGATTCCATTGCCGAGGCACCGGAATCTGTCCGCGCAGCGTCCCCCTACCGCACGGTGCCAAACCGCTACCGGGAGCCCCAGCTGCTGCCCGATTCCGACTACCAGCTCGACGACACGCTGACCGAGGAGGCCGGCATGGCCCGCAATCCGGGCGTGCTGGGGGCTTACGCCGGCTCGTTTTAGGGCCGGGTATCGGCTCTTTTTACCGTTTGCCATTCTTCGCAAACTTTTAGGATGACAAACGTGCTGAATTCCCCGACCGCGTCAATAATCCACCCCGCAATGAAAACGGCCCCGTCATTCTCTTTCATTGTCCTGACCAGCTTTTATCCCGAGGCGCAGCGCGCCGTGCGCTACGCCGACGCGCTGGCCGGCGGCGTGGGCGGCCACCTGCTGCTGCTGCACGCCAACCGCATTTCTTTCTTCGACCCCTACGTGTTTGCCGGGGACAGCTGGCGGCGGCAGGAGCTGGCCGAGGAGCCTGGCATCAAGGCCATGCTGACCCATCTGGCCGGGCAGCTCCACGCGCCGGCCACGGTGGAACTTCTCACCGACCTGCTGCCGGCGGCCGCCCAGGCCCTCACCCGGCAGCACAACCCGGCATTGTTCGTGGTGGGCCGGTCCGCCGATGATACCGCCGCCCCTGACCAGCTGAGCCTGATGCTGCTGGAGCTGCTGCGCGCCGGGCAGCTGCCCCTGCTGCTGGTGCCCCTGCGCACGGCCGCCACCACGCCGCCCCGGCGCGTGCTCATTGCTGCTGACAGCGAGCCGTTTGCCCTGCCCAAGGCCATCGATGGCGTGAAGCAGCTGCTGCACCGGCTCGCCCCGCACGTTACCATCGTACACGTATCGGGCGTCGAAGACGATGAAAACTGCGCCCGCGCCCGCCACGCCGTGGAGCTCAGCGGCCTCACCAAGGGCCTGCACGAGGCGGAGCCACGCGGCTACCAATATGACCGCCCGGCCGATGGCATTCTGGCCGCCATCGACGACCTGGGGGCCGACCTGGTGGTGCTGCTGGCCCGCCGGCGGAGCTACCTCGGCGACCTGTTACATCACAGCGTGACGGCCGAAGTGCTGCGCCGCAGCCCCGTGCCCGTGCTGGCCGTGCCAGCCGCCGAACCCACGGCAGCCCACCGCCGGCAGGCCCACCACGCGGCCGATAGTATGCTGGTCTGGTGAGTAGGCTTCGGAGAATAAAAAAGTGTATTTCTGGTTATTATGCGCTATACTGTGGGGTAGTTGGTATCAGTTGGTTTCCTTTCCATTGCCGTCGTCATGGCCGAGCTCATCGAACTGCCGCCGTCGCCGGCACTTGCTGCCCGCGTGGTTGGCCTCACCGAAGCCGAGGCCTGCGAGCGGCTCCGGCGCTACGGCCCCAACGCCGTGGAGCCCGTGCTGCCCGACAGCTGGTGGCAGGTGCTGCTGCGCCAGTTTCGCAGCCTGATTGTGCTGGTGCTGGGTGGGGCGGCGGGTTTTTCGTTTGCCTTCCACGACTACGCCGAGGGCTTCGCCATCTTGGCCGTCGTTGTCCTCAACGCCGGCCTGGGCTTTTGGCTGGAGTGGAATGCCCAGGCCTCGATGGCCGCCCTGCGCCGCTTGGGCCTGACCACGGCCCGCGTGCTGCGCGACGGTCAGGTGTGCGCCGTGCCCACTCCCCACGTCACCATCGGCGATGTGCTGCTGGTGGAGGCCGGCGAAGTGGTGGCGGCCGACGCCGCGCTGTTTGAAGCCCAGCAGCTCCAGGTGAACGAGTCGGCCCTGACCGGCGAATCGATGCCCGCCGGGAAGGCGGTGGCCCCGGCCACTAGCGACGGATGCGACATAAAATCCACGGATAAACTCACCGACAAATCCACCGAAGCGACCAGCCAGTTGTTCAAGGGCACGGCCGTGGTCAATGGCACGGGGCGGGCCTACGTGACGGGCGTGGGCAGCGGCACGCAGCTGGGCGAAATCACGCAGCTGGTGCAGCACGCCGCCCGCTCGGCCACCCCGCTCGAAGCCAAGCTCGACCGGCTGGCCCGGCAGCTGGTGTACATCACGGTGGGGCTGGCCGCGGCCTACGTGGGTATCGGGCTGGCGAAGGGCCAGCCGGTGTTTGGCCTGCTGAAAATTGCCATTGTGCTGGCCGTGGCGGCCATTCCCGAAGGAATGTCCATTGTGGCCACGCTGGCCCTGGCCTACGGCATGATGCGCCTAGCCCGCCATAACGTGCTGGTGAAGCGCCTGGCCGCCGTGGAAACCCTGGGCGGCACCGACGTCATTTTTACCGACAAAACCGGCACCCTTACCCAGAACCAGATGGCCGTGCAAACCGTGTGGCTGCCCGAGGGCCAGCTGCATTTTCCGCCGGTGGCCGGGGCCGCCGGGCCGGCGGCGCTCACCGGCGAGGCCTACCAGCTGCTGCTGCGGGTGGCCGTTCTGTGCAACAACGCCACCTACTCGCCGGCCTCCGCCGATGCTGCCCTCGGCGACCCGCTCGAAGTGGCGCTGCTGACCCTGGCCCACGGCGGGCCGTTTGACGTGCCGGCGGCGCTGGCCGACCCGCGCCTGGCCGAGCAGCCCTTTAACTCCGACACCCGCCTCATGGCCACCCTGCACCAACTGCCCGGGGGCCGGGCCTGGGTAGCGGTGAAGGGTGCCGCCGAGGCCGTGCTCCCGCATTGCGCCGCGCAGCAGCTGGCGAGCGGTGCCCAATCCATCGGCCCGGCCGAGCACACCGAATGGCTGCACCGCGCCAATGAGCTGGCTGCCAGTGGCTTGCGCGTGCTGGCCCTGGCCTATCGCGAGTTGCCCGATGAGCATCAGCCCAACTGGGCCGACGAGCTGACCTGGCTGGGCATGGTGGCCTTCCTCGACCCGCCGCGCCCCGAAGTGGTGCCCGCCCTCGAAGCCTGCCAGCGGGCCGGCATCCGGGTGTTGATGGTGACCGGCGACCACCCCGCCACGGCCCTCACGGTGGCCCACCAGGTGCATCTCACCACCGATTCGGACACAACCGTGGTGACGGGCGAGGAGCTGGAGAGTTTGCTCGCGCACCCCAACGGCGAAGGCCGCCGCCGCTTGTGGCAGGCCAGCGTATTTGCCCGCGTGAGCCCGGCCCAGAAGCTGGACCTCATCAGCCTATACCAGCAGTGCGGCCACGTCGTGGCCATGACCGGCGATGGCGTGAACGACGCGCCCGCCCTCAAAAAAGCCGACATCGGCGTGGCCATGGGCCGGCGCGGGACCCAGGTGGCCAGCGAGGCCGCCGCCCTGGTGCTGCGCGACGACTCGTTTGCCTCCATCGTGGTGGCCGTGGAGCAAGGGCGCATCATTTTTACCAACATCCGGCGCTTCGTGCTCTACCTGGTGTCATGTAACCTGAGCGAAATCCTGGTGGTGATGGCCGCCGGCCTGCTGGGCCACGGCGCGGGCCTGCTGCCCCTGCAAATCCTGTTTCTCAACCTGCTCACCGACGTGTTTCCGGCCCTGGCGCTGGGTGTGGGCAGGGGCAGCCCCCGCGCGATGCAGCACCCGCCGCAGGACCCGCAAGGCCCCATTATGCGGCCCGGCGACTGGCACCTGGCGGTAGCCTACGCCGCGCTCATGACCGTGGCCCTGCTCGGGGCCGACTACCTTGCCCGGCACCACTTTGGCCTGGCTCCGGCCGCCGCCAATGCCGTGCTGTTTTTCGGGCTGGCCGCCGCTCAGCTGGCGCACGTCTTCAACATGGCGGGTGGCCACACGCCCCTGTGGCACAACGACATTCTGCGCAACCGCTACGTGTGGCTGGCGCTGGCCCTGTGCTCCGGGCTGATGGTGCTGGCCTACGTGCAGCCGCTGCTACACCACTTGCTGGGGCTGCAAAAGCTCACGCTGGTGGCCCTGCTGCTCATTGCGGGGCCGGCCGTGGTGACGCTGGTGTTGGGCCAGCTGCTGGGCCGATTACTGGCCGGGAAGCGCCCGGCCAGTAATCGGCCCAGCAGTTGAGCAGGGGGGAGGCCCGATTGGCCTTGGCTGATGGTGCCGGAATGGTCGTCGTCAATGATATAATTCATGCACCGGGTTGATAATGCTTATGGTGCCGGGCCGATGAGTTATCGAAATTTAGAGTAACTCCCAAGCGCTATCCGGAGCAGGTGAAACGCTTTTGAAACAGCGTATTGATTGAATTGGTAGCCCCATCCGTGTTAACCAGAACTCCCCGGCGGGGCGAGCATGCCCCCGCCGTATTCGGTTGCGCTCCCCACCTGGCTCAGCGCCGGAACCGGCGGGACGGCGCTCACCAACTTCTTCCGGCTTCTCGTCATGCAACCAACTTTCGTCGTTCTCTCTGACCTGAACAGCGCCACCGATGCGGTGCTCCGCTACACCAGCCAACTGGCCACGCAGCTGCCGGAAGGCCACCTCGTGCTCATGCATGTGTTTCAGGACCCGCTGCTGTTACCCGAGTCGGCCCTGATGGTGCCCGTGGTTACGCCCGGC
Organism: Hymenobacter sp. UYAg731; assembly: GCF_054061335.1. NCBI lineage: Bacteria > Pseudomonadati > Bacteroidota > Cytophagia > Cytophagales > Hymenobacteraceae > Hymenobacter > Hymenobacter sp. UYAg731. Next base: position 378,610 of record NZ_JBSSEC010000001.1, on the reverse strand, counting down.
CGCCACGCGGTGCTGGCCGACCTGGCCCAGCGCGCCGACCACCTGCCCGTGCCCGCCGAGCCGGAGATGACCATTGACACCCTGGGCCTGGCCCTGGCCGATGCCGTGATGCGCCACCACCCGCTGCTGCTGGCCGCCGGCCGCGAACAGCCCGCCAATCTGATTGACCGGGTGCTCAGCAATATGGCGCTGCCCGTGTTGCAGGGCGCGCACTACCCGCTGCTGCTGGTGCCCGAAGAAAGCAACGCCACGGACCTGCCCCGCCGCATAGTGGTGGCCGCCGATGACCAGCCCTTTTGGCTGACCGCCCCGTCGCTGGCCTTGGCCGACTTGTTTGAGGCCCTGCAACCAACCACCACGGTGGTGCATGTAGCCGCCGCGCATGGCCCCTCAAAAGCCGGTATCGGCCTCGATGCGGTGCGCCGCACGGGCCTGTTTGGGCCTCTCGATAACAACAGCCTCTACGAAGTGCGGGAAGAATCCCCCGCCGACGGCATCCTGCACGCCGCCGCCGAAGTTGACGCCCAGCTCATTGTGGTGCTGGCCCGGCCGCACACCCTGCTCGGGGGCTTGTTCCACCGCAGCGTGACGGCCCAGCTGCTGCACCGCAGTCCCGTGCCGGTACTGGTGTTGCCCACCACCGATTGAGCCGGCTGCCCGTTTCCGCCCGATAGTCACTTCGCCAGCTCTTGCCCATGACTCCCGAACTCACGACCACCGCCGTGCCCCAGGCCACCCGCCTGGCCCAGCTGCACCGCTACTGGCTGGCTGCCAACTACCTCGGGGCCGCCCAGCTGTATTTGCGCGACAACTTCCTGCTGGAGCGCCCCTTGCAGGCCGCCGACATCAAGCCGCGCCTGCTGGGGCACTGGGGCACGCAGCCGGGCCTGAACCTGGTGTACGCCCACCTCAACCGCCTGGTGCAGGACACCGATGCCAGCGTGCTGCTGGTGACGGGGCCGGGCCACGGCGCGCCCGCCATCCTGGCCAACCTGTTTCTGGAAGGCACCCTGGGCGAAGTGGACCCGCAATACCCCGTCAACCGCACCGGCCTGGAGGAGCTCATTCGGCAGTTTTCGTGGCCCTCCGGCCTGCCCAGCCACCTCGTGCCCGGCACGCCCGGCCAGATTCAGGAGGGCGGCGAATTGGGCTACTGCCTGTCGCACGCCTACGGCGCGGCCCTCGACAACCCCGACCTCATCGTGGCCTGCGTGGTGGGCGATGGCGAGGCCGAAACCGGCCCGCTGGCCGCCGCCTGGCATTCCAACAAGTACCTGAACCCGGCCACCTCGGGCGCGGTGCTGCCCATCCTGCACGTCAACGGCTACAAGCTGTCGGGCCCCAGCATTTTTGGGCGGATGAGCGACGAGGAGCTGCGCCACCTCTTCACCGGCTACGGCTATCAGGTGCGGTTTGTGAGCGGCAGCGAGCCCCACCAAGTACACGCCGCCATGTGGCAGGCCCTGGACTGGGCGCACGCCGAAATCCGGCGCATTCAGGAGCACGCCCGGCTGGGGTTGCTCGATGGGGTGCCGGCCTGGCCCATGCTCATTCTGCAAACGCCCAAGGGCTGGACCTGCCCGCTCACAGTGGATGAACAGGCTATCGAAAACACGTTTCATGCCCACCAGCTGCCCGTGGCCGACCCCGCCGGCCAGCCCCGCCAGCTGCCCGTGCTCGACGCCTGGCTCCGCAGCTACCGCCCGCAGGACCTGTGCCGCCCCCTCACCGGCCACCTGTGCGAGGAACTGCTGGCCGGCTGCCCCACCGGCGAGCGCCGCCTCGGCATGAACCCGCACGCCAACGGCGGCCAGCTGCTGGTGCCCCTCAAGCTGCCCAATTTCTGCGATTATGGCGTAATGGTGCCTTCGCCCGGCAGCGTAACGGCAGCCGCCACGCACAAGCTGGCCACCTTCCTGCGCGACGTGTTCCGCCGCAACGAGGACGCCCGCAACTTCCGCGTGGTCTGCCCCGACGAAACCACTTCCAACCGCATGACCCCGCTGTTTGAAGCCACCCAGCGCGCCTGGCTCGGCCCCCTGCGCGAAACCGACGAATACCTGGCCCCGGATGGCCGCGTGATGGAAATCCTGAGCGAGCACACCTGCCAGGGCTGGCTCGAAGGCTACCTGCTCACGGGCCGGCACGGCGTATTTGGCTGCTACGAGGCATTTATTCCCTTGGTCGATTCCATGCTGAACCAGTACGCCAAGTGGCTGAAAGCAAGCAAGGAAGTGCCCTGGCGGCAGCCGCTGGCCTCGCTCAACTACCTGCTCACTTCCCACGTCTGGCGGCAGGACCACAACGGCTACACCCACCAGGCCCCCAGCTTCCTCAGCGCGGTGGCGGCCAGGAAAAGCTCGGTGGCGCGGGTGTACCTGCCGCCCGATGCCAACTGCTTGCTCGCCGTGATGGACCACTGCCTCCGCAGCCGCGGCTACATCAACCTGATTGTGGCCTCCAAAGCCCCGCAGGCCCAGTGGCTGGGCATCGAGGCCGCCCGCGAGCATTGCAGCCGGGGCATTTCGGCCTGGCACTGGGCCGGGAATGAGAGCAGCAGCGAAACCCATCCGCACCCCGACTTGGTGCTGGCCTGCGCCGGCGATGTGCCCACCACCGAAACCATCGCCGCCGCCGCCCTCATTAGGCAGCACCTGCCCAACCTCCGTCTCCGCGTGGTAAACGTGGTGGATTTGATGGCCCTCATGGCCCCCGACGCCCACCCGCACGGCTTGCCGGAAGCCACCTTTCTGAGCCTGTTCGCGGCCGATGCGCCGGTAGTTTTCGCCTTCCACGGCTACCCCACGCTCATTCATGAGCTGCTGCACCATCGGCCCGGCCCGGCCCGCTTCCACGTACACGGCTACCTGGAGGAAGGCCGCACTACCACGCCCTTCGATATGCTGGTGCTCAACAACATGAGCCGCTACCAACTCGTAATGGCCGCCCTCGACCGCATCGCGGCCGACCCCAACGGCCCGGTTCTGGCCCAGCTATGCCAGCTGAAGCTCACCGAGCACGCCGCCTACATCCGCGCGCACGGCATTGACATGCCGGAAGTCCGGTGCGCGTAGGTTCGGTCCTATAACCTCATGGCAAAAAACCAGAACGGTCATGCTGAGCGCAGCCGAAGCATGACCGTTCCATATTCTTTTTAATCTCCACACCGCCAACCCTCACGGCGTGGCCGCCTGCGCCTTATCCTTCTTGGCCTGCTTGCGGAAATACCCGCGCAGCAGGAAGTTATGCTTCAGCGCATCCATATTCTGGCTGAAGCCGGCCGTGCCCAGCTCCACGTTGCGCAGGCTCTGGCGCAGGTTGCGGGCCATGGCCGTATCGGCCAGCAAGGTATTGAGCGGGCCGTTGGGGGTCTGAATCTGCCGTTTGAGGCCGGCCAGGGTACGGGCCAGCGTATCGGAAGTACCGGCCAGCTGGCGCGTGGCGTGGCGCATGCGGCCGGCAAAGGCCGTATCGGTGAGCAAGTAGCCGGCCGGACCTTTGCCCTGGCGCAGCCCACGCGTGAGCTGCTGCATATCGGCCGCCGAGGCTTGCAGCAGAGCCGTGGCCGTGGCCGTATTGCGTAGGCTGCGGTGCATTTCGAGGGCTAGCTGCTTGTCGTTCAGTAGTTGCCAAAGCGCATCACTGCCGTTGAGCTTGTGGGTAATCTCGCGCAGGTCCTTGGTGATGCCCACCAGGTTTTTGTTCGATATATTGAGTGTGCCCAGCATCGCATCCAGCGCCAGCGGGGTGGTGGTGCGCAGCACGTCGCCGCTTTCGATGGGCCGGGCCGGGGTGGGCACGGCCTTTAGGTTGATGATGGTATTGCCCACCAGCCCGTCGGTGCCAATGGAGGCAATAGCGTTTTTCTTCACGTAGGGCTGCACTTCGCGGTTCAGGCTCAGGCCCACACGCACGGTGCTGTCGTTCAGAATGCGGATGTCCTTCACCGTGCCCACGCTGATGCCGCCCAGCCGCACGTTGTTGCCCGTGAGCAGGCCCGCCACGTTCCGAAAATCGGCCTGCACTTCCAGCGAATCGCCAAACAAATTCTGCTTGCGTCCCAGCAGAAACAGCACGGCCAGCAGGCAGCCCAGCCCGACCAGCACAAACAAGCCCAGGCGGAAATACGTACTGGCGGGGCGCTGAGGCATGACGGGGAGGTGTTAAAGAATGATTATTCCGAGAAAAACTCGTGGATGGCCGGGTCGACACTGGCCTTTAGTTCGGCGTAGGTGCCCAAGGCGTAGCAGCGGCCGTCCACCAGCAGGGCCACGCGGTTGGCGGTGAGGCGCACGCAATTCATATCGTGCGAGATGATGAGCGCTGAAGTGCCGTATTTCTGCTGCACTTCCCGGATGAGTTGGTCAATTTCGCGGGCCGTCACGGGGTCGAGGCCAGTGGTGGGCTCGTCGTAGAGAATTATTTCGGGGTGCAGAATGAGGGTGCGGGCCAGCGCGATGCGCTTGCGCATGCCCCCCGACAGCTCGGCCGGCATCATCTCAATGGTGTGGCCCAGGCCCACGTCGTCGAGGGCCTGGCGCACCAGCTCGTCCTCCTCGCCGGGACGGTGCGCCAGCCAGTGCCGCCGCAGCGGGAACAGCAGGTTTTCGCGCACCGTCATCGAGTCATACAGCGCATTGCTCTGGAACAGGAAGCCCACCCGCGCCCGCAACTGGTCGAGGGCGGCGTGGTCCAGCATGGCCACGTCCTGACCCAGCACCCGAATGGTGCCCGCATCCACCGGCAGCAGCCCGATGATGCACTTGATAAGCACCGACTTGCCCGCGCCCGACTTGCCCAGCACCACCACGTTTTCGCCCCGGCGCACGTCCAGCGAAAAGTCGTGCAGCACCTGGTTGGTGCCAAACGCCTTGCTGACGTTGGCCACCGTAAGCACAGCTTCGGTAGCGGCGGGGGGCGGCGCGGGGGCGGCCACGGGAGCAGGGGCGGGCAGCATCGGAGGCGGTTAGTTGAGGCCCAGCAGGCCGGTAATCTGCACGGCCAGCAAATCGAGAATGAAGATGACCAGCGACGAAGCCACTACCGCCGAGTTGGCGGCCTGGCCCACGCCCTCGGTCCCTTTATCGGCATAATAGCCTTTGTAGCAGCCAATGATGCCAATGGCAAAGCCAAAAAAGAAAGTTTTAATAACTGCTGGCACCACGTCGCCAAAGGTCAGGGCCGCCACAATGTTGTTGGTGAACAGGGCCAAGCTGGTGAAACCCTTCAGGTTGACGCCGAGGTACGACGCAAATAGCCCAATGGCGTCGGCCAGCACGGTAAGCACCGGCAGCATGAGCGTGGCGGCCAGCACCCGCGTGGCTACCAGGTACTTAAACGGGTTGGTGCCCGAAACCTCCATGGCGTCAATCTGCTCGGTCACGCGCATCGACCCCAGTTCGGCCCCGATGCTCGACCCGATTTTGCCCGCGAAAATCAGCGCCGTGATAATCGGCCCCATCTCGCGGATGATGGTGAGGCCCACCATGGTCGGAATCCACGACTCGGCCCCGAACTGGGCCATGGTGGGCCGGCTTTGCAGCGTGAGCACCATGCCCATGATGAACCCCGTGATGCCTACCAGCGGCAACGACTGGTAGCCCACCACGAAGCACTGGTGCAGCAGCTCCTGCACCTCGTAGCGCGGCCGGAAACCCTCCTGAAAAAACCGCCCGGCAAACCGGGTAATGGCCCCGGTTTCGGCAATGGTGGTACTGGTGGCCATGGTGGTGGTGATGGGTGGGTGGGGCCCGCCTGTAGCGGTGGAAGCTTCCTGCAAGGTGGCCCGCCGAAAGGGCGTCGGGTCATGCGCAAAGTTATGGTTTCGAATGATTTATGTCATGCTCTGCCGTAGGCCCAATCCGGTAGGTTGCAGGAGTGTAATAGCGGCCCGTCCCGAAATCCATTTGTTGACCTGGCTTTCTTGCGGCGAATGACTTATATCAATATATTTGATGATTAACGCACTTGTGATATGGAGCTCTAACGACCAAATTTGTACACTCACAAATTGATTAAATTGCCATGACAGCGCATTTCCCTTCCGATTTAGCTACTCCTTCGCAACGACATCGCTTCGTAGAGCTGTTTGCCGCCCGTATTGCCGAGGACGAACTGCTGGGACCGGTTTTTGGCGGCTTCGGGCACGTCTCACGGGGCGAGTACGCCTGGTGGGAGCAGGCCCTGACCGGCATGCGCTACTACGGCCGTCTCCTGGCCGATACCGCCGCCCACCTGCCGTGCGGCACCTATTTCGAGCGCTGGTGCGCCGTGCTGGAAAACACTTTCCGGCAGTATTTCCACGGCCCCGACGCGGCCGAGGCCCAGGGGCACGTCCTAAACGTGGCCACCATGCTGGGGCACTGGCACCTGGCTCAGCAGCGGCACCCGGCTCTGGCGCAGCCTAGTCATACAGCGTCGAAATCTCGATTAGCCGCTTGATATCCAGGATGGTAATGCTGCTGCCCTTGGTAGTGAGCACGCCTTCTGCCTTCAGTTCGGCCATGAAGCGGCTCACGGTTTCGCGCACGGTGCCCACCAGCGCCGCCAGGTCATCGCGCGAAATCGTGAAGCCGGGCGGGCCGTCGGCCGGCTGCTGGTAGGTGCGCAGCAGCAGGAGCAGGGCTTCGGCCAGGCGCTCGCGCACGGGCTTGTAGGCCAGGTGCAGCATCCGCTCCTCGGTTTCGGCCAGCTCATTGGCCATCAGCCTCATCAGCGAAGTGGCAAAGCCCGTGTTGTGCTCGATGAGCTGAAAAAACACCGATTTGGGAATAAAACACACTTCGGCCTCGTCGAGGGCCAGGGCATTGGCGGCGTGGCCTGTGCCCGCCAGCAGCCCCCGGTAGCCCAGAATATCGCCGGCCTTGGCCAAGCGAATGATTTGCTCTTTGCCATCGCCCCCCACTTTGGTCACCTTGACGTGGCCGGTGCTGATGCTGTACAGCCCGGCCGCGTGGTCGCCCTCCCGAAACAATACCTGGCCGCGCTGGTAGTGTTGGGCGGTTTTCGCCGCGTCAATTAATGCCATCTGCTGGCTGCTGGCCAGCAGGGTATCAGCCCAGCTGCGGCACTCCGGGGTGTTAGATGGGAACAATGAATTCACGAGTATGAGATAAAGATTTATAATGCAATATATATGATTGTAATTATAATAATAAATATTGGCATTTGACCACCGGGCGATAATTCGGTGGAACCTAGCTTTTCCTCCCATTATAGGCCAATGCAGTCCCCCGTTAGGGCTTCCTGAGCCCTTAAAAATTTTCGTCTGGAATTACCGGAACAGCTCACTGCTCGGCGGTTTTTATTCTGGTTGCCCGGCCAGAACGGCACCATCGTCCTTATTTGCTGCCGTGTTCCGGCGCTGGCTCCGGCCGGCCAGAGCACTACGCTGGGCGGTGGCCAGGCTATTCAGCAGCTGCTGGCGCAGGGTGGCGTCTTGGCCATACACGTCGGGGTAGAAGCGCAGCCGGCCCGCCACCACCGCGCAGGTGGCGTAGCGCACGTGCAGCGGCAAGGGGCGCTTGAGAAAGATGGTGCGCGGCTGCGGGTTGGCTTCGCACTGGGCCTCGGTGGGCAGCGCGGCGCTGGTACTGTCGGGGCCCAGCAGGTAGGCCGCCAGGTGCATGGGGCGCTCCAGGTTCACGCAGCCTTCCTCCAAGGCCCGGTAGGCGTGCGCAAACCGCTTCGGCTCGGGTGCATCGCTTAGGTACAGGCCGTACGGATTGGGAAAGCGGAAGATGATGTTGCCCAGCATATTGCCGCAGCCCGGGCTTTGGCGAATGGTGTAGGGAAAGTTCTGGGCCGTGATGGCCAGCCAGTTCACGCTGGCCGGGTTCACGGGCCGTCCCTGGGCATCGTACAGGCGGTAGTTGTTGTTGGCCAGGAAATCCTGCTCCGGCGCGTACCGGGCATTGGCTTTTAGATAGGGCAGGATGTGGCGGACCGCCACGCTGCGGGGCACGCTCCACTCGGGCGCAATCGTGAAGGACGTAACCTGGCTATTCAACGTAGGAGTGGGCCGGCCCGGCCGCCCAATAATAATCCGCTGGCTGAGCCGCAGCCGGCCCTTCTGCACCACCTCCAGCCGATATGCCGGCAGGTTCACCAGCAGGTATTCGCTTTCGGGAATGGCCGCCCAGCGCCACCGCTCCAGGGTCAGGGCCATTTGCTGGGCGCGCCGGCTGTGGGCGGCCTGCGCATTGCGCCCAGCGGGTTGCCGCCGCCAGCGTGCCAGCGCCTGCTGTAGCTCCCGGTACTCGCGCTGCGGCGGCTGGCAGCGCAGCATGGCCGCCGCAAAACCCGGCGCCGCCAGTGCCCGGGCCACCCAGGCCGCCGGCTCAAACGGCACCCCGGCTTTTTCCAGCGGCGAAGGCGTGAACGCGTGCAACTGCCCCCGCCGCAAATGCAGCGCAAACTGCACCACTCCATCGGTCAGCAGCACCTCGAAACGGGCCAGTCGGGCCACCCGGCCGGCCCCGGCCGGCTGGGCCAACGAATCGGCCAGTGCCCGGAGTTGCAGTACGTGGTAGCGCGCCGGCGTCAGGCCATAGTCGCCGGCCTGGGTCAGCAACGCCAGCGCCGCCCGGCCTTTTGGCCCGGCCCCGGTTCCTTCGCACCAGGCCGGCGCGTAGCTGCGCCGGGCATAAAATGCCTGCACCGCTGGCTCATCAGCCACCGCCAGCGGCCACACCCGCCCGGCCGCCGGCCCGGCCAGCACGGCCCTGATGCAGTTGGCCAGCGAGTCCGTAGGGTAGTTATTGGCCGGGGCGCTGGGCGTGGCCGGCCGGTCGGCGCTGCTCAGGCCGAACAGAATGGCCGTTAGCGAAGCCGCCAGCAGCATGGACTTTAACGAACGCATACACAGGGCTGTAGGATGAAGGTAAGCATCCTGTAAAAGTGGTGGTCCCGTCCTCGCAGTCCTGTGATAAAGGTCATGGCGACGGCTGAAATTTCTCATCTGACTGGATGAGCCGCGCCGCGCAAAATCCCCGTTTCAAAACAAACGGCACCCGGGCCACTCCCTGTAATTCGGCCCTAGCCATGCCAAATCGCGCAGACTAGTTATTCTGGTCGTAATTTGCAGGCTCAAGCTGGTGAAACGGGTACTAGGGTAGCGCGATGCCGGGCAACGGCCATTCCAACTCCCCCGAATTTCAACCGCCCCGCCAGCAGCCCAGCTTAAGAAATATCCGTGAAGAATATCCGCAACTTTTGCATCATTGCCCACATCGACCATGGTAAGAGCACCCTGGCCGACCGCCTGCTGGAGTTCACCAGCACCGTGGCCAAGCGCGACATGCAGGCCCAGCTGCTCGACAACATGGACCTGGAGCGCGAGCGCGGCATCACCATCAAGAGCCACGCCATCCAGATGCAGTACCCCTACAAAGGGGAAATCTACACGCTGAACCTGATTGATACGCCCGGCCACGTCGATTTCAGCTACGAGGTAAGCCGCAGCATTGCCGCCTGCGAAGGTGCCTTGCTGATTGTGGACGCTTCCCAAGGCATCGAAGCCCAGACGATTTCCAACCTCTACCTCGCCATCGGGGCCGATTTGGAAATCATCCCCGTGCTCAACAAAATCGACCTCCCGCACGCCATGCCCGAGGAAGTGACCGACGAAATTGTGGACTTGATTGGCTGCGAGCCCGGCGATATCCTGCACGCCTCCGGCAAAACCGGCATCGGCATCGAAGCCATCCTCAATGCCATCTGCGACCGCATTCCGGCCCCGAAAGGCGACCCGGAAGGCCCCTTGCAAGCCCTGATTTTTGACTCCGTCTTCAATTCCTACCGCGGCATCGAAGTCCTGTTCCGCATCAAAAACGGCACCATGCGCAAAGGCGACAAGGTGAAGTTTATGGCCACGGGCAAGGAATACGGGGCCGATGAAATCGGCATTCTGGGCCTGAACCAGGAGCCGCGCCAGGAAATGAGCGCCGGCAACGTGGGCTACCTCATCTCGGGCATCAAGGAAGCGCGCGAGGTGAAGGTGGGCGACACCATCACCCACGTCCACCGCCCCACGCCGGACGCCATCCAGGGCTTTGCCGATGTGAAGCCGATGGTGTTCGCCGGCATTTACCCCGTCGAAACCACCGAGTACGAAGAGCTGCGCTCCAGCATGGAAAAGCTGCAGCTCAACGATGCCTCGCTGGTCTGGGAGCCCGAAACGTCGGTGGCCCTGGGCTTCGGTTTCCGGTGCGGCTTCCTGGGCATGCTGCACATGGAAATCGTGCAGGAGCGCCTGGAGCGCGAGTTCAACATGACGGTCATTACCACCGTGCCCAGCGTGCAGTTCCATGCCATCGGCACCAAAGACCAGCTGCTGACCATCAACGCGCCGTCGGAAATGCCGGAGCCCAACCTGATTAAGCTGATTGAAGAGCCGTTCATTAAGGCGCAGATTATCACGGCGTCGGAGTACGTCGGTCCCATCATTACGCTGTGCATGGAAAAGCGTGGCATCATCAAGGGCCAGTCCTACCTCACCTCCGAGCGGGTGGAGATGACCTTCGAACTGCCCTTGTCCGAAATCGTATTCGACTTCTTCGACAAGCTGAAAACCATCAGCCGCGGCTATGCTTCGCTTGATTATGAGCTGATTGGCTTCCGCGAAGCCGACATGGTGAAACTCGACGTGATGCTGAACGGCGAGAAAGTGGATGCTCTCTCCGCCATTGTGCATCGTTCCAAAAGCTACGAGTGGGGCAAGCGCCTCTGCGAGAAGCTGCGCGAGCTGCTGCCCCGCCAGATGTTCGACATCGCCATTCAGGCCTCCATCGGCCAGAAAATCATTGCCCGCGAAACCGTCAAGGCCCTGCGCAAAAACGTAATTGCCAAGTGCTACGGCGGCGACATCAGCCGGAAGCGCAAACTGCTCGAAAAGCAGAAAGAAGGCAAGAAACGGATGCGCTCCGTGGGCTCCGTCGAAATCCCGCAGGAAGCCTTTCTGGCAGTTTTGAAAATCGATTAACAAAAAAAGGGCCGCTTTCCAGATGGAAAGCGGCCCTTTTTCTTACCGGTGAAACAGGCATTTGGCTGCCCAATCCCAGCTAATGGTTAGCTGTTTCGAATGGATTGGTGGTGGCCGCTCCCCCGGTGCTTTCGCTGGGACCGATGTAGCGCGCATCGCCCAAACCAAGGTACAAGGGCCAGAATAATACGCTCAGAATCAATTCCCCGGTTTCCCGTTTTCCGAATGACTTGCCCAAGCTGACGTACAGCGTGATGATGAAGTAAATGTTGACGATGGGGATGAACCATAATAAAAGCTTGATGGTCTCGCGGCCCACCATCTCGTGCAGTGCCACCAAATTGTAAATTGGAATCAGCATTGCCCAGCCCGGCTTGCCGGCTTTCTCAAACGTTTTCCAACCGCCATAAATGATGGCACCGATGAAGGCAAAATAAGCCAACCCGAAGATTAGGCCGAATAATCCGCCAAGGAAGCTGCCGAGCAGCATGAGTATTGGACTCTGCATAAGGGAAAGGGATTTAGTGAAGGTGGAGATTTTCCTTCGCCAATATAAGTGGTATTTTGTATTGCGTTTTTTGATTGTTCACAAATTACAGGTTTTAGCAATGAGCCCAGCTGTTTCATCCACCACCTCCAACCTCATCGACGGCAAGCAGACCGCCGAGGACATCAAAGCCGAAATCGCCATCGAAGTGGCCGCCCTGAAAGCCGCTGGCCAGAAGGTGCCGCACCTCGCCGCCATTCTTGTGGGCCATGACGGCGGCTCCGAAACTTACGTGCGCAACAAGGTGCTGGCCTGCGAGCGGGTCGGCTTCGCGTCCATGCTGCTGCGCTACGAGGACGACATCACCGAAGCCGATTTGCTGGCCAAAGTCGATGAGCTGAACCGCGACCCGGAGATTGACGGCTTCATCGTGCAGCTGCCGCTGCCGGCCCACATCAACCCCGAAAAGGTCATCGAAGCCATCCGCCCCGAGAAGGATGTCGACGGTTTTCACCCCATGAACATCGGCCGGATGGTGGCCGGTTTGCCGGCGCTACTGCCCGCCACACCCTCCGGAATTGTGGAGCTGCTGGCTCGGCAGGGCATCAAAACCAGCGGCAAGCACGCCGTGGTTATTGGCCGTTCCAACATCGTTGGTACCCCGGTTAGCATACTGCTGGCCAAGAATTTGGATACAGCCAACTGCACGGTTACTTTATGCCACTCGCGAACCGAAAATCTAGCCGAAATCTGCCGGACGGCCGATATCGTGGTGGCCGCCATCGGCCGGCCCGAGTTCGTAACTGCCGACATGGTACGCCCCGGCGCAGTAGTGATTGACGTGGGCACGACCCGCGTGCCCGATGCCTCCAAGAAGAGCGGCTACACCCTGAAAGGCGACGTAAATTTTGCCGAAGTAGCCCCGCTGGCCTCGGCCATCACGCCGGTGCCCGGCGGGGTTGGCCCCATGACTATCGCCATGCTTTTGCTGAACACCTTGCGGGCCGCGAAGGGCGAAATCTACCCTCATCCAGTCGGCTGATTTTTAGGAATATTTGGTTATCCTGGGCTCAGACCGTACTTTTAAAGTCCGGCCTTGGGAACGGCGTGCCCTACGGTTGGTGTTCAGGTTGCTTCGCTTCCTGAGGCTTTTTTGAGATGATACCCGTGACGTTACTTACCTCCGAATTAATTGCATCTTCCAATGATGTGACGGCTGCACCCGCCGGTACCATTTTGCCCGTAATGGAGCAGTTCTATACCATTCAGGGCGAAGGATATAACACCGGCCGGGCCGCCTACTTCATCCGACTGGGTGGCTGCGATGTGGGCTGCGTGTGGTGCGACGTGAAGGAATCGTGGGATGCCGACGCGCACCCGCGTCAGTCCGTAGCGCAGCTGGTGGAAGCCGTGCTGGCCTATCCCGGCCGCGACGTGGTCATCACCGGCGGCGAGCCGCTGATGCACAACCTGGGACCGCTCACGGCCGCTTTGCAGGCCGCTGGTTGCCGCACTTGGCTCGAAACGTCGGGCGCGCACCCGCTTTCCGGCACTTGGGACTGGGTGTGCCTCTCACCTAAAAAATTCAAGGCCCCACTGCCCGAAGTGCTGGCGGCGGCCCACGAATTGAAGGTGGTTGTATTTAATGGGCACGATTTTGCGTGGGCTGAGGAGCACGCGGCATTGGTTCCGGTCACTACGCGCTTATACTTGCAGCCTGAGTGGAGCCGCGCCGCGCGCATGACCCCCGAGCTGGTTGAATACGTGAAGCAGCATCCGCGCTGGCAGGTGTCGCTCCAAACCCACAAATACCTCGACATTCCCTAGCTTACCGTATGCGTCGCAGTTCAGTGTTGGGGGCCGTGCGCCTCGGAATGATGTGTCTGCTGGGGCTGGCCTCTGCCGAAACGGCTTGGGCCCAGCTGCCGCCCAAAGTGCAGACACCCACCAACACCAAAGCCCGCAGCCTGCTCGAAAAAGCGCAGCAGCAAACCAAGGAGCGGGATTTTATCAAGGCCGTTGAGACCCTGAACCAACTCAACCAGAAGTTCCCCTCCTTTGGCGAAGCCTTCCTGTTGAAGGGTTCGCTGATGAAAGCCATGGGCGATAACCGGGGGGCCCTCGCCGCCTACCGCGACGGCCTGGCCAAGGTGCCCGCCGAGCCCATCCACGCTTCGGAATACCAGCTCCTGGGCGACCTCGCCCTGAGCTACGGCGATTATCAGACTGCCCTCGATGCCTACCGGCAGCTGATGAAAGTGGCCCCCAAAGCCCAGAAAAACCTGGCTAAATCGCAGCGCCAGCTGCTCACCTGCGAGTTTGCCCTCGATGCCATGAAGCACCCGGCGGGCGAAGCGCCCATGCCGCTGCCGGCCCCGCTGAATGGCTTCAAGTTTCAGTATTTTCCGGCTCTCACGGCCGATAATCGGTTTCTGCTTTTCACGGGCCGGCCGGCGGCCAGCAGCGGCGAGGACCTGTACGTGAGCCGCCAGAACAAGGACGGCTCGATGGGCGAGCCGGTGCCGATATCGCCAGCCATCAATTCCAGCTACAACGAAGGTGCGGGCTCGATTTCGGGTGATGGCAAAACGCTGGTTTTTGCCTCCTGCGACCGGCCCAAGGCCATTGGCAACTGCGACCTGTACATCTCGCGCCGCACCGGCAACAACTGGAGCCCGCCCATCAATCTGGGCCTCAACGTCAATTCCACGGAGTGGGACTCGCAGCCCTCGCTCTCGGCCGACGGCCGCACGCTGTACTTCACCTCGACCCGGCGCGGCGGCCAGGGCCAGGAAGATATCTACGTAACCACTTTGCAGCCCGATGGCAATTGGAGCCCCGCCCAAAACGTGGGCACGCCCGTGAACACGGCCGGCAAGGACATGGCCCCGTTCATCCACGCCAGCGGCACCACGCTATACTACGTTACCGATGGATTGGTCGGCATGGGTGGGCTCGACGTGTTTCGGTGCGAAAAACAGGGTGCCGGTACCTGGAGCGAGCCCCGCAACCTGGGCTACCCGCTCAATACCTTCGAAAACGAAGCGTCGCTGTTCATCACTTCCGATAACCAGAAGGGTTTCTGCTCGCGTAGCCGCGCTTCCGAGGAGCCGCCCGGGGGCTACCGGCTGTCGCGGGAGCGGCCGGTTGAGCTGTTCGGGTTTGCGGTGCCGCCGGCCGTGAAGGCCCGCGAAACCAGCACCTATACGCAGGGCCGCGTATTCGATGCCAACACCAAAAAGCCCCTCAAGGCCGAGGTGAAGCTTTACGACCTCGACACCGACGTCCTCACCCAATTTGTCACCTCCGACCCCGAATACGGCGACTACACGGTGGTGCTCAACGAGGGTCATCACTACGCCATGTACGCGGCCGCCGATAAATACCTGCTCAAAAGCCTCAGCTTCGACTATTCCAGCCAGCGTCCGTTTAATCCTACGGCTTTGGATATTTACCTGGAGCCCGTGCGCTCCGGCCGTAGCGTGGTGCTGAACAACCTGTTTTTCGACACCAATAAGTACGACCTCAAGCCGCAGTCCCGCACCGAGCTCAACCGCCTGATTGAGTTCCTGCGGCAGTACCGCGACGTGCAGATTGAAGTGTCCGGCTACACCGACAACGTGGGGGCACCCGATGCCAATTTGCAACTCTCCCAGCGTCGCGCCCAATCAGTAGTTGAATACCTGTCCGGTCACGGCATTTCCGTCACCCGACTACGCTCCAAAGGCTACGGCGAAGGCCACCCCCTGGCCGCCAATGATACCGAAGGCCACCGCCAGCTCAACCGCCGCATCGAGTTGCATATCCTATAGAGGCAGGCTTCTTTGATATCGGCACCGTTACGGTTCATTGCGGGCTGCTGGCTTTTTTAGCTGGCAGCCCGTTCGCATTTGTGCTGCCACCTTGTGTGTTCCGTGCGGACAGCCGGCAAGAAGCCAGCCGCCCATCAGTAGCCCTGGGTCAGTAGCATGCCTCAGTGGCTATGAGAGCCAGCCAACATGCACAAAACGATAAGGTTGGTACTCCTTGCAGCGGCATATCCGCCACAAAGCAGCAATTACAATTCCATTTTTCGGCTCATTGAGTACCTGAACCAGCAATTGAAAGAATGGCCTTTCAACGCCTTTTAACTTAAAGCAAGGCTTTAGGTAAGGCGAAATATAATTGCACTCGGCAGGAAAAATATATGGTTCGCCTGCTGAAGGATTTTTTTTTGGCCTCAGCGGCTTATTTTTTTGTTTGATTCAACAAATTAAAAATCAGTAACTTATTCATTATTGCAAAAACCTTAAAATTAAAAAAGTGCCAGAAAAGATATTTTTAATTCAAATTAATTATTTGGCTATGTTTGATGAGCCCAATTGCACTCCAGCAGGGCACTTGACTTATCTCATCACCATAACCCCCACATTCCATGAAAAATTTGTTCCTGGCTACTTGCTTCGCTGCGGGTGTTACGATTGCCCCGGTGGCCGTGGCCGGCCCCGGCGACGGTGCTTACTCGCACGCCATGATGGCGCGGGCTACTACGCTCACCCGGGCGCTGGCGCAGCACGTACACTTCAACGAGGCCCAGTACCTCGCCGTGAAGCAGCTGCACCTGAATATGCTCACCGAGCGGCGCGACCTGGAAATAATGCTCAACGGTTCGAGCGCTGAAGAGCGTGATACCCAGCTGGCTCAGGCCCAGCAGCGCTACGAAACCGAGCTGGCCGGCATCCTGCAACCCCAGCAGTTATTGGCTTACCAGAACCTCCGCACCAACTTTACCGCGCACCGCCTGAAATAGGGGAGGGTAACCTCCTCAGCCGGACACGAAAAAGCCCGCTCCATAGAGCGGGCTTTTTGTTTTTTAGAGCCGTTTTAGTTGTTTGTTATCAGTTGTTAGTGTTGAATAGCTAGACCCTGACAACTGACAACGACCAACTGATGACTAAAACTTAGCGGGCATCGATGGCCGTGTAGTCGCGCTCCAGCTCGCCGGTGTAAATCTGACGCGGGCGGCCGATGGGCTCTTTGTTCTCGCGCATCTCTTTCCACTGTGCAATCCAGCCGGGCAGGCGGCCTAGGGCAAACATTACCGTGAACATCTCGGTGGGGATGCCCAGGGCTTTGTAGATGATGCCCGAATAGAAGTCCACGTTCGGGTACAGCTTGCGGTCGATGAAGTACTGGTCTGTTAGGGCGGCCTGCTCTAGCTCCGTTGCGATTTTCAGCAGCGGGCTGTCCTGCATACCAAGTGCTTGCAGTACCTCGTCGGCCGCTACTTTGATGATTTTGGCGCGGGGGTCGAAGTTCTTGTACACGCGGTGGCCGAAGCCCATGAGGCGGAAGCCGCTGTCTTTATCTTTTGCCTTCGCAATAAACTTGCTGGTATCGCCGCCGTCGGCCTCAATGGCTTCCAGCATTTCGATAACTTCCTGGTTGGCACCGCCGTGCAGGGGGCCCCACAGGGCATTGATGCCGGCCGAAACCGAGCCGTAGAGGCTGGCGTTGGCCGAGCCCACGAGGCGCACGGTGCTGGTGGAGCAGTTCTGCTCGTGGTCGGCGTGCAGGATGAGGAGCTTGTTGAGGGCGCTCACCACTACGGGGTTGATTTCATACTTCTCGGTGGGGAAGCTGAACATCATGTAGAGGAAGTTGGCGCAATAGTCCATGTCGTTGCGCGGGTAGTTCAACGGATGGCCCATGTTGTTCTTGTAGGTCCAGGCCGCAATGGTCGGCATCTTCGCCAGCAGGCGAATGATGTTCAGCTCCATTTCCTCGGGGCTGAGGTCGGGCGACACGCTCTGCGGATAGAAGCCGGTGAGGGCGCAGATGAGCGACGACAGGATGGCCATGGGGTGCGTAGCCGACGGGAAACCGTCGAAAATCTTCCGCATGTCCTCGTGTACCAGCGTGTGCTTGGTAATTTGGCCGCTGAAGTGCTCAAGCTCAGCCTGGGTCGGCAGGGTGCCGTAAATTAGCAGGTAGGCTACTTCGAGGAAGCTTGATTTTTCGGCCAGCTGCTCAATGGGATAGCCACGGTAGCGGAGGATGCCTTCCTCACCGTCGAGGAACGTGATGGCGCTTTTGGTGGCGCCGGTGTTTTTATAACCCGAATCGAGGGTGACGTAGCCGGTCTGGTCGCGCAGCTTACCAATGTCAAATGCCTTTTCGTGTTCGGTGCCTTCGATTACGGGCAAGGTGATGGACTTGCCGTCGAGGATGAGTTCAGCAGTTTCTGCCATGGGCGGGAGGGGTGTGAGGGAAATAGAGTGCGAAACTAAGCCATACTGGTTAAGCCGGGAAATTTTCCCGTCTCTACGCACACATTCATTACAACTAAAAGGGCCGTGAGGTTTCGCGAAAATGCCCTAAAAAGTGTGCAGAAACCATCTGGCAACGTTTACGTCGATTTTGGGCGGGGCGTTGGAGGAAAGGCGGCGAAGCCAATTATTTGCCGATGCAGAACTGGGTGAAAATGCTGGTGAGCAAGTCTTCGGAGGAAATCTCGCCGGTGATTTCGCCCAGCGCCGCCAGTGCGTGGCGCAGGTCGGCGGCCAGCAGCTCGGTACCAAAGCCGGTATCGAGGCCGGTTTGGACGGCGGCGAGGTGGGCGGCGGCGGTTTCGAGGGCGCGGGCGTGGCGCACGTTCGTCACGATGGTGGCGGAGGCGTTGTTTTCCAGCGCCGAGCCGCGCACCTGTTGCAGTAGCGCGGTTTGCAGGACTTCCAGGCCGTGGTTCTGGCCGGCGGCCAGCAGCACCAGCGGAATTTCGGTGGCGCTGGCGGAGTGGCCGGCCCGGAACTCCGTTTCAAAAGCGGCAAGCGCTTCGGGTGAAGCCAGGTCGGTTTTATTGCCCACGGCCAGCACGGGCAAATTCATCCCGGTGGTGAGCGCCTGAATTTCAGCGCGCACTTCTGTGGGTGTCAATTCGGCTAAATCAAACAAATAGAGCAGTAATGACGCCTTGCGTACGCGCTCCCGGGTGCGGGCCACGCCAATGGCTTCCACTTCATCGGCGGTGTCGTCGCGCAGGCCGGCGGTGTCCACGAAGCGGAAACGCAGGCCGTCGATGCTTACCTCGTCCTCAATAAAGTCGCGGGTAGTGCCGGGAATGGCCGATACAATGGCGCGCTCCTCGCGCAGCAGCGCGTTGAGCAGGGTGGATTTGCCAGCGTTGGGCCGGCCGGCGATGACGGTGGTAATGCCGTTTTTGATGACGTTGCCCAGCTCGAAGGAGCGGAGCAGGCCCAGTACCACGCCGCGTACCTCGGCCAGCAGCGCGGCCAGACCGGTGCGGTCGGCAAACTCCACGTCCTCTTCACCGAAATCCAGCTCCAGTTCCAGCAGCGCGGCAAACTTGATGAGGCGGGCGCGCAACTCACGCAGCTCCTGCGAGAAGCCGCCGCGCAACTGGTTCAGCGCTACTTTATGGCTCAAAGCGGAGTCGGCGGCGATGAGGTCGGCTACGGCTTCGGCCTGGGCCAGGTCCAGGGCCCCGCTCAGGAAGGCGCGCTTGGTAAACTCGCCGGCTTCGGCCAGGCGCGCGCCGTGGCGCAGGAGCAGGGCCAGCACCTTGCGCACCACGTAGTCGGAGCCGTGGCAGCTGATTTCGACCACGTCTTCGCGGGTGAAAGACTTCGGGGCGCGGAAGAGGCCGACCACTACTTCGTCGAGGATTTCGCCGCCGTTCGGGTCGCGCAGGGTGCCATAGTGCAGGGTGTTGCCAGCGGCTTCGGCGAAGCTTTTCTTGGAGAACACAGTGGCCGTGATGGCCACGGCGGCCGGGCCGGAAAGCCGGATAACGGCCAGCGCGCCCGCGCCCGGCGGCGTTGACAGCGCGACGATGGTATCGGAGAAAAGAGTCGTCATGCCGTTACAAACAGGTTGCGGCTTACTTCGGCCGAAATGAGGGCAGTTCGGCCGTAGTTTATTCTGAGCTCGAAGGAATTATCAAACGCCACCTTATCCAGGACTTCAACCAGTGCCCCGAGCTGTAGGCCCACTTTGTCGAGGTATTGGAGGAAGGGCGCGGAGGTGTTTTTGACGGCCGCTAGGGTCCCCGTTTCACCCGTGCAGAGGTCGGCCAGCAGGCGGTGGGCGGGGCGGCGGATGGCCCCGTCTTCGGCCGGAATGGGGTCGCCGTGCGGGTCGAGGGCGGGGTGGCCCAGGAAGGCATCGAGCCGGCGCATGAGCAGCGGCGACTGCACGTGCTCCAGCTCCTCGGCCACCTCATGCACCTCATCCCAGCTGAACCCGAGCTGCTGCACCAGGAAAACCTCCCACAGCCGGTGCTTGCGGATGGTGAGCAGCGCCAGCCGCTGGCCTTCGGCCGTGAGCTGCACGCCCCGGTATTTCTCGTAGTTGAGCAGGCCTTTTTCAGCCAGGCGGCGCAGCATATCGGTGACCGAAGCGGCGCGGGTGTCCAGCGCGGCGGCGATGCGGTTGGTGCTTACGCCGGCGGTGTCGGGCTCGGCCTCGGCCAGTTTGTATATGGCTTTGAGGTAGTTCTCCTCGGTGTGGCTGGGCAGTTTGGCGGGTGGGAGGGTGGACGGGGAATCGCTCATTCGGGGCAGGGGCGGAAGAGGAGGGCCAGTGCAAAGCTGCATGTAAAAATGCACGCTTCACACCGGCCCGAGCTGCTCAACCTAAAATTAGCTACTTAAAATTTCAAGAGCGCGGAAGCCCAGGTGAAGCCCGAGCCGAAGGCGGCCAGGCACACGAGGTCGCCGCGCTTGATTTTGCCTTCCTGCACAGCTTCGCTGAAGGCCAAAGGCACTGAGGCGGCGGTGGTGTTGCCGTAGCGCTGGATGTTGCTGAACACCTTATCGTCGCTCAGGCCCATTTTCTGCTGCACGTACTGCGTGATGCGCAGGTTGGCCTGGTGCGGGATAAGCATGTCGATATCGGAGGCCTGCAAGCCGTTCTGGTCCAGCGCCTCCTTAATGACCTGCGGGAAGCGCACCACAGCGTGCTTGAACACGTTCTGGCCGTTCATGTAGGGGTAAAGCTCGGCCTGGTTGGCGATGATGTACTCCACGCGGTTTTCGCGGTTCGAGCTGGGCTCGCGTACGATGAGCTCCTCGGCGTGCTCGCCCTGGGCGTGCAGATGGGTGCTGAGCAGGGCCTGGTTTTCGGAAGTGCTGGGGCGCAGTACCATCGCGCCGGCCCCATCACCGAAAATAACGGAAACGCCCCGGCCTTCGGGCGTTTTATCAAGGCCGGAGGAATGGATTTCGGAGCCTACCACCAGCACCGTGTCGTACATGCCGGTGCGGATGAACTGGTCGGCCACGGAGAGGGCGTAGATGAAGCCCGAACACTGGTTGCGCACGTCGAGGGCGGGGCAGTTGTTGGTCATGCCCAGCTCGCGCTGCATGAGCACGCCGGAGCCGGGGAAAAAGTAGTCGGGCGAGAGCGTGGCAAACACAATCAGCTGCACGTCGTTGGCGGCCACGCCGGCCATTTCCAGGGCTTTGCGGGCGGCGTTGGCCCCCATGTTGGCAGTGGTGTCCTTGCCTTCCTCAAACCAGCGGCGCTCCTGAATGCCGGTGCGCTCCTGAATCCAGGCGTCGGAGGTGTTCATCATCGGCTCCAGCTCGGCGTTTTTAACCACGCGGCTCGGCACGTAGTGGCCGACCCCGGCGATGAATGAGTGACGTAAAGTTGCCATGGATGGTGGGAGGAAAAAGTTGGGCTAGAGGAGAAAGAACCGCCGCAAAGGCGGAAATAAATTCGGTGATGCAACTACGTGCTACGGGCAAATTGGGGCGCAAAGGTGGCAGGTTAAATCACAGAATCCAGCAAATGCCACAATTTTTTGCCTTCCCCGGCCCAGAGCGCGTCGGTGGGAATGCCGTTGGGGTAAAACGAGTGACTCTGCAGCCGGGCCACCAGCGCCGGCCCGTCAATGGACTGCCCGAAGTCGACTGAAAGGCCCGCTTCGTGCATACTGAGCAATTCCTGCCACAGCGGGTTGGGTGCGGTGAGGACCGGCAACCCGTGCGCCAGGTACTCAAACAGCTTGGTGGGCCGGCAGCGTTCCGTACTTGGATGCGCCCGGTAGGCCAGCAGCCCCAGGTGACTGCGGCCAATTTCGGCTACGATGCGGGCGTGGGGTACCAGCTCATCGCCGCCAATGAGCGCGAGCCAGTCGGAATTTCCAGCTGCCTGCTCCCGTAGCTGCCCCAGCAGTTCGGGCAGTTGGCAGAAGCCGACGATGGTGAGCCGCACCCCGCCAGGCCAAGCGGCGCGTAGCTCACGGGCCAGGGCCACGGCCTCCCACACGCCGTTGAGTTCGGAAATGGTGCCGGAGTACAGCAGGCGCAGCGGCGCGGCGAGCGGCGGTAGCGCCAGAGGCTGCGGGCGCAGGATTTCGCCCGGCTGGGGCTGGTACTTGTTTTCGAGCACCACCACGCGGGCCGGCGGCAGCTGGCTCAGGAATGGTAATTCGGCGGCATAGCTGGTTTCGGCCAGGATAATGCCTGCTGCCCGCCGCGCCGCCCGCGCCTCCACCCAGCGCAGCCCGGCCGCCAGCCCGCGCCGCGTGAAGCCCTGGTACACGCGCTGTGTGCTCACGTTGAGGGCATAGTTTTCGCGGATGTCGTACAGGAACTTGCGGCCCCGGCCCAGCGCCTGCCAGAGCAGCGTGAGCGGGAGCAGTTCCGGGGCATGCACGATTACCAAGTCAGGCTTTAGCCGGCGTAGGAGCTGCCCGTAGCGCCATTGCGCCGCCAGCCGGCCCAGGCTGAGGCGACTACCATTGAAAATAGGATGGAGGCGGATGTTTGCGTGACCAGTGGCGGCGCCAGCCGGGCCGCGGCCGGCTATATGCACCCGCGTCCCGGCCCGGCCCGCGAGGGTTTCGGCAAACTTGCCCCGCATGCGGGTATCGTCCACGGGCTTCAGCACCGAGGCCAGCAGGATGACGAATTGAGACGAACCGGAGCCAAACACGCCCCAAAGATGGTAGTTTTGCTGATTCCAAGCCGTGCGGGCTTTTTCCGGCGGTTTTTCAAACCTAACCCTTCGCCTCCCCAAATGGCTGACCTGCAAACCCAAATCGAAGCCGCCTGGGCTGACCGCGCCCTGCTGCAAACCCCCGAAACCAAAGCCGCCATCGAGCACGTCATCGAGGAGCTCGACAAAGGCCGCCTGCGCGTGGCCACCCCGCCCGCCGAAGACGGCGGCGAGTGGACCATCAACGAATGGGTAAAAAAGGCCGTGATTCTCTACTTTCCCATCCGCCAGATGAGCACGCAGGAAGTCGGCCCCTTCGAATTTCACGACAAAATGCGCCTCAAAACCGACTACGCCGGCCAGCAGGTGCGCGTGGTGCCGCCCGCCGTGGCCCGCTACGGCGCATTCCTGGCCCCCGGCGTCATCCTCATGCCCAGCTACACCAACATCGGGGCCTACGTGGGCGAGGGCACGATGGTGGACACCTGGGCCACCGTGGGCAGCTGCGCCCAGGTGGGCAAGGGCGTACACCTGAGCGGCGGCGTGGGCCTCGGCGGCGTACTGGAGCCCGTGCAGGCCGCCCCCGTCATCATCGAAGACGGCGCGTTCATTGGCTCACGCTGTATTCTGGTGGAAGGCTGCCGTATTGGCAAGGAAGCCGTGATTGGCGCGGGCGTCACCATCACCGGCAGCACCAAAATCATCGACGTAACCGGCCCCGAGCCCAAGGAGTACCGCGGCTACGTGCCGCCGCGTTCGGTGGTCATTCCCGGTTCTATTCCGAAGCAATTCCCCGCCGGCGAGTATCAGGTGCCTTGCGCCCTCATCATCGGCCAGCGCAAGCCTAGCACGGATTTGAAAACGTCGCTGAATGATGCATTGCGGGATTTCGGGGTGTCGGTATAAGTAGCGTTAGAGCCATGAGCTTATATTATTTCGATGACGAAGAAGAAGGAGTAGCTCGCGAAACGAGCCATCCTTTTTTCGTTGAGCATGCAACGGCCGATTTCTATTACGACGGTGGAGATGATTTTTCTCCTTTTGGCAACGATACTGGGCACGACTTACTGCGTGATTTAGAAGAGTGGTATCAGGAGCGAGGAGCAAACGCTAAAGCTGCTACTTGGCTCCGGGAATTGATAAGGGCTTGGGGTTTTGATGTAGCTTATTTAAACTACACTACACTGGCTGAATTAGAATCAGTAGATTTAAAAGAGCAATACTTAAATGACGTATTGGACCAAGCAGTGATAGCCACTATTCTTGGCCAATATAAAATTGCTGGTAAAGCGGATAAGGGAATGCAGCCGATGGTTGCAAATGCTTTTATGAGACAACGTTATATGACTAAATTAGCCAATAAACGTGACGACCCTTGGAAAGAAGCCGAGTTGTATCTCTCACGTTTAGCAATCATGGAAGCCGACCTAGCCGCAATGGCCAATAAAAAAGCCCGCTAATCAGCGGGCTTTTTTATTAAATCAAAGCAAGCGAATTACATGCCCGCTTTCAACTTCTCGCCAAATAGCGCCTTCACCTTATCCACCTTGGGGCGGGCCACAAACTGGCAGTAGGGCTCGTGGCCGTGCAGGTTGAAGTAGTTCTGGTGGTAGTCCTCGGCGGGATAGAAGGTGGGGGCGGCCACGATTTCCGTCACCACCGGGTTGGGAAAAGCGTGGTTGTCGTTGAGTTTCTGCTTGTACTCCTCGGCCAGCTGTTTTTGCTCCTCGTTGTGGTAGTAGATGCCCGAGCGGTACTGGGTGCCCGTGTCGTTGCCCTGGCGGTTGAGGGTGGTCGGGTCGTGGGTTTTCCAGAAGATTTCGAGCAGTTCCTTATAGCTGATAACGGCCGGGTCGAAGGTGATGTCGATAACCTCGTTGTGGCCCGTGAGGCCGCTGCACACTTCCTTATAAGTCGGGTTGGCGATACGGCCCCCGGCGTAGCCGGACACCACTTTCTCTACGCCCTTCAGGTTCTGAAATACGGCCTCGACGCACCAGAAGCAGCCGGCGCCAAATGTTGCTTTTTGCATGGGTAGGAAATTGATTCGTTGGTTGCGATAACAACGCGGTAGACGTAGCAGAGGTTATTTCCTTACATGATTATGTGCCGCAGGGTGCGGGGCTGGCCTCCGCCCCGCACCTTACTCCGTGACGCGTATAAATGCTACAGCACCAACCTTTCGCCGCCTTCACCGGTTGCCCCCGAATACCTTGCGCCCGATGAGCTACACCTACCACTCCGAAACCTACGGCCAGCCGGCGCTGGAAACCAGCGCCGGGCAGGCGTGGCCGGGGCTGCGGGTCGAACGATTTCAGCTGGAGGCCATGGCGCTGCCGGCGCACTTCCACGCGCAGCACCTGCTCATCGTGCATCAGGGAAGTGAGCCGGTGGGCTCCAGCCGCCAGAACGGCAACGGGCGGGAGGAAGGCCGGTTTCAGTCCGGCGATGCGGGCCTGTACCCCGGCGGCGAATACGGCCCGATTGCCTGGGACGGCCCGGTCGATGTTATCCACGTTCACATCGAAGCGCAGCAGCTGGAAAACCGCGCCCGCCAGGGACTCGACCTCACGCATTTCGCCGTGCGCGAGCGGTTTCGCTTCGAGGACGGACTGCTGACCCAGCTCAGCCGGCAGCTGGTGGCCGCCGCCGGGGCCCGGCACGCGCTCGGGCTGCTCTACGTCGAGTCGCTGGCCAGCACGCTCAGCTACCACCTCATCGAGCACCACGCCACCTACGAGCGGCGCATTGCCGGTGCTGGTTCCCGGTTGCCGGCGGCGGTGCTGGCCCGCATCGATGCCTACCTGGAAGCTTCCACCGAGCAGGCCGTGACGCTGGAAATACTGGCGGGCCTGGCCAACCTGAGCGTGTTTCACTTCGCCCGGCGCTTCAAGCACACCACCGGCCAGTCGCCCTACCAATACGTGCTGGGCTGGAAAATCCGTCGGGCGCAGCTGCTGCTACGGGCCGGCCACCTGCCCGTGGCCAGCATCAGCGATGCGCTGGGGTTTGCCTCGCCCGCGCATTTTTCGGCGGCGTTCAAACGGGCCGTGGGGCAAAGTCCCCGGGAGTTTCAACGGGTGTAGGCAATCGGGGCGAACAGCAAGAATCTGTAAGAAGTGCGCAATAATCAGCCCGGGAGCGGGAAGACGGAAGGGGACCTTTGCATCCTTCAATGGCCGCAATAATGCGGCCCTCATTCCCCTTCCAATATGAACACCCCCATTCTAGTAGCCGGTGGTACCGGCAATCTCGGCGGCCGCATCATCGCGGCGCTGCTCAAGCGTGGTGCCGCTGTCCGGGCCGTGGTTCGGGCCGAAACCGACCCGGCCAAAGTAGAAGCGCTGGCCCAGTCAGGAGTTGATGTGCGGCGCGTGGATATGACCGACGTGGCCGCCCTCATTCAAGCGTGCGAAGGCGTGAGCTGCGTGGTTTCGGCCCTGGCCGGCCTGCACGACGTTATCGTGGACGGGCAAGCGGTGCTGCTGGCGGCGGCCGTGGCGGCGGGCGTGCCCCGCTTCATCCCGTCGGATTTTTGCAGTGACTACACCCAGCAGGCGGCCGGCGAAAACCGCAACTTCGACCTGCGCCGCGAATTCCAGCAGCTGCTCGACCAAGCCCCCATTCAGGCCACTTCGGTGCTCAACGGAGCCTTTGCCGAACTGCTGACCTACAACATTCCCCTGCTCGATTTCAAGCAGCACCAGGTTGGGTACTGGGAAGATGCCGACTGGCACATCGACTTCACGACCATGGACGACACGGCCGCCTTCACCGCCGCCGCCGCCCTGGACCCGGCCGCGCCCCGCTACCTGCGCATCGCCAGCTTCCAGCATAGCCCCACCGAGCTGGCCGCCGCCGCCGAAGCCGCCGGCAAAGGCCCGTTCAGCCTCGTTAGGTTGGGCTCGCGCGCCGATTTGGCCACCGCCATCCAGCACGCCCGCGCCGCCAACCCCGCCGGCGAGCAGCAGCTCTACGCCGACTGGCAGCAGATGCAGTACATGCTGAGCATGTTCAGCGTGCAGAACACCCCGCTCGATAACCAGCGCTACCCGGACCTAACGTGGACCAGCGTGCCGGAACTGCTCACCGGCCAGAAAGCGGACCTCGGCAACTCGGTGCCGCTGGATATTTATTCCGACGAGGAGCTCATCAAGCACTTTCCCGGCTTCCGCAACCAGTACGCTACCGTGAATGGCGTGCGGCTGCACTACGTGGAGGGCGGCAGCGGCCAGCCGCTCATTTGCCTGCCCGGCTGGCCCCAGACCTGGTTTTCCTACCACCCCATTGCCGCGCAGCTGGCACGCGATTACCGGGTCATCATCGTCGATATTCGGGGCATGGGCAGCTCGGATAAGCCGGAATCGGGCTACGACAAGAAGACGATGGCACAGGATATTTATGCCCTTATGCAGCACCTGGGCCTGCCCAAAGCCGCGCTGCTGGGGCACGACATCGGCGGCATGGTGGCCGCCAGCTTCGCCCTCAACTACCCCGAGGCCACCGAGAAGCTCATCCTCGCCGATGGTGCGCACCCCAGCGAGGGTATGCGCTACATGTCGATGCTACCCGCCCCCGGCACCTTTACCGGCAAGATGGACGGCCACCAGCCCTACGTGTGGTGGATGGCCTTCAACCAGGTGAAGGGCCTGCCCGAGAAGCTCCTCGAAGGCCGCTTTCAGCACCTGCTCGACTACCTGTTTGCCTACGTAATGCTGGACGACAGCAAAATGCCCGCCTTTGACCGGGCCGTATACGCCGCCGCTTACAATTCCGCCGACAGCATTCGGGCCGCCAACGCCTGGTACCAGGCCTTCGACCAGGACATGGCCGATGCCAACACCTACCCGCCGCTCACCATGCCCGTACTCGGCATTGGCAGCAACGTATCCTTTGAAAATATGAAGATGGGCCTGCCCGCGATGGCCCCCAACAGCCAGGTCGTCGGCATCCTGGACAGCGGGCACTACCTGTTCGAGGAGAAGCCCGAGCAGGTGCTGGCGGCGGTGCTGGGTTTTATGAAATAAGTCCAGCCGCTAATTACCTCCGACCTGGCCCAGCCCGTGTGCAACGGGCGTGCAAGGCCCTTGCCGCCTTTCGGAAGCCCGCTGCACGCCCGTGTAGCGGGCTTCCTGATGGGGAGAAGCCAACTGCACGCTCGTGCAAGGCGTTTCGGATAAACCGGAAGCCCTCTGCACGCTCGTGCAACTCACTTCGGGCAAGCCTGAAGCCATTCGCACGGGCGTGCGGGGTACTTCCGGTAAAGCAAGAAGCCGTCCGCACGGGCGTGCGAACGGCTTCTTGCTTTACCGGAGGCTATTTACTTCCGGAACCGCTCCGCCACCACCAGCTCCTTTGAGCCGGCCGTGTGCTGGTAGAAGCCCTCGCCCGACTTCACGCCCAGGCGGCCGGCCATCACCATGTTCACCAGCAGGGGGCAGGGGGCGTATTTGGGGTTGCCCAGGCCCTCGTGCAGCACCCGCAGAATGGCCAGGCACACATCGAGGCCAATAAAATCGGCCAGCTGGAGCGGCCCCATCGGGTGGGCCATGCCCAGCTTCATCACCGTGTCAATCTCCTCTACGCCAGCTACGCCCTCAAAGAGCGTGATGATGGCTTCGTTAATCATCGGCATCAGAATGCGGTTGGCCACGAAGCCGGGGTAGTCGTTCACCTCGGTGGGCGTTTTGCCCAGCTGGCGCGACAGGTCCATCACCTGCGTCGTCACGGCGTCGGAGGTGGCATAGCCGCGAATCACCTCCACCAGCTTCATCACCGGCACGGGGTTCATGAAGTGCATGCCAATCACCTGCTGCGGGCGCTTGGTGACGGCCGCGATTTTGGTGATGGAAATCGACGACGTGTTCGAGGCCAGAATAGCCTCGGCGGGCGCGTACTGGTCCAGGTCGCGGAAAATCTGGAGCTTGAGGTCCACGTTTTCAGTGGCGGCTTCCACCACCAAGCCCACGCCGGCCACGCCTTCGGCAATAGAAGTAAAGGTCTTCAAACGGCCCAGGGTGGCCGTTTTGTCGTCCTCGCTCAGGGTGGCTTTGGCTACCTGGCGGTCCAGGTTTTTGGTGATGGTGCCCAGGGCGCGGTCCAGAGCCGGCTGGTTGATGTCGATAAGGGAAACGGAAAAACCGTGCTGCGCAAATACGTGGGCAATGCCATTGCCCATGGTGCCGGAGCCAATAACGGCGACGTTCATAAGTATCGGAAAAAGAGTGGGTGGGATGAGAATGGCCGTCGCATTGCCGGCCGCTACAAAGCTACGGCACCATTAGTAACCCGTCTTTTTGTTTGCGCGCAGCGAAATATTTTTTCATTTAATATATCCTTTTAATAAACACCCCGTACAATGCCCCAGAGACACATCTCTAACATTTTTCACCTCCCCTTCATTCTTCTTTAACACCTCACAGCCATGGGTAACCTCCTGTATATCATCGCCGTCATTTTGGTCATCATCTGGGCAGTAAGCTTCTTCGGCGGCTTCTTCACCGGCGGCATCATTCACGTTCTGCTGGTTATTGCCATCATCGCCATCCTGCTGCGCGTCATTAGCGGCCGAAGCGCTGTCTAGCGCAATCCGAAAGGGTTAACTTAAAAACGCAAAAAAGCCGCCCCAGCAATGGAGCGGCTTTTTTGTGTGCAAGGGGCGCGGCTATTTGCCGATGTTGAACAACAGGCTGAAGCGCAGGTTAAAACCGGGGTAAAGCGAATAGATGGAGTTGTCGAAATTGTAGAGGGCAACCACATCCAGGGCGGCATTCTCGCCCAGGTAAGAACGGTAGCCAACGCCCCCCAACGGCGTTGTGACCGTTTTGCTCTGCTTGAACAGGTAGTTGCTGGGGCCTTCAAAGATGAGCTGCGCGTTGGTCACCTCGTACTCGGCATGGATAAAAAACTCCTTGTACACGATGTACTGGGCAAAGGCTTTGAAACCCAGGCTGCTGGTCGATACGCTGCTGGCCCCGTTGCTCGTCAGGGTGCCATCCGGCGTGTACGGGTAGCCCTGGTTGCCCGCAATGGAGTAGCTGCTGTAGGCGTAGGAAATGCCCGGGCCAACGGCAAACTTGTCGGTGATGCGGTACCCGATGGCCGGTGCCAGGCTCACGTTGAACCGGTTGAGGTAATCGTAGGAAGAATAGCCCAGGCCAAAGTTGGTGTACAGGAACTTCTTCGTCGGCGGCTTGTCTTCCGCGCCACCGGCCTTGGTGGCCTTCCGGTTAGGGAAATCCAGGCCTGAAGGCGCGTCGGGCGTTGTTTGCACGGGGGCGTTATAGGTCGGCTCGGGGGTAGGCGCGGGCTCCGGGGCAGTAGCGGGCACCGGCGTGGGCTGCACGGGCCGGGGCTGGGCCGGCTGCGGCGCAGGCGGGGCCGTGTTCAGCACGGGCTTGTCCTGGGCCTGCGCCCGGAAAGTGGGCAGCCCAGCCGCCGCAACCAACAGCAGTACCGGAAGCAAATGACGTTTCATTCGGAGAAGTAAAAAAGGAGGTAAGTGGAGTGACGGCGCACAGCCGGGTAACGAAAGCGGCCGGAAAATTATTCATTTTCCGGCCGCGATTCATCGATTGCTTAAGCCATTTGGTACATTTTCTGGCGCTGGGCTTTCAGCGTTTCATCGGCCAGATACTCTTCGTAATTCATGCGCCGGTCGATGATGCCATCCGGCGTGAGCTCGATGATGCGGTTGGCCACGGTTTCGATGAACTGCAGGTCGTGCGAAGCGAAGATAAGCGAGCCGGAGAATTCCTTCAAGCCGTTGTTCAGGGCTTGGATGCTTTCCAGGTCTAGGTGGTTCGTCGGGTCGTCCAGCACCAGCACGTTGCCGCTTTCCAGCATCATTTTCGAGAGCATGCAGCGCACTTTCTCGCCGCCGCTCAGCACGTTGGGCTTCTTCTGCGATTCCTCGCCCGAAAACAGCATCCGGCCCAGCCAGCCGCGCACAAAGCTCTCGTCCTTCTCCACCGAATACTGCCGCAACCAGTCCACCAGGTTCATGTTATCGGCCTGGAAGAAGGAGCTGTTTTCCTTGGGGAAATAGCTCGGCGTGATGGTCGTGCCCCACTTATACTCGCCCTTGTCGGGCGTGGCCTCGCCAAAAATAATGTCGAACAGAAGGGACGCCGCCCGGTCGTCGCGGCCCACGATGGCCACTTTGTCGCCCTTGTCCAACGTAAACGATACTTTCTTGAGTACCGACTGGCCGTCCACGGTCTTAGCCACGCCATTCACCTCCAGCAACTGGTTGCCGGCTTCGCGCTCGGGCTTGAAGGCGATGTATGGGTAGCGGCGCGACGAGGGCTTGATTTCCTCCAGCGTCAGCTTTTGCAACAGTTTCTGGCGGCTGGTGGCCTGTTTCGATTTCGAAGCGTTGGCCGAAAAGCGGCGCACAAACTCTTCGAGCTCCTTGCGCTTGTCCTCGGTTTTCTTGTTCACGTCCTGGCGCTGGCGCAGGGCCAGCTGGCTGCTCTCGTACCAGAAGTTGTAGTTGCCGGGGTACATCGTGATTTTCGAGAAGTCCAAATCGGCCATGTAGTTACACACGGCATCGAGGAAGTGGCGGTCGTGGCTCACCACAATCACCGTGTTCTGGAACGAGTCGAGGAAATTCTCCAGCCAGAGCACACTCTCAGCGTCCAGGTTGTTGGTTGGTTCGTCGAGCAGCAGCACGTCGGGGTTGCCGAAAAGGGCCTGGGCCAGTAGCACGCGCACCTTTTCGCTGGCCCCGAGGTCCGACATCAGCGAGTAGTGCTTGTCCTCCGTGATGCCTAGTCCGCTCAATAGCTCGGCCGCTTCGTAGTCAGCGTTCCAGCCCTCCAGGTCGGCAAACTCACCTTCCAGAATGGCGGCGCGCTCGCCGTCGGCGTCCGTAAAGTCGGCCTTGGCGTAGAGCGCGTCCTTCTCGCTCATCACCGCATACAGGCGCTGGTGGCCCTGAATCACGGTTTGCAGCACGGGCTGGTCATCGTAGGCGAACTGGTTCTGCTTGAGCACGGCCAGGCGCTGGCCGGCCGGCATCTCCACCGAGCCGGTGTTCGGCTCCAACTCGCCCGACAGGATTTTCAGGAACGTGGACTTGCCCGCCCCGTTTGCCCCGATGAGGCCATAGCAGTTGCCCGGCAAAAATTTAACGGTAACGTCTTCAAACAGGATGCGCTTGCCGTAGCGCAGGCTCACATTGGTGGTCGAAATCATTCAGTCAGAAAATAGTAGCTCACAAAAGCCGCGCATTTGGCGCGCGGCGGCCCGGCAAAATTACGCAACAGGACCCCCGTTGGAATCGTCGCGAAAAAAGTAGTTGCCAAGCCTGACGAAAATAACTAACTAGCAAGGCAATTAGTGCCCGGAGCCGCCCATAACGGCGCTCCCAAACCCGGACCAACCCAGCGGATACAACCCTCCGCTACGGGGGCAAGTATAGATAGCCTGACAGTAGCGCGGCCGTTAGGCCTGCCAAATTTCATAATTTACCTCTTAGGGCATGGCAGACAACAAATTGACTTCCGAAAGCAATGGCGTCCGCATGGGCGTATTTACGGCTGCCGTGCTGGCTGTCTACACCGGCGTGGCTGCGGCGGCCGGGTTTCTGGGCAAAATTGAAGCCGGTGCGCTCGATATTGTGCTGCTTGCGGCAGGCGTAGTTTTTGCCATTCGCCGCCTCAAGCAGGCCAAGGGGCGGCATATGTCCTATTTCCAGGGCTTTAGCACCGGCATCATCACGGCCCTGACGGCCTCGGCGCTGCTGGGGGCTTTCTTCTGGCTGCTGGGCGGCATTAGCCAGTCGGCTGTGCAGCAAATTCAGGCCCGCGACCTTTTCGGGGCCGACCTGGGCGTGCTCATTGGCGGCTTGGGCATCATTCTATTGGGCACAATGACCGGCGTGGTTACGTCACTCATCGCCATGCAGTATTTTAAATCTTCTGAGCATCAGGCAGTAGTGGGTATAGAATAGCTCGCTGTTACGATGGTTTGACCCGTAAAAAGGCCCTTTCGAGGGCCTTTTTCAGAGCTCAGCAGTATTACATTTTTTAGATTTTATAAGAGAAATTAGACAAAACAGAAACTAAATAATAACTTGCAGGTGTTTGGCGAAAAATCAGCTCGTGGTTGCTGACAAAAAGATGTTTTTTATGTCCAAGTATTCTCTCATTATCGTTTTTGCGCTGGCATCCCTCTCAGCTCGTGCGCAGATGTCGGACCGCCTTTCCGAACACCCCACTGCAAAGAGCGCCATCGCTCGGAAATCATCTGCCGAAGATGCCGCCGTGGCTGAAACCCGGGAGATGACCAGCCGGCTCCATCTCAACGAGGGCCAGTTTTTGAAGCTGTTGCCCCTGAACCGTACCAAACTGGCCGGTATGCACAGCATCAACCAGCAATACAAAGCCGACGAGGCCACCCGCGCCGCCAAGGCCGCCGAGCTGGAAGCGCAGTTTGAACAGGAATGCAGCCGCATCCTGACGCCTTCGCAGCTCAGCCAGCTCCAGCAGCAAAACGGCCAGCCCAATAATGCGCCCGCTAACACTGGAAACGGACTCGGTTAACAAAACCATTGCAAAATAAAAAGGCCCGCCAGTAATCTAGCGGGCCTTTTTATTTTGTGGTCAGTGGGTCCGTCAGCACTTCGGTGACGGTGCCCAGGGGGCCAAAGCGCAGGCTGAGGCAGGGAGCACCCGAACGGGCGTGGCCCGCGTTGCATTGGGAACCGGGCTCCAGGTAGTAGTAGTACACTTTTTCGGTGCCGGCGCGTAGCTCTTCCTCATCCGGCGGGCCGAGCAGGGCGTTTACGTCGTCGGCCCGGGCTTCGTAGAGCTGCTCTTTGGCTTGGGTGAGGGCGGGCACGGCCGCCCGCCGCTGGTTTTTGCAGGCGTAGGGGTCGGCGCGCCAGGTGGCGGCATCGAAGCCGGGCACCTGGGGCAGGGCATGGCCGCAGCCAACTAAAAGGGCACTGCCAAGGGCTGCGCCAGCCAGTTGCTTGAAAAAGGAAGAAAAAAATGCAGCTGACATCAGAAAAAAGCTAGATAAACGTTTGGGGCTGGTAGGGACTTGGCGAAACTAAGCACTATTTTTGGCTTGCCTGTGTATAGGGGCTTGTATTAAAATTGTTAAAATTTCATATAGCTTTAATTATTTGATGGCCAGAAAGTTTTTTTCCACTATCGCGGTATTGAGCCTGCTGGCTGCTGCCAACCCCGTGGCGGCGCAGAGCCAAAAGGCGGCCGTAGGAGCACTGCCGGCACCCGCCCGGCGGGCCTACTACCAGGTGGCCTTTATGCAACAAGCCGTGGCAATGTATGCCAAAATGGGACTGGGAGCATCCGGACTGTCGTTGCCGGTATTTCGGGAAGGGCTGGCGGGCTATTACAACCTGCGCTCGACGGGTAACTATGCCGCCGCCCCGCCGGTGCTCACGCTGATTGACTTTAGCCAATCCAGCCAGCAAAAGCGGCTGTGGGTTATCAACGTAGAAAAATGCAAAGTGCTGTTTCATACGCTGGTGGCCCACGGCAAGGCCAGCGGGGAAGACCAGCCGCTGGCGTTTTCCAATAAGGACGGCTCGGAGATGAGCAGCCTGGGTTTTTATCGCACCGCCCCAACCACTTACGTGGGCAA
Source organism: Hymenobacter sp. UYAg731 (assembly GCF_054061335.1). Taxonomy (NCBI): domain Bacteria; kingdom Pseudomonadati; phylum Bacteroidota; class Cytophagia; order Cytophagales; family Hymenobacteraceae; genus Hymenobacter; species Hymenobacter sp. UYAg731. The sequence goes on along the minus strand of NZ_JBSSEC010000001.1, from coordinate 344,579 downwards.
GCACGGCCTGTCGCTGAAAATTTCGGGGATGGACCCGGGCTTCAATTCCAACGCTGAGAGCCGGGCGGTAGTGATGCATGGGGCCGAGTACGTGTGCGAAGATTTTGTGAAAGCGCACGGCCGCCTGGGGCGTAGCCAGGGCTGCCCGGCCCTGCCGGTGGCCGAGACGGAAGCCATTGTGAAGGCCATTCGGGGCGGGAGCGTGCTGTACCTGCACGGGCCGGCGGGGGCGGGCTACCGCTCGCAGTGGCTGAACGTGGACACGGCGGCCTCGGCATTCGCCAGCCAGCGCGGCGGCGCGGGGCGAATGCAATAATTAAATAACCAGAAGTTAAAGGGTGCGTTTAAAGCGCATCGGGCGCGGCCCGTAGCAGTGAGCTATGGCTGCGCCCGTTTCTTTTTCAACCCTTTTTCTTCCCCTGTCATGCGCTTAAATCTCCGCTTCATCATTGCCATTATCGTGGCGGCGGTATCCCTGTTCGGCTACTTCTTTCATACTTCCACCAACGAGGTGACGGGCGAAACCCAGCACGTCAACATGAGTGCCGACCAGGAAATTGCCCTCGGCGTGCAGGCCGCCCCCGAAATGGAAGCCCAGTACGGGGGCGAAAGCCCCGATGCCCGCGCCACGGCCGCCGTGCAGGCGGTGGGCCAGAAAATCATCAGTAGCACCAAGGCGGGCCAGACGCCCTACAAATTTCAGTTTCACCTGCTGGCCGATGACCAGACAATCAATGCCTTCGCACTGCCCGGCGGGCAGGTATTCATCACCCAGGGCCTGCTCAAAAACCTGACCTCGGAAGGCCAGCTGGCGGGCGTGCTGGCCCACGAAGTAGGCCATGTAGTGGCCCGGCACTCGGCCGAGCAGGTAGCCAAATCGAACCTGACGCAGGGCCTGGCCGGCGCGGCCAGCATTGCCTCGTACGACCCCAATAGCCCCGGCAGCTCGGTGGCGAAAGCGGCCGTGGCCGCCGCCATTGCCAAGGTTATCAGCCTGCGGTTTAGCCGCAACGATGAGCTGGAGGCAGATAAAATCGCCGTGGATTTCACGCCCAAAGCCGGCTACGACCCCCGTTCCATGATAAAAGTGATGGAAATGCTGCAAAGCCAGGGAAGCCGCAGCAGCACGCCCGAATTCATGAGCACGCACCCCGACCCAGGCAACCGCATTGGCGAATTGCAAAAGGAAATCGCGGCAGAATATCCGCAGGGCGTACCAGCGGGATTGAAGCAATAGTCTGAACCGCAGATTTTGACGGATTTGACGGATAAGAACGGATTCGGTTAATACCTGCTGTAACTTGACTGCTGATATGTTAACAACTGAAAAGGCCACTGCTTTCTAAGCAGTGGCCTTTTGCATGTTTATCACACTGGCGTAATGCACCCAAATCCGTTCTTATCCGTCGAATCCGTCAAAATCTGCGGTCTAGAAGTTAGGCGGCGTGAGGTTTTTGAAGTGGCCGTTGAGGCGCACCCGGTCCTTGAGGCGCTCGGTTTCGAGCACGACGGGCAGGATGGTGTCGAGGTGTTCGCGGACCATTTCCTGGCGTTCCTGCTCGCTGGTGGTGGCCAGGAGCTGGTATTCCTGCTCGGTGCTGAAACCGATGTGGTGGGCCACGTCGAAGATGCAGTAGTCGGGGGCCAGCTCTAGCAGGAGCTTGCGCAGGCCGAGGGCTTCGTAGAGCTGGCGCACCTGTTTGGTGATGATTTCGCGCAGGAGCGGGTCGGGTACGTCGTCCTGCACCACGTCTTCGACGAGGCCGCCGGCGTAGAGCTTGCCGGGGGCCTGGCGGTAGAATTTGTTGATGCGAAACACGCCCACGGCTTTGGTGCGGATGTCGAGCTCGCCGCTGGCGTAGGTTTGTTCCACGCTGATGAGGCGCATCTCGGTGCCCAGTTCGCTCAGGGAATTGTCGAGATAGGGCGGGATGCCGAAGGTGGTGTTCTGCTCGATGCACTCACGCACCAGCTGCCGGTAGCGGGGCTCGAAGATGTGCAGGTTCAGTTTTTCGCCCGGAAAAACGACCAGATTTAAGGGGAACAGCGGAATCAGGCGGGCCATGGGCAGCGAAGCGAAAAAGAAGGTAACTACCGACTCAACAACGGGAACGGGTAGTTGGGTTTTGGGGGGCCGGACGAAACCCGTGGTGGGTGAAGCCGGCGGCAAGGTAGGCGCGAAAGCCGAAACCCCACCGGACGCGCTATTTTTGCGCTCCATGCCCTCTGCCAAGCTGATTCCCGACGTTTCCGTATTGCTCAAAAAAACCGGCCGCCTGCTGCTGCAAGTAGCGGCCGCGCTGTTTCTGACCACCATTGCCTGGGTGCTAATTTACCGCTGGGTAGCCCCGCCCGCTACCTGGCTGATGCTGGACCGCCGCGCCCACGCGCCCGTAGGCCTGGGCTATTACGGCATTCAGGAGGAGCCCCGGCACATTCGCTACCGCTTCCGCACCCTCGACGAAGTGGCCCCCAGCGTGCCCCTGGCCTTGGTGGCGGCTGAGGACCAGCGCTTCCTCATCCACCACGGCTTCGACTTGGACGCGCTGACCAACGCCGCCAAGCGCAACTGGAACGGCGACGGCAAGCACATCGTGGGTGGCAGCACCATTTCGCAGCAGGTGGCCAAAAACGTGTTTCTGTGGCAGGGCCGCAGCTACGTGCGCAAGGCTGCCGAGGCGTATTTTACGGTGCTAATTGAGACACTCTGGAGCAAGCGCCGCATCATGGAAATGTACCTCAGCGTGGCCGAAATGGGCGACTGCACCTTTGGGGTGGAGGCGGCCAGCCAGCGCTACTTCGGCAAGCCCGCCAGCCAGGTGAGTCCGGCCGAGGCCGCCCTGCTGGCCGGCGTGCTGCCCAACCCGCTCCGCTTCCGGGCCTCGAACCCCGGTCCGGTGGCGCGGGCCAAGCAGTTGCGGGTGCTGCGCAACATGCGCCGGCTGGGCGGCACCCGCTACGTGGCCGACATGCTGAAGTAGGCGGTTTAGCCGCGCTTGGAGATTTTATTGGCGGTGATGCTGCGCTGTAGCGTGGATTTGAACCGGGCGTCATCGACCTGGCTTTTGGCCCGGTGCTTGGTGGCGCGGCCTTGCACCCGGGCGCGCCACCGGCGCCAGGAGGCGGCCTGGAGCTCCCGGCGCATCAGTGTGATGACGGCTTGCTCGTTGAGCCCGAACTGCTGCTCAATGGCCTCAAAGGGCGTGCGGTCTTCCCAAGCCATTTCGATGATGCGGTCAGTGTCCTGGGCGGTGAGGATGGGCGTGGTCATAAAGCGTGTTTTCGATGAAAAGAAGCCGCCATTCGGGGCTTGCATCGTTTGGTAAACAGCTGAAAACCCTTTTTGGCGGGCGCTGGCAACGGCTTATTTCCGGTTATTGGCGAGATTGGGGCCTGAACCCAAATTTTTTCCCTCACGCTCGCTGATTAACCAAATGACCAACCCGAAAATGACGCTGGGTTTGCTGCTGTGCCTGGGCGGCACCCGCCACGCGGCCGCGCAGGCGGCTCCCAAAACCAACCCGCCCGCCGCCCGCCGGGCCATTGTGCAGGTGCTCACGACCCAGACGGCGGCTTGGAACCGGGGCGATATTCCCGGCTTCATGCAGGGCTACTGGCAGTCCGATTCGCTGGTGTTCATCGGGCGGAAGGGGCCGACTTACGGCTGGCAGCCCACGCTGGCCAATTACCAGAAGAATTACCCCAACGCCGCCGCCATGGGCCAGCTGGATTTCAGCGGGCTGCGGGTGACGTTGGTAGCGCCCACGGCAGCGCAGGTGGTGGGGCACTGGCACCTGGCCCGGCCGGCGGCGCTAGGCGATTTGCAGGGGTATTTCCTATTGGTGCTGCGGCAGATTGACGGCCGGTGGGTGGTTGTGGCCGACCACACCAACTAATTAAATGGTATGTAAGCAGAATTTTATGTGAATTTTCTTTACTTTGGGGGTTGGTGATTGCCGACTGTAACCTCTTTGTATGAAAATAATGTTTATTAGACAGTATAACCACGGAGCCTTTTTCGGCACTGTGATTTCCATCCCGCGTATCGCCGTCAGGTGGTGGTGGCTGGTGGGCCTGCTTGGGTTGTGCCTAAGCGCAAAAGCCCAGGCCCCAACGCCATTGGCCACCCAGCCGCTCGATTCGCTCCGGGAATTGCGAGGCACGGTGATGGATTCGGTGCATGGGCATCCAATCACCAGCGCTACGGTGGTGGTGAAAGGAAAAAACGTAGGGGTAGCCACCAACTCCAAAGGGGAATTCAGCTTACTGCTGCCGCTTGACACCTATACCCTGACCATAAGCTACTTGGGGTACGCCAGTCGTGTTTATTCGATTGATAAGGAAGATTTTGGGGAGGGGAAAAAGTTTTTTATGCCCCCCAGATTCTATCTGTTGTCGGGCGAAAAAGAACTGCTGCAAATCGTCGGCTCAACCGGACCAACGCGGGCCGACCCGAGCGCAACCTTCACGAAGGTGCAGGTGTACTTTGCCACCGACCGCCGGCCGGGCACGCCGGTCAATACCTTTACCAATGCCCGGGGGACGGACGTGCGCTACGGGATGGCCGAAGTAAGCATTCCGGGGATTCACAAAGCCGGGGAGATGGAGCGCCCGGGGATATTGGGGCAGGAAAATCCGTATACGAACGTGATGTTGCGGCGCACCCAGCTGCTGGCCAAGGATGCTTTTTTTGCGCAGCTCCGCACGCAGGTGGCAGCCAGCAAAAAGTCAGCAGCTTTTGTGTTTGTACACGGCTATAACGTGTCATTTGCCGAGGCGGCCCGGCGCACGGCCCAGATGCATTTCGACCTGAAATTTCCGGGGGTACCGATGTTTTTCAGCTGGCCGTCACAGGCTGCCGTGGTTCCCTACGTGGTGGATGAGCAGAACGCGGAATGGGCGCAGGATGACTTCAAGGCCTTTCTGCTCGATTTTCTGACGCGTACCAATGCGCAGCAGGTCTACATCATTGCGCACAGCATGGGCAACCGGCCGGTGGTGCGCGCAATGCGCGACGTGCTGGTGGAGCACCCCGAGCTGGCCACCAAAGTGCAGGAGCTAATCCTGGCCGCGCCCGACATTGACGCCGATGTATTCAACCGGAACATTGCCCCGGTGCTGGAGAAAAGCCGCATTCACACCACGCTCTACGCGTCGAGCCAGGACCGGGCGCTGCAGACTTCGCGGCTGGTCCACGGCCAATACCCCCGGCTTGGCCTGGTCGATGCGAAAGGGCCATACATGATGCGGGGCATGGAAACCATTGTGGCCTCGGAGGCCGACCCGAGCGCACTAGGGCTGAATTTTGGCCTGGGACATTCGTACATCGCCGAGGTGCCGCTGGTGCTCACGGATTTGGGCGGCTTGATTGTGGGCCGGAAGCGGCCGGACCAGCGTCCGTCCCTGCAAAAAGTTTCGGTGGGTGGGCAAAGCTACTGGACCCTGAAACCGGGAAAATAACGGGCGCCCGGAGCATTGGTTTCCGGCCAGCAGGCGGCAAATCCTTGCGCGAAGGCCTGCGCCTACACCACCAATCCCAGCCCCGCCGCGTGGGCGGCGGCGGCCGCATAATCCGCCACCAGCAGCATGGGCACGCCTGCCACTTTCAGCTCCTCGATAATTGGCCCGACCAGCGCGGCCCGCTCCGGCACCTGCACGTCGCGGATGTAAATGGCGCGGATGCGGCCAGGGTGGCGGCGCACCACTTCGCGGTAGATGCGGGCGTCTTCCTGGCCGCTGTCGCCGCAGAGGACGAAGGGCAGCGTGGGATAGGTGGTGAGCAGGTCGTCGATTTCGTGGAGCTTGTGGGCGAAGTGGATGGCGGCTGAGCCCGTGATGCCGGGTGGGGGCGTGGTTTTGGGCCGGGCAATGCTGAGGTCGCGTAGCAGGAGCGGGCCGGTGGGAATGTCGTGCAGGCTCAGAAACTCGGCCAGCAGGTCGTAGAGGTTCCAGGGGCTGCTGCTGACGAAGAAAAACGGGTTGTCGGGCCGGCCGGTGCGGCCGTGCTGGAGCCGGCGGTAGAATTCGGCCACACCCGCAAACGGCTGTTTCGACTGCGCATTGCTGAACAGGACCCGACCCAGCATCTTGAAAATATTGGTGGCGCTGGTTTCAAACACCGTGTCGTCGAGGTCGGAAATCACGCCGAACTCGGCGCTGGCGGGCGGTACCAGCACGGCGGCCTCGGTGGCAATGGCCTCGGGGGGCAGCTTCAGGAACCGGGGCAGCCGGGCCACGCGCACCGGCACCGGATACCAGAGGTAGGCCACGGGCGCCGGCAGCGCGTGGGGCTCGATGACGAGGGTGAAATAGCCTTCGTCGTCGGTGCTGACGAGGTGCTGGCTGCCGTCGGGCAGCTCGGCCACGAGGTCGGCCCCGGCTACTTCGCGGCTGTTGAAGCGGCGCACCATGCTGCGAAAATTGCGCCAGCGCGAGTCAGTAGCGGTGGCCGCAACCAGGCCGGGGTCGGCCAGCAGGCGGCCTTTGATGTAGAATTTCCTGGCCGTGCCGTAGCTGCGATACGCGTCGATTTGCAGGGGCCGCAGCCAGCCGCGCCGGGCCGAAAAACGAGTGAACAAGTGGTCGGTCCACTCGGAAAGATTGGAAAGGGCAGCAGGCAGCTTCATGGAGCAAACCTACGGCCGATGGCCGGCAATGGCCGGTGTAGCGCGGACTTTGTAGTCCGCGAGTGAAGGATGTTGGGAGGATAGGTAGTCGTTTGAACTCGCGGACTACAAAGTCCGCGCTACAGTGGGACGGCCTCTGCCGGCCTTTTTCCGTAGAACCCCGACGCCCAAATTCAAGGCTACTTCCGCTCTATCCATGCCCACCACAACCGCCCAACCCAAAACCCGCAAAAAGACGCTCCAGCCCCAGGATGAGGCGCATATTGTGTACAAAGACCCTGCCCGGCAGGCCGAAATGGCCGGCCTGCGCTACGCCACCGACCAGGGCCCCGGCCTGACCCGCAAGCCCACGCGCACCGGAAACTTTGTGTACCACGACGCCAAAGGCCAGAAGGTAACCGACCCGAAAACGCTGGACCGCATCAGCAATTTCGTGATTCCACCGGCCTGGACGGAAGTCTGGATTTCGCCCTCGGCCACCACGCACCTGCAGGTGACGGGCCACGATACCCTCGGCCGCAAGCAGTACCGCTACCACCCGGCCTGGGACGAAATGCGCAGCCTGACCAAGTTTTCGCGCCTGCGCACCTTCGGCGAAAAGCTGGGGCCGCTGCGCCAGCAGCTCAGCAAGGACCTGCGCCGCGCTGCCCTCGACCGCGAAAAAGTGGTGGCCCTGGTGCTCACGCTCATGGACCAGTCGTTTATCCGCATCGGCAATAAGGAGTATGCCAAAAAGAACGGTAAAACCAAGCCCAGCTACGGCCTCAGTACCTTGCAGGACAAGCACGTAGCCATCGAAGGAGCCAAAGTTAATTTCAGTTTTGTGGGCAAAAAAGGCGTGCCGCACGACGTGACCCTGCACGATGCCAAGCTGGCCCGGCTGGTGCGCAAGTGCAAGGAAATTCCGGGCCAGCACCTGTTCCAATTTTACTCGGCCGATGGGCAGCGCCACGCCCTGGAATCGGGCGATGTGAACGACTACCTGCACCGCCACACCGGCCTGCAGCTGTCGGCCAAGGACTTCCGCACCTGGGGCGGCACCGTGAAAATGGTGAGCTGCCTGGAAGCCGTGCTGAACGAAGAACCCGAGCTGCCCCCCGAAAAAGTCATCAAGAAAGCCGTGAAGGAAGTAGCCAACGGCTTGGGCAATACGCCTACGGTGTGCTCGAAATACTACATTCACCCGCAGGTGGTGGAGCTGTTCAAATCGGGCCAGCTGATTGACTACCTGCGCAAACACGACGCCGAAGCCCACGCCGACGACCCACTAACGCCCGTGGAGCGGCTGGTGCTGAAAATGCTGGACCAGGCGTGAGGCATTGGTAGGGTGCGGGGCTTGCCCCCGCCCGTCGTTGAACGATTCAAATACGAGCCTTTCAACGACGGGCGGGGGCAAGCCCCGTTCCCTACCTCATGCGTTATTATTGTATTCAGCAGAATTATTCCTCCGGCGGCTTATCGTAAGCGCGCTTAGCCGGTGCGCTTTCCTGCGAAAACCGAATACCCCGACTACCACCAGTAGCGCGAAACTCATCGGTGCCCGCGCCGCCGTAGATGCGGATGGCGGGCTTGCCGGCGGCAGTAGCGCCGTGCTCTTCCACGGTGAAAACGTCATCACCCGCTAAGCCTTCCAGTTGGATAAGCCGTGTTTCGGCAGGCAAAAAAGCGCGGCGCAACAGCGGCGCGGCCGTAGCACCGGCCGCCAGTGATTGGACCGTTACCACCGTCGAATCGGCGTAGCGCGCTATGGTGAACCGTTCGGCCTGGCCCGTGCCGCCGATGCGCGGACGCTTGGCCAAATCGAGGTAAAAGCCGTCGGCCAACGCGGGCAGGGCGGCGCGGCGGGCTTGCAGGGCCGCGATGGTGCGCGGGCCTTCAATAGCGAAGGCGGCAGCAGGCAAGCGGTGAATGGCGCGGGCAATGAGCGTATCGGGCAGGCGCTGCTGCATGGCCACGGCGGCGGCTCGGAACTGCGCGCGGCTTAGGCCCGCCAGAATGCGCTGGTCGAGGTAGTGCCCGGAGCCGAGCAGGCCAGCCGGGTGTTTATACCGGGTGCCAAACGTGACCCAGTGCCGCAAAAACAGATGGCCAGCGAGCCAGCCCAGTGCGCCATCATCGAGGCGGTAGAGCACCATGTCGCGGTCTTTGGGCAAAGCCAGGAGGGCGGCGGGGGCAGCTTCGGTGGGGGCCGTTACGGCCCAGCTCCACTGGCCGGGGTGGCGGTCCCAGTCGCCCAGCCAGCCGTCGAGCAGGCGGGCCCGCAGCAGGTCGGCCGGGGCGAAGCGCTGCTCGGGGCTGGCGAAAGCAGTGGCAAACGCCTTGGTGCTGTTGATGGCGGCGGTGGGCGGTGGGGTAGTTGGGGCGGCTTTTTCTTCCAGATAAGCCAGCTGCCCCCGGAAGTGGCGCAACGAGTCGATCTGAAAAGCCGGGTCATCGGCCCGCACGTAAAACAGGCGCGGGGAGGCGTGCGGCACCCCGGCGGCGGCGGCCAAAGGCGGTACCACCAGCGCGGCGTAGGGGTTGGTGGAGGAAATATTATCCCGCAACATATTGATGAGGAAAGTACCCCGCACCAGTTCCGGCATGGCCCGGATGGGGTCCTTGTCCACGGTGCGGACCACGTAGGCGCGGCCGTCGGCACCCGTCAGGCCCAGGCTGGTGCTGTTGAAGCCGCCGCCCACTTTGCCAGGAGTGAGGCCGCCGGGCTGCACGGTGGCCAGGCGCAGCACCGGCACAGCCACCGGGGCCGCCCAAGTGGGGCGGTGGTGCCGGCCCACCAGCGCGTTGTAGAGGCCGCCGTGCCGGGCGTATTGCCGGCCGGCGGTGGCCCCGCGCACGCTGTCGGCCGAGGTGGGCAGGGGCGTAGTGGCATCGAGCCGGGCATCGGGCTGAAAAAACTGCTTGCGAATGCAGCCGGTGCCGAGCAGCCCAGCCAGTGCGCCTCCCATCAATGTATAAAAGCGCAAACGGAGAAACATCAAGAGCAAGCAGCGTAATAAGTTTGGGCTTTGAACGGCCGGGGACTGAAAAAGGCTGGGTGGATTTTGGAGCAGCCTCGCTTAATCGTCGTTGAGGCGGTTGTAGGCGCGGTGTTTCTTCTTGGGGAGGCTGGGGCGGAGGCTGCCGGCGGCCGTTATATTAGAGGCTTCATCGAAGAGCTTGAGCCGCCGGCTGCTGCCTTGCAGCACCAACTGGTCGTGGCCCTCGCCGCCGTAGAGTAGCACGGGCATGGGCCGGCGGGTGGCGGCGGTGGTTACTTCAAACACGTCGTCGCCGCCCAGGCCGTCGAGGCTTAGCTCCTTGGTTTCGGCGGAGTAGTAAGTGCGCCGGAAACGGAGCGAGTCGCCGGCCGAAAGCTGGCTGAGGGCTTTGGAAAACACGCGGACGGTGGTCGAATCAGCGTAGCGATGCACGACGAAGCGCTCGGCCTCGGCCGTGCCGCCCAGCGTGGGCTCGTGGGCCAGGGTGAGGTAATATGCATCTGCGGCGTGGGGCAGGGTTGCGCGCCGGGCCTTAAGGGCGGTGCCGAGGCGGGGGCCTTCCAGCGCAAACACGGCGGGCGGCAGGCGGTGCAGGGCGCGCTCAATCACGGAATCGGGCAGGCGGCGCTGCAGGTCGCGGGCGGTGCGCTGGAAATCGGCCCGCGTCATGGCCGAGAGGCCGCGCTGGTCGATAAACCTCGCCTGAAATACCAGCCCGGCCATGTTGTTGTACTCGTTGCGAAACGTCTGAAACTGCGGGGCGATGAACGGCCGGGATGCCAGCCAGGGAATCACCCCATCATCGAACCGGAAATACACCTGGTCGCGGTCCTTCGGAATGCCGAGGTAGCGCACGCGGCCCCCGGCTTCCCTGAACGCGGCCCAGCTCCACTGGCCCTCGTGCCGGTCCCAGTCGCCGAGCCACACGTCGAGCAGGCGGGCGCGCAGAAAGGCGGGCTGGTCGATGAAGTAGGAGGGATGGTGGTACACCTTTTTCAGCATGGCCTCGCCCCCGTCAAAATCGACGGCATCGGCCAGGTCGGGCGTGCGGGCAGCCGGGGAGTTGTACTTCTCTTCGAGCAGTGCCAGCTTGCCCTGAAACCGGGCGGACGACTCGCCCAGGCCGGTTTCATCGGGCCGCACGTACACGAGGCGCGGGCGGGTGTGGGGCACGCCGGCCGCCTGGGCCAGCGGCGGCACCGTGAGCGCCCCGTACGGGATGGCGGCCGAAGTGGCATCGCGCACCACGTTGAGCACGAAGGAGTGGCGCAGCAGCAGCGGCAGGGTCTTATAAGGCTCCTTGTCGAGGGCGCGCAGGGCATATTCGCGCTGCTGGCGGCCGTTCAGGGTCATGCTGATGCTTTGGTAGCCGCCGCCGGCCTTGCCCGCCGTGAGGCCGCCGGGAGCGGCGGCGGCCAGGTTCAGCACGGCTACCTGGGCGGGGGCGGCCCACACGCGCCGGTAGTGGCGGCCCAGAAAAAACCGGTAGAACCCCGAGTGGCGGTTGTACTGGCGGCCGGCCGTGGCCAGCACCGAATCGGCCTGCGCCGGCAGGGTGGCGGTACTGCCGGGGCCGACGCGGGCATCGGGCTGGAAATAGTTGTGGCGGGCGCAGCCGCCAGCGGTCAGCCCCAGGCCCAGCAGCACCAGCAGGCGCGGGTAAGAACCGGAGCAGCGAACAAGTTGAGGAGGCATTCGGGAAAGGCGGGCAAGCGCGAATGAGCCTTTAACGCAGCTTCCCCGTAAAGGTGGGCGGTGGATGGCCCTGGCCGTGCATTTGGCGCCCTGTTCTACCGTAAAATACCTGCCTTTATCCCGATGAGCTCTCCGCGTTTTGGAAAATTACTGCTTATGCCGGGCCTGGCTGCTGGATGGGGAACGTGGGTGCGGGGCGGGTGCATTGGCGCGGTGGCCGTCGTTTTAGGCGGCTGCGGCGAGCATCGGGCGGCGGGCGTGGCAGGTCCGCGATGGAGCGCGGACTCGGCCACGGTGCAACTGGCAGCCGGGCCACAATATGCCCGTAGCGCCGCCTGGAAGTTCTTTTTTGGCACCCACTACCGCAGTGTGTGGGCCACGCCGGTGACGGTGCCGGTGCTGCGGCTGGCCACCGCCGTGCCCGGCGGCCTGGTGCCCATGCAGGCGGGCGGCAGCTACCAGAGCCACACCCTGCGCCTGCACGCGCCCAACGGCCGCGAATACGTGCTGCGCTCCGTAGACAAGGACATGAGCGCCGCGCTTAGCCCCGGCTGGAAAAGAAACCTGCTGCGCGGCCTGCTGAAGGACCAGACCAGCGCCACCCAGCCTTTCGGGGCGTATCCGGCCGCCTTCTTGGCCGAGGCGGCCGGGGTGCTGCACGCCAACCCCCGGCTGGTATTCGTGGGGCCTGACCCTGGCCTGGGCAAGTTCAGCGCCGCTTACGCCAACGCGCTGTACCTGTTTGAGGAGCGGCCCGATGGCGACCAGCGCCCGGTGGCCAGCTTCGGCCACGCGCCCCAGGTGGTGAACTCGCGCCACATGCTGGCCGCGCTGCGCCGCTGGCCCAGTGCCCACGTGCCCGCCCGCGCCTTTCTGCGCGCCCGCCTGCTCGACGTGCTGGTGGGCGACTGGAGCCGCCGCGAAGACCAGTGGCGCTGGGCCATGTTTCCGCAGGCCGGCCGGGTGGCGTTTCGGCCCGTGCCGCGCGACCGCGACCAGGCCTTTTTCCTGTTTGATGACGGGCTGGTGACGCGGCTGGTGTCGTGGTTTGCACCCAAGTACCAGACCTTTCGGGCCACCATTCGCTTGGAAAACGTGGATGGCCTCACCTCCACGGCCCGCGCCCTCGACCGCACGCTGCTCACCAGCCTGAGCGCAAATGATTTCCGGGAGGTGGCCGATTCCGTCCGGGCCAGCCTGAGCGATGCCGTGCTGGCCCGGGCCTTCAACTCCGGCCCCGCCGAAACGCAGGCCCGCCTGGCGGCGAAATTCGTGCCTATGCTACGCGCCCGGCGCGCGCAATTGCCGGCCGTGGCCCAGCAGTATTACGCCCTGCTGAACAAGCAGGCCTGGCTCATTGGCACCGACCAGGCCGAGCGATTTATCCTGAGCGAGGCCGGTGGCAGCCTGCGCGTGCAGCTGCTGGCCCAGCGCCCCGGCCGGCCCGACAGCCTCGTGACAGACCGCACCTTCAACCGAAAAATTACTCCTGAGCTCGACCTGTACGGCCTGGGCGGCGACGACCTGTTTGAGCTGCGCGGCGCGTTGCCGGAGGGCATCGCCGTGAACCTGTACGACGGCGACGGCCGCAATCGGGTTATCACCTCCCCCGGGGCCACGCCCGGCAATGTGGTGTGGTATACCGGCCCCGGCGAGCGGCCCACGTCGCACCCGGCCGGGGTGCAGGTAGAGTCCGACCCGCACCCCGAGCTCACGGCCAACGGCCGCGCCTGGCTGCACCGCTACAACCTGCGCGATTAGCCCTGCCGGGCCATAAGCCCGGCCAGGGGCTCCCGGCCATCAATGGTGCCCGCGCTGCCCAGTACCTGGAAGCGGGCGAACAACTCCTCGCCGTACCAATTTTCGCGGCGCGTGAGCTTGATGACCTCGCGGTGCGTGACGTCTTTGTAGGCGTACTCCTGCATGGCCTGGGCCGATTCCCACACGCTAAAGGTAGCTTGGCGAATTATCGGCAGCTCGCCCAGCCCGATGGCGGCCCGCACGCCCGCCGCGTGGGCCAGTGCCGCGCTGGTGGGCTCCACAAATTTCCAGAAGCGCGGGGCTTTGCGCCAGCGGATGCTGGCCCGGGTGAGCACGGCTACGGGCGTATTGGGCGGGGCTGAAACGGCGCTGGCGTGGTAGTCAAAAGGGTTTTGACCATCCCACAGGCCCTGGGCTTTGATGGGGGCGAGGCGCACGGTCCACTGCTCGGCGCTGCGCTGCTCGTAGGCCGCCCACAGCGGGTGCCGGCTGAAGAAGGCCTCCGCCCGGGCTACATCATCCCACACGGCCATGAAGCCGTAGCGGTCGAAATTGGGCCACAGGCCGAAGCCGTTGGCGGCCCCGCTGCCCAGCAACTTGAAAAACCGAAGGCCCGGCACCCGTTTTAACCGGGGCGGGGCGGTGCCCATCTGGGCCAGTGCCCAGCGCCGGTGACCGGTTTTGAGGGTGAAAACTGTGAGGGTGGTAAGGTGCATTCGTGCGAAAAACGGGTAAGCCGCCGTCCAGCGGATTTCAAGCAACAAAAAAAGGCCGGAATTGCTTCCGGCCTTTCATAATCACGGTTTCAAAACCTACTTGGGCTGCACCTGAGCGTGCTGGTTCACGTCGTCGTCTTTGCTGCCTTCGCCGGTCACTACCGCCCGCACGTAGCCGTAGGCCCGCGAAAGGAGGCTGCTGGGCGAATCCCAGTACTCGGCCTTGTCTACCGTCACTTTCAGGACGGTGATGTTGGGGTCTTCTTTGCCTTTGGGGAACCAAGCGCGCATGGGCTCGCTCCAAAGCTCGGCAATTTTGGCTTCGTCGCGGTTGGAATTGGCCCGGCCCGACACGGAGGCGTAGACGTTGCTTTCGGGGCTCGAATAGCTCAGGTTCACCTGGCTGTCTTTTTTTACCTCGTATACTTTGGCCGAATTCACATCGGTGAGGAAATACAGGGCTTGGTCTTCGCCGGGCTTGATGGTGGCCATGGGGCGGGAGTGCAGGCTGCCGTGCTCGTCGGTGGTGGTGAGCATGGCCATGCGGACTTCCTTGATTTTATCGAACAGTTGGGTCAGGTCGTGGGTTACGGGCGACTTATCGGACATGGGGAAGAGAGTTGGGGGGTGAAAGAACCGGCCGCTACTTAAAACAAGCCGGCGGCATAAGGGCTTACGGCAGCCAGCCGGCCGGGGTTGAATAATTGCCTCCGCCGGCCCGTATCTTACCCGCCATCATGAATTTTCTGGCCCACCTTTTCCTCTCTGGCAACCCCCGTTCGGCCGCGTATGCCGACCTGCTGCTCGGCAACTTCATCGCCGATTCGGTGCCCGGCAAGCAGCTCGAAAACTACCCGCCCGCCGTGCAGACCGGCATCCGGCTGCACCGCGCCATCGACACCTTTACCGACCAGCACCCGGTGGTGCGCCGCAGCACCCAGCGCCTGCGCGCCGCCGGCTACGGCAAGTACGCCGGTGTGATTTCGGACATGTTTCTGGACCATTTTCTGGCCCGAAACTTCGCGGAATTCTCCCCGGAAAAACTGCCTGATTTCGCCCGCCGCGTGTACGCTTTGCTGCAAGCCCGCGCCGCCGAAATGCCGCCCCGCGTGCAGCAGATGCTGTTTTATATGACGCAGCACAACTGGCTGCTGGGCTACGCCGAAACCGACGGCATTGGCCGCGCCCTCGGTGGCCTCAGCCGCCGCGCATCGGCCGGCTCGGGCATGGAAACCGCTGCCACGGAGCTGGTGGCTAATTACAAAGAATATGAGGCCGATTTCCGGGGATTTTTCCCAGAGCTGCGGCAGTACGTGGCGGAGTTGCTTGGAGGCAAACAAGTCTAAAAAAGCCCGCCATGCCGAGCGGAGCCGAAACACCTTCGCCGCTGTAGTAAATAAATTACTATTGCCGTAGAGCTGTTTCGGTTCCGTTCGGCATGGCGGGCTTGATTGGGCTGCTTACCAGCCGCCGCTCCAGCCGCTAGTGCTGGTGGCCGCCCTCGCCGTGGGCGTGGCCGTGGGCCAGCTCATCGGCGGTGGCTTCGCGCACGTCCTGCACCTTGCCGGTGAAGTGCATCACCATGCCGGCCAGCGGGTGGTTGAAGTCCATCTTTACGACCGAGTCGCCGATGCTTATTACTTTGGCCTGCATGTGGTTGCCTTCGTTGTCGGCCATGGGCAGGAAGTTGCCGGGCTGGAGCATCTCGTCGTCCAGCTTGCCATCGATGAGGAAAACTTCTTTGGGGATTTCAACCAGTGCCTGCTCGTCGTACTCGCCGTAGGCCTGCTCGGGGGTGAGGCTGAACTGGAATGAATCGCCGGGGTTTTTGCCATCGAGTTGGGCTTCAAACTCTTCGGGCAGGCCACTGTGGCCAAACAGGAAGACCATGGGTGCATCGGCTTCGGCTGATTCAACCAATACTTTTTCCTGGTTTTCGTCGGTCACGCTGAGGTCGTAAGTGATGGTGACGACTTGTTTATCGCTGATTGGAGCCATGAGCAGGGAAGCCGGGCCGGTTGGGGCGGCCACGGTAGTTGGAGGGTGGTAAAAAAGAATTTTCGGCAAGATAGGTACGCAAGCCCAGTGGAAACGGCCGGCCACGGTGGCGGTTAGCCCATGTGGAGGCAGGCCGGCCGCGCAACCCACCGCCCGGGCAGCCGTTAAGAATCAGCCCATTCGGCTTTGCCAAGGCCTTTTTCCCTTCACACTTTCTTCACCAAAACATATGCGCAAGCTATTTCCGCTGCTACTTGGCGGCACGTTACTGGCGGCCTGCCAGTCGAACCCGCCCAAAACCCAGGACGAAGCCGTGAACAAAGAAGCCGTGGTCCAAGCCGACTCCACGGCCAACACCACCACTACTGCCGATACCATGGGGCTGCCCGCCGGCTCCATCCCCACCATCGGCAGCCCGCAACTGCTCTTCACCCTCGACGACGCCCACAACACGCCCGACGGCCTGGCGCTGGCCCCCAACGGCCACCTCATCCTCTCGGTGCCCAACCTGGCCGACAACAGCCAGCCCGCCTCGTTGATGGAGATTGACGGCACTACGCTCAAGCCCTTCGTCGCCAACCTGCCCGTAGAGCCCACCACCAAAAAAGCCGCGCCCATGGACCTGGCTTTCGGCCCCGATGGCAACCTGTACTACGCCGAAAACCAGTACGAAAACAGCAAGGATTTCAAATCGCGCCTGATGAAGGTGGCCATGAAAAACGGTAAGCCCGGGGCCATTACCACAGTGGTCGACAACTTCGCGCTGGCCAACGGCGTGGTCTGGAAAGGCAACACGCTGTACGTGACCGACAGCCAGTGGGACCTGCCCGACAACGACAAGGGCAGCGCCATCATGAAGTTTTCGCTGGCCGAATTGAGCCAGGGTACCGTGCATCTGAAGCCTAAAACCAAGGACCCGCACGTACTGGCCATGTTCTCGACCACGGTGAACGAAACCGGCGTCGACAACGGCGCCGACGGCATCGACTACGACAGCAAAGGCAGCATCTACACCGGCTCGTTTGGCGATGGCAAGCTGTATAAAGTAACGCTGAACCCCGACGGCAGCCTCGCCAAACAGGAAACCCTGGCGCTGAGCGGCAAGCCGCTGCCCTGTGTGGACGGACTCGTCATCGACCGCGCTACCGACAAGATGTACGTGTGCAACTCGCGTGAAAATTCCATTGAAATCGTGGACCTGCGCAACGGCAATAAGGTGACGACTCTGGCCCAAAACCCCGATACCGACGGTGCCGGCGGCAAGCTCGACCAGCCCGCCGAGGTGCTCCTGAAGGGCAAGCGCCTCTACATCTCCGACTTCGACCACCCGGTGAAGCACTTCGCCAACACCAAGTCGGATGCGCCGCACACCATGTCGGTGATTGACCTGAAGTGAGTTCGGCCCCGGCGGCCTGTTGCCGCCAAGCTCATGTAGATGCCGCAGGCAACCAAGTGAAAAAATCCCCGTCGGTTAGTACTGACGGGGATTTTTCGTTCGAAATGGCCCTAGCTTTAAAATCTTATTAGCACGTTCCCCTTGACTGATTTCCTGATGAAGCATTACGTTGCCCGCCGGGCAAGCCTGGCCGGGGCCTTGGTAGCCCTGGCCGCCACCGCCTGGGCCCAAAGCCCCAGCACCCAATGGACCAAAGACGGCTACGGCTACTTGCAGGTGCGCCCCGATTCTGTCGTGCAGCTCGACATCCGCCAGCCCGACCAGGTCCGCACGCTGCTCAGTAAGCGGCAGCTCACGCCGGCAGGCCAGACGGCCCCGCTGGGGGTGCGCCGCGTGGCGCTCTCTGATAACGGCCGCCTTATTCTGCTCAATACCAATACGAAGAAGGTGTGGCGCTACGACACGCGCGGTGACTACTGGGTGTTTGATACCGGCACCGGGCAGCTCACGCAGTTGGGCAAGGGCCGGCCCGAGTCGTCGCTGATGTTTGCTAAGTTCTCGCCCGATGGCCGCCGGGTGGCCTACGTGAGCGGCCACAACCTGTTCGTGGAAAACCTGGCCGACCACGCCATCACCCAGCTCACCACCGACGGCACCGACAAGCTTATCAACGGCACCTTCGACTGGGTGTACGAGGAAGAGCTGGACTGCCGCGACGGTTTCCGCTGGAGCCCCGACGGTCAGCATCTGGCATACTGGCAGCTCGATGCGAACAAGACGCGCAACTACCTGATGCTGAATACCACGGATGCGCTCTATCCGTTCACCGTGCCTGTGGAATACCCCGTGGTGGGCGAAGACCCCAGCCGCTGCCGCGTGGGCGTGGTGGCCGCCAGCGGCGGCGATACGAAGTGGATGGATGTGCCCGGCGATGCCGTGCAGCACTACATCCCGCGCATGGAATGGTCCGGCAGCAACGAGCTGATTATTCAGCAGCTGAACCGCCGCCAGAACGAAAGCCGCCTGATGCTGTGCAGCGCCGCGACGGGCGCGGTGAAACCCTTTTACACCGAAACCGACAAGGCTTGGGTGGTGGCCAAAGATGAGCCCGTGGGCTGGGACTGGCTGAAGGATGGCAAAAGCTTCGTGTGGGCCAGCGAAAAGGACGGCTGGCGGCATCTCTACCAGATTGACCGCGCTGGTAAGGAAAAGCTCCTCACGCCTGGCAATTACGACGTTATCAGCCTCGAAGGGATTTCGGAGGCCACCAGCACCATCTACTTCCTGGCCTCGCCCACCAACGCCACCCAGCGCTACCTCTACAAAGTGCCGCTGAAAGGCGGCAAGGCCGAGCGCGTGACCCCCGCCGCCCTCAGCGGGACCAATACCTACGAGGTGTCGCCCAACGGCAAGGTGGCCCTGCACCGCTACGCCAGCGCCGGCAGCTACCCGGTAGCCGACGTGGTGGCCCTGCCCGCCCACCAGCGCCTGAGCGGCGGCGACGTGCCGGAGCAGGCCAAGAAAATCAAGCTGCCCAAGGTCGAATTCTTCCAAGTGAAAACCGCCGATGGCGTGACGCTGGACGGCTGGCTGGTGAAGCCCACCAGCTTCGACCCCGCCAAAAAATACCCCATCGTGTTCATGGTCTACGGCGAGCCGGCCAGCCAAACGGTGACCGACAACTTCGGCACGGGCTTCAACCGTCTCTACCAGGGCAGTATGGCCGATGACGGCTACATCTACGCCTCCATCGAGAATCGGGGTGCGCCGGCCCCGCGTGGCCGCGAATTCCGCAAATCCATCTACCACAACATCGGCGCGCTCAACATCCGCGACCAGGCGATGGGGGCGAAGGAAGTGTTCAAAAACAGCTGGGTTGATACCAGCCGGGTGGCGGTGTGGGGTTGGAGCGGGGGCGGTTCCTCCACGCTCAGCCTGCTGTTCCAATACCCGAAGATTTACAAAACCGGCATCTCCATCGCCGCCGTCGACAACCAACTCAACTACGACAACATCTACCAGGAGCGCTACATGGGCCTGCTGCCCGAAGACAAGCACTTTTTCGTGGACAACTCGCCCTTGGCCCACGCCAAAAACCTGCGCGGCAACCTGCTCCTCATCCACGGCACCGGCGACGATAACGTGCATTACAACAACGCCGAGCAGATGATAAACGAGCTGGTGAAAAACGGCAAAATCTTCCAGCTGATGGCCTACCCCAACCGCACCCACGGCATCTCGGAGGGCGAGGGCACCAGCAAGCACCTGGCCGCTACTTACACCAAGTTTCTGAAGGAGAACTGCCCGCCCGGCGGGCGGTAGCGCCACGGCGGACGCTGTTGCTTCTACGACTTTTGCTCAAGCCTCCGCGTCTTTAGCATGCCGAAGTAATTGAGCTTTGGTTAAATAAAAAAAGAGGCGTGGGGCCTATTCCCACGCCTCTTTTTTATTCCTGATTGTGGGGTGCTAAACCTGTCTTCTGGTTCAATGAATGCAGCCTAACCAAACTTGGGTGCGTTTGGCATATGCATCGTTGTACCAGCGATGCGCCGCTGTGCTGGTATTTCGCACCACGGGCGAGCCTGATTCTCCAACCGCCGCCACTACCAGATAAAAGCCTTTGGCGAAGCCATTATAGCCTGTGGAATATTCAATCGAAACATAGGCTGCATCCTCCATTTCACGCCCCCGTGCCAAATAGGTCGGGTATTCGAAGCCGTTATCAGCGCAAACAGTCTTGCTCATGGTGAGGCCGGATTGGGCATTGGGGCGGTACCCCTTTAGGTCGAGCAGAATATGTAGGCGAGCAGCTGCCTGGCGGGCACTTATCAGCGCCGCTTTATAGTCTTTCGTGCTTTGCAGAATCAACACATCTTTGATTACCCACGGCTCTTCCTGCGCCACCAGCTTCTGGCTAGGAATGATTGCGGCTAAACAAGCAAGAGCTAAAGGTTTGTACATGAGCAGTTGGGGCACGTATTGATACTGCAAATTAGGGGCTAATCCTGCAACTCCCAAGCCGTGCGGTAGCCGCCCACACGCTCCACGTATTCAATCAGCGCTTTGAAAAACGGGTGGGCGCTGAGCGTCGAAGAATCACCGACGAGCAGCAGCTTTTTGCGCGCCCGTGTCATGCCCACGTTCATGCGGCGGATGTCGCTCAGGAAGCCGATTTCGCCGTGGTTGTTGCTGCGGGTGAGGGTGATGGCAATGATGTCGCGCTCCTGGCCCTGGAAGGAGTCCACGGTACCCACGCTGAGCTGGCGGTGCAGCATGAAGCCGCTGAGCTCGTCGTTTTCCTCGATGGCATCCTTCAGATAGTTGATTTGGGCGCGGTAGGGGGCGATAACACCGATGCTGAGCGGGTCTTCCTCGTGGTCGGCGGGGTCGTAGGGCTCCAGCAGCTGCGCCAGGCGCTTCAACAGCAAATCCGCCTCTTCGGGGTTGGCGGTGGAGCGGCTTTCGGGAATGGTGATTTCCGTGAAGCCGAAGCCGGCGGTGTCGAGGAATTCCACGGGCAGGTCGGGGGCGAAGCGTAGGTCGTAGGCGTCGAGGCCGGCGTGGGCCACGGTGTCGTAGGCCACCAACTGGCCGTCGTAGAACTGGTCAGAGCTGAACTGCATGATTTGCTCATGCATGCGGTACTGCACCGTGAGCATGCGGGCCGTGGCCGGCTGGCGCTTGATGGCCTTCTCGAACAGGGTTTCGCGCAGGGCCCCGGCCTTGTCGCTCTTCACGGTGGGCGGCAGCTGGTGGTGGTCGCCGGCCAGAATCACGCGCTGACCTTTTGCAATTGGAATCCAGCAGCCCGGTTCCAGCGCTTGGGCGGCTTCGTCGATAAACACCGTTTCGTAAGTCAGGTGGCGAATGTTGCGGTTGCTGGCGCCTACCAGCGTACAAGTTATCACCTGCACCGATTCCAGCAAATCTTCGGTGATGTAGCGCTCCAGGTCGTCGGCCTGCTGGAACAGCATGCGCGCTTCTTCCTTCAGCATCCGGCGCTGCTGCTGCTCCTCGTAGCCGAAGTTGCGGACGTGTTTGCTGGCGGTTTCGCGGTACTGGTCGGCCGTCTGGCGCATCGAGCGCATCTGGTTGTAGCTCTTGTGGTTCATCACTTGGGCATCGAGCGTATGCTCCAACAGCAGGTCCGACACCCGCGACGGGTTGCCCATCCGAATGACGTTTACGCCGCGCTCGGCCAGCTTTTCGGTCAGCAAATCGACGGCCGTGTTGCTGGGCGCGCACACCAGCACGCGTCGCTCGCGCCGAATAGTTTCCAGAATGGCCTGCACCAGCGTGGTGGTTTTGCCAGTGCCGGGCGGACCGTGAATAATGGCCACGTCCTTAGCCGCCAGCACATGACGCACGGCAGCCAGCTGCGAATCGTTCAGCGGGCTGGGGTAGAACAAATCGGTGGCTTTTTCCTCGCGGAAACGGGCTTCCTTGGCGCCCAGCAGGATATCGCGCAGCTCAGCGAGGCGGTCGCCATACGCGCCCATCACCTTGCCCAGCGCGTAGTCCATCTCGCGGTAGCTCACCTCGTCAAAGGTCAGGTCGATGCCCATTTTATGGCCCTCCGTCACCCAATCAGGCAGGTCTTCCTTAGTAGTAGCGAGCAGTAGCTTGTTGCGCCGCACGCTGGTAATCACGCCGTTGAGCGTGGGCCGGTCGGTGGCCGAGCGGCCGGGCACGTTGCCAAACAGCGCGGCATTCTTGCCCACCTGAAACAGATGCAGGCCGGCTTGGCCGGCGGGCCGTTCCAGCTCCAGCACCACCTTGCCGCCGAATCCAATATCTTCCTGCGTGATGGTGACGGGGTACCAGGTGAGGCCGCGCTGCTGCCGCTCGGCAATGCTGGCCTTAGCGTTTTTGAGCTTGAATTGCACCAGGTCTTCCTGCTGCTCCAGCTTCATGAGGGCCTGCACCTGGCGCAGCTCTTTTTCGATGGCGTAGGGGTCGACGGGGGCGAAAGTGGGGGTGGTATCGGACAAAAGAAAGCGGGTTGGGTTCGTTGTGAGGAGTAACAACGAAAACGGGTAAATGGTGAAGTAGTAATTATTGGCAGCCTGTGGGAAACCAAATACCTCTTACGGAGCAAGTACCCATATTGGGCCTGACATGGTTTTGGTCGAGGATTCGGATATCAACGTCAGTGATAATTTTGGTAAGCTGAAGTTGATTCCAGGTAGGTATTGCTTCCCTGAGAATGGCCGATGCATCATCATAGGTCCACGCCGTGACGCCGAAATGAAGCGGGAAATTCGCTTGGGAAGGATTCGTGAATTCAAACCAGTAGCGCATCAGTTTCATGAGTTGCGGTTTTGCTGAATCTGGTATTCATGCGCAAAGGTCGGAATTAGCGGAAGAAGCGTCGTTGCCAACGTGGTTTTGCAATAGAAATCCCAAGTTCGCGCTGCTTCACGCTTGGCAACGATGGCTGCCGCGCCCGCGACGATAGCGGCGGAGGTGCCAAGCACGATGGCCGTACCCGCGACTGTGGCTGCCCGGCCGGGTGGTGCCAACGCGCCCAAATCCCCTTGACGCAGCTTGCCCAATGACCAAAAAGGCTGCCTGGATACCAGGCAGCCTTTGGCAATGCAGCTTGTTGGTGCAAATTATTCCTTGATAAAGCGACGGCGGAGGGTCTGCTTATCCGGGGAAGTC
This sequence comes from Hymenobacter sp. UYAg731, assembly GCF_054061335.1. Classification (NCBI taxonomy): domain Bacteria; kingdom Pseudomonadati; phylum Bacteroidota; class Cytophagia; order Cytophagales; family Hymenobacteraceae; genus Hymenobacter; species Hymenobacter sp. UYAg731. The sequence goes on along the minus strand of NZ_JBSSEC010000001.1, from coordinate 321,742 downwards.
ACGACGAGCTGATAGAGGCCGGCCGGGAGCCGGGCTATGTCGAGTGCAGTGCCGAGGGCACCGCTGCCCACGGCCTGGCCCAGGGCGTTGAGGAGGCGGTAGGTGCTGCCGGCCAGTTCCGGCGCGGTGGCCAGGTGCAGCTGGTCGGTGGCGGGGTTGGGGTAGATGCTGAGTTGGGCATCGTCCGGGCGGGCGAGGGTGGCCAGAGCCGGGCGGGCACTGGTTTTGGTGATGCGGACCCAGTTGAGGTTGTAGCCGCCGGTCTGGGCAAACACGCCGAATTTGTAGGTGCCGGCATTAATATTCACCAATTTCGACACCGTGGTCCAGGTTTGCCAGCCGCCGGTGCCGGGCACGGCCGTGTTGCCGAAGGGAATCGAGCCCGCGTTCAAATCTGCCGAGATGGTGCCGCCGCCGGCTCCGCTGGCCACCCGGTACTCAATGTTGTAGGTGCCGGTGGTGGGGAAGTTCACGTTGTTCCACACCAGGTAGTCGCCGGCGTCGATGTAGCCCATGTCCTGGCCGCCGCCCGCGTCGGAGCAGGCTTCTATCACCATGCCGTTGTTCACGTTGGCCGCTTCGGCCTGCAGCGTGACTGAGAAGGCCGCCGGCGCGCTCGTGAGCTGGTACACGCGCACGTAGTCCACGTTCATAGTGGCGGGTAGCTTGCTTTCATCCACGGTCTGGCCGGGCCAGTCGCCGGCCACGGCCAGGTTCAGCAGCAGGAAGAAGGGCTTTTGAAACTCCTCGGTGCCGCCCGTGCCGTTGGTGATGTTGATTTCGTTGTACTTGGCCCCGTCCACGAACCAGCGGATGTAGGTGGGCGTCCACTCCACACTGTATACGTGGTAGGCGTTGGGGCTGGTAGCCACATTGTTGCCGTACTGGGCGTGGCCGTTGCTGTCCCAATGCACGGTGCCGTAGCAGCGGCTGTCGGCGTTCACTTGCTCCATGATGTCGATTTCGCCGCAGTAGGGCCAGCCCACGCTGCCGATGTTGGCCCCCAGCATCCAGAAGGCCGGCCACAGCCCCTGCCCCAGGGGCGTTTTAATGCGCGCTTCCATGCGGCCAAAGGCAAACTGCTTCAGGCCCTGGGTTTTCAGGCGGGCCGAGGTGTAGGGCATGCCGCCTACGCTCTGCTTGCGGGCCGTGATGACCAGCTCGCCGTTGGCCACGGTGGCGTTCGACGCCTGGTAGTACTGCTTCTCGTTGTTGCCCCAGCCGCCACCGCCGGTTTCGAAGGCCCAGTTGGCGGTATTCACGGCCGTGCCGTTGAATTCGTCGGCCCATACCTGCTGGTAAGTTTGGGCGTGGGCGGTGGCGCAGGTCAGGACAAGCGCGGCGGCCTGGAGCAGGCGGGTTAAAAGTCGTTTCATGGAGTTGGGGTGGGTTTTAGAATGGATGAAAGTGGTTTCGCGAAATCTCACCCCCGGCCCCTCTCCTTGGGGATAGGGGAGCCTGACGACTGCTTACAGTCGGGCCACTGTGGTTTTCCACTCCTCGGGAGAGGGGCCGGGGGTGAGGGCGTTATTCCTTGCTAAAGCGGCTCAGCACCTTGCGGCCGTCGGCCGTCTGGGCCAGCAGGGTGTAGAGGCCGGGGCGCAGGGCGGCCACGTCCAGGGTTTCGCCGCGGTAGGTGCCGCGCCACACCAGGCGGCCATCCATGCCCAGAATGCTGAGCTGGCTGCCGGCAAATTCGGGCCCGGCGGCCAGTGTCAGGCGGTCGGTTACCGGGTTGGGGTACAGGGCCAGAGCAGTTTCGGTGGCGTTGGTGGTGGCCAGGGCCCGGGCCACGCCCTGTTTGGTGATGCGCACCCAGTTGAGGTTGTAACCGCCGGTCTGGGCGTAGATGCCGAAGTTGTAGGTGCCGGCATTGATGGTGACGGTTTTGGAAACCGTGGTCCAGGTTTGCCAGCCGCCGGTGCCGGGGATGGCCGTGCTGCCCAGCTGGATGGAGCCGGCGTTCAAATCCGCCGAAATGGTGCCGCCGCCGGCCCCGCTGGCCACGCGGTATTCAAGCAAATAAGTGCCGGTGGTGGGGAAGTTCACGTTGTTCCATACCAGGTAGTCGCCGGCGTCGATGTAGCCCATGTCCTGGCCGCCGCCCGCGTCGGTGCAGGCTTCGACCACCATGCCGTTGTTCACGTTGGCGGCTTCAGCCTCTAGTTGGCGGCTGAAGCTGGCCGTGGCGGTAGCAAAGTTCAGCCAGTTTAGGTTGCAGCCGGTGGAGGCGCTGGCGAACACGCGCAGGGTCTGTTTGCCGGCGGGGAGCGTGACGGTGGCGTTAATGGTCTGCCAGTTCTGCCAGCCGCCGGTGTTGCCCACGTTGACGCTGCCGAGCACGCCGCCGGCGCTGTTGCGCAGCTGCAGCGTAGCCCCGCCGTTGGCGCTGGCCACCCGGAAGCCCAGGGTGTAAGTGCCAGCCGAGGCCACGTTGACGGCGTAGTCGAGGTAGTCATTGGTTTCGAAGTAGTCCACATTGAGCCCGCCGCCGGTGTCGGTGGTGGTTTCGGTGAGGGTGCCGGACTGGGCCGAGAAGCTCTCGGCCTCAATCTTACCCGGGATGGCCTGTGCCGTCGGGGCCTGTCCGGCAAAACCGCCGAACGTGGCCACTACCTTGGTCGGTTGCGGCGTCTGCAGCGTGGCCGACTGGTCGGCCACGTCATCATAGGCAAAGCCGTACGACAAATTATCCACGCTGATGCCCGGCAGGTGCCAGAAGCGGGCGTAGTAGTTCATGGGGGCCGCGCCGTAGAAGCCGGCCACGTTGTAGAAGTTCTGCTGGCCCGTCGCGCCGGCCGCCGTGCTGATGGCGTGGCGGTTGACGGCCGCCGTAATCTGGGCCTGCACCACGAGGTCGCAGTCGCCATCGGAGTTGCGCGTGGCCAGAACGCCCTTGCCCTCGAAGGCTTCCTGGGTAGTAGGTTCGCGGGTAATGATGCCCGTGCGGCCGTTGTAGGCGCCCGACTGGCCCACCACCACGAGCCGGTTATCGGCCCCCACGCGGCCCTTGAACACGCCGGCGTTGCCCGCGTTGAAAATCAAATCCTCGTTCTTGTACTTGGCCCAAACGGCGTCGAGGTAGGGCTTGAAGTAGTTGCCGTAGGGGCCGGCCGTGGTGCCGTTGGTGCCGTCGTAGAAGGCGGCGGTTTTGCTGGGGAAGCTGATGACACCCGTCGTGTTGTTCACTGTGCCCTGGAACTCGGTGGGCACGTTGGCCTTGTAGGCGGCCACGATGTCGGCGGCGGTTTTCAGCTCGCCGGTTTTCTTGTAATAGCCGTTGCCGTACAGCTCCAGGCCCATGGGGTAGGCGAAGGCATCGACGCGGGTGGTGTTGCCGAAGAAGCCGCCGCCGTTGTTGGTCAGCTCAATGGTTTCGTAGATGATGCCCGTGTTGGGGTCCGTCGGGCTCTGCGGGTTGGGGGCCGTGTAGCCCGAGGGCGACCCATTAGCCCCGAAAAAGTAGAAATACAGCTGCTGCCCGCGCGAGATGTAGACCCGGCAGCCGGCAATGTAGGGCAGCGTGAACGTGTGGTTGGGGATGTTGCTCAGCTTGGTGAAGCAGGCCGCGTACTTCGAGTTCTGCCCCGGCCCGGTGTTGCCGTTGATGGTGGGGCCGGTGACGGTGTTGTAGCTGGTGCTCATGGGCAGCACCTGGCTGTTGGCCGCGTTTATCCAAACGTGGTTGTTGCTGGGGTCGATGCCCACGATGGCCACGTACAGGTCGGTATCGGCGAAGGGCGAGGTGTTGTTGATGGTGAACGGAATGCTGCCCTGAGCCAAGCCGGTGCGCGGCAGCAGGCCGCCGACAAACAGAAGCAGCCCAAAGAAGGAAAACAGTGCGGATTTTTTCATAGGATGGAAAGATGTGGGAATTGAAAAAAATGGAAAGCGCTGCCATGAAGCCCTGCTTGAAGAAGGGGCTGCCAGTATCCATGCCCGCCGCCGAACTGGCTTGGGCGGTGGGCATTGTGCGGGGTAAAGCTCCGGCCGGAGCAGGGGTCCCGGCCTGTCGAAAGGGCTGGCCGGGGAGCGGTGCCTAGCAAATATAGAAGCTTGCCGGAATAAAAAAACAGGCCAATCAGCCCCGAAAACAATTGTTTTGATGCCGATGACGGTTAGCTCGCACGCGCCGGTCATTTACGCCACTGGCCAGGGCCAAGCCGAAGGCAAGGGAGCACCTTTGCCCGATGCTGACGTGCGGCAGGGCCACCGGAGCCATGCGCTTAAAAAACAATTGTGCCGGGGAAAAAAATTGCACTTTGGACGCCAACGAAAGTTTTCCGCCGCTCGTTGCGAGGGAAAATCCGGCAAAGTCAGCTGCCTCAACGCCACAGCGCGCAAGCCCGTCCCGCACGATTCCTCCCCTCACTGACTGCTTACCTCCAATCTTCCCCTACTGCACTTCCAGCTTCGTCCCCTGAATGGCCCTGGCCATCAGCTCCGGAAATTTCCCCGGCGTGCAGGCGAAGCTGGGAATACCCAGCGCCGCCAGGTGCTCGGCCACGCGGCGGTCGAAGCTGGGCGCGCCGTCGTCGCTCAGGGCCAGCAACACCACGATGTTTACGCCGGCGGCTTTAAGGGCGGCGGCGCGCTTTATCATTTCCTGCTCGTTGCCGCCTTCGTAGAGGTCGGTGATGAGGACGAGGATGGTATCGGTGGGGCGGGTGATGAGCTGCTGGCAGTAGGTGAGGGCCAGGTTGATATCGGTGCCGCCGCCCAGCTGCACGCCGAACAATAAATCCACCGGGTCGTGCAGGTTTTCGCTCAGGTTCACCACGGCCGTGTCGAACACCACCATGTGCGTTTTCACGGCTTTCAGCGAAGCCAGCACCGCCCCGAATACGCCCGCGTACACCACCGACGAGGCCATAGAGCCGCTCTGGTCCACGCAGAGCACGATTTCTTTCAGCGCTTGCCCGCGCCGCCCAAAACCCACCAGCCGCTCGGGAATAATGGTTTTGTGGGCGGCCTGGTAGTGCTTGAGGTTGGCCTTGATGGTCGCGCCCCAGTCAATTTCATTATAGCGGGGGCGCGGGTTGCGCACGGCCCGGCTCAAAGCGCCCTGCACGGCCTGGCGCAGCGGGTTGCTGAGCTTTTTCTCCAGCTCGCGCACCACTTTGGTGATGACTTCGCGGGCGGTGGCCTTGGCCTTCTGCGGCATCACCCGGCTCAGCGACATCAGCGTGCCTACCAGGTGGACATCGGCCTGCACCGTGCGCAGGATTTCGGGCTCCAGCAGCAACTGGTTCAGGCCCAGGCGCGTCATCGCATCCTGCTGCATGATGGCCACGACTTCGGTCGGGAAATACTCCCGAATGTCGCCCAGCCAGCGGCTCACGCGGGGCGCGGAGCCGCCAAGGCCGGCCTTGCGCTCGGCCTTATCGCCGTCGTAGAGGACGGTGAGTACGTCGTCCATGCGGCCGTAGTCGGGCGGCATCGGCACGGCGTTGGCCGCATCGGCGGCGCTGCCGAGCACGAGTTTCCAGCGGGTGGGAGTTGTGGGCATGGCGGGGCGTTAGGCAGAGGGTGAAAAGGATTTGGAATGAGCCGATGTTCCCAGTGGAAATTTTTCCAGCAACACCGTATTGCGGGCGCGTTGGTACCAGTCATTGTAAACCAATTCGGCCGCATTGACTTCAAATGAACCGATGAAATACGCCTGATACTTTGCCAGCTTCTCCAGCAGCCGCGCTGGGTTTTGCAGCGGGTTGCGAAAGCGCATCACCGTAGAATGAGCCGTTTGAATGCTGTAGCGCTGGTCGATGGACTGTGGCAGCCCAGAGTTGCGGAAAAAGATGCGCATCGCATCGCGCATGGTTTCCAGCCCGTCGCCCACCGGGAAACCCTGCACGATAACGCTGTCTGGCGAGGCCGTCAGGCCCGCGTAGCTTATCGTGAGCGGGGCGTTCGATTCCAGAATGCTCCGCACAGCGTTTTGATAGGCGGCCGGGTCAATCAAATCCAGCGTAAAGCCCTCGTAACAGGAAATTATCGACATAATAGTGACGTGAATATCAGCGGCCGGGTAATAATACTGGTTGGGCTCGGCACCTCGAAAATCCATCATTATTTCCTCAATACGCGCCGTGATGGCAGCCGGCGGCCGGGCCAGGAGCGTGAGGCCCCGCCGCGTATCGTACGGCGAGTCAAGCAGACTATCCCGTTCCGCTTCACCTCGGGCCAGTTGACGCACTGCGGCCTGGCGCATAGCATCATAATGGGCAGTTAGGTCCATAATGAGCAAAGAAAGCAGCTGCTAATAACTGCCCAGCAATTCCCGCAGCCCCGGCAGCACCCGCGCCCCGCGCTGCCAGTCAAAATCTTCCGTGTCAGGCGAGGCAGAAACGTTGGCATCCGTGTTCGCGATTTCCAGAATCTGCCGCCGCTCGGGCAGTGAAAAATCCGTGAAAGCGCGACGCAGCAGCGGCACTATTTCGCGGAAGGTTTCCTCTTTTAACCCGCCCAGCCAGGTATCGAGCAGGTCGAATAATTCGCGGTGGTGGATGAGCAGCAGGCCGCTGCCGCGCAGGAAGCCCTCAATCCAGGCGGTGGCGTAGTCGGTAGGCTGGGCGGGGGCCAGGGCCAGGCCGAGGGTGGTGGCCGTGGCGGCGGCATCGGCTTGCTGCGCGTCGAAGAGCAGGCGGGCGGCGGCTCCGGCCAGCAGGCCGTTGGTGGGCCCGTGGCGCTGCACGGCGGCCAGGGCGGCGTACCAGTCGGCTTCGTGGGCGTCGTTTTGCAGCAGCCGGATGGCCTGGTGGGTGGCTTCGATACGCTTCAGAAGCGGCTTGGCGGCGGCATAATCCAGCCCCGCGCAGGCGGCGGGCAGGCCGATGCACAAGCGCGGCACCAGCTGCTGCACCACCTGGGCCACCTGCTGCGTGTCGGTGCGGCGCACGTTGCCATAGCGCAGCACCTGGGCCAGCGGGGGCAGGGCGGCCAGCAGGTGCGTCACGTCCCGGGTGCCGGCCCCAATGGTTTCGAGCCGCGCCACCAGCGCCGGAATGGCCGGGCCAAGGTCGGCGCGCAGGGCATGTTCAAGCAGTGTGCTTACGGCTTCGAGGCTGGTGGCTTCGGCGGCGCGGGCGGTGGCGCGGGTGGCGGCGGCGGCCAGCACGGTATTTCCCCAGCGGCCGGCCTCAATCACGGCCAGGGCCATTTCGGGCTCCCATTCCAGCGTCCACATTTCGTGGAAGGTGCCGCGTGCGCCAGTCACTTCCTCCGGCGCGCCCCAGTTGATGTCGAGCAGGCGCAGGCAGTGCAGCAGGTGACTGCGGTCGAGCTGGGCGGGCTGGCGCAGGTCGAGGTCGAGCGGCTTGGGCATGGCCTCGGGCTTGAGGCGCAGGGTTTTTTGCTGCTGGGCTAAATCCTGCTGCAAGGGCGTGGCGGGCAGGCCCGCCGGCACCTCGCCCAGCTTCACTCCAATCACCAGCTCCTTATGCACCAATGCCAGCGGCTCGGCGTAGCCCCCGCCCAGGATGGCCACGGCGGCTTCCTGCAATTCATCAATGCCCGGCAGCACCAACCCCCGCACGGCGGCCAGGGCGGCTGCCAGCCGCACGCCCTCAATGGCGTGGGCCGAGGACGCGTCCACATCCTGGCCGCGCAGCAGGCGGGTGGCGCGCACCATCCAGTGGGTCAGGACTTCAGCGCGGGGCTGGGCAAACAGCAGCTCGTACCAGGCCGGCGAAAGCACGCCTGCCCCATAGCCCGAGCTGAACGACAGCCGCTCGTAGGTCCAGGGAATCCAGGTGGTTTCGGTGGCGACTTTCTTCAGGCCTTTCAGACGGGCTTTGTCTTCCTTCTTGAATAGCTCGGCCCGCAGCACGGGGGCGTGCCAGGCTCCGCACACCACTGCCACGCGCGGGTAGCCCTGGGCCAGCGTGGCGCGCAGGGTTTCGCGCATGAATGCTTCGCGGAGCAGGGTTTCCTCGGTCTCGGGGCGATGCAATTCCTCGCGCAGGGCCGTCATCATCTCCAGCACCACGGCAAAGGTGTCGGCGTGGCCGGGCGCGTGTTCGAGGTGGGTTTCCCACCACTGCTCGGAATCGGTGTAGCCGGCCAGGCGGGCGATGTAGGCGACGGGGTCGGTTTCGGGAATGGGCTCGCCCTCCGCCTGTGCCTCACGAGACCCCTCCGGGGCCGGCGCCCTCTCTAAAAGAGGAGAGGGGGAGACAGTCGATTTTGTGTCGTTTTCTGCTATTTGCTTTTCACTTAATTCGTCTGGCTCCCCCTCTCCACCGGGGCGGGGGCCGGGGGGAGAGGCGACCATTAGGGCAGCCACCGCCTCGCGCATCCCAAACCTTAACGATATCGGCAAATCCATGCACCGCACATGCGCGCCATTGCGGGCGCACCACTGCACCGCCTGCCACTCCGGCGAGAACTCAGCAAACGGCAGAAACGAGGCCTGCCCTTGCTGCTTCGGGTTATACACCAGCAGGGCCACGGGCGGCCGCAACTCCGGATGGGTAGCGGTGGCCAGGGCCGCTTCGGCGTCGGCGGGGCACTCCAGCAGCACGATATCGGGCCGGAAAGCATCGAGCGCCGCCACGAGGCTGGCGGCGCTGCCGGGGCCGTGGTGGCGAATGCCGAACAGGCGGAGGTCGGTGGGCATGGGGGGCGAATAATGCGGGTGTAGAATATTTTTCAAAAACTCAGAAATAGTCCACAATTTTTAACTCCATTATTGTGGACTATTTCTGAGTTTTTGAAAAATAGTCTACAAAGTTGTGCTGCATTGGTAAACCATTGAAACTGTTTCGTTCGGGTTGGCTGCCTGCAAAGGCGGTGATTTAGTCAGTTTTCATTTGGGAGGTCGGTTGGAAGCAGACCGTAATCAATGAGGGCATAAGATGAACCAAACACGTTTCGGAGACTACGGTCTGTTTTCTTAATAATAGAGTTGCCAGCTTGTAGCTGGGTGAAAGCATCCTGGAGATTAAAAAAATAAATAGGGGTTTCCCAACCTGCGTATTCCAATCGGGAAAACGGGTGAATTCCATCCGGCAAGCTGATTTCTGACCGGAACTCTGTTGCATTGGCAGGAGAAGTATCCTTCAACTCCCACGGAGCATGCAGGGTAGCTTGCAGCGCAATCAGTATCTTCTGCTCCTCTGTGGTTTTGACGCTGATTTGCGCCCGCCAGGATTTTTGATGATTGAATAACCTGTCAGCGTATCCATCGCGCACTTCTTGAAAACTTGCGTGCAGCAATTCAGCAAATGAGAAATCCAAAGGCACTATTCGGTTCTCATTCCAGTGCTGGCATTCGTAGAGTTGGTTTTCAACTCCATCGGCATCAATCCGCAATAGCCAACAATCTTCGCCGCTATTATTGCCAATAACAATGTACTGAAGCTGGTCGGCTTTCGGAAGGTATGCTCGGGTATCCTTGAAGTCACTGGGTCTTTCCAGAAGTCCGAATACAAAGTCCTGCATTAACCCAAACGTGCGTAGGTATTCACGGTAGAATGCAGGAAAACGATGTTCGGCTAATCCCTCCAGCTTGTCAATTTCCCCATCGGTTAATGGCAGAAAAGCTACTTTATCGGCATATGGCAGCAGTTCGGTCAGGAGAGATTGGTAGTTAATCGACGCCATAAATCTGGAGGAATTAGCAGGTTGTGAAATGAAGTAAGCTGCTCAATTAACAAACTTACTCCACCACCTCCCGGCACGCCCGGTACAAATCCTTCCATCCATCCCGTTCCTTGGCCACGGTTTCGAGGTATTCGAGCCAGACCACGCGGTCGGGGGCGGGGTCTTTGATGACGGCCCCCATCAGGCCGGCGGCCAGGTCGTGAGCGCGCAGGGTGCCATCGCCGAAGTAGGCGGCCAGGGCCAGGCCGGCGTTCATCACGGAGATGGCCTCGCCGGTGCTCAGGGTGCCGGTGGGCGACTTGAGCTTGGTTTTGCCGTTTTCGGTCACGCCCTGGCGCAGCTCGCGGAAGATGGTGACGAGGCGGCTGATTTGCTCCAGCGCGGGGGCTTCCACGGGCAGTTGGAGGGCCTGGCCCTGCTTGGCCACGCGGGTTTGCACGATGTGGACTTCCTCGGCCAGGGTGGCGGGCAGGGGCAGCACCACGGCGTTGAAGCGGCGGCGCAGGGCGCTGCTCAGCTCGTTCACGCCCCGGTCGCGGTCGTTGGCGGTGGCGATGACGTTGAAGCCCTGCCGGGCCTGGATTTCGGTGCTCAGCTCAGGGATGGGCAGCACCTTTTCGGAGAGCATCGTCAGCAGCGTGTCCTGCACGTCGGAGGGGATGCGGGTAAGCTCTTCGATGCGGACGAGCTGGCCGGTTTCCATGCCTTTGTAGAGCGGGCTGGGCACCAGGGCGGCCAGCGAAGGGCCTTCGGCGAGCAGGCGGGCGTAGTTCCAGGAGTAGCGCAGGCTGTCTTCGGCGGTGCCGGCGGTGCCCTGCACCAGCAGGTTGGTGTGCCCGCTGATGGCGGCGGTGAGGTGCTCCGAAACCCAGCTTTTGGCCGTGCCGGGCACGCCGAGCAGCAGCAGGGCGCGGTCGGTGGCCAGGGTGGCCACGGCAATTTCCATCAGTCGGCGCTGGCCGATGTACTTGGGCTCAATTTCGAAGCCGTTAGCGAGCTTGCCGCCCAGCAGGTACGTCACCACGGCCCAGGGCGAAAGGTGCCAGCCGGGCGGCTTGGGGCGGTCGTCGGCGGCGCGCAGGGCAGCCAGCTCTTCGGCGTAGAGGTCTTCGGCGTGGGGGCGGAGCAGGGTGGGCGTCATTGGGTAAGGTGGTTTTGAAGTGGAAAGTAATGGGGAAGAACGTCAGGCTGAGCTTGTCGAAGCATCTCTACCGCTTCGTTGCAATAGTATTGATTAGTTGCGCGGTAGAGATGCTTCGACAAGCTCAGCCTGACCGTTCCTTTTTTTCTGCATGACCGTCTGATTCATTCATTGAGCGAAGCGTCCAAGTCAGTCCGGAAATGCAGCGTATGGCTGAACGCCTCGAACTGCTCGCGGTAGAATTCGTGGGCATCGGGAATATCGGCCAGCAGCCGTTGGGCGGCGGTAACGTCGCCGGGAGCCAGCTTGTCGAGCAGGGTCTGGCTCACGAAATAGCCGAAGCGCATCCGCTCCCGGGGCAGGTAGGGGAAAGCCAGCGCGGTGCCGGCCGTGTGGCGGGCCACCACCGCAAGGGCCGCTTGCGCGAGTGCCCAGGGCCAGGGGCCGGGCAGCACCCGGGCCTGCTCCAGCTTCTCCCAATCGGCTTCCCAGGGGCCGGGCGACGCGCGGAGGCGCTGGAGCAGCGGCGGCCCCAGCAGGCCCTGCTGCTCCTCGGCGGGTAGCAGCGGCACAAGCTTCCAAAGGGGCAGCTGGATGCCCGCCTTCGTGAGGCGCGACCCCTCGGCCAGCCATAGCTGCAAGAAGGCGGTGGCAAACCCCTGGCTGCGGTGCATGACGGCGCTTTCGGCCCAGGCCGAGAGCACGGGCACGGCCCAATCGGAAGCCAGCGCCTGGGTCAGCAGCTCGGCGGGGCTGGCGTGGAGGTGCGAGGGCCAGCGGTCGACGGGCACCCAGGCCAGCAGGTTGGCCAGGCGCGCCGCGCCGGCACCTACGGTGGTGGCCTGCCGGGCCGGCTGCGCCAGGTAGGTGAAGTGCGAATTCTTCTCCTCGATGCCGTCGGCCAGCCAGGATTTATCCCAGGCCTCGGGTAGGCTGACTTCCAGCGTGGCTTTGCCCAGGCCCAAGAGGCTGCGTCGGGTGCTGAGCAGCGGGGCCGCCCGCGCCCACAGCCGCTCGGTGAGCGCCGCGCCGTGAATTTGGACCAGCAGCGCGGCCGCCAGGCGGCGCACCTCCTGCCCCCGGGCTTTGAGCAGGGCTTCTAAAACCGGCTCGGCGTTGGGGTGCAGGTGGTCGGCCAGCAGCTCCAGTAGGGTTTCCTGGGCTTTGGCGGGCTCGGTGGGGAGGGCGGCCAGGAGCAGGGCGCGGGCCTCGGCGGGGGCGTGGGCGAAGTGCCCGGTGAGCCAGGCGAGACGCTGGGGCGGCGTCCCGGTTTCCCAGATGGCCGCGCCAGTCTGGGCCTGGTCTGGAGCCACTATTTTATCGGCCAGCTTGGTCCATTCGGGGTTCAGGCCCGCCAGCCAGTGGCCCCGGCTGCCCAGCACCGGCCCCAGCATGGCCCGCGTTTCGGCCGAATGGTGAGCGTAGTGCAGCAGCGGCACCAGCAGCGCGGGCGGCACGAGGCGGTCGCGGGCGGCCAGGCGGGCAAGGTAGTCGGGCAGCAGCTCCCGATGCAGGCCGTTGACGAGCATCTGGTGCAGATAATCGGTGCCCTTAGGGCCGATGACGGGCAGCAGCTCGGGCGGGGCGGGCACCACGGCCGGAGCGGCGGGGCGGGCGGGCCGGTGGCCGGCCTTGCGCATCAGGGCCAGCGTGCCGGCGGCCAGCAGCAGCTGGAGCTCGGGCGTTTCGGCAGCAGTGGGAAAGGCAGGGACGGTTTCGCCGCTTTGGCGGGTGCCGAGCAGGGCAATACGCAGGAGCTGTTCGGGCTTAACCTCGCTCCCCGGCCTGGTCGCCAGCGGAACGGGAGCACCGACAATGCCTGGCTCGGCATCGGCTGGCTTCGCCTCTCGGTGAGCGAGCGGGCCGGGGTGAGTGGGGGCGGCCGGTGCGTCCATCCAATTGCTCAGCGGCCGGAAAGCCTGCCCGTCCCACTCGCCGAAAAGCGTAATTGGCCGCCCACCGCTTTCGGCCAGCAGCTGCCAGGGCGTGTTTTCTTCAGCAAAGCGCAAGGCGAGGCTATGCGGTTCGGTGGCGTGGTGGAGCAGCCAGCGGCCGTCGGGCAGGGGCGTGGGGAGTACCTGGGTGAGCGTGGCCGGCCACTCGCGCAGCCAGGGCTGGCGGGCGAGGGCATTGGCATAGTCATCCAATAGCTGGCCAATGGACTGGCCGACGGGCACGACGCCGGCGGGCACCGTGCCGTCGAATTTTACCTGGACCGGGGCGGCCCGTAGCGGCAGCAATCCGGGGTAAAAAGCCAACTCGCCCAGGTAAGCGCCGTGCGGAATGAAGGGCGTATTGAACGGCTGCCCGCCGAACGAAAACTCCAGCACCAGCGCCGTGCGGCCGGTTTCGCGGCCGTGCAGCCAGGTGCGGCGGGCCGTCAGGCGGTCTTCCTCCCAACGGAACTGGCCCAGCACCCGCCAGGAGTCCGCCACGGGCGCGGCGGTGGCCAGCAGGTCCTCCTTTTTCAGGTTGACCCCGACTTGCTGCAACACGTCGGCCCGGGCATCGGGGCCGAGGCTGGGCAGGTTTAGGAAGGTCCGCGCCAGCAGATACAGCTCACCCAGGCGGCCCAGCAGGCGCGGGGGCCAGTCGGCGTGGGCGTGGCGCAGGGTGGCCAGCTCGCGCACGGTGCCAGCCAGGCCGGGCAGCTGGTTATCAACGAGCCGGGCCGCCTGGCTTTCCCAGAATTTGCCCGGCTGCTTATCGAGCGCGGCCAGGCCGGCGCGCAGCAGGTCTTCGAGCCAGGCCACGAGGTCTTCGGCTCCGGCCACCATGCGGGCCAGCCGCCTGGCGTCGACGGCGGGCGTTGTTTGGGTTTGGATGGCTGTTTCGCCGGTTTCAGCTGCCGCTGTTCCTTCCAGAAAAAGTGGGGTGTCAGGGGCGGCTTCGTCGGCCAGTAACTCTGCGGCAACTGCTGCTTTGGGCGCTTTGGGCGCAGGTTTTTCTGCTTTTTTCTCCTGCGTTTGCTGGCGTTTTTCCTGCCACTCCGTCAGCCAGGCGGGGGGCGTAGTACCGGCAAATAATTCGGGCTGGCGGGCCATGAGCAGCAGCAGCCCCGCCCCGTGCTTGCAGGGAAATACCCGGCTGGGGCAGCTGCACTTGAAGGCCGGCTCCGTCAGGTCGATGCCGGCGAGGTAGGGCTTGGTGCCGCTGCCGGCGCACTCGCCCCAGGCAGAAGTATCGGTGCGGCCCAGGTTGGCCCATTTGGCGGGTTTCAGCAGCTCCTGGCCCCGTTTGAGGGTCCCGGGGTCGGTGATGAGGGCGAGGGCCTGGGCTTCGGAATAGGAAATCATGCGGGGCGGGGTGGAGACGCATATTTGCGTCTCATCGTTGAACGAGCATCACTTTCACGGCGCGAACGACGAGACGCAAATATGCGTCTCTACACTTTGCAAGGCATTCGTTTTACTATCAGTCCCGGGTTTCACGCGAAAAAGTCGTCCGGGTCGGCTTGGCTCAGGTATTTGCGCAGAGCGGGCAGCGTGCCGAAATACGGCAGCACGCAGGCCAGAAACTCATCGACGGCGACCTGGCCGCTGGCGTATACCACGAACGTCTGGCCGCCATCGCCAAACTCAATCTCATCGAGCAAGGCCGGCTGGTGCTCCTCCACAATGGTTTCGAGGTGCTCGGCCCAGGAAGCGGCCGTGCCGCCGAAGCCGAAGTGCTGAAACAGGGCATAGTAGTCTTCCAGCCCTCCCACATCGGCGAAAATGACGAACTGATACTCGGGCGCAACGGGCTCGGGGGCGGCCGTCACTTGAAAAGGAAACGAAGCAGACATGCCGCGAAGGTACGGCAGACCGGTAGCGCAAGCATGGCGCGGCCGGGTCAAAAACGGCCCATGCGTGGCCTCGCAAAGCCCGCGCTACTTGCTCCAGGTGCGGACGTAGCGGCCCTGCGGGTCGTAGCGCCGGGCCTGCTGGGCCACGTCGAAGGCGGTATCGCGCACGTCGGTGCCGGTGCCCGCGATGTACTTCCAGTTGCCCCAGTTCGAGGCCGCGTCGTGGTCGATGAGCTGGTGCTCGAACCAGGCCGCGCCCCAGCGCCAGTCCTGGTGCAGGTCGTGGATGAGGTAGCTGGCCACGTTTTGCCGACCCCGGTTGCTCATAAAGCCGGTGGCGGTCAGCTCGCGCATGTTGGCATCGACAAACGCGTTGCCGGTGCGGCCGGCAGCCCAGTCCTCAAACACGGCTTTGTTGGGCCGGATGGGCTTGGGCAGCTGGTCGCGCAGGCCACGCCAGCGGAAAAAATCCGGCCCGGCCTTCTGAGCCAGCAGGCGGAAATAATCGCGCCACAGCAGCTCCAGCCGCAGCTGCATGGCTCCTTTGCTGCGTGCGCCGTGGGCATCATCATAGGCATTGATAGCTGCCCAAATCTGGCGGGCCGAGAGGCTTCCATTGGCCAGCCAGGGCGAAAACTTGGTGCTGAAAGCTTCGCCCAGCATCTCGTTGCGGGTGTCGTCGTAGCGGCCAATGAGGTGGCGTTCGACGGCGTAGTCGTGCAGGCGGGACAGGCCGGCGGTTTCGCCCCCGCCCAGCGCGGGCAGCGCCGAGCGGCGGTCGGGCGCAGGGCGCATCAGCAACGGCTGGCCCAGTTGGGTAGCTAACAAATCGGCCGTGGGCAGGGGCGCGGGCGCGAACCCGGCGGGCAACGGCGGCAGCTGGCGCGGCGCGGGCAGCGGGGGGCGCACCGTCATTTTGGAAAATACATCGAACCGAAACTTGCTGAACGAAAACGGCAGCTTGCCAATGGGAATGGGCAGGTCGGCGGGGTGCAGCAGCGTCAGGGTTTCAAAGCGCCGCAGCGGTAAGTGGGGGCCGAGTGCGGCTACGACGGCTTCCTCGGCTTCCTCTTCCTCGGTGGTGTGTTCGGTGCTGACATGCACAGCCTGCGCGCCCAGCTGCCGGGCCAGGGCGGGTAGCACGTCCTCGGGCCGGCCCACCGCGAAATGCACGCCGGAGCCCAGTGCGGCGTAGCGCCGCTGCAAATCGGTCAGGGTTTCGAGCAGGAACGCCAGGCGGTGCGGACCGGTGCGCGGCCGGTCCAGATAGGCATCGGGGCCAAAGGCTACGGGGTCGAAGCAGTACACCGGCAGCAGCGCGGTGGTGCCGGCGGCTGCCGCGGTGGCCAAAGCTTCATTGTCGTGGAGGCGCAGGTCGTTGCGTAGCCAGTAGAGGACGGTCATGCGGGGGAATTGAACGGTTTGTCAAGCAACAAACTGTTTCCGTTTTCTTCCCTCGTTCCGGTCAGAATCTGGCTATTTGCGCCGCCGCAACGCCACCACCAGCCCCACGCACAGCACGGCGAGGCCCGCAATCAGGGCATCGCGCACGAAATGGCTTTGTTTGGCTTCGGTTACTTCGGCTTCGAGGTCGCGCATCTTGGCGAGCTGCTGCTTTTCGCGCTGGTGCAGGTTTTCAGCTTCGTTGGTGAGCTCCGAAAGGCGCTGCGCGGTGAGGTTGCGGTCATCGCGCGAGCTGGTTTCGAGGTGGGTGGTGGTGGCAGCCAGCCGCACGGAATTCGTCTGGGCCGCCTGGGCGGTACGATTGAGCACGTCCACGATTTGCTGGTCCTTGTCCATAATGCCTTGCAGGGCATCCACTACTTCCTGGAGGTCTTTTTTGGAAGGCTTGTTGCCGAACAGGCTGTGACGCTGGGCGCTGGCCGCAGTGTAGCGGTCGGTCAGGGTTTTACGCTCCGCCAGCAGGCCGGGCAGGGGCGAATCGGGAGTAATGGCCGGCGTTTGGGCGGCCGTGGCCGCACTCCACAGCAGTCCGCCACTCACGACCAGGGCGCGAAACAATGGGCGGCGATTGGTTATTTGCAGACTGTCAACCCAGGAAAACAAGGACGTACGCATGAAGAAAATACAGGTAATGAAAAAAGGCAGCCTCTTATTGCTCGGGGCGCTGAGCGTGTGGAGCTGCGAAACGGCCCGGCCCAAAACACCGCCTACCTACGGCGGCGCGGCATCGGAAGGCCTCTACGAGAAAGGCGGCAGCGGCGTGTTGCCCTTCCTGATTCAGGCCGCCAGCCCGGACGACACCTACGGCTTTACGGCAAACAACCCGGTGCGGGTGGGGGGCGGTCGCGAGGCCGGCGTGCGCAACCAGCAGCGCTACCTTAATGCCCTGCTGGGGCCCCGGGGCGAAAAGCTTAATTATGAGCACGAAGGCAGCTGCTGCACGTTTAAAATCGCCGAAGCCGGCATCGACAACGAAGGCCAGCTCGACGTGTATTCCATCACCTGGAAAGGGCAGAAACAGCCCCTCCGGCTCTACCTGAATATGTACGAGGAAGGCCCTTTGGCATCCCCGGTGGGCCTCACGGCCGCCCACTAGCCCAGCCGGCAGCGGGCCATTGAGCGTCGAAAAACCGTTACTTTTAAGGGTTCGGCCGCCATTTCTCTACCTTTCGATGCCCACCCGCTACTACTCCCGCCTCGCCGCCCTGGCCGCCGACCCCGCCGCCGCGCCCGCCGACCAGCTCCCCAAGCTGCGCAAGCTGCTCGAAACCGTGCTGCGCGACGACTGCAAGGCCCGCGAAGCCCCGTTTGTCGACCTCAACCAGGCCATCGGCCAGGCCGCCTACACCCACGAGCTGCCCGCCGCCCTGCGCCAACAGCTGCAAGCCCTGCGCTTGGCCGCCAACCTGGTGGTGCATGAAAGCTACGCCGGCACCCGCGCCGAGGCTGCACGCGGCTTCGGGGCCGTAGCGGCGCTGGTGCTGCACCTCACCGGCGCGGCCTACGCCGGCCCCGCGCTGCCCCAGCCCCTGGCCGAAGCCGCTGCGCCCGCCGAAACGGCGGAACCCGCCGCTGCTGCCGCTCACATTCCCGAAGCCACCGCCAGCACCACCTGGCGCGTGCGGGTGCTGCACGCCGACCTGGCCACCGGCGCGCTCACCGTTGAAATGGCCGCCCCCGCCGATGGCCGCCCCGCCGGCCCCTTCGGCCTGCTGCTGCCCGTGGCGTATGAAAACGTGCTGCCGCTGGCCGCCGCGCTGCACCCCACACTGCACTTAATTGGCCCGGTGCGGCTGGCCGACGGCAGCGTGCGCGCCCGCCGCGTGGTGCTGGAGCCCGACTACCTCATCAGCGTCACCACCATTGCCGAGTGCGCCCAACGCGACGGCACCATCCCCGAATGGGCGCTGCTAAACGCCTTTCTGCCCGATGAAACTTCGCGTCCGCTGGTGCTCGGAAACCTCGTGAACCTGCTGCTTGACGAAGAAGTGAGCCACGCCGGGCGGCAGGAAGAATCGAAAACGAGGCAGGCTGCGGCCAATAAAATACAGCAGCGGGAGCGCCTAGCGAAACTGGCCGGCCACGCCGTTGCCACGGCTGAGCCGGAAGCTGAAGTCGAAACTGCTGATTTGGTAGCGGCATCCGCTCCCCACCTCGAACTAACAACCGACAACGAACAACCAACCGCCAAAGACTTCGACCTAGAAACCTTCTTCCGGGGCCGGCTTTTCCGCTCGGCTCCGCTCTCGCTCAGCACCCTGCCCGAGTTCCAGACCCGCACCGGCGTGCCCGAGCTGCTAAACGACCTGCGCCGCCACCACCGCACCCTGCGCGAAACCCGCGCCCTGGGCTTCGTGGCCGCCAGCCGCACCGGCTACCAGCAGGAACCTCTGCGCCTGGCCGACTGCTTCCTCGAACCCACCTTCCTCTCGGCCACCTACGGCTTGCAGGGTCGCCTCGATTTGCTTCACGAAAGCAGCACCGGCTACGACCTCATCGAGCTCAAAAGCTCGACCAAAGTGCCCCACGCCGAACCCTGGACCAACCACGCCGCCCAGGCCCAGCTCTACCGCCTGCTCCTGGAATCGGTGTTTGGGGCCGATGGGGAAACCGCCGGCCGGGGCCGCACCAGCATCCTGTACTCGAACGCGGCCAGCGGCCAACCCGCCGTGCGCCGCGTCGACCAGGACCAGGATTTGATTGACCGGCTCATCTCGGCCCGCAACCAGCTCGTGGGCACCGAATTGCAGCTGGCCCGCGCCACCGGCCCCCGCCAAACGGCCCACCTGCTGGCCCCCGTACTGCACCCCAACCTCATGGCCCTGCCGCCCTTCGGCAAAGCGAAGGCCGAAAAAGTAGCCAACGCCTGGGCCGCCGCCGACTCCGTGGAGCGCGCCTACTGCCTGGAGCTGGCCCGCTTCTCGGCCCGCGAAATGCGCCTCACCCTGCTCGGCGACGAAGCCCGGCCCGGCGACGCCGGCGGGCAGGCCGGCCTCTGGCTGCTGCCCCAGGCCCGCAAGTATCAAAACTTCAGCCTGCTTGATGACCTGGAGCTAATCGAAGACCATAGCGGCGCGCCCGATGATGCCCGCGACGGCCTCGGCCCGCACCTCATCTTTCAGCGCCCCGCCGGCGGCCGTGAAGTCAACTTCCGCGCCGGCGACACGCTCATCCTGTACCCGCGCCGCCGCAACGCCCGCGAAACTGCCGCTCCCGAAGCCGCCCAAGAAACAGCAGTTTCCAATTCAGCCGAAGGCAATTCGGAAATTCACCAATCCACCAGCCCACCAGTCCACCAGTCCACCAATCAGCCAATCCACCAGCTCAGCGTATTGGATGCGCAGGTGGTGAAGGTGGTGCTGGCCGAAGACCTCGGGGCCGATGGCCGCGTGGTACTCAGCGTGCGCAACCGCCGCATGGCCCCGCGCTACCTGCTGGGCCACTCGCACTGGGCCCTGGAGCCCGATACCTACGACACCTTCCGGCGCGAGTGGGCCGGCCTCTCGTCCTTCCTCGGCCTGAGTCCGGAGCGCCGCAAGCGCCTGCTGGCCCGCACCGGCCCGCGTGAGCCCGAAGGGTGGAGCCCCACTGCCGCGCCCGCCACCACGGCCCCTGAAGTAGTGGCCCGCGCCCTGGCCGCGCCCGACTGGTTCGTGCTTTGCGGCCCGCCCGGCACTGGAAAAACCCGCAGCGTGCTGCGCGAGCTGGCCGAAAACCTCTACAAAGAAGACAAGCAGGTGCTACTGGCCGCCTACACCAACCGCGCCGTGGACGAAATCTGCGAGCAGCTGGTGGAGGCGAAGTTGCCGTTTATTCGGGTCGGTTCGCGGTTGGGGACTTCGCCGCAGTACCGGCCTTACCTGCTCGATGCCATGATTGCTGACTGCGGCAGCCGCCAGACCGTGCGCGCCCGTCTCACCGGCACGCCCTTTTACGTGGGCACGGTAGCCAGCCTGCTGGGCAAGCCCGAGCTGTTCATGCTCAAGCAGTTTGATGTGGCGGTGGTGGACGAGGCCAGCCAGGTGCTGGAATCGCCGATGCTCGCGCTGCTGGCCAAGGTGAAGAAGTTCATCCTCATCGGTGACCACCGCCAGCTGCCCGCCGTGGTAGCCCAGGAGCCCGAAACCAGCGCCATTGCCCCCGAAGTGGCCGAGCTGCTGCGTGAAAACCTCGGCCTTACCAACCTGCGCAACTCCTACTTCGAGCGCCTGTTCCGGCGCGCCGAAGCGCACTGGCCGCACGCCCACGGCACCCTCGCCGACCAATACCGGATGCACCAGGAGCTGGCCGTGCTCGTCAACCAGGATTTCTACGACGGCCAGCTGCGCTGCCCGCAGCCCTGGCAGGCCGCCCCGCTCGACCGCGCCGCCTGGCCCGCTGCTTCCGATGATTTTACCGCCGCGCTACGCCGCCAACGGGTGGTTTTTGTTCCTACCCAGCGCCAGCCCGAGGATTTGTCCATGAAAGAATCGGCGCAGGAAGCCGAACTGGCCGCCCGCGCCGCTGCCTACGTGGCCCAGGGATATGGTCCTAATTTCAATCCCGAAACCACGCTCGGCATCATTGCCAGCTACCGCAACCAGGCGGCCCGCATCCGCGCCCGGCTGGCCCAGCTGGCCCGCGAGCTGGCCCTGCCCGCCCTCGCCCAAATCAGCGTCGATACCGTGGAGCGCTACCAGGGGAGCCAGCGCGAGGTCATTATTGTGAGCTTCTGCTGCCACCACGAGCACCAGCTGGAACTCATGGTATCGCCCGATGAAACCGGGCAGGTCGACCGCAAGCTAAATGTGGCCCTCACCCGCGCCCGCCAGCAATTGGTGTTGCTCGGCAACGCGGAAATGCTAAGCCGCGCCCCCCACCACGCAGCCCTGCTGGCCCGGGTGCGGTAGCGCGGCTCCGCATTTTCTGGTACCCTTTCTATTTAATGTCGACCACTTCTATCTCGAAGCGCAACACGGTATTGGGGCCGATGCTGGAGGAAGACCCGGCGGGCCCATAGGCCAGCGCCGACGGCAGTAGTATCTCAGCCTTGTCGCCGATGTGCATCAGCCCCACGCCTTCCTCAAAGCCCGCAATCAGCTGGCCGCGCCCAAAAGGGAAGACCAGTGGCGTGTTGTTGTGCAGCGAGGAGGCATCGAACACCGTGCCCGTCGCATCGAGCAAATGCCCGGTATATAGCACCGTAACCGTGTTGCTGATGGCCGGCCGCACGGCGCTGGCGTTGGTGGTAACGGGCAGGAAATAGAGCCCCGAGGTTTGTTTCTGAGCCGTGGTAATGTGATTGGTGGCCAGGTAACTGGTAATCAGGGCATCGTCGATGGCCGCGAAGTCCAACACTTCCACCTCGAAGCGCACCACCGAATTGGCCGGAATGGCCCCGTTCGCAGTGGACCCGCCATAAGCCAGGCCGGAAGGAATAAGCAGCTCGGCCTTGTCGCCGATGTGCATCAGGGCAATGCCTTGCTCAAAGCCCGGAATCAGCTGCCCGGCTCCCACTTTGAAGGTGATGGGCACGTTGTTGTGCTTGGAAGAGGCATCGAAAACAGTGCCCGCAGCATCCAGTAAATGAGCAGTGTACAGCACCGATACCGTGGCACCGGAGGCAATTTGCACCCCATTCGGTTTCGTCGCCACCGGCAGGAAATAAAGACCGGAGGCTTGTTTCTGGGCCGTGGTGATGTTGTTGGTGGCCAGGTACTGCGTGATGATTTCCTGGTCAACCCCGCTGTAATCTTTGATTTCGGGGTCGTCTTTCTTGCAGGCGGTGGTGAACAGGCCGGCGCAGGCCAGCAGGGTTAACAAGAACAGGCGCGTTAGCGAGGCGGAAAAATAAGGTTTCATAGGCTGGTTTTTGTGGTAAAAATAGGACATTAAGACCGGCAGAACACGGGCTTGTTACCCGACGTTCGCATTTTTTGCCGGGATAGTAATTCCTGCGGCCGCAATCTTTCGCAAACGGATGGCGCTAAAAATGCCCTCTAGGCCCAGGCCCATCCCAATTCCCAGCGTGTAGGCCAGCATGTCGGCCCACTCAAAGCTGCTGCCCAGCACAATGCGCGCCACCCGCGAATGCTGCCAGCCCAGCCAGCTCAGCAGGTTCACATACTGCAATGCCTCAATAAGATAAGCGGTAAACAGCACCCCCAGGGCCACTTTCTTTGGCGGAGCGGTAAGCAAGCCCCGGGCAAAGCAATAGAGGAAAACGGTAGCCAGAAAATCGCCGGCGTAGGGCCGGATGATTTTGTCGTGTACGAACAAGGCGATGAAGACTTCCAGCAGGAATAACACGCTGGCCATCAGTAAATAATATTTCTGAATGCGAATCATGTGACGATGAAAATCACGGAGTGTTTGAATGCTGCTAATGCATCGGGCACCGGCGGGCGGCTTGCATGGGCACTGCCTGCTCGGCCAGCGCCACGGGTGCCGCATCAAGGGCCTGAATCCGGTCCCGATACTCCGCCGGCAGCATGGCATTTCTGGCCCACCGGCTTGGCTGCCAGCGCCGGGTGCGGCGGTAATAAGCCACGGCAGGGTTGATGAAAAACCCGCCGGGCAGCTGCAACAGCTGCCGCACCCGGGCCGGCACCACCAGGCCCTGCACCAGCCGCAGCAGCCGGTAGCGCGGGCCGCCCAGATGCCGCCGGTATTGCAAATACAAATCCGCCGTGTAGGCGCTGGCGGCCGTGTCTTGGGCCAGGTGCTGCTCGCGGGCAGCGCGCCAGGCCGGGTAGGAGGTGGGCAAATCGGGCACGCCCATGCGCTGCCCCACGCGGCAAAACACCGTCACAATTTCCTCGCGCTCGGCCTCGGTCAGGGGCCGTTCCAGCACCTCAAAAGCCCGCATAGAATAGCCAATGAGCATAAACAGCACGTCGCGGTAGGCCCAGGCCGGAATGGCCTGCCCCCGGCGCGCCTCCACGGCCGCGTGGATGGCGGCAATGCTGTCGATGGCCCGCTCGGCCCCGGCCCGGTCGGCAAATACGATGCGGCGGGCATAGTCGACTGTCGAAAAGAGCCGCGCCAATGGGTCGGCGGGCAGGCGGCCGGTGAAGTAGAGCCAGTCCACCGCCTTGTTGAGGGCAAACTCGGCCGCCGCCCCGGCAAAGATGAACAGCACCGTATCGGCAGTGCCCCAGATGCGGCGCACGATGGAATTGGGGGCTACGAAGTAATCCATAACATGTTTCTAGCGGAAGCAAATTCAGAATACCGGGCGACCGGCTGATAATTCTACTGCAAATTTAGAAAGAACTTTGTAATTCAAAGTTATTGTCCCGGATTACTTAGGTGTGAGCAGGGGGATTGTCCCGCACCCTACATCCTACTTCTGTGACGGCTATAAACCAGATTTTAGCCTTTTCTATCCGGCTCAGCTATTTGCGTAACAAGTCCGGCACCACCGCACCAACCACTGCCACTTTCGGCCGCTTGTAGAAATACAGTATCAGCAGGGGCAGCAGCGTCAGTTCGGCCACCACGCCGAACAGCAGCGTGAGGCCAATGAGCAGGCCGACGTAAAACGTGCCGTCGAACTTGGAAAACAGCAGCGTGGAGAAGCCCCCCACCAGAATCAGCGAAGTAGTGATAACAGCCTTGCCAGCCAGCAAATAGGTGTAGCGCACGGCCTTAAAAATGTCCGGCTCCTTGCCCAGCGTAAGACGCAACTTGCTGATGAAGTGGATGGTATCATCAACGGCAATACCGAAGGCGATGGTGAAGATGATGCTGGTGCTCACCTTCATGTTCACGCCGGCCAGGCCCATCACGCCGGCCACGATGATGATGGGCAGCAAGTTGGGAATGAGCACCACGAGGGTCATGCGGAAGGATTTGAACAGCGCCAGCACGATGAGCGTGACCATGGCCACGTCGATGGCCATGCCTTGAATCATGTTCAGGGTCAGGTTCTCGTTGTTTTTGTCGATGAGGTTGGACGAGCCCGTGAGTCGGGTGCGGAGCACGGTGCTGTCGGTGCCGGTGCGCAGGTAGCGGCGCAGGGCGGCATTCAGCTTATCGGCCCGGATGCTGCCCACGTCGGCCATGCGGCCGGTGAGGCGGCCGGCCGAGCCATCGGGCAGGGCCAGGGCGCTGAATTCGGGCTTTTTGCGGAACTGCCGGAGCTTGCCGCGCAGGCCGCGCATTTCGAGGGTGTCGATGGGCAGGCGGTATTCGGCCAGGCTGCCGCCGTGCAAGGCCTTGCGCACCGATTTCACCAGCGTGACGGGCGAGGCGGCGAAGCGCAGGCCGTAGGCTTTCGCTAAGTACCCCTCTATTCGTTCGGTCTGGCGCAGCACGGCCAGGTCGTAGATGTCGCGGCCGGGGGCCGGTTTCAGCTCCAGCTCGAAGGGCCGCACGCCGGCAAACTGGCGGTCGAAAAAGGCGAAATCCTGCCGCACGGGGTCGCTTTTGGAAAGGTCATCCAGCAGCGACGAATTGATGTGGACCCGCGTAGCCAGCCCGATGGAAACGGCCAGCACCAGCCCACTCACCGTGAAAATCAGCCGCCGCCGCACCAGCACCTGCCGAAACAGGCGGCTGAGCACACCGTCCCAGCTGTGGCCCTGGCGGCGGGGCTCGCGCAAGGCCGGTTTGCCCAGCAGCACCAGCATGGCCGGCAGCAGCGTGAAGCTGAGGATAAACGCCAGTATAACGGCCACGCCCGTGAACAGCCCGAAGTTGTGAATGGGCCGAATCGTACTCGTCATCAGCGTGAAAAACCCCAGGCTGGTGGTGAGCGCCGACAGCCCCGACCCAAACCCCGATTCCTTGATGGTGACGCGCAACGCGTCTTTCTTGCTGGCCCCATAGCCCAGCTCGCTTACGTAGCGACTAATGATGTGGATGGTGTCGCTCATGCCCACCACGAACAGCATGAGCGGGAGCAGGGCCGTCATCAAATCGATGCTGACCCCAAACGCGGCCATGATGCCCAGGCCCCACAAAATGGCCCCCAGAACCACCACCAGCGGCAGCACCACGCCCCACCACGTCCGAAACGTGAGCCAGAGCAACCCTGTGACGAGCAGCACCGACAGCGACATGAACACCACCAATTCCCACTTCAGCCGGTCCACGAACACGGACTGCGCCACGATGCGGCCCGCGAAATGCACCCGCTCATCCGCAATGTGCAGGCGGGCTAGGCCACCGCGCAGGGCCGCAAACAGGGAGTCGCCGGGCGGCTTTTCGAGGTCGGGCGTGAGCTGGAGCACCAGGGCCAGGGCGCGGGCATCGGGGCTGAACACGTTGCCGGCCAGGCCGGGCGTGCGGTAAATCAGGGTCGAGTCGGCGGCGCGGCGGGTGGGGTCGGCGCGGTAGGTTTCAGGGTGCAGGTAGGGGAGGCTGAACACGCCCAGGCCCTCGACCACGGTATTGGCCAGGGTGGTGGGGGAGGTGACGTGCCGCACGTCCTTCTGCCGCGCCGCCAGCCGCGTCAGGGAGTCCACCTGAGCCAGGAAAGCGGGGTCGAACACGGTGCGGCCAGCGGGGGCTTCCACGCCCAGCAGCAGGTAGTCGTTGTCGTTGCCGAAGCGCTGGGTGTAGCCCTGGTAGTAGTCCAGGTCAGGGTCGCCGGCGGGGTAGAAGTCGTTGAAATTGTAGTTGAACCGCAGCTGGGCCACGAAAAAGGCGCTCAGGGCCGTGAGCAGGCCCAGCACGAGCAGGGTGGTGTAGGAGTAGCGGCGAAGGGACATTCGAATGGTGAAGCGGTTTGGCACCCGCCATCCGGCGGGTAGCGCGGAATGGCAGATTTCTTCCGTTTAACAAGCCGCCGGCCACAACGTTCGGCCCGCGCGTCCCGGTAGTGTTACTTTTTAGGTAAAGGCTTATAATTATTATAGCACAGGCGTTTTTCGCGCAATTCGCACCGCCGGCGGGCGCATCTTTGTGAATTATTTACTCCAAAATGTATTGCTGAGTCAGGATATGAAGAGCGCATTATTGTTGGTTGCTGCCGTGTTTTACTTCGTTACCACGGCCCCGGCCCAAACGCCCACGCCCGCCCAAAGCCTGAAAAAAGCGGTGCTGAAAAGCGACCTGCCCACGGCCGAAGCCCTGCTCAAAGCCGGCACCGACCCCAATACCCCCATCGAAATTGTGCCGGGCTCGGCTACTACCTACCTCATCACGGCCGCTACCAACAACAGCCTCGATGTGGTGAAGCTGCTGCTGCAAGCCAAAGCCCAGGTCAACCAGGTCGATGCCTTTAAAACCACGGCCCTCATGACCGCCGTGAGCAAAGGCAACGCCGCTATCGTCGCGCTGCTGCTGGCCAGCGGGGCCGATGCGCGGGCCAAAGACGACGACGGCAAAGATGCCCTGGCTCTGGCCAAAGAAGGCGGCAACAAGGAAATAATCGCGCTGCTGGAGCAGAAGCTGAAGTAAAGCCCGGCCGTGGTGTATCTTAGGGTCTGCGAATAATTGGTTGCTTTAATTATCCCCTCACCCCACTTCGTTTCCCATGAAAAATACCCTGCTCGCCCTCGCCCTGTTTGCCTTCGCCGGCACTACCGCCTTTGCCCACGACGGCCACGACAAGCCCGGCCAGAAAGGCAAGAAAGAAACCTGCACTAAAGGCATGGCCGGCGGCTCGTCGTGCTGCATGAAAGGCGGCAAAACTGCCAGCGTGAAACCCGCCGCCAAGCCGGAGGCTGCCGTTAAACTGTAATTACCACTGGCGGCTTTGGCCGCTGCTGAGAAACGAAAAGCCGCTTCGGAAACGAGGCGGCTTTTTATAAATTTAAATTTTTGCGTTCGTAGAATGTCCAAGCTCACTTATTCAAGCCTGAGAATGGCCTTTCTGCTCTTCTTTATTTTCTGCGCTCTATCTGGTAAGGCACAGCACTGGAATAGAGTCAGCATTGATGATTCAACAACAGTAGATTTTCCTGGACACGTTAAGCGGAAGAAGTCTGTGGAAAAATCTGTGGAAACGCTAGCCTGCTTTTACCAAGATGAGAAAGCTGTATATCTAACTGCCCTACAACATGATGCTTATGGTGGAAACCCAATAGCGACCGAGTTAACACAGTTCTATGACGAAGCCCTAAAGGGAACACTGTCGGCGGCAGGCGGTGGTCAAATCATCGCCCAAAAGCCGTTTACTGTAAATGGTTTCAATGGGATTGAGGCACAGTATGAAACACCCAACAAGCCAGATTTACCCAGAGTTAAATTTGTAAGATTACTGATTGCTAACGGGACTTTTTATAGTCAAAGTTTTTGGACAAATTCTGAGCAAGACCCTGAAATAATTGAAAGACGTAACCATTTCTTTTCTTCATTTCATACAGAGGTAAAGATGACTGCCCCTGTTGACCCAGAAACCCAAACACGGGCTTACAAACTAGGCTCACTGATGGGAAGTCTGGTTTTTTACGGAGCTTTGGTAGCCATATTTGTTGCAATTGTGCGGCGATATTCGAAGCCCAAATCAGCATAGCTAAGTTTTTATTCATGCGCCAATACCAAGCCCTGCTCCGCCAAATCCTCGACACCGGCACCGTGAAGACCGACCGGACAGGTACCGGCACGGTATCCATTTTTGGTCCGCAGCTGCGGTTCAATCTGGCCGAGGGCTTCCCGCTGGTGACCACCAAAAAGGTGCATTTGAAGAGCATCATCCACGAATTGCTGTGGTTCTTGCAGGGCGATACCAACATTGCCTACCTCCGGGAGCACGGCGTGAAAATATGGGACGAGTGGGCTGATGCCAACGGCGACCTCGGCCCCGTGTATGGCCACCAGTGGCGCAGTTGGCCCGACGGCCACGGCGGCCACATCGACCAGATTGCGCAGATTATCCAGCAGCTCAAGACCCAACCCGACTCGCGCCGCATCCTCGTCTCGGCCTGGAACGTGGCCGAACTGCCGGAGATGAAGTTGCAGCCCTGCCACGCCCTGTTTCAGTTCTACGTGGCCGATGGCAAGCTCTCCTGCCAGCTCTACCAGCGCTCGGCCGACGTGTTTCTGGGCGTGCCGTTCAACATTGCCAGCTACGCGCTGCTCACCCTCATGTTGGCCCAGGTGGTAGGGCTGCAACCGGGTGAGTTCATCTGGACCGGCGGCGACACCCACCTCTACAGCAACCACCTGGAGCAAGCCCGTCTGCAGCTGGAGCGCGAGCCGCGCCCGCTGCCCCAGATGCACATCAACCCAGCGGTGACCGATATTTTCGGGTTCCAATACGAGGATTTTAAGCTGGAGAATTACGAGCCGTGGCCGGCCATCAAAGCGCCTGTGGCCGTATAGGCGGCAGCATGAAAAACAGCGCGCTGGGGATAATCATGGGAGGATGCGCGCTGCTGGCGGCCGGCCCGGCCTGGGCGCAGTATGCCGCGCCGGGCTTCCCCATGCTGCCGCAGGGCCGCCTGCCGGTGGTGAAGGCTCCCGCAAAATTGCAGTCGCCCATCCTGCCGCGCTTCTGGCACGAAGCCGACCCAGGCAAGCTGGCAGCGGGCCGCACGCAGTTCTTCGAATTCGTATCGGAGCACGCCAAATTTCCGGATGCCGCCCGGCCCACGCCCGCGCAACCCAAGGCCCCGCTGCCCACCGGCCGCCTGTTGGTGCGCGTGCTGGTACGGCCCGATGGCTCGGTGCGCCAGCCGCCCCGCGTGATGCGCCGCGAGCTGGCGATGCCCGAAAGCGCCTACCCGCCCGCCGCCATCCAAGCCCTCGATGCCGAGGCGCAGCGGGTGCTGGGGGCCTTGCGCTTCGTACGCTCCAAGTCGGTGCAGGACTCGCTGGTGGTGCCCATGCGATTTATTGAGCAATGAGCGTTTAAGCGTCGGCTATTTCCTCTTTCACCCAGTTTGATTTCAGTTCATCGCAAAAGTCAGTTCAAGATGTTAGGCGATTTCATTAGTGAGGTTTTAGGCGAGATGATTGTAGTGCCGCTATTCAATACCATCGTAGCGGTTGTTTGGTCGGTGGTGCGTAACTCAACGCTGCTGGCGCTTTATCCCATTATGCTTTTCACGGGCCTGCTGCGGTTGTGGCTGCGAGAGCGGAGCCGCCATAGCTTGAGCCATTTGTGGCGGGAGCATGGGCCGGCGGGTTTGCATCGTTTTGGCTGGCAGGAAGCCGCCCTCGACGTGGAGTCTGTTTGCGCGACTGTGCTGATTACGTTGGCCGGCGCTGGTATTTGCCTGGTCGCTTATGCGATTCTGAGCCAATGGTTTTTATAAGGCACGAAGTAAATGCAGTAGCTCGGGCCGTGATGCTTCAAACCATGCATTGCCAACTTGCCGCACCGCCCGCACCACCGCCACATTCGCCGTAAAAACCGCATCCGCCGCCAATAATTCCTCCTTAAAAAACAGCTCCTCCCGGCAATCCACGCCCGCCGCCCGGGCCGCCCGTAGCACCTGCGCCCGGCGCACGCCCGCCACGCAGCCCGTTTCAAGCGCGGGCGTAAACAGCACCTCGTCCTTCACCCAAAAAATAGCCGCCGCGCTCGCCTCTGCCACATGCCCGGCCGCATCGCACAGAATGATTTCATCCAAGCCGCGCTGCTGCCGTTCGTGGGCGGCGCGCACGTACAGCCACGCCTGTGGCCCCTTGCAAAAGCTGAGCGGAGAATGAATGGAATGCGTTTCCAGCGCAAAACCGGCCTTTTCGATGGGTGTTTCATCGGGCACGAAGGCTTCGGCGGTGGCCAGCCATTCGGTGGTGGCGGTGGTGGGGGAGTAGCGGCCGCCGCCGGCGCGCCAGAGTTGCAGGCGCAGCCGGGCGGCGGGCAAAGCATTGGCGGTGGCGAGGCGGGCCAGGGTGGTTTCCAGGGCTTCGGGCGTGGCGAGCTCGGTGGGCAGCGCGAGGTAGAGGGCGGCGGCGGCCCGTTGCATACGCTGGCAATGACCGGCCGCGAGGCGTAGGCGATGGTCGGCGAAAATCAGGGTTTCAAAAAAGCCGTCGCCAAACGCCAGGCCCCGGTTGGGCAGGGGCAGGGTGGCGGCGGGCAGCAGGTGGTTGTTGAGCAGCAGCATGGGCCGCAAGGTAGCGCGGACGGCGGCCCGGTGCCCACAAAAAAACGGACGAGCCAGCTGGCCCGTCCGTTTCTGGCTGCTAGCAACCGGCGTAGCTTACTGTACCTGCACGCGGCGGGTCACGGTGCCTTCGGCGTAGGTCACGCGCAGCAGGTAGATACCGGCGCGGAGCGTTTCGAGGGGCAAGGCCACGGGGGCGGCCCCGTTCAGTACCTGCTGGCGCATGGTACGGCCCAAGGCATTGACCAGCGCAAGGGCCTGGGGGTGCGAATGCAGGTCGAACGCAACGTTAAGCACGCCCGTGGCAGGCACCGGCCAGGCCAGCGTCTGTTCGGCTACGGCTTGCGGCGCGGCCACATGCAGCACATTGGAGGCCGTGATACGGGCCAGCCCCACGCTGGGCTGGCCGCTTAGGCTTGAGAAACCGCCTCCCACCACAAGATTGCCATCGGGCTGCACCAGTAGGGCCCGCACGATGCCATTGGGGGTAGCGGTGTTACCAAATGAAGCATCGGCCTGCCCGTTGGCCAGTACCCGGGCGAGGTTGGAGGGCAGGGTGGCGCTAGTGAAGGTGCCCCCAAGCAGGATGCGATTGTTGGGCTGCACCAGCAGCGAATAGAGGTAGCCACTGATGGGCGGCGGCGTGAAGCCAGTATCGAGCGTGCCGTCCGCGTTCAGGCGCGACAGGCTCCGGCGGCTGGCCCCCCAGTTCGTATCGAAGTTTCCCCCGACCAGAATCTTGCCGTCGGGCTGTACCGTCAGGGCGTACACCGCGCTGGACTGGCGCGATGCGAATTCGAACACGCTGCGGGTGAACGTTGCATCTACGGCCCCCGTGCTCTCCAGCCGCTGAATGGCCGTCGGAAAGCTGCCATTGCCGGCAAAGATGCCGGCAATCAATACTTTGCCGTTGGGTTGCAGAGCCATGCTGTAAACCGCGCTCAGCGAGTTGTTGACCGGAGGCACCGTGGCAAATGTCGCGTCCGGGGAACCGTTGGCCTGCAGGCGCACCACCATGCTGTTGGTGCCGGCTCCATTCAATATAATGCTGCCCGTAGCGGCAACCAGGATTTTGCCATCCGGCTGCAACAGCATACGCGACAACTGGCTTCCCGTAAAGTCGGCGGCGAAGCTGTTATCGATGGCCCCCGTGGGCAGCAAGCGTATCGCCTTCTGCACCGACAGGGCCAGTATCTTGCCGTCGGGCTGTAGGGCCAGGTTTGAAGCCCCTTCGAAGGTGGAACTAATGGCAAACGTGGGGTCCAGCGTGCCATCGGGGTTCACGCGGGCCAGCCGGCGAATCAGTTGGCCATTGAATTCAGTGAAGGAACCCCCAACGACTATTTTGCCATCGGGCTGCCGAACCACCGAGGAAATGGCTCCAAAAGTTTGAATCACCGGCTGAAAGCCTGCGTCAATAGTGCCATTCGCATTTAGCTGAATCAGGCTGCGGTCGAGTGTGCCACTGAAATTGGTGAACCCGCCGGAAACCAGGATTTTGCCGCTCGCCAGCAGTGTGACGGCGCGAGGAAACGAATCGGGACCGGTTCCCATCAAAAACCCGGTATCGGGCGAACCATCCGAATTCAAGCGGGAAACGCGCGATACGGCTGCCCCGGCCGAATTCACGCCAACGGCATTGATAACGACAATTTTACCATCTGGCTGAAGCTCAAACGCATTTCCGTAGTAGGAGTAAGCCGAGAAGTTGGAGAAAGTAGCCGGCGTGGCGAAGCTATTATCCAGACTGCCGTTGGCCAACAGCCGGACCAGGCCGCGGTTGCTGCCGTTGCTTAAGTACCCTGAGGCCAAAATCCGCCCGTCGGGCTGCACCGCAAGGTTACTGACCTCATCATACTGCGCCAGCGACGTACTAAACGAAGCATCCAGGGCACCCGTGGCACTCAGGCGGGCCAAGCCATTCACCGCGCTGCCGTTGTAGTCGGTGAAATAGCCGCCAATCAATAGCTGGCCGCTGGGCAGCAGGACTAGTGACTCAATTTCCGCATCGCTGCCCGTACCCGGGGTGAAGGTGGTATCCAGCGAGCCGTCGCTGTTCAGCCGCGCAATGTTGTTGGCCACCACGCCATTGATGTGGTCAAAAGCGCCCGTGATGATGATTTTGCCCGATGGCAGTTGCAACAGGTTGTCGATGTAGGTGTAGCCCGATGCGCTGGCAATGCCCGTGCCGAGGCTGAAGCTGGCATCGCCGGTGCCGTCGGCGTTCAGGCGAATGGCGCTGCTGCGCGTGATGCCGCCCGCCGTGATGGGCGACGTCAGAAGTGTGGTCACCAGCAGCTGGCCGTTGGCCTGCAAGGCCACCTTGTAGGCTCCGTCCAAGGCCCCGAGGTTTTGCTGGAATGGCTGGTCGAGGGCACCCGCTGCGGTCAGGCGCACCAGCGAAGCCGTGCTGGTGCCGTTTACCCGCCGGAATTCACCGATTACCAATCGTTTGCCATCGGGCTGTTCGATGGCGTTGGACACGGTGCCCACGCCATACAAGGTCGGCGGGCCAAACTGCGGGTCCAGGCTTTGGGCGGCCAGGTGCTGGCTGCCCCTGCCGCCAATGAGCAGAACAACTGCTATCAGTAGATTTTTTTTCATCAGGGTGAAAAGTGGGATGAGAAGGATAAAAAATTAAATTGAAGCGGGTTAGGGATTTGCCAAGGTCGTCAGCCTTTGCAAACCCCTAACCCGCTTCAAAATTACCGGAAATTACTGCACCTGCACGCGGCGGGTCACGGTGCCTTCGGCGTAGGTCACGCGCAGCAGATACGGGCCAATGGGTAGGTTTTCGATAGCGAGATTCGTTGGAGCGGCACTGCTCAGCGCCTGGTGGCGCACGGTGCGGCCCAGCACGTCGAGCAGGTCGAGGGCCCGGGGATGGGCGCTGGCATCGGGGGCCACGGTGAGGGTGGTGTGGGCGGGCACGGGCCAGGCCTGGGTGCGGTCGGCCACGGCCTGCGGGGCCTGCACGTGCAGCACGTTGCTGGCCGTGAGGCGGGCCAGGGCCAAAGCCGGCTGCCCGCTGATAGCCGTGAAGTTACCGCCCACCATCAGCGTACCGTCGGGCTGCACCAGCAGGGCGCGCACCGTGCTATTAGGCACGGCGGTGGCTGCGTAGGTGGCATCGGCAGCACCGGTGGGCAGCAGGCGGGCCAGGTTAGCGGGCAGGCCGTTGCCAGAGAAGGAGCCGCCCACCAGAATGCGGTCGTTGGGCTGCAATACCACCTTGTACACGGTACCCCCGACATTGGGCGGGGTGAAGCCGGTATCGTGGGTGCCGTCGGCGTTAAGGCGGGCCATACTGTTACGGGAAATGCCGCCCACGGACGTAAACTGCCCGCCTACCACCACTTTGCCATCGGCCTGCACGGCCAACTCATATACCCCGTAATTGGGAATAAAGGTGGCAATGGGCGTTTGGGCGAAGCTGGCATCCTGTGTGCCGGTGCTGCTTAGGCGAAATACCGTGCGGTAAGCAGCGCCGTTGGTGGGGGTGTAATTACCGGCTATCAGTAGCTTACCATCGGGCTGCAGGGTCATCGCCTGCAAATAGGTGAGCCGACCCGTGCTGAGCGCTGGCACATAAGAAGCATCGGCCGAACCGTCGGCCAGCAAACGGAGCAGGCTACTTCCGAAGGTATTGGCCGAACTGCCGCCGACCAGTATCCGGCCATCGGGCTGAAGCAGCAGGTGGTTGATAATGCGGTTGGCCACACTCGGGGCGCTGAAGGTATTATCGAGGGTACCGGTGGTCAGGTAGCGTTGTACCGAATTCTGCGTGGCTACCAGCAAACGGCCATCGGGCTGCAAGACCAGCCGCATGATGGCGGACGGAATGGGTGCGCTTAGCGTGAAGGTGGCATCGAGCGAGCCATTGGGATTGATGCGTGCCAGCCGCCGCACGGTCTGGCCGTTAATCTCGCTGAAGCCTCCACCCACGAGCAGTTTGCCATCGGCCTGCCGCACAATTGAACTGATAACGCCCGGCAGCTGAATCAGGGGCTGGAACGAGGTGTCGAGCGCGCCAGTGCTGGTGAGCTGCATCAAAGCCCGGTCGAGCGGACCGTTATAGTCCGTAAAGCTGCCGGCTGCCAGTATGCCGCCGCTGGCCAGCAGGGTTAGTGATATCGGCTTGCTGTTGGGGCCGCTTCCGTTTTGAAACGACGCATCAATGGAACCGTCGGTATTAAGGCGGGCCACGGCAGTGCCGGGGGAGCTGTTTGCAGGGCTGGTTACTAATATTTTGCCGTCAGGCTGTACCACTACCGCATCGCCAAAATAGGAAAAGACGTAGCTGTTGGCGAAAGTTGTGGGTGGGGTAAACGAATTGTCGATGGTGCCATCGGCCAGCAGCCGCACCAGGGCATCGCCGGATTGGTTGAACGCACCGGCTATCAAAATCCGACCATCGGCCTGCACGGCGATGTTGATGACCTCATCGGCTTGCGCGAAGGGCGAGACAAAGCTGAGGTCGAGGCTGCCGTCGGCATTCAGGCGCGCTATGCCGTTGCACGCCACCCCATTGTATGACGTAAAAGAGCCGCCAATCAGGAACTTGCCGCCGGGCAAAGCCACTGCGGTCACGATTTCGTTGTCGGCCCCGGTTCCGGGGTTGAAGGTCGCGTCAACCGTGCCGGTCGAGCTTAGGCGGGTAATGTAGTTGGAAGTTGCCCCATTGAAGTGGTCGAAATAGCCCACTATTAGCACTTGGCCCGTGGCTAGTGGCAAGGCTTGGTCAATGGCTCCCGAACTGCCGGAGATTTCCGGCCCCGTACCGGGATTGAAGGCGAAGTCGCCCGTACCATCGGCGTTGAGGCGCAGCAGCCCGTTGCGGGTGATGCCGCCCGCCGTTACGATGTCGCTGTAGCTAACCAGGAGCAGCTGCCCATTGCTTTGGCGGCTCACGCGGTACACCTGCGACGTGGTGCCGAGGTTTTGCTGAAAGACGGCATCTATGGTACCGGTGGGACTGAGGCGGGTCAGGTAGTTGGCCGTCGTACCGTTCACACGGTTGAAGGCACCCACCACCACGCGCTTGCCATCGGGCTGTTCCAGCGCCGAGTATACCGTGCCCGTCGCGTAAGTGGCGGGCGGCGCAAAGCCCAGGTCCAAGCTTTGAGCGGCGAGGTGCTGGCTGCCCCTGCCGCCCACGAGCAGAATTAGCGCAACAAGTAGATTTTTTTTCATCGGGTTAAAATATGGATTAGGAAGAATTAGAGATGAAATCGAAGCGGGTTAGGGATTTACAAAGGCTATCGTCCTTCGCAAACCCCTAACCTGCTTCAAAATTACCGGAAATTACTGCACCTGCACGCGGCGGGTCACGGTGCCTTCGGCGTAGGTCACGCGCAGCAGATACGGGCCAACGGGTAGGTTTTCGATAGCCAGATTCGTTGGAGCGGCACTGCTCAACGCCTGGTGGCGCACGGTGCGGCCCAGCACGTCGAGCAGGTCGAGGGCCTGGGGATGGGCGCTGGCGTCGGGGGCCACGGTGAGGGTGGTGTGGGCGGGCACGGGCCAGGCCTGGGTGCGGTCGGCCACGGCCTGCGGGGCCTGCACGTGCAGCACGTTGCTGGCCGTGAGGCGGGCCAGGGCCCCATAGGGCTGCCCCCCAACGGACGTGAACGAGCCGCCGACCACGATAGCGCCATCGGGCTGCACCAGCAGGGCACTCACGGAGCCGTTGGGCACCGCCGAAGTACCAAAAGACGTGTCGGTGGCACCGTTGCTCAGCAGGCGGGCCAGGTAGTTGGGAAACCCGATGCCGCTGATGCTTCCTGCCACCAGAATGCGGTTGTTGGGCTGCAATAGCAGCTGATTTACGGTGCCGTTGATGGCGGGCGGCACAAAGCCGGCATCGAGCGTGCCGTCGGCGTTGAGCCGGGCAACATCGGCCCGGGCCGTGCTGCCATAACCCGAAAACACCCCGCCGGCCAGCACTTTGCCGTCGGGCTGCACCGCCAGGCTGTTGACGGACGGGAGGCCGCCGGTAAACTCGGCTCCGGCAAAGCTGGCATCCAGCGCCCCGGTGCTTTCCAGGCGCATCACCGTGCGAATGGCGACGGTGGTCGCATTCGGCACAAACCGACCCGCCACTAAAATTTTGCCGTTGGGCTGCAGCGCCATGGCCGTGAACCCCACGAAGCGGTTGGGCCCCGTGCCATTCGGCGCGAAGGAATTGTCGATAGAGCCATCGGCCAGCAGACGCATAAAGCCCGTGCTGATGAAGCCCGCCGTCGTCGCGGTGTTGTTGATATACAGCGAGGTGCTGCCTATCAGAATGCGCCCGTCGGGCTGGAGTAGTATTTTCGCGTTAATGCTGGTGAAGATGGCCGTCAGTGTATTATCCAGCGCGCCGGTGGTTTGGTAGCGCTTCAGGAAGCTTGGGCCGGCGGCCAGCAGGCGGCCGTCGGGCTGCAGGGCCAGGTCGGTCACGGAGTTGTCCAGGTTCGGGGAGGGGAAGGAGGTATCCAGGCTGCCCGTAGCATTGAAGCGGGCCAGGCGGCGCATCGGCTGGCCATTAATTTCTGAGAAGTTGCCGCCGGCCACAAGCTTGCCGTCGGCCTGGCGCACCACCGCCAGAATGCTGCCCACACTCTGCAGCACGGGTTGAAAAGCCAGGTCCAGCGCACCTGTGCTGGCAACCTCCACCAGTGAGCGGTCGCCCAAGCCATTGAAATTGGAGAAGCTACCTGCTACCAACAGCTTGCCATTGGCCAGCAGGGTGATGGCGCTGGGCGTATTGGATGGCCCCGTGCCCACCTGGAAGGACGCATCCACCGTACCGTTCGGGTTTAGGCGCGCCAGGCGGCCAGCGCTGGCACTGGGTACGCCCGTGGAGCTGGAAATCAGGATTTTGCCATCCGTTTGCAGCTGCATGGCAGGCCCCGAATACGAGTACACGCTCAATTCCGGGAAGGCCGGGGGCGTGAAGCCGGTGTCGAGGGCACCGGTTGAGGTGAGCCGTGCCAAGCCCAGGGCGGTAGTCGCGGCCCCCACATAAACTGAGCCCGAGAGCAGGATTTTGCCGTCGGGCTGCACCAGTACGTTGACGATGTAAGCGTCGGGACCCAGGCCCGTCGAAAAGCTCGAATCGAAGCTGCCGTCAGCATTCAGGCGGGCCAGGCCATTGCAGGCGTTGCCGTTGAACGAAGTGAAAGCCCCGGCAATGAGAAACTTGCCGCTGGGCAGGGCCACGATGGTGTTCACCTCAGTGAAGTTGGTGCCGGCCACGCCGGAGCCCGTGTTGAAAGCGGCATCCACGACCCCGGTGGATGTCAGGCGCACAATGTTGTTGACGGTTGCGCCGTTAAACGTGTCGAAGGTGCCCACCACGATGGTCTGCCCGTTGGGCAGGGAGATAAAATCATCGAGGTAAACGGTTGGTCCCGCCGGCCCCGTGCCAATGCTGAACGTGGCATCGCCGCTGCCGTCGGCATTGAGCCGGAGCAGGCCGGGCATGTTCAGGCCGCCGGCCGTCACGTTGCCGCCCCCCGAACTGGCCAGAATTTTCTCATTGGCCGTCAGGCTTATCTCGTATAAGCCTGCGGTGACGCCGACATTTTGCTGAAACGCGGCATCCACCGCCCCCGTGGGAGTGAGCCGGCTCAGCGACGAGGCCGCGCTGCCATTCAGGCGGCTAAACCGGCCCGCAATAACCAGCTTGCCATCCGACTGCTCGGCCACGGAACTCACGCTGCCCGGCGCGTACACGCTCGATGGGGCGAAGGTTGGGTCAATGCTTTGCGCGTGCGCCTGGGGCAGGATGGCCGGCAGCAAACACAAGCCTGAGAGAAAAAGTAGGGGTGCTTTCATTAATGAATTGACAAAAGAGTGGAAACCGAAAAAAACTAAACTTACGCCCAATGTTTTGAAAAATCGCAACCTGCAAATAAGGTTCGTGTCCCGGCCGCTGACTGGCCCGGCTCCCCATAGCCACCGGCATGCCCACAGTTGAAATAGCCCTTACACCAGCACGAATTTCTTGCCCGGCAAGGCCCGCACCACGCCCCGAAACTCCAGCGCCAGCAGCAGCGAGGCCACCGTGTGGATGGCCAGCTGCGCTTTCCAGGCCAACTCGTCCATCTGCATTTCGCGGCCGGGGGCGGCGGCCAGTACGGTTAGCACGGCAAATTCGTCGGCTGTGAAGTCATCGGCTGAGTAGGAAGGCACCGGCTTGAACTTGCCTGACTGGTGCAAGGCGGCATCCCAGTTCAGGAGCTGCTCCAGGTCGCGCGGCTCGGCGTAGAGGGCCGCTTTGTTGTCGCGAATGAGCGCGTTGCAGCCCGCCGAGGCGGCCGAGCTCAGGTTGCCGGGCACGGCCAGCACGTCGCGGTCGTAGCTCAGGGCCAGCTCGGCGGTTATCAGCGCCCCGCCTTTGATGGCGGCTTCCACCACCACTGTGCCATCGCTCAGGCCGGCAATGATGCGGTTGCGGGCCGGGAAATTGTAGCGGTCAGGCGGGGTACCGAAGGGAAATTCGGTGAGCAGGCCGCCCTGTTCGCGCATCTTTTCGGCGGTTTTTTGGTGCGCGTGCGGATAGATTCGGTCCAGGCCCGTGGCCATCACGCCCACGGTTTCGAGGCCCTCCTGCAGGGCGGCGCGGTGGGCTATGATGTCGATGCCGTAGGCCAGGCCGCTCACCACCAGCGGCCGGTGCGGCAGCAAGCCGGTGATGATGCGCTCGGTTTGCTCGCGGCCATAGTCGGTGGCCTGGCGGGTGCCCACGAGGGCCACGGTTTTGGGCGCGTTCAAGTCGGCTGTGCCCTGGTAATAGAGAATGGCCGGCGCGTCGGGAATCAGCTTGAGGCGGCTGGGGAAGCGCTTGCTGGTGTAGAAAATGATTTCGACCCCGTCCTTTTCCGCTTTCTTCAAGTCGGCTTCCGCTTTGCGAAACGCGGTTTCGCGGTCCTTCCCGGTGAGGATAGCCACGGTAGCCGCGCCCACGCCGGGAATGCGGCGCAGCTTGCCGGGCGGCATCATGAGCACGTTTTTGGCCGCGCCGCCGTAGCTCATCAGCTGCCGCGTTAGCTGCGGGCCGATGCCGGGCAGCAGGGTCAGGGCAAGCTCGTGGAAAAGGGTGTCGGTGGTGGTAGAATCAGGCATGGAAGGTTATTCGGCAACGTCGGGGTCGGCCTTGCCAGCCGCTTCCACTTCCTTCTTCAGGCTCATCAGGAACGCGCGCACCTTCTCCAGGCTTTGCACCACGTCAATCTTCTCCTTCAGTTGCGGCCCTTTTTGCTTGAGCATGTCGCGCGCGCCGGGAATGGTATAGCCGCGCTCCTTCACCAAATGGTAGATGGTGCGGAAAACCTCGATATCCTGCGGCGTGTAGAGGCGGTTGCCCTTCTTGCTACGGCGGGGGCGCAGCTCCTCAAATTCGGTTTCCCAGAAGCGCACCAGCGACTCGGCCACCTTGAACTGGGCAGCCACTTCGCCAATGGTGAAGTATTGTTTTTCGATGCTGCGCTCTTTGTAAGGCATGGTATGGGAAGCCGGTATCGGGTTACTCAACCCGGTATTTCCGGCTGATTTGGTCGTAAATTAACAACAAGTCGTTGGCCTTTCCCTGTTTGTCGAAAATGGATTCCCAGGTGTTGAGCGGCTCCCAGATGAAGCTACCCTTGCCTTTGCCGCCCGGCAGGTTGAAGGCGATGTCGTTGACTTCGCGCTTACGCTCTGAATATTCGACCACCACAATGTCCTGCGGGTATTTTTTGGCAAGGTCGGTCAGGTTGTTTTTGAGGTCGGCAATCGTACCGTGCCACTTGGGGTAGTACGACTCGCCAATCACGTCGAAGGGCACCTTGCGCGCCGCCATGTGGTCGAGCCACAGAGTTGACTTCATGTTCTGGCCGCCCAGCGCAACGTGCATCATCACCAGGGCGGCGGAGGTGGTTTCGCGCACGGCAAGGGCACCGGCTTTGGCCAGGCCGGCCAGCACATCGAACCGGGCGAGGCTGTCGGCTTTGTCCACGTCGCCGTCGGGCCAAATCATGCCGTGGTTGATTTCGTTGCCCACCTGCACCATATCGGGCGGCGTGCCCTGGGCGTTCAGGGCCTGCAATACTTGCTTGGTGTAGTCGTGCACGGCGGTTTCCAGGGCCGCGCCGCTCAGGCTTTTCCAGGCCAGGGGCTTGAACTGCTTTTGCGGGTCGGCCCAGGTATCGGAGTAGTGGAAATCGAGCAGCAGCTTGAGTTTCGCCTGTTTCACGCGCTTGGCCATGGCCAGGGTGTGGGGCAGGTCGCAGAAGCCTTTGCCGGGCGAGTAGCCGCTGTCGGCGGCGGGGTTGTTGAAAATCCGAAGCCGGATATAGTTGAAGCCGTGGTCTTTCAGAATCTGAATAGCATCTTTCTGCACGCCTTTGTCCGAAAACTTCACGCCCCGGGCCTCTAGTTGCGGTAGAAACGAGATATCGGCCCCCAGCACTTTGCCCAGCCGGGCCTTACGTGGGAAGGGCGGAGTAGCGGAAATGCTGCTCAGTCCAGCTAAAACCAGCAAACCAATGCCGGCCGACCGGCGCAGAATATTCAAACGAAATGACATAGCTCAGGAAGCAAAACGTGCGGCTCAAACCAAGCCGGGGAAGGGCCCGCAAGATACGGGCAGCCGGGCAACCGCGTCAGGAAGGCGTTTTGTTACCTTTGTGGCACTGGCCCCGTGGCAAAACCGATTCCTTGCCGGGTGCGGGCCGTTTTCTTCTGCTTCCTATGTCACTCCCCACCGCTTCCGCTGTTCGCCAGCAGTTCCTCGATTTCTTCGCCTCAAAAGGTCACCACATCGTGCCATCGGCCCCGATTGTGGTGAAGGACGACCCCACGCTGCTGTTCATCAACTCGGGCATGGCCCCGTTCAAGGACTATTTTCTGGGCAACAAGCCCGCGCCCTACAAGCGCATTGCCGACACGCAGAAGTGCCTGCGCGTGAGCGGCAAGCACAATGATTTGGAGGAAGTAGGCTACGACACCTACCACCACACCATGTTCGAGATGCTGGGCAACTGGTCGTTCGGCGACTACTTCAAGACCGACGCCATTGCCTGGGCCTGGGAGCTGCTGACCGACGTGTACAAGCTGGAAAAAGACCGCCTCTACGTCACCTATTTCGAGGGCGATAAGGCCGACGGCACCGGCCCCGACACCGAAACCCAGAACCTCTGGCGGCAATACACCACCGACGACCGGATTTTGCCCGGCAACAAGAAGGACAACTTCTGGGAGATGGGCGACACCGGCCCCTGCGGTCCCTGCACCGAAATCCACATCGACCTGCGCTCCGACGAGGAGCGCGCCGCCACCCCCGGCCGCGAGCTGGTGAACGCCGACCACCCGCAGGTCGTGGAAATCTGGAATAACGTGTTCATGGAATTCCAGCGCCTGGCCGATAAGTCCCTTATCAAGCTGCCCGAGCAAAGCGTGGACACCGGCATGGGCTTCGAGCGCCTGATGATGGCTGTGTCGGGCGTGAAATCGAACTACGACACCGACGTTTTTCAGCCGCTCATCCAATTTATTGCCAAGGAAGTAGGAGTGGAGTACCATGGCACCGCCCCCGCCAAGGTAACCGACCAGCCCACCACCGAAAACGAGAAAACGGACATTGCCATCCGCGTCATTGCCGACCACATCCGCACCATCGCCTTCACCATCGCCGACGGCCAGCTGCCCAGCAACGTGAAGGCCGGCTACGTCATTCGTCGCATCCTGCGCCGGGCCGTACGCTATTCCTTCTCGTCGCTGAATCAAAAGCAGCCGTTCCTGTATAAACTGGTGCCCGTGCTGGCCGAGCAGATGCGCAACATCTTCCCCGAGCTGAAGGCCCAGACGGCTTTCGTGCAGCGCGTGATTGAGGAGGAGGAAATTGCCTTCCTGAAAACGCTGGAAACCGGCCTGCGCCGCCTCGATGCCCTGGAAGAAAGCACCCGCGCCAACGGCGGCATCATCGACGGCAAAACCGCGTTTGAATTATCCGACACCTTCGGCTTCCCGCTCGACCTCACCGCCCTCATCGCCCGCGAAAAGGGCCTGACGGTGGACGAGGAAGGCTTCAAGAAGGAGCTGGAGCTGCAGAAAAACCGCAGCCGCAACGCCCAGGAAACCGAGCAGAGCGACTGGGTGACGGTGACTGAGCACGACGCGCCCAACGTATTCGTGGGCTACGACCAGGACGAGGCCACGGCCCGCCTGTTGCGCTACCGCAAAATCGACAAAAAGGGCAAGACCGAGTACCAGCTGGTGTTCGACCAAACCCCGTTCTACGCCGAAAGCGGCGGCCAGATTGGCGACACCGGCTACCTGGAATCGACCCTGAGCAAGGTGCGCGTAATTGACACGAAGAAGGAAAACGACCTCATCATCCACACCACGCTGGAGCTGCCGCAGGAACTGACTGAGGAATTCCTCGCCCGGCCCGATGCCGCCCGCCGCGCCCTCATCAAGAACAACCACACGGCCACCCACCTGCTGCAAGCCGCCCTGCGCGAAGTGCTGGGCAGCCACGTCCAGCAAAAAGGCTCGCTGGTAAACGAAAAGCTGCTGCGCTTCGACTTCTCGCACTTTACTAAGGTTTCGGAAGAGCAGCTGCGCGAAATTGAGCGGCTGGTGAACGAGCGCATCCGCCAGCAAATCCCACTCGATGAGCGCCGCAACGTTCCCATCGCCGAGGCCAAAAACCTGGGCGCGATGGCCCTGTTCGGCGAGAAATACGGCGAGTTTGTGCGCGTCATCACTTTCGATAGAAACTACTCGGTGGAGCTGTGCGGCGGCCTGCACGTAGCCAACACGGGCAGCATCGGCTACCTCAAAATCACGAGCGAAAGCGCCGTGGGCGCGGGCGTGCGCCGCATCGAGGCCGTGACGGCCGGCGCGGCCGAAGCCTACGTGGACCAGCAGCTCGACCTGCTAGCCCAGGTGCGCGAAACCCTCGGCAACCCCCAGCACCTGCTCACCACTTTGGAAAAGCAGGGCGAGGAAATGGCCACCCTGCGCAAGCAAATCGAGCAATTCGCCCAGCAAAGCATTAACCAGCAGAAAGACCAGCTGGTGGGTCAGGTGAAGGA
The DNA here is from genome assembly GCF_054061335.1 of Hymenobacter sp. UYAg731. NCBI lineage: Bacteria > Pseudomonadati > Bacteroidota > Cytophagia > Cytophagales > Hymenobacteraceae > Hymenobacter > Hymenobacter sp. UYAg731. The sequence goes on along the minus strand of NZ_JBSSEC010000001.1, from coordinate 278,698 downwards.
GCTGAACGGTGTGAATTTCCTGGCCGCGCAAGTGCAAGCTGGCAGTGCCGACGCGCTAAAAACCCTCGCCTTCAACCTGCGCCAGGCCGTGCCGAACCTCGTGCTTATACTTGGCGCTGAGGTAGAAGGCAAACCGCAGTTGGCCGTGATGCTGGCCGACGAAATTGCCCAAGCCGGCAAGCTCAACGCCACCACGCTGGTGCGCGAGCTGGCCAAGGAAATCCAGGGTGGCGGCGGCGGGCAGCCATTTTTTGCAACGGCTGGCGGCAAAAACGTGGCCGGGTTGGGCGCAGCTATTGCCAAGGCCGAAGCGGCCGTAGCAGCGGCGCTGTAGACGCAGCAACTGCAGTAAAACGCCAGAAGCGGCGGCTCCTCTGCGAGGGGTTGCCGCTTTTGCTTTGGATGGTAAGGCTCGTGCCATCGGATTCATGTGGCCCGACTTTTTTGCCGATTTCAATGATTCAACTGTAATGCCGCAGGCTGGCCGCCGATAGCTAAAGCATAGCTGCTGCATCTATTTGTGCTTGCGGAGCTTTTTTTGCCGACATTTCAGCTCTTATTCACCCTTTCTCTGCTCGTTTTCATGTCCACCTTCGCCCTTATTCTGCTCGGGCTCATCGCCCTCACGCTGTTTCTGTGCTACGTCATTGTGCCGCAGGGCACGGTGGCGGTGGTCACGGTTTTTGGCAAATACCGGCGCATCATGTCGCCGGGGCTGAACTTTAAGCTGCCGTTTATTGAGGCGGTGTACAAGCGAATTTCCATCCAGAATCGCTCGCTGGAGCTTAATTTTCAGGCGATTACCATCGACCAGGCCAACGTCAACTTCAAGGCTATGCTGGTGTACGCGGCCTTCGACCAGAGCGAGGAAGCCATCAAGAACGTGGCCTTCAAGTTTGTGGACGAGCAAAGCCTGATGCAGGCGCTGGTGCGGACGGTGGAAGGCAGCATCCGGGCCTTCGTGGCCACGCAGCGGCAGGCGGCGGTGCTGAGTTTGCGCGGCGAAATCGTGCTCCACGTCAAGGACCAGCTCGATGCTACCCTCGAAAGCTGGGGCTATCACCTGATTGACTTGCAGCTCAACGACATTGCCTTTGATGAGGAAATCATGCGCTCGATGGCCAAAGTGGTGGCCAGCAATAACCTGAAAGCCGCCGCTGAAAACGAAGGCCAGGCCCTGCTCATCACCAAAACCAAAGCCGCCGAAGCCGAAGGCAACGCCATTAAAATCGCGGCCGAGGCCGAGAAAATCGCGGCCCAGCTGCGCGGCCAGGGCGTGGCGCTGTTCCGGGAGGAAGTGACCAAGGGCCTGGCCCACGCCATGGAGGAAATGACCAAAAACAACCTCGACCCGGCGATGGTCTATTTTTCGATGTGGACCGAGGCCATCAAGCATTTCGCCGAGCAGGGCAAGGGCAACGTCATTTTCCTCGACGGCTCGAACGAAGGCATGAACAAAAGCCTGCAGCAGATGATGGCCATGCAGCAGCTGACGCGCCCGCTGAAGTAAGCGACCTGGGCCGTTTCGGCGGCCAGTGTGTAATTTCGGGGGGTGAGAGTTCGGGACTATTTCCGGGGCTTTCAGCTCCTTTTTTTCTTGCGCGGTGAAAACACGGTTACTGTATCTGGGGCTTTTGCTGGCGGGGCCGCTGGCCAGCCGGGCGCAAGCGCCACGGGCGGCCACGCCCAACCCCATCAGCAGCTTTTTTACGCCCGATTTTCAGCCCACCACCTCCGCCGATACCACGGCCCTGTGTGCCGAGATTACGTTTCGCGACAGCCTCAGCGGCACCACGCGGGTGTATTATCCGTCCGGAAAGCTCAAGCAGCACATTCCGTATGCCAACGTGGCGCGGGGCGTGCGCTACGGCTGCGTCACGACCTGGTACGAAAACGGCCAGATGTGTACCAAGGAAGACTACGTGCGCGGCGTGCGCAACGGCGACCTGCTCACCTATTACCCCGACGGCACCCTCAAGCGGCGCGAGCATTGCCAGGACGGCCGGTGCGGCGTGGGCACCTGCTACGATGCCAACGGCTATCCCGTGCCGTATTTCGCCTACGAACAGCTGCCGCTGTACCCCGGCGGCGAGGAGCGCCTGCTGAAGGAACTCACCAAAGCCGTGCGCCTCAATAGCCAGGAACTGGCCGCCGCGCGCCGTGCCGTTCGCCACATGCCCGACATGGTGCAGTATGGCTGGCGGCGCGAAGTGGACGTGGAGCTGGCCGTGGCCCCCGACGGTCGCATCACCAACGCCCGCGTGGTGCAGTCCACGGCTGGCTTTCTCAACAATGCCGTGCTGCGGGCGGTGGCCATGCTGCAGCGGCAGTTTGTGCCCGGCCGACGCGATGGGCAGGTGATGACCAGCTTCCTCACGGTGCCGCTGTATTACACCCTCGAAGCGCCCGCCCGCCAGCCAAATTACGGCAACTTCGACAACCGTAGGATGCGCCGCTAGGCCCTGCCGGCCGTTACGGCACCGGCCACTTCAGCCAGTTGGAAGCCGAAAATCGGCGGTTGGCGGCCCCGCCATGCGGGCCGGCTTCCGGCTACCCGTTACCTTTAAGGCTGAATACCCAGTAGAACCCCGCGTTTTTACAGAATATGGACGAAGCCACCCTTGCCAAATACCAGCCCGTTATCGGCCTGGAAGTTCACGCCCAGCTGCTCACGCACAGCAAGATGTACTCTTCCGATGAGAACGAGTACGGCGTTGCCCCCAACACCAACCTGTCGGTTATCACCCTCGGCCACCCCGGCACCTTGCCCCGGGTGAACCGCACGGCCGTGGAATTTGCCATGAAAATGGGCCTGGCCACCAATTGCCAGATTCGGCGCGACAACCTGTTTGCCCGCAAAAACTACTTTTACCCCGACCTGCCCAAGGGCTACCAGATTACGCAGGACAAAACTCCGATTTGCCACGACGGCCACCTCGACGTGCGCGTGGGCGAGGAGGTGAAGCGCATCGGCATCACCCGCATTCACATGGAGGAAGATGCCGGTAAATCGATGCACCTGGCCGGCGAAACCGAAACCCTGGTAGACCTGAACCGGGCCGGCGTACCGCTCATCGAAATCGTGAGCGAGCCCGACATCCGCACCGGCGATGAGGCTTACGCCTACCTCACCGAAATCAAGAAGCTGGTGGAGTACCTCGGCATCTGCGACGGCAACATGGAGGAAGGCTCGCTGCGCTGCGACGCCAACATCTCGGTGATGCTGCACGGGGCCGCGCAGTTCGGCATGAAGGTGGAGGTGAAGAACATGAACTCCTTCCGCAACGTGCAGCGCGCCATTGCCTACGAAATCGAGCGGCAGATTGCCATCATCGAAGCCGGCGGCGAAGTGGACAGCGAAACCCGGGGCTTCGATGCCCCCAGCGGCACCACCAACGGCCAGCGCAGCAAGGAAACGCTGAACGACTACCGTTACTTCCCGGAGCCGGACCTGCCGCCGCTAGTCATTTCCGACGAGTGGCTGCACCGCGTGGCCGCCGAGCTGCCGGCGCTACCGCAGCAGCTCTACTCGCGCTTCGTGGGCGAGCTGGGCCTGAACGATTACGATGCCTCGGTACTGATTGACCAGAAGGAAGTGGCTTTGTTCTTCGATGACCTCTCGCGCCTCACGCCCAACGCCAAAGCGGCCGCCAACTGGGTGATGGGTCCCGTGAAATCGTACCTGAATGAGCGTGCCCTCACCATGGCCGATTTCCCCCTCGACGCCGCCCAGCTGGCCGGCATCATCGAACTGATTGACGCCGGAAAAATCAACTATTCGGTGGCCAGCAAGCAGTTGTTTCCGCATTTGCTCGACCATCCGACGGCCAACGCTACCGGCGCGGCCGAAAGCCTGGGCCTGCTCACGCAAGCCGACAACGGCGAGTTGGCCGGCCTCGTGCAGCAGGTGCTTGCTGCTAATCCCGCCAAAGTTGCCGAGTACCGCGCCGGCAAAAAGTCGCTCACTGGCATGTTTATGGGCGAGCTCATGAAGCTCACCGGCGGCAAGGCCGACCCCAAGCTGGCCAACCAATTGCTCCGCGCCGGGTTGGACGGGTAAGGATTTCGTCCTCCGCCCGTCCATCTCCCGGCTCCGGTTTTAGCGGCCGGAACAAACCACTCACGGCCGCGCGTTGGCCATTTCGATTCACCAGTTCACGCACATGCCTCACCCCATGATAAAATCTGTTTTCCTGGCCGCCACCGTGCTGGGCATGGCTAATGCTTGCCAGAATGCCGCCGCCGCCGATGGCTACGAGATTTCGGGCCAGCTGAAAAATGCTCCGGCCGGCACGGTGCTGCACCTTTCCGAGCTCAACTCCAACCAGTTTGTGGAGAAGACCACGGGCAAGACCGACGCCGCCGGGAAGTTCTCGCTGAAAGGCGTAACGGTGGCCCCCGGCATCTACCAATTGAAGCTGGACGATGCCAACCAAGTGCTGCTGCTGCTCGACAACAAAACCCATGTGGAAGTGAGCGGCGATGCCAAAAGCCTGCCCACTTCTTACACCGTGAAAGGCAGCAAGGAAGCTGAAGTGCTGCGCCAGTTCACGCAGGTGATGGAGGGCAGCAAAGGCCAGCTTGAGGACATCAGCAAGCGCTACGGTGTGGCCGGGCAGGCCGGCAAAACCGAGGAAATGAAAGGCATTGAGAAGGAATATTACGTCATTCAGGGCCGCAACACGGCCAAAATGAAGTCGCTAATTCGGCGCAATGCGACATCGGTGGCGAGTGGGTTTGCGGTGGGGGCTTTCATCAATCCCGATGAGGAATTCCTGTTTGCCGACTCCGTGGCCACCATTCAGCGGAAGGCTAATCCGAATTCGCCTTTCACCAAGGAGTTGACTGCCCGCCTGGAGCCCATGCGCGCCACCGCTCAGGGCGCGATGGCCCCCGAAATCAACCTGTCCCAGCCCGACGGCTCCAAGCTGGCCCTGAGCAGCCTGCGCGGCAAATACGTGCTGATTGACTTCTGGGCAAGCTGGTGCGGACCCTGCCGCCAGGAAAACCCCAACGTGGTTCGCGCCTACAACCAGTTCAAGGACAAGGGCAAAGGCTTCACTATCTACTCCGTGTCGCTGGACCAGGAGAAGGGCAAGTGGGAAAAAGCCATTGCCGCCGACGGCCTGAGCTGGCACCACGTTTCGGACCTGGCCGGCTGGCAAAGCGTGGCCGGGGCCGCCTACGGCGTGAAAGCCATTCCGCAGTCGTTTCTGATTGACCCGCAGGGGAAAATTATCGCCAAAAACCTGCGCGGCGAAGCCCTTTCCGCCAAACTGGCCGAAGTGCTGAAATAGCCTACTTCATTTAGTCACAAAAAAGCCCCGTCTGATTTCAGACGGGGCTTTTTTGTGACTAAATGAAGTAGGGTCCGACCCCGCACCCTACCCCAGAAACATGCGCTGCAAGCCGGGCCAGAGCCGCTTTTTGAGGCTGACATCATACTCTACCAAATCGACGGTGGCGGAGGCCAGGTAGGAGAGGCCCAGGCTGGGAAACTGCACCGGCTCGTATATCTGGGTGTTGCGAATGGTGGTGTCGAGCAGGTTTTTGCCGAAGGCCACGATGCGCGTGGCCGCCAGCTCCCGGCGCAGGTTGGCCAGCGCCACCGGCAATTCCGATTCGACGTTGACCAGTAATACGTCGGCCATTACCAGATTCAACGCCTGGAGCATCTTGTTCAGAAACACGTTGCGATGCACCTTGAGAAACTGGTCCGACGGCAGCCGGAACAGCAGGATTACACCCTGCGCGTTGTCGCCCATCACCGTGAACGGCGTGAGCATGACCGGCGGCACGGCCGGGGCGGCCGGGGCGGCCGGGGGCACTCCGGCGGACGCTGCCAGGGCCGGGCGCGGGGCCTCGGGCGCGGGCGGCCCCGCTGCTGCCACCGGATGCAGGGCGCTGGAAGTGAGCCGCTCCAGGCCCGCCGAGGGCTTGCTGTAGGCCATTGGCGGCATGCTGGAGACGCGGGGTGGGGCGGCCGGCTCCGGTTTCGGGACCACCGGTGGTGGCGCAGGCGCGGCCTGGGCGGCCACAGGAGCCGGTGGCGCGGCCGCAGACTCCCCGGTGGCAGGCGCTTCGGCCACCGGTTCGGCGGGCACGTAGAGCGTCACATCGGTGTAGAAATTTTGCAGAAAGGCCAGCTTTTCGGCAGACATGGCGCGGCGGTTGGGAGTGGAAAAAATCGGGCCGACTCAGGCCGATGAAGCAATTATACCAATTATTTCAAATCGAACAAGGCTTTCAGCTCCTGGGCTTCGGCGGGCTGCATGCGGCCGGCCAGTACCAGGCGCAGCTGCCGGCGGCGCAGGGCTCCTTCGTAGAGGCTGATTTCGGCTTCGGTTTCGGGCACGGCCTCGGGCACGTCGATGGGCCGGCCGCTCTGGTCCACGGCCACGAAGGTGAAAAAGGCCTCGTTGGTCTTGAGCTTGGTGCCGCTGGGGATGTCCTCGGCCCACACATCGATATGCACTTCCATGCTGGAGCTGAACGCCCGCGTCACCTGCGCCTGGAGCGTGACCACGTTGCCCAGCCGGATGCTGTCGCGGAACGATACGTTATCGACGGAGGCCGTGACCACGATGCGGTTGGAGTGCTTCTGGGCCGCGATGGCAGCGGCAATGTCCATGAGGTGCATCATGCGGCCCCCCATGAGGTTGTTGAGGGTGTTAGTGTCGTTGGGCAGTACCAGCTCGGTCATGATGACGAACGAGTCGGCCACGGGTTTTTGCTTGCGCATGGAGAAAAAGTAAAGCGGCCTGCGGGAGGCTGAAAATATTGTTGCAAAGGTACGGCCCGGCCCGGCGCAGCGGCGGCTCAAAACCAAAAAAGCCCCGTCCGAAGGTTCGGACGGGGCTTTTCACATCAGCAATAAATGCCGGGCGTGGGGTTACTCCACGTTGAGCTTGCTGGTGAAGGTTTCGCCATTGAGCGAGATGTGTACCACGTACACGCCGGCTTTGAGGGCGTGGCCGGCGCTTTGCAGCGCCACGCTCTGCTGGCCGGCACCATACATTTTGGCGGGCAGCGAAACGACGTTGCGGCCCAGCACGTCGGTGAGGCGTACCTGCACTTGCGTGGCGGTCGTCAGGTTGAGATGCACGGCCGTTTCGTTGGTCATCGGGCTGGGGTACACGCTGATGCCGCGGCTGGCCAGGGCATCGGCCTTGGTGCCCAGCGGGCCGGCAATGCGCAGGTTATCGAAGTAAAAGTTGTTGCCGGCAGTGGTGCCGTTCACCATCTGGAAGCGCACTTTGAACAAGCCGCCGCCCTGGAACTGGGCCGGAATGGCCACCGTCAGGTTCTGCCAATCGGCGCTGTTGGTGGGCGCATAGCCGTCGATGGGGGTGAGGCCCTGGGTGGTGAGCGCCGTTACGTCGAGTATGGTGGGTGACGACCAGTTGACACCGCAATCACTGCTGAACGAAACGCGCAGCTGCTCGTTGCTGGCCACCGTGCGCAGGGCGAAGGCCCGCGCGAAGGTCAGCGTGGCCGGGCGGGGCACGGCAGCTAGGTTGATGTTGGGCGTGATGAGCTGGGAGGTAGCACCCACCGGAATCACCCGGTCCTGCACAATCAGGTAGCCGGTGCCGGCGGCGGCGGGCACGTTGGCCTGCCGCACCCAGCGGTAGTTTGGGGCCGCCACGCCGGCGCTGGTGAAGCCCGAAGTGGTATAGTTGCGCAGCGTGGGGTCGGCGAACAAGGCCGGGAAGCTGGCGTTTTCAAACGACTCCGTGTACGGGGCCACTTCGCCGCCCGTCGGGCCTTCCACCCGAATGTAGTTGGTCACGGTGCTGGTGCCGGGACCCGTGCTGTTGCTCACGGTTTCGGTAACAGGGTAGAAGCCTGCCGCCGCGTACGATACCGAGACGGTGGAACCTGTAGCCGTAGCGGGCGTGCCGCCGGGAAACGACCAGGAGTAGGTGAGCGCGCCGCCGGCCGACGAGAAGTTATAGGAGTAGTCGCTCAGGGTCACGGGCGTGTTGATGCACACGCTGGTGCTTGAACCGGCAGCGGGGGCGAAGGCGACCACCGGAGCACAGTTGGGAGCCACGTAGCCATCGTCGGTGCCGGTGGCTACCAGGTTGGCCTGGGTGGTGAGGCCGGTGCGCTCGGGGCGGGTGGCCAGCACGTTGCGCATCAGCGTCTTCTGGCCCTGCGTAAACATGGTGGGGCACGACGCGTAGTCCATGATGTTCTGCACGTTGGCCAGAATGCGCTGGCCGGAAGCGTCGGTGCAGGGCGAGTACGTCAGGTCGCAGTTGAAGGTGCCGTCGGTGGTGGGGGTGTCGGCCACGCCGTCGTCGCCGCTGCAAATGCCGGTGCCGGGGTTATTGGTTTGGCCCCAGGGGTGGCTCAGGCCGAAGTAGTGGCCGATTTCGTGGGTAGCGGTGCGGCTCTGAGCACGGCCGGGCGTGCTGGTGCCCTGGTTGCCGAACCAGTCGCCCCGGGCCACAAAGCCGTCGCGCACCGCCGTAGAGTTCTGCGGCAGGTTAGAGTAGCCCAGCACGATGCCCCCCCCTGCCGTGGGCGTACCGATGCTGCTCACAATCCAGATGTTGAGGTAGCGCAGCCGGTCCCAGATAACCAGGGACTGCACGGAACCGCTCTGGTCGTCGTTTATCAGGCTGGGGGCGTAGTGGCGGGTGATGCCCGTGGTGCAGTTGCCGTTGGGGTCCTTCTTGGCGAGGCGGAAACGGAAGCCGAGAGACGCGGCCCGGGCCCGGAAAAACGGCACCGTATTGGCCGTGTCTGGGTTCAACTTCTGGTAGTCGATATTCAACTGGTCGATGGCACTGTTAATCTGCCGGTCGCTGATGTTCTCGGGGCCACCGGCATGAATGATATGTACGACCACGGGAATGGTCACATCGGTCACATACGACGTTTTATTTTGCTGCGTGGCGGCCAACGCCTCCAACTGCTTATACATGGTGCGCTGGGCTTCGCGGGCACCGGGGTGCTCGGCAAAGTAGCGCTCCTGCTCGGCCACAGCTCCGCACCAGTTGGGGCTGCGCTGGCTGCTGGTGCCTTGGGTATTGCTTTGGGCGCTGGCCGCCAGCCCGGTCAGGGCCAACGCCAGGGTGAGCGCCGTGGGTATAAGTTTTTTCAACATGAGGAAAAATTAGAAGGAAAACAGGTTTTATTAGAAGAAGGGAAAGAAAAAAGTGGCTGGGGCCGTAAAAAGATTTGCACTAATGGCAGGGCTTTCAAATTTACCGAAAAACCCTGAATCTGACACGCTCCGCCGTTGGAACGGGCAAGCTATGATTAATGGAATTATTGCCTTGCTGGTCGAACGTGCATTAACGGTGCGCAGTTCAACCACATAGACGCCTGCTGCCGGCCGGTCCGGCAGGCAGCAGGCATGGCCGCGCCCACCGGCCGGCCCGGCAAATCGGCCAGCCGCAGCTCGACCGGGCCGGGGTGCTGCCGGCCCGGTCGAACTGCGTGGCCAGGAGCGGCCCGCCCCCACGGCCAGGTGGTCGAGGCAGAAGCAGTTGCCGCCGTTGCGCAGCATCACCAGGCGCGCCTGGGTAGCGGCGGGCATCTGGGCGCGCCTGCCGAAGGAAGGGGCAGCAGGCCGCTGCCGCACCCGGCTGCCGGGCAAAAGATGCCTACTGGGCACTATCGACCGCGCAGCGGTAGCCGGTTTGATGCGCTGGGTAACGGCGCTCCACACCATCCGGCGTTTGGGCCGTGGCCACGAGGCTGCCAGGAGCAACGGCCGCACTGAGCAGCCCACCCGCAACAGGGCGCAATATTTTCAGCAGCAGCAGGAAGGCGGGTGGAAAAAGCGGGGGAGAAAAGGGGCAGGAAAAAAAGAAACCCGGCGGGCCTTGCAGCTGGGGGAATTCAAGGAGCCGGGGAATCGCAGGCGAATTACACCTGAGACAATGGGAAAAGAATGAATCAGAATTCTACGAGCGCCAGCCCCCGGCCCCGAGCAGCGGCACAAACCGGAAGTCCTCAAATTCTTCGCGCACAAAGGCTTCGGCCCCTTCGCGGGTCACGCGCACCATGCGCTGGGTCTGGCTGTCGCCCACGGGAATCACGAGGCGGCCACCCACGCGCAGCTGGCGCAGCAGGGCCGGGGGCAGCCCCGGCGCGCCGGCCGTGACGAGGATGGCATCGAACGGGGCCTGGTCGGGCAGTCCCACCGAGCCATCGCCGCAGTGCAGCCCGGCCCCGCCGGCTCCCAGCGCGGCCAGCAGTTGCCGGGTGCGGGCAAACAGCACCTCGTTAAACTCAATGCTGTGAACGTGGGGCGTGAGCTGGAGCAGCACGGCGCACTGGTAGCCCGAGCCGGTGCCCACTTCCAGCACCCGGTCGGTGGGCTGCAGGTTGAGCAGCTGGGTCTGGTAGGCCACGGTGTAGGGCTGCGAAATGGTCTGGCCCTCGCCGATGGGAAAGGCCTTGTCCTGGTAAGCATGGGCCTCGAAGGCGGGCGCAAAAAAGAGATGGCGCGGCACGGTGGCCAGGGCCTGCAACACCCGCTCGTCGTGAATGCCGCGCAGCCGCAACTCGCGGGCCAGCGCCCGGCGCTGCCCCTGGTGGCGATAGGAATCCTGAAGCGGTGAGATGATAATACGCGGAATTAAGTGAATAAAAGCCGGGCGGTTGACCCCGGGGGTGCAGTGGCCGGCCCGAAAAGAAGCCGCCGGACAACTACCGGCTGTCCCTACCTTTGCCGGGAGCGGTACGTCTCCACAGGCCGCGAAAATACTACCCCGCCCACCGTTTTGCAGTTAATTCGTCGCTTTCAATATATCAAGCTAGTGGCCGCCGATTTCGGCGCGGCGCTGGTTGCCTGGATGTGTTTCTACCTCGTGCGCAAATATTTGCTCAACGAGCTCACCGGCTATCACTTCACCGAAGGCGTGCTGTTCGACCTCACCGGGTCGGCTGTATTCATCGCCGTATTCTGGACCGTGCTCTACGCACTGGTTGGCGAGTACCGCGACATCTACCGCAAGTCGCGCCTCGGCGAAATTCTTCGGCTGGCGCGCGTGGCCATGCTGGGCGCGGTGGTCATCTTCTTCACGCTGCTGCTCGATGACCAGGGTGTGGTGAACTACCGGGCTTATTATAAGACGTTTACCGCGTATTACCTGCTGCATTTCTTCATCACGGCCGTGCTGCGCACCATCGCCGTGAGCAGCGTGCAGCGCCAGATTCGCACGCAGAAAATTTTCTTCCCCACGCTATTGGTGGGCTCCAATGCGCTGGCCTTGAACACGTTTCATGAGCTCTCGCGCACCAGCCGGCACCTGGGCCTGCGGCTGGTGGGCTTCGCGCCGGTGGGCGATACCATCGACCCGGCCCTTGCCGCCGAGCTGCCCGCGCGCGGCTCTTACCAGCGCCTGCCGGCCCTGGTGCGGGCCCTCAAAATTGAGCAGGTGGTCATCGCCATCGAGCCCAGCGAGCACCTGCTGATTCAGGATATTCTGGCGCTGCTCGAAGGCTCGCCGGCCCGCATCAGCATTCTGCCCGACCTCTACCAGATGCTGCTGGGGTCGGTGAAAGTCAACCACTTATTCGGGACGCCGCTCATCGAAATCAAGCAGGACCTGATGCCCGTGTGGCAGGTAATGCTCAAGCGGATTATCGACGTGGTGGGCTCGGCGCTGTTCCTGGTGCTGGCCAGCTGGGTCTACGCCTTCACGGCCGTGATGGTGAAATTGTCGTCGCCCGGTCCGGTGTTTTACCGGCAGGAGCGCATCGGGCGCGACGGCCACCCGTTCCGCATCATCAAGTTCCGGTCGATGTTCAGCGATGCTGAGAAAATGGGGCCGGCCCTGAGCTCCGACCACGACCCGCGCATCACCAAGTGGGGCCGCTTCATGCGCAAGGTGCGCCTCGATGAGCTGCCCCAGTTCTGGAATGTGATAAAGGGCGATATGAGCATCGTGGGTCCGCGCCCGGAGCGGCAGTTTTTCATCGACCAGATTGTGAAAATTGCGCCCCACTACCGCCACCTGCACCGCGTGCGGCCGGGCCTCACCTCGCTGGGCCAGGTAAAATATGGCTACGCCGAAACCGTGGCCCAAATGGTGGAACGGCTCAAATTCGATATTCTCTACATCGAAAACATGAGCCTGGCAATGGATTTTCGGGTGTTGCTCTACACGCTCAAAATTATTGTGGAAGGGCGGGGAAAGTAAGCAGCTACGCTTGATGAAGAGCTGAGAAATATGCAGCGGCAGGCCGCAAATTGTGGTTATCTTCCGGACTGAAAAACCTTCCAACTCCACGTTTTTCAGCCGCCTCATGATGAAAAAGCTACTGTTGTTGCCCTTGCTGGCAGCCACACTGGGTGCCAGTGCCCAGAACGCCGGCACGGCTCAGCCCGCCGCCCAAACCCGGTTGCTTGTGCGCTTGCAGGACAATCTCCGCAACGAGCTGTTGTCGGAAAATAAATCCGGTGCGGCCCGTCCGGCCGCGAAGCTTTTTGACCAAGTCAACCGCCGCTACCAAGTCGCGCAGGTGCAGGCCCTCAACCCGGGAAAAAATGCGGCCTTGGCGCCGGCCATGTACCTCATCGTCCTGCCCGCGGGCACCAATGCCCGGCAGGCCATCCGCGACTATGAGCAAACCGGGCTCTTTCGCTATGTGGAACTTGATGCCCAGGGCCAAGGCGCTGGGGTACAAGGAGTGGAGCCCAATGATACCTATTACGGCTGGCAGTGGTATCTAAAGAATAATGGCTTGTTCTCGCTGTCTCCCGCCCGTTATGGGGCGGATATCAGGATGGAAGCCGCTTGGGGAATTACCCGCGGCGACTCGTCGGTAACAGTGGCTATAGTTGACAGTGGATGTAAGCTCGACCATCCGGAGTTTGCCGGCCGCATCTGGCGCAACCGCCATGAAATAGCCGGTAATAGCATCGACGACGACAAAAATGGTTTTGTGGATGATGTGAAAGGGTGGAATTTCGTTTCAAACACCAATAATCCGACCGATGACTATGGCCATGGTACCAATATTGCAAGTATTATTGGGGCCACTGGCAACAATAATGTTGGCTACGCTGGTATGAATTGGGGCTGTAAGCTGATGGTTTGTAAAGGGCTGGACGCCCAGAATAATGGCTTTTACTCCTGGTGGACCAGCGGCATTTACTACGCCGTCGACAACGGCGCGCGGGTTATCAATATGTCGCTGGCCGGCACCAGCACCTCGCAGTCAATGCAGGATGCCATCACCTACGCCAACCAGCACGGCGTGGTGGTAGTGGTCAGCATGGGGAACAACAACAGCGTGGTGAACTACCCCGCCGGGTTGACGGGAGTTATCAGCGTAGGGGCAACAAACCCCGATGATAGCCGCGCTAATCCATTTTCGTGGTCGGCTACCAGCGGTAGCAGCTATGGCGGGCACATTTCGGTGGTAGCGCCCGGCAACTACATCTTCGGGCTCGATTATCAGTCCAATATCAATTATAACATCTTTTGGAGCGGCACTTCGCAAGCTACACCGCAGGTAGTAGGGCTGGCTTCGCTGCTGCTCACGCTTCGGCCTCTACTCACGCCCGATCAGGTAAAAGCCATTATTCAGAGCACCGCTGATGACCAGGTAGGACCGCCCACGGAAGATGCAGCTGGTTGGGACCAGTATTTTGGGTACGGACGCATTAATGCATTGCGGGCACTTGCCAGCGTCCTGACTCCCAGCCAAGCAAGCAAAAAATTTGGTTTTGAGTTGTTTCCCAATCCGGCGCGGCGCGATTTCACCCTTCAGCTCACCGATGAACGTCTGCTTCATAGCCAGGTCCAAATTTTTAATAGCCTGGGGCAGCTGGTGAGCCAGCAGCAACTCACCGCCCTCACCCAGCAGGTGCCTGTTCCGGTAGCGGCCGGTACGTATTGGGTCGCCATCATGGGCACTACCGGCGGGCAGCGCCTGGTAGTAGAATAAGGCGAACGCAGCGCCCGTTGCCGGCGGTAGCGTGCAGGTCCGTGCGCGAGCTTGCGCGCTATTGTACCTTTGTAGTTGCCAGCCGGAACCATTCAAGCTCCGGGTGAATTGCAACCCACTATGAATACCGAAGTAAAAGGAAGAGTCCTCGTCGCGATGAGCGGCGGAATTGATAGCAGCGTAGCCGCCGTGCTGCTGCACGAGCAAGGCTACGAAGTGGTTGGGATGACCATGAAAACCTGGGACTACGCCAGTGCCGGCGGCTCCAAAAAGGAAACCGGCTGCTGCTCCCTCGACAGCATCAACGATGCCCGCGACATTGCCGTGCAGCTCGGCTTTCCGCACTACATCATTGATATCCGCGACGAATTTGGTGATTTCGTGATTGATAATTTCACCGAAGAATACCTCGCTGGCCGCACGCCCAACCCCTGCGTGCTCTGCAACACCCACATCAAGTGGGATGCCCTGCTGCGCCGTGCCGACCAGCTCGGCTGCGAGTTCATTGCCACCGGCCACTACGCCAACATCCGCAAGGAGGCCGAAACCGGCCGCTTCGTGGTGAGCAAAGGCCTCGACGAAAACAAGGACCAAAGCTATGCCCTCTGGGGCGTGAGCCAGGCGAGCCTGAGCCGCACGCTGTTCCCGCTGGGCGGCATGCGCAAAACCGAAATATATGACGAAGCCCGCCGGCGCGGCTTCACCGAGCTGGTGAACAAGCCGGAGAGCTACGAAATCTGCTTCATCCCCGACAACGACTACCGGGGCTTCCTGCGCCGCCGCGTGCCGGGCCTGGAGGCGCGGGTGGCCGGCGGCAACTTCGTGACCAAGAATGGTCGCGTCATCGGCAAGCACGAGGGCTACCCGTTCTACACCATCGGGCAGCGTAAAGGGCTGGGCGTGGCGCTGGGCTACCCCGCATTCGTGCTCGAAATCCGCCCGGATACCAATGAAGTGGTGCTGGGCAACTACGAGGAGCTGGCCAGCACGGCTACCGTGGTGGGCAAGCTCAACATGGGCAAAGAAGCCAGCCTGGCCGGCCGGGGCCTGGTGCCGGCCGTGGTGAAAGTGCGCTACAACCACGACGGCGCGGCGGCTTTCCTGGAAGAAGTGGACGGCAAAATCCGCGTGTATTTCGAGGAGCCCGTACACGCCATCACGCCCGGCCAGGCCGCCGTGTTCTACGACGGCCACGACGTGCTGGGCGGTGGCTGGATTGAGCGCCACGTAATCGGCGAATTTCCCTTACCTTTTGTCGCTATGGCCCCGGCCAGCCTCTAATCCTTTCCTTTTTCCGTCGCTCGCTACTCATGCAACGAATACGTTTTTCCTGGAATTTGCCGACGACTACCCGCCGGCTTGGCCTGGCGCTGGCAGCGGGCGCGGCAATCGGTTTTGCCGGTTGCAAAGAAAATACGGTGGAAGTTCTGCCCGATGCGGGCCTAGGCTACTACCCGGTGGCTGTGGGCAACTACTGGATTTATGCCGTGGCCGACACCGCCTGGAGCACGGCCAGCAACCAAGGCTCTCAGGTGACGGCCAGCGTGCCCACAGTCAGCGCGTTTCAGTTCAGGGAAACCATTGCCAGTTCCTTCACCGATGCAGCCGGCAAAACCGCCTTTCGCCTGGTACGCGCCAAGCGCCTGACGCCCACCGACCCCTGGGTCGACGACAGCGTATTCACCCTGAGCCCCACGGCGCAGTCGGTCATTCTCAACCGCAACAACTTGCGCACGCTGGAGCTGATTTTTCCGGTGCGCGAAGGCCGCCTGTGGAATTTCAACGCCTATAACAACAACTCCGAAGACACGGTAACGGCCGAAACCCGCCGCTACCGCCGCACTGGGGAGCCATTCAGCACTACCGCCGCCGGCACCACGAAAGCCTACCCGGCCACCGCAACCACCACCAACGAAGGCACGGCGCAGGCCGATGACGCCTACTACGTGAACACCTACCAGCAGGTATTTGCAAAGGGCGTGGGACCGGTTTTCCGGCGGAAACGGCGCTTCTCCAACTTTTACTACGTAGGTAGCGGGGGCAATGTCATATTTGTGCCCAGGTCGTATACGTTCGGCTATTCGCGCCGCGAAACGCTGATTGAATCCAAAATCAATTAAGCTGCCCGCCGCTGATTTTATTTCCCTCGCTGCTCATCGCAACTTATGGTGCCTACTTCATTTAAATGGGTGAGCCTGGCCCTGGTGGCCGGCGCGCTGAATGTGCTGGCCGTGGCTCCGGCTTCGGCGCAAGGCACTGTGCGCAGGCATCTGGTGTACTTTCGGGATAAGGCCGGTACGCCGTTTTCGGTAGCGCAGCCGCAGGCGTTTCTGTCAGCCCGGGCGCTGGCCCGGCGCACCCGGCAGGGCATCGCCGTGCTGCCGCGCGACCTGCCCGTGAGCCCCGCCTACGTAGCCCAGATTCGGGCCGTGAGCGGTGGGCCGCAGGTGCTTTACACGTCGCGCTGGTTCAACGCGGCCGTGGTTTCCTGCGATTCCCTCACATTGGGCCGCATCATGGCCCTGCCCCAGGTGAGCCGCGCCAGCACCCTCAACCGCGCTTCCCGCGTGCCGGGGCCCTTCACCCTGCCCACGCAACTGCCCGAGCCCGCCGCCCGCAACACGGCAGCCACCCGCGCCCAATACGGCCCGGCCTACCGCCAGAACCAGCAGATTGGGGCCTTGGCCATGCACGATGCAGGTTTCCGAGGCGATGGCATGCAGATAGCCGTGTTCGACGCTGGCTTCCCCGGGGCCGACCAGATTTCGGCCCTGCAACCCTTATTCCTGGAGCAGCGCCTGGCCAGCACCCGCAACTTCGTGGATGGCGGCAATAGCGTGTATGGCCGCAGCGACCACGGTACCAACTGCCTCTCCACGATGGCGGCCAACCAGCCGGGATTCTTCATCGGCACCGCGCCCAAAGCCACGTTCCACCTGTGCATCACGGAGGACGTGTATTCTGAGCATCCCATCGAAGAAGCCAACTGGCTGGCCGCCGCCGAATACGCCGACTCGGTGGGCGTGGACGTTATCAGCTCCTCGCTGGGCTACACCGATTTTGATGCGCCTTCCGTGTCCTACACCTACGCAGATATGACCGGCCGCAACGCCATCAGCTCGCGGGCCGCCACCATGGCCGCCCGCGTGGGCATGCTGGTAGTGAGCGCCGCCGGTAATGAGGGCAACCACGCCTGGCGCTACATTTCGGCCCCCGCCGATGCCGATTCCATCATGACCGTCGGGGCGGTGGATTCGCTGGGGAACCATGCGTTTTTCAGTTCCTACGGCCCCACGGCCGATGGGCGCATTAAGCCTACGCTCTCGGCTATGGGGCTGGCCACGGCGGTACTCTCGCCCAACGGCGGCGCTTTTCGGGGCAACGGCACCTCGTTTGCCTGTCCCGTGCTGGCAGGCATGGCGGCCGGCTTCTGGCAGGCCAACCCCACGCTCACGGCCCAGCAGGTGATTGTGGCCCTGCGCAGCACCGCCACGCAGGCCGCTACCCCCGACAACACGCTGGGCTACGGCATTCCGAACTTCGTGACGGCCTACAACGCCCTGCATCCCAGCGCCCCACTGGACACCGTTTCCCCGGCGGCCAATGCCGCTGGTGCCCTGGGGGTGTACCCAAACCCAATCGGCAACGGCCTGCTTACCCTGGTGCTACCGGCCGCGCTACGCGGCCAGCCGCTGCGGGTACGCGTGCTCGATGCCCGGGGGGCGGTGGTGGTGCAGCGGCAGCTGCTGGCTACCAATGACGGTGAAACTCCGCTCCGCCTCGGGCCGTTGGCCAAAGGCAGCTACATCTGCGAAGTAAGCGCGGGCAGCACCCGGCGTACGGTGAAATTCGTGCAGCAATAAGTAGTTCTTCAGGAACTAAAAAAAGGTGCTTCGTGGCACCTTTTTTTGTGTGGTTTTATCGGGTTATTGGCTTGTTTTTGAGGGTGATAATTCGTAATTTTAAAGCATCAATTAACCCTCTTTTAGTGCAGTATAATGTTGCAAATGATGACGACCAAGCGCATCGGGCGCCGCCAGTTTCACTTCACCGTGCAAGGCAATAACTTTCACGAAACGGTGGCCGAATACGAGCGTTTGAGCTTTGCCGATGTGGCGGCCTGTGGCATCTGCGGGTCCGACAACCTGGACCTGACCAGCCGCGTGGCCCAGGGCAAATTCAAGTACACGTCAGTGCGCTGCCTGGAGTGCCGGGCCGACGTGACTTTCGGCAAGCGGGAAGACGACGACCAGACCGTATTCCTGCGCAAAAAAACCGGCGGCCTGCCCGGCGAGCTCGACTGGCGGCCCTTTGAGAAGGGCGACAAATAACCGCCGCGCAACCTTCGCGGTTACTACTCCGGCAACGGCACTCTGGCAGCAGGGTGCCGTTCTTTGTATTCAGGCGGCGGCACAACTGATAGTTGGCCTGCTGCCTTCCGTGAAATACGATTAATCCGACACCCCCTCCGATTTATGTTTACTGGAATTATTGAAGCCCTGGGCACCATCTTAGCCGTTGAGGACCAAGGTAGTAACCGCCACTTTACCGTGGCTTCGCCCTTCGCGGCCGAGCTGAAAATTGACCAAAGCGTGGCCCACGACGGCGTGTGCCTCACCGTGGTGGCTGTGGACGCGGCGGCCGGTACGCACGTGGTCACGGCCATTGACGAAACCATGCGCGTGACCAACCTGAGCCAGTGGCAGCCCGGCCGCCACGTCAACCTGGAGCGCTGCCTGGCCGCCAACGGCCGCTTCGACGGCCACATCGTGCAGGGCCACGTCGATGCCACGGCCACCTGCCTGAGCGTGACCGACCAGGACGGCTCTTGGCTGTTCCGGTTTGGGCACGAGCCTGGCCCCGGCCGCCTCACCGTCGAAAAAGGCTCCATCTGCGTGAATGGCACCAGCCTCACCTGTTTCGAGAGCACCGACGACGGCTTCACCGTGGCCATTATTCCCTACACCTACGAGCACACCAGCTTTCAACAGCTCCAAGCGGGCGAAACGGTGAATCTGGAGTTTGACATCGTGGGCAAATACGTAGCGAAGCTGCTGGGGAAATAAGGCTGGCAACCTGTTTGGCAGGAGTGCGTAGGAAGTGGCTACTTCCACGTAACCTTTTCGCCATCATGTCGAAACGTGCATTAATTGAGCCCAACCCGAACGATAAGCGCTACATCCGCCGGAACGAAGACGGAGAGATAGCGGAGTCGGTTGATTTGAACCGGTCGCTTTCGCAGGATGACCAGCACAATTCCAAAAAGACCAGCAAGCCCGGGCAGGGCGACCAAGGCGACGGCCACCCCGCAACCGCGAACCCGCCAAGTAACCGCATCTTCCAAAGCCCCGTTGTTTATTCAGCGGGGCTTTTTTGCAAGTCAGTCGGTAGCGGGCCGGCCGCTGGCACCAATTCTTCTGAGGCGGCGAAAAAAGATTTGGCCCGGTCCAGCGCCGCGCTATCAAGCTGAATGTCGTTGGGCCGCGAGCCCGTGCCGAAAAGCAGGCCGCCCCAGCGCATTTGCAGGTACTTAGCCGTCATAGTCAGGGAATCTTCAAGGGGTTGGGCTTCGGCGCGGATGCCGCTGCTAACGGTGATGGCCCACAGGGATTTACCCTGCATCTGCTCGCGGAAATTCAGGCCCGGCGTGCGCAGCCAGGCGCTCCAATGGTCGAGGTAAAGCTTGGCGGAGGCGGGCAGGCTGTACCAGTAAAGCGGGGCTACCAGCACCAGGTCGGTGGCATGGAGCGTGGCTTCGAGCAGCAGCCGGGCGTTGCCGGCGGGGGGCTGAAAGGAGCCGCTGTGCCGCAGGTCGATAAAATCAGCCAATGGGCAATCGAGCAGGTGCAACCATTGCTGCTCAGTATCCGTGGGCAGCGGGTGGGCAGCGCAGTAGGCCAGCTGTTCGCTGTTGCCCAGGCGGCGGGTGCTGCACATCAGGAAAAGAAAGCGGCGGTTTAATTGGCTCATAAGTAGAAATAAGCTACGCCTGGATGGGCCACCAGCGCGGAGCCCAGCGCTGATATATCACCGCTGCCAGCCAGCCCATAAGGCCCCCGACAGCAGCCCCGCCCAGTACGTCGGTGGGGTAGTGGGCGCCAAGATACACGCGGCTGTAGGATAACAAAACAAACCAGGCAAATACCCCGATTTTTAGCCCGCGAAAACGCCCAGCAGGCAGCACCACGGCCAGAAAAACCGCCAGCGCCATGGAATTGGCGGCGTGTGAGGACAGGAAGCCAAACTGCCCGCCGCAACCATCCGGTAAGCGCAGGAGATGCTCCAGCGACGCATCGTGGCAGGGGCGGGGCCGCCCGAAAAACGGCTTGAACAGCCGGCTGGTGATGCTGTCGGCCAGGCCCACGGCGGCGATAACCAGTGGCAGCAGCAGGGCCGCCCGCCAGCGAAAATGGTATATCAGCCAACCAATCAGAATGGCGTAGACCGGAAACCAAACCAAGCGGTTGGAGGCAAAAACCATCACCGCATCCAGCAAGGGGCTGTGGGCATGGTTGACGGTCAGCAGTAGCTGCCGGTCAAGCTGTTGAATGACTTCAAGCATCGGCCAGCCAGTCTACGCCCTTGCGGAGCCAAGCCAGGGTGGTGGCCTCCGCGGTGCCGGGGGCGGGCGGGGCGGGGTTGTAGGCCCAGCCGGTGCGCGGGGGCAGGCTCATGAGGATGGACTCGGTGCGGCCGCCGGTTTCGAGGCCGAAGCGCGTGCCCCGGTCGAAGGCCAGGTTGAACTCGGCGTAGCGGGCGCGGCGCTGGCTTTGCCAGGCTTCCTCGCGCTCGGTGAAGGGCAGGGCGTGGTTTTCGGCCATGAGCTGGGTGTAGAACGGGCCAAACAGCTCGGCCACGTCGCGCATGAAGGCGAATAATTCCTCGGCGGTGCCGTCCGAGCCCACGGTCAGTCTATCGTAGAAAATGCCGCCCACGCCGCGCGTTTCCTGGCGGTGCGGGAGGTAGAAATAGTCGTCGGCCCAACGCGTGAACTTAGGGTAGTAGGCCGGATTGTGGCGGTCGCACACGGCTTGCAGCTGCGCGTGGAAGCGGCGGGCCTGGGACTCGTCCACGTAAATCGGCGTTAAATCGATGCCGCCGCCGAACCAGGCCTCGCCGTTGCCGGCCTCAAAATACCGCACATTCATGTGGATGATGGGGATGCGCGGGCTGCGCGGGTGCAGCACCACGCTCACGCCGGTGGCGTAGAAATGCGGGTCGGGCATGTGCAGCTGCCGGGCGGCGGCCTCGCTCATCTCGCCCCAAACCGCCGAAAAACCAACGCCCCCTTTTTCGAGGATGGCGCCGTGCTCCAGTACTTTGGAGCGGCCGCCGCCGCCGCCCTCGCGCTCCCAGGCATCGGTGAGGAAGGTGGCGGAGCCGCCATCGGCGGTGGCAAGCTGCTGGCAGAGGCGCAGCTGGAAATCAGCCAGCCAGGCTTCAATTTCGGGGCGAATGGTGGGGGAGGGCATGCAGGGGGAAGGCAGTTGACAGTTAAGAGGTAAGGGTTAAGAGTTAAAAGTGGGTAGTTCGTAATCGATAACTCATCACTTTTAACTCTTAACCCTTAATTGCGCAAAGATACGGACGAGGGCGCGGGGTGTACTTTTGCAGTCTCACCCCGCCCTGCTCCCGATGTCCGATTTCGCTGCTCCCGCCGCTTCCGATACTACTGACTTTGCCAACCCCCGCGTAGCCGCCGCAGCGGCCGCTGCCGCCGAAGCCTTCACCACGCCCGCCACCGCCACGTCCGCGCCCGATGTCAGCCTGCTGCGCCGCACCTACCGCCTGATGCACACGGCCGCCGAAATGGCCACGCTCTACGAAGAAGAAAAGGCCACGGCCTCGCGCTACGTACACGCTACCGCCCGCGGCCACGAAGCCGTGCAGCTGGCCGCCGCCTTCCTGCTCACCGGCAATGACTACGCCGCGCCCTATTACCGCGACGACGCCCTGCTGCTGGGCCTGGGCCTGCGTCCGTACGAGCTCATGCTTCAGCTGCTGGCCAAGGCCGACGACCCGTTCAGCGGGGGGCGCACGTACTATTCGCACCCCTCGTTGCGGCGGGCGGGCGTCCCGGTTATTCCGCACCAAAGCTCGGCCACGGGCATGCAGGCCATCCCAGCCACGGGCATGGCCCACGCCATCAGCTACTTTGAAAAGCAGGGACTGGCAATTGAGTCGTTGAATAAATCGGCGGGCTGGCTGGCTCAGAAACCGTTGGTGCTCTGCTCCATCGGCGACGGGGCCATGACGGAGGGCGAGGTGGCCGAGGCGCTGCAAATGGCCATTCTGCACCAACTGCCCATCGTGTATCTGGTGCAGGATAATGATTGGGGCATCTCGGCCACCGGTCGCGAGATGCGCGCCATGAATGCCTACGAGTTTGCGGCCGGCTTCCCCGGCCTGCGCCGGATGCAGGTGGACGGGGCCGATTTCGAGTCGTCGCACACCGGGCTGGCCGAGGCGTTTGCTCACGTACGCGCCCGGCGCGGGCCGGTGCTGGTGCATGCCAAATGCCCACTGCTGGGCCACCACACCAGTGGCGTGCGCCGCGAGTGGTACCGCAATGATTTGAGCATCCATCAGGAGCAGGACCCGCTGCCGCGCCTGCACCAGCGCCTGCTGGCCCTGGGCGTGGCCGAAGCCGCCCTGGCCGCCCTGCAAGCCGAAGCCCGCGCCACCGTGCGCGCCGACTGGGCCGAGGCCCTGGCCGCGCCCAACCCCGACCCGGCCACCTTCGCCGACCACGAGTTTGCCCCGCCCGCCGTGACGGAAGAAGCCGGCGAACGCAGCCCCGCCGGGGCCGAAAAAGCCCTGATGGTGGATGCCGCCCTGCACGCGGTGGACGACATCCTCCAGGAATTTCCTGAAGCCTTATTCTACGGGCAGGACGTGGGCGGTGAGCTGGGGGGAGTGTTCCGCGAGGCGGCGCTACTGGCCAAAAAGTATGGCGATGCGCGGGTGTTCAACACGCCCATTCAGGAGGCTTATATTGTGGGCAGCACGGCGGGCATGGCGGCCGTGGGGGCGCGGCCCATCGTCGAAATTCAGTTTGCCGATTACATCTGGCCGGCCCTGAACCAGCTGGTGGAAGAGCTCAGCAAATCCTGCTACCTCACCATGGGCAAGTTCCCGATTCCGGCCCTCATCCGGGTGCCCATTGGGGCGTATGGCGGGGGCGGGCCGTACCATTCGGGATCCATCGAAAGCACGCTGCTCACCATTCGGGGCATCAAAGTGGTGTACCCCAGCAACGCGGCCGACATGAAGGGCCTCATGCGCGCCGCCTTCCTCGACCCTAACCCGGTCATCATGTTGGAGCACAAGGGCCTGTACTGGAGCAAGGTGCCCGGCACCGAAGAGGCCAAAACCGTGGAGCCGGCGGCCGGCTACGTCATCCCGCTGGGTGTGGCCGCCATCGCGCAGGCCGCCGATGCGGAGCAGCTTGCCCGGGGCAATACGGCCGTGGTCGTGACCTACGGCATGGGCGTGCATTGGGCCAAAGCCGCCAGCCGCGACTATCCCGGCCAAATCGAAATCCTCGACTTGCGCACCCTCAACCCCCTCGATTTCGACGCGGTAACGGCTGCCACCCGCCGCCACGGCAAGGTGCTCGTCCTCACCGAAGAGCCGCTGATGAACAGCTTCGCCGAAAGCCTGGCCGGTCGCATTCAGCGCCACTGCTTCACGGCGCTGGACGCGCCGGTATTCACCCTCGGCGCGGCCAATTTGCCGGCCATTGCCCTCAACGTGGAGTTGGAAAAGCAGATGCTGCCGAGTGCGGCCAAAGTGGCCGTGGCGCTGGGCGAGCTGCTGGGGTATTAACCGGCTTGGCGGGTTGGTGGAGTAGTGGACTGGTGAGTTAGCGGATTAACAAACCGCCAATTCATCAATCCACTAACCCACCACCCCGCCAAGCTACTAAAATGGATACCCGATGCCCAGGTTGAAGGAAACGGGGTTGGCACTGGTGTCGAAGTTGCGCAAGGCCCATTTATCGGCGGCAACGGGTGCGGTGGGGTCGTAGATTTTGGTGGCGATGTCGAGGCGCAGAATCAGGAACGTGAAATCGAAGCGCAGGCCAAAGCCCGAGCCCACGGCAATCTGCCGGTAGAAGGTGTTGAGCTGAAACTGCGCGCCGGGGCGAAGGTATTCGCCGGTAACAGGGTTTTTCTTTTCCTGCAAGCCCCACACGTTGCCGAAATCCGTGAAAACGGCTCCTTTGAAGAAGCCATAGATTGGGAAGCGGTACTCGGCGCTGCCTTCCAGCAGCAGCTCGCCGGGCTGCTCGGTGAGGTAGTCGCGCACCAGTTGGTTGCCGCTCGGGCGCAGGGGCGTGTAGCCGCCAGGCCCCAGGCGGCGGGGCTGCCAGGCCCGCAGGCTGGTGGAGCCGCCGGCAAAAAACGACTTGTCGTAGGGCACGATGAACTGTGGGTCGCTCTCGGGTGTGGTGGGGTCGTCGGTGCGGGTGAGGGCATGGACAGCCCCGCCGTTGAGGCGCCACACAAAATACGTTTGGGGCGTGAGGTGGTAATAGCGACGGTAATCGATGCTGATGCGGGCGAAGTCGTACACGCTCAGGCTGGTGCTTTCGTAGAGCCCCTTGCGATAGAGCCCGCGCGTGAGGCCGCCGATTTCGCCAAACAGCCGCAGGTAGTAAGCATTGCGGGTTTCGTTGAAATCGTTGGAATTATAGAGCGAAGTGAAGCTGAAGCTCGGCTCAACCTGCTTGCTAAATGAGCGGTACAGCGAGGAGCCATCCGTAAGCTGAAGCGCCTTGAGCCGGGCATTAAATGCGTCACTTGTGAAGGGGGTATTCACCAAGGTGATAACCACCGGCGAAAACACGTACTGATGAAACGGCGAGCGCTGCCAGATGTAATCCCAGGCAAACTCGAAGTTGGACCGGATGTATTCCGGGCGCTTCACGTAGGTTTCGGAGAGCGAAAATCGGGTTTTGGGGTTGTAGCGCGTCAGGAAATAATTGGTGCGGAAGGGCACCAGAAACTGCGGCAGCACCAGCGCCGCCGTGGCCCCCAGCTGCGTGGTATACACGTTATCGGTGCTGTCGTTGCCCAAACGGGTGAGCTGGCCCTCGAAGCCGGCCCGCACGCCAAATTCCAGCACCTCGGCCCCGCCGAAGGGGTTGCGGGTTTTCAGACGGTAATTCAGAAACGGACCCGGCAGGTAGGCCACGTAGGTAGCGCCCACCTCCACGGTCTGCGAGAATTTGGGCGCAGGCGAAGCATTGATGACGGCCACCAGCTCGCCGGTGCTGGGGGTGCGGCCGGTACTGTCGGCGGTGGGCGGGTCGGGCACCTTCCGGTAGTTCACGGTATTGAACCGGAACATGTCCAGGTCGGCCAGCTGGCGCTGGGTTTGCATGGTGTTGGCCAAGCTGTAGTGCTGCTCGGGGCGCACCAATACCTTGTTGGCCAGCAGGCCGGTGCTGAATTTCTGCTGGTAGGCGGCGAAGCGAATCGAGTCCGTAACCACGGTATCCATCCGCACACCGAGGCTGGGACGGGCGCGCAGCGCGCCGGCGGTGCCGGCGCGGCGCAGGGTGTCGCCGGTGGCGTTGCGCAGGGTACGGCCCACGCCGGCATCGGTAACGAAGCGCACCTGGCGCAGCGTGTACACGCGGTGGCCCTGGCCCGGGCCGGGGTTGGCAATGAAGGTGCGCAGCCGCACCGTGAATTTCTCGTAGCTCGTGTCAGCTTCGAGGGTGATGTACTGCTGGCGGAAATCGAAATAGCCCGCGTTCTTGAGGAGGGTTTCGAGGCGGGTGCGCTCCTGGCCAATCAGGTCCTCGTTGTAGCGGTCGTTTTCGTGCAGCAGCGTGGCTGGCTGGCCCCGGCGCACCACGGCGGCCACGCCCGAATCGGGAATACTGGGGGCCTGCAGGCGATAAAGAAACGGCGGGCCTTCCTTGATGTTATAAGTCACCGTGACGCGGCGGTACTGCTTGGCCGCGTCCAGCGAATCGGGCTTGCTTGGGATAATCGAGCCCACGGCTTTCAGGGCTCGCAGCACGATGCCGCGCTGGTAGCGGGCCGTGTCGGTGGCCGACACCCGCGCCCGGAAAAAGCCCTGCGACCGCAGAAACGTCGTCATCTGCTCCACCGATTTCTTGGTCAGGGCCGTGTCGTAGATAACCGGCGCTTCGCCCAGACGCATGATGGCGTTGCCTTTGTCGAGGGCCAACTGCTTGCGTTTTATCTTGCGTTCGCGCTGGTCGAGCATTTTGCCCAGCTCAGCCGAGTCGGTGCCGGCGGCCTTTATTTTGGCCGCGTAAGTCGTTTCAATCTCGCGCAGCTTGGTTTTAATGCGCGCCGAATCGTAAAAGTTGAAGCCTAGGTGGTAGATGGCCAGCTTGGGCGGCAGCTTGGTGTTGGGCTTTTGCTGGGCCAGCGCGGTGAGCCGCTCTTTGTCGGCCTGCTCGATGCCCTTGATTTCGACGCGGCTGAGCAGGCGCTGGTTGGGCCGCAGCAGGCCAAACGGCGAGCAGGCCGCCAGCCCCAGCAGCGCGAGCAGCGGCCCCAGCCGGTGCGCAGGCCGTAGTTTTGGCAAATAAGTAAAGCGTAATGGTTTCAAAAGCACTTGGCAAATACGTGCAGTCACTGCACCAGAAGAAGTACCGGCACCGCCACGGGGCGTTCCTGGTGGAGGGGGGCAAAAGCGTGTTGGAACTGCTAAGTTCCGACCTGGAAGTTGAACACGTGCTGGCCACGGCCGAATTCATCGACCAAAACCGTGCCCAGCTGCCCGCCCGGCTGCCGCTCAGCATAGCCACCGAAACCGAGCTCACCCAGTTCGGCACGCTGGCCACCAATACCACCGCCCTGGCCGTGGTGCGCCTGCCCGCCGAAACCCCGCTGCCCCTAACGCTGCCCGAAACCGGTTTGTTGCTCGCCCTCGACGAAGTGCGCGACCCCGGCAACCTCGGCACCCTGCTGCGCCTAGCCGACTGGTACGGCCTGCCCGGCGTGGTGCTCAGCCCCGGCTGCGCCGATGCCTACGCCCCCAAAACCGTGGCCGCCAGCATGGGGGCCTTCGCCCGGGTGCGCGTCTGGGAGCGCGACCTCGCGGCGTGGCTGCACACGCTGGCCCCTGCCGTGGGCATCTTCGGGGCCGATTTGGCGGGCGACAACGTGCATCGCCTCACCCTGCGCCCCGCCGGCGTGCTCGTGATGGGCAGCGAGTCGCACGGCCTCACGCCGGGCGTAGAGGCGGCCCTCACGCGCAAGCTGCACATTCTGCGCGGGGCCGGCGGCCAGGCCGAAAGCCTGAACGTGGCCATCTCGGCGGCCATTCTGCTGGATAATTTCTTTCGGAATATGTAGGGGGCTTTCGACCCCTAAAAGCAGAACGCCATGCTGAGCGCAGTCGAAGCGTCTCTACCGTGCAAGTAATCACTTACTATTGCGGTAGAGATGCTTCGATTGCGCTCAGCATGGCGTTCTATTATCAGTGGGTTTCAACCCGGCTTGGTCCGGCTGATTTCTAGAACCCAGTGAGGTTCAGGCCGAAGGAGAGGACGTGGGTGTTGGGGCCTTTGCCGTCGCGGAACATTTCGTTCATGTTGTAGCGGGTATACAGGCGAAGGGCGTGAAAGCCGATTTCGCCCTGCACCCCGTACTGCCAATCGTTGAGATTGAGGGGACCGGAGATTTTGTCGTCGTGCTTGTAGTCGCTGCCCGACAGCTTATACTCGGTTTCGATGTTGCTGGCCACGCGGTAGCCGCCAAAACCGCCCATGCCGAGCGTGAGGGTGCGACGGTCCTCCTTGTTGCGCAGCTTGAGACGCAGCATCACGGGCAAGTTGAGGGTGCCCAGGTACAGGGTCGAGCTGCTGACCTGCTTGGTGTCGGGGGCGCGCTCAAAGGAGGTGGCGGTGCTGCCCTGTACCCACTGGTTGTTGCCCTGAAGCTGGAAGTTGTTTATAGCGAACTCCGGCCCGAAGGTGAGGGCTAGCTTGGCGCGCTTGCTGTAGGCTAGCGGCTGCACAAAATCGAGGCCGAAATCAACGTTGCCCACGCCCCAGCCCCAGTAGTCGAGCCCAGGGGCGCTAGGACTAACCGCATTGGCGGTAGTGTTTACCAAGGTGTTGAGCCCGATGCCCAGCCGGAAAGAAACCGAAGAGCGGCGCTGGGCCCGGGCGTGCTTCAAGGAGTCGGCCGCCGTCTTCTTCTTTTTGTCGCTGTTATTGCTGTTGAAGTTGTACGACGTGCTGCCATCTTCGTCGGTGTGGGCTACGAGGCCGAATTTCTTGTTCAGAAACACCTGCGTTTTGGTGCTGCCTTTCTCGTTCACGCCGGGCTTGTGGGCCGTGATGCGGATTTCTTCGGGCAGGTTCTGGTTGGGCTGGTCTTTGTCGGGGTAGAAGCGCATGGTCACTTGGTCGGTGGTGCCGGTTTTGGCCGCCGCTTCGGCCTGGTTGATGTAGGTAGCCAGGCGCGAAGTGAGCGAGTCGAGGTGGTAGTTTTTCATCTCGCGCAGCTGGGCGGCGTTGCGCACGGTCAGGGTCAGGGTGGCCTTGTTGGGCAGGCGCACCACGATAGTGTCCTTAACCGTAGCGGCGGGCCGGAAGGCGGTGGCGCGGGCCACGTTCAGCCCGCCCACGGTGGTCAGCAGCAGAAAGAAGGGGAGAAAAGCGCGTTGCATGGTTTCTAACGAGAAGAGGATGAATTACAATTGAATGGATTTCGTGACCCGGTGTCCGGCCACGGTGGCCTGGATGGTCACGTTTTCGGGCAGGCCCGTGACTTCGGCCAGGCTCACCCGCTCGCCGCGCACCAGGTGGCCGGCTTGCTCAAGGAGGCGACCGCCCAGCCGGCGGCGCTCGGCCGGTTCGGGGTTGGCAGCCAGGGCCGAGGCCACCGTACGGGCGGGCCGGGCGGGGGCTTCGCCGTTGCGCACCTCCACCGTGATAAGCTCGGGGGCGGGCACCAGGCGGGCGGGGTCGATTACCGTCGCGGGCGCTGGGGTGGGCGGGTTTGCGGCTACCACCGGAGCCGGCCGTTGCTCGTCAGCAGCAGTTTGGCGGGCCGGAGTAGGCGGGGTCGTGCGAACCACGAGGGTGGGCGATGGGGCGGCCGCGTCCGGCTGCCGGGTGCTTCCCAGCGGGTGGCGCGGCGACAGCCGCCCGGCCGATTTACTGGCCTTTGAAGCGGTAGATGCGAGGGCCAGGGAGCAGGTTGCCTGAGCCGTGGTGTTTTTTTGAACGGAGTAAGAAACCGTGTTTTCAATACCTGCCGGTGTGTTATTATCGGCTATTGCTTCTTCAGAAATCGGGGTGGGGGTGGCGGTATTGGTTGCCGTGGGAGTTGCGGTTGCGTTGAGCTTGGTGGCAACTACTGTGAGCTTCTTACTAGCAGTGTTTGTGCCTTCATTCTTCTGAACGGCCACTGCACTGCCACCCATTTTGCCGAATGGGAAACCCAGCCACAGGCCGGCCCCGCCGGCCAGCAGCAGGACGAGCACGGCGGCGGCCATGGCCATGGGCCACCACGCGGCGGCGCGGCGCTGGCGCTGGCGCAGGTGTTCGTCTTCGAGGCGCTCCCAGAGCTCGCGGCGCGGGGGCGTGGCGTGAGGGCCGAGGCCTTTTTGGAACAGCTCGTCGAGGTGCGGGTCGTGGGCTTCGGGCTGGGGCGCGCTGTTTTGCAGACGCGCCCAGAGGTCGTCGCCGGGGGGCGTGGCATGGCCGTCGAGCTGGCGGCGGAATAAATCATCAATATTATCGTCGGGAAGCATAATGAATAGGGGCTAATTCGCCGAGATGGCGGAAAACTGAACGCGCCGCTGGAGCATGGCGCGGGCCTTGCTAAGCTGCGATTTGCTGGTGCCTTCGCTGATGCCCAGCAGCTCGGCAATTTCCTGGTGGCCGTAGCCTTCCAGGGCGTAGAGGTTGAAGACGGTGCGGTAGCCGGTGGGCAGGGTGGCCAGCAGGTTCATCAGGTCTTCGGCCTGCAGCTGGGTGTCGGCGGTGGCGGCGGTGGTGGCCAGGTTTTCGGGCTGGGCAAAGTCCTCAAACGACACGGTCATCAGCTCGCGCTGGCGCAGTTGCATCAGGGCTTCGTTCACCATGATGCGGCGCACCCAGCCCTCGAAGCTGCCTTCGAAGCGGTAGTTGGGCAAGGCCCGGAACATCTTGGCAAAGCCCAGAATCAGGGCTTCTTCGGCATCTTCGCGGCGCTTGAGGTAGCGGCGGCACACGGTGAGCATCAGCCCGGCCAGCCGGTCGTAGAGCTGGCGCTGGGCCCGGTGCTCGCCCCGCACACAAGCAGCGATGAGGTCGGCTTCGGTCGTCACGGTAAGGGTGGGCAAAGTGCAGAAAGGATGGTGAGTTGAAGCGGCAGATGCGGAAAGGGCGGGAAGGGTTGCCTGGGGTAAGAAGTTTTTTGCGGTGCTCCGTTTGTTGCCTTAGAGGGCGTAATTTCGCAAGCGCTACTCAATGCCATTATGCAAAAACTGCTACCATTCCTTCTGTCCTCGTTGGCTGTCTCACGCCTTGCGGCGCAGGAGGCCCCCAGTAAGCCCGTCAGCTACCAAAAATACCGCGCTGCGCTGGGCATTTTGGGCAATCCCAAAGTGCTGGGCGTGCAGGCAGAAGGCCGTTTCGGGCAGCATTTTGGCGGGCGGCTGGTGGCCACGCAGGTGTTCGATTCGCATCGACAGAACGAATTTAGCGCCGGGGGCATCGGCTTGCTCACCTATTACATTCCCCTGAAAAACCCACGCCTGGAACCGGTGGTCGGCATCGGTGGCGTTTATTCGCTCTACCACTGGGACCTTGGCTACAATAAAGGCAACCTGACGGACTTCAACGTGGGCGGCGGCCTGGGACTGAACCTGCGCTTTAGCAATGACTTCCGGGCCGGCATCAACGTTTTATTTGCCAATGGATTCGTGGCCGATTATCAGGCCGACGAGATGCGCGTGGTGCGCCGAAAGCTGCTCGTGATGCCCGCCTTCACGTTTGATATTCTGCTGTAGGGCCAGCTAGGGCAGCTCGCCCAGGCGCTGGCCCTGCTGCCGGCCCAGGCGCAGGTGCTTGGCCTGGCCCACCACCTGCGCGGTGTAAATGCCGTGGTGGCCAGAGAACAAATACGCCACCACGCAGGCCAGGGCCAGGTACACCCCGGCGTGGGCCCCGAACAGCTCCAGCCCCATCAGCAGGCAGGCCAGCGGGGTGTTGGCCGCGCCCGCAAACACGCCCACAAAGCCCATGGCCGCCAGCAGCGCCACCGGCAGCGGCAGCACTACGGCCAGCGCGCTGCCCAGCGCCGCCCCGATAAAAAACAGCGGGGTGACCTCGCCTCCCTTGAAGCCGCAACCCAGTGTGAGGGCCGTGAGGGCCAGCTTCCAGGCCCAGTCGGTGGGGGCCAGCGGGTGCTGGAAGGCTTCGACAATGACCGGCACGCCCAGCCCGCCGAAGCGCACCGGCCCCACCAGCCACAGCAGCCCGGCCACCAGCGCGCCGCCCACTACCGGCCGCAGCGTCGGGTAATTAATGCGGCTGAAAACCCGGCTGAGGCCGTGCGTGAGCGTGGCAAACGCCCGCGCCGTGAGCCCGAACAGCGCCCCCGCCAGCAGCGTGCAGCCCAGTAAAAGTGGCGTGAGCGGCAGTTCGCCCAGCGTGGGGTAGTGGGTGTGGCCCACGCCCCAGGCCCGCGTCACGAAATCGGCCATCACCGCCGCGAGGAAGCTGGGCAGCACGGCTTCGTAGCGAATGGAGCCCAGCAGAAAGACTTCGAGCCCGAACACGGCCCCGGCCAGCGGCGTGCCGAACACCGAGGCAAACCCCGCGCTCATGCCCGCAATGAGCAGCAGGCGGCGGTCGCGGGGGCGCAGGCGCAGCCAGCGGGGGAGCTGGTCGGCCAGAGCCGCGCCCATCTGCACGGCCGTCCCCTCGCGGCCCGCCGAGCCGCCAAACAGGTGCGTGGCCAGTGTGCCGCCCAGCACCAGCGGCACCATGCGCAGCGGCAGCCGCTGGCTGGGGCGGTGGATTTCATCCAGAATCAGGTTGTTGCCGCGCACCACACTATTGCCGAAATAGTGGTAGGCCCCGCCGATGAGCAGGCCCGCCGCCGGCAGCAGCGCCAGCATCCAGGGGTGGGTTTCGCGCCAAGCCGTGACCCAATCCAGCGAAACCAGGAACCCCGCCGATGCGGTGCCGGCCAGCGCGCCAATCAGGCTGCAAATCAGCCCCCAGCGCAGCAGGAATAGGAGCGCCGAGGTGAAGTGGGCGGCCCGCAGGTGGGCGAGGGAAAAGAGGGAAAGCATGGGTGCGAACGGCAGGATGAGCTATGCGGCGCGGCCGTCGGGGCCGCGCCGTTTCGTAGGAATCATCAGCGCGGGGCACGGGGCTCCGGCGGTTCGCGGTGGCAATCCATCACCGTATTCTGGGGCAAATATAAAGGCAGTTTGCCGGCGATGCCTTTTATCGGACAGGTAACAAAAAAGCAGCGTCCGAATCAGGCGCTGCTTTTTTGTTTTTTTGTGAAATGCTGGCTTACATCTTCATTCCCGGCATTCCGCCGTGCTGCTTACCGCCGTGGCCCATGTGCATGCTCATGCGCGGGGCGATGAAACGCAGGTACACTTCGAAAGAAAGCGGGTTTTTCCCGTAGGCATTCACCAGGGCGGCATTGTCGGTATTAAAGGTATTGAGGGTTCCGGCGAGGCCGAGGTCGAGCCAGCCAGCTTTGGTTTTGGCGAGGTACTTGGATGCGCCGAGCGTGAAGGCGGCCACTGAGCGGTTGGCTTGCGCGTCGTGGTCGGTGGGGGCGGGCAGCAGGAGCTCGCCGTAGTTCAGCTGCAGGGTTTCGAGGCGGGTGAACAGGTTGAACTGCTTGGCCTGGAGGTTGCTTTCGAGCAGGAAGGAGTTGGAATAAGTCGTTTCCTCGCCGGTGCCGCTGTGCCGGTTCATGCCCCACACGGCAGTAGTCGAGAGGATGCTTTCCTTGCCCACGTTCGCATTGTGCAGCACCGAAGCGCTGGTGCGGTCCACGTTGTCGTTGGGCTCCAGCTCTTCGGGGCTTTTGAGGTGGGCGGCCGAAACTTGCAGGGCCACGTTAGCCGAGGGGTTCACCGAGAGGCGCGCACTGTACGAGTCGAAGCGCGGCTTATCGAAGCTGTAGCGGTTTTCGTTGGGCTCGCGGCCGGTGAAGAGCGAGCCTTCGAGCTTGGCGTTGCGGTAGCGCACGCCCAGCGTGGCCACCCCGAACTGGATGTGAGTGGCATCCTGCCAGTGGTGGCCCAGTGGGGCCGCCGGCAGGTTGGCCGCCGAGGGCCGGTGCATGAACACGGGCGGCCCGATGGCCGGCTCGCCGGGGTAGCCGAGGTAGGCGGTTAGGTCCACGTTGGAGCTGGCGGCGTAGGTGTAGGCCACGGCCAGCTCGCTCACGAGGTCGTGCGGGTGCTGGTGGTCGTACAGCTTTTCGCCTTTCCACGACTCGCCGGTCTGGAACAGCAAGGGGTAGCCCGCGCCGCCCACCGTCAGCGGGTCGGGCGAAAGCATGGCCTGGATGCTGAACAGCCCGCGCTGGCCCACCAGGTGGTTGGCCATGCCCATCACGTAGCTGTTGGCGCGGAAATTAGCATCGCCGCGCAGCTCACTGTGGTTGAAGTTCTGGCTGGTGTAACGCAGAAACACGGAATACATCAGCATCACGTCCCAGCCTTTGGTCTGGTACATCTGCATGTACATCGGCGAGGAATCGGGGTGCCAGCTGGTGCCCGAGCCCTGCCGCGTCATGGGCAGGTTTTTGGAGAACGAGTTGCGCATGTCCATCATCATGCCGCCGCTGCTGTCGGCGGCCATGCCAGGCATGCTGGCGTTGCCGGCCATCCCCATGTTCATGCCGGTCATGGCGGGCGCGGGTTGGGCGGGCGACGCGGAAGCCGGTGCGGGCATATTCATGCCCGGTGTGTCCATTCCTGGCATGGCCGGGGCACCGGCTTTGCCCCCGGTGGTATCGGCCGGAGCAACGGCGGCGGACTTGGGGCGCACCGCCTTGGGTTTGGGCCGGGGGGCGGGCGCAACGGGTTTGGATTTCGGTTTTGCAGCCGGCATGGGCATCGACATGTCCATGCCCGGCATGTTGTGTTGGGCAAATACCGAAGTGCTTAGCAGTACGCCCAGGGAAGTCAGAAGTAATGGTTTCATATAATATCGGTTGGCAGCATTTTCAATGACACCGGGAGAATACCCGCCCCTTTCGGTAATATCAATTTCCTGCACGCCATATTTTAAGGGGTATCACTGAAGCGGGACCGGCTGATAGTGCAAAATTCGGGCATTCTAGTGCTGCCTGTACTACGTAATCAGGCTTAAAAGATGCAGAATTCCGACCTTCTCACCCGCCGGTTGTACTGCCATCAATGCAAGCGCGCCCTCCAAAACCAGGTTTTGGGGGGCGCGCAATAGGCAATTCCAGTCCTATTAATACTGCTGCGGTTAGTACTGCCCAATCGAGAGCAGCACCAGCGTGCAGGCTTCCTCGGTCTGGATGCCGCGCTGCTGGGCCAAGCGCTCCAGCTCAGGGTTTTCGGTGCCGGGGTTGAAAAGGATGCGCTTGGGTTGCAGGTCCAGAATGTAGTCGTACCAGTCGGGCTGGTTTTGCGGGCCTACGTAGAGCGTTACCGTGTCAATGTCCGTTTCCTGGGGCCGGTCGGTGTGAATGTCGAGCCCGGCCACCTGGCCTTTGCGGATGCCCACGGGTACCACTTCGTGGCCGTGGTTTTTGAGCATATGCGCCGCCCGAAACGAGTAGCGGGCGGGGTTGTCGGAAGCACCGAGCACAAGAGTCTTCTTCATGATTGGAAAATAAGCGAGTACCCGGCGGGCGGGTACGGATTGTTAAGATGAGTTCAGTAGTACGAAAAGCCGAACGCCGCAGCCAGCCTAACGTGCGGCTCCACCGAAGGGTGCCCGCCTGACGGAGCGAAAAACCTAACGGCTCACCGCCGCCCGCACGGCTTCGGCGCACCGCTCACCGTCCATCGCGGCCGACACGATGCCGCCAGCGTAGCCCGCCCCCTCGCCGCACGGGTACAGCCCCGCCACCACCGGATGCTGGAGCGTGTCCTTGTCGCGCGGAATGCGGATGGGGGCCGAAGTCCGGCTTTCCACGCCCACAATCTGGGCGGCGTTGGTGGCGTAGCCGGGGATTTTTCGGCCGAAATCGCGGAAGCCCTGGCGCAGGCGTTCGGCCAGCACCGGCCCGAGCACGTCGTCCATCTGCACCGACACCAGGCCGGGCTGGTAAGACGTCTCAAGCAGGCTGGTTGAAGTTTTGTTTTTGAGAAAGTCGCCGAGCAATTGGGCCGGAGCCCGCTGCGTGCCACCGGCCGCCTGGCAGGCCAGCTGCTCAATCTGCTGCTGAAAATGCAGGCCGGCCAGCGGCCCGTGCTGCTGCACGTCCATATCGGCCAGCTCCACGGCGGCCACAATGCCGGAATTGGCAAAGCGCGAATCGCGGCGGCTCGGGCTCATGCCGTTCACCACCACCTCGCCGGGAGACGTGGCGGCGGGTACGATGAACCCGCCGGGGCACATGCAAAACGAAAACACGCCGCGCTGCTCGCCGCGCACCTCCGTCTGATGTACCAGGGAGTAGGAGGCGGCTGGCAGCAGCCCACGGTCGGCCCGGCGGTACTGGGCCTGGTCAATTAATTCCTGCGGATGCTCGACGCGCACGCCCAGCGCAAAGGGCTTGGCCTCGATGAGCACGCCGCGCCGGTGCAGCAGCTCGTAAATGTCGCGGGCCGAATGGCCGGTGGCCAGAATGGTCGCTTCTGCCTCAATGGATGCGCCGCTGGCCGTGACCACCCCGCGCAGCTGGTTGTTGTCAAGCAAGAGGTCGGTGACGCGGGTGTCGAAATGCACCTCGCCGCCTGCTTCGATGATGGCCTCGCGCAGGGCCTGCACCACGGCCGGTAGTTTATTGGTGCCGATGTGGGGGTGGGCGTCCACCAATATGTCGGGCGTGGATCCGTGCTGCACCAGGCGGCGGAGCACGCGGCTCACGTCGCCGCGCTTGGTAGCGCGGGTATAAAGCTTGCCGTCTGAATAGGTGCCGGCTCCACCTTCCCCAAAGCAGTAGTTGGAATCGGGATTCACCAGCTGGTCTTTGTTGATGGAGGCAAGGTCGCGGCGGCGGGCGCGCACATCCCGCCCACGCTCCAGCACAACGGGTTTCAGCCCCAGCTCCAGGCAGCGCAGCGCGGCAAACAAACCCGCTGGACCCGCGCCAATGATGAGCACACGGGCAGCGTTTGTTTTAACATTTGGATAAATAAACCATGGTCCAAATAACTCGCTTGGCGGATTGTTCCGGTAAATGTCGGCCCGTAGCCGCACAAGGGCTTGCCGGCCCCGGGCATCGATGGAACGGCGGCGTAAATGTACAAAATCAGCTTCGCCAGGGACTAGGCCGGCTTGTTGTAAAATGGCGTCGTAGCACGCCAACTCATCAAAAGCAACTTCGGGAGCGAGAAGAATTTCTAATTCTTGTTTTAACATTTGTGTAATAAGAAAGGTGGCTATCCTTTTGGGTGCGGAATGAAGTGTTGCCCATCGCAGTCACAAAGTTACGGCCGTAGCAGCGGGGCATTCGGGCAGAAAAAACGAAAAGTCCCAGCCGTGGCGGGCCGCGAATCGTTTATTTGCCTCATGATTACAACTACCCTTTCAGCGCCGGTTTCGCGGCTGCGCTCCATTGTCAGTGGCTCCATC
The DNA here is from genome assembly GCF_054061335.1 of Hymenobacter sp. UYAg731. NCBI lineage: Bacteria > Pseudomonadati > Bacteroidota > Cytophagia > Cytophagales > Hymenobacteraceae > Hymenobacter > Hymenobacter sp. UYAg731. The sequence continues at coordinate 242,034 of NZ_JBSSEC010000001.1, read as the reverse complement.
GGGAACCTGGTGGAGTGGTACGACTGGTATGCCTACTCGGCCTTTGCGCTCTACTTCGCTCCCGTTTTTTTCCCGCAGGGCAGCGCCACGGCTCAACTCCTTAACACGGCCGCGATTTTCGCGGTAGGCTTCCTGATGCGGCCGCTGGGAGCCTGGCTGCTGGGCGCGTATGCCGACCGCCACGGCCGGCGGGCGGCGCTGCTGCTTTCGGTGCGGCTCATGGCAGGTGGCTCGCTGCTGATTGCGGCAGCCCCCGGCTACGCCACTATCGGGGTGATGGCGCCGGCGCTGCTGCTACTGGCCCGGCTGGTGCAGGGCATCAGCGTGGGGGGCGAATACGGCACCTCGGCCACCTACTTGAGCGAGATGGCCGGCGTGAAGCACCGGGGCTTCTGGTCCAGCTTTCAGTACCTCACCCTGATGGGCGGGCAGCTGCTGGCGCTGGTGGTGCAGCTGGGCTTGCAACAGCTGCTCACCCCGGCGCAGCTGGGAGCCTGGGGCTGGCGCGTCCCGTTCGTCATTGGGGCGCTGGCGGCGCTGGGTGCGCTTTACCTGCGCACGCACATGGGCGAAACGGCCGCATTCGAGCAGCAACAGCAACAGCAAAACGCCGTTTCGGCCGACCCCGAGGGCGAGGGCCGCGCCCCCTCGCCCAGCCAGTTCCGCGTGCTGATGCAGCACCCGCGGGCCGTGCTCACCGTGGTGGGCCTCACGCTGGGCGGCACGCTGGCGTTTTATACCTTCACTACCTACGCCCAGAAGTTTCTGGTTAATACCTCCGGTTTTTCCAAGGAGCAGGCCACCCTGATTTCCTTCGGGGTGATGGCGGTGGCGCTGCTGTTTCAGCCCCTGCTGGGCGCTATCTCCGACAAGGTAGGGCGGCGGCCGGTGCTGCTCATGTTCGGCATTGGGGCCACGCTGGGCACGGTGCCGCTGCTGCGGCAACTGGCCCACACCCACGATGCGTGGCTGGCGGCGGGCCTGCTCATTGCGGCGCTGTTTGTGGTGAGCGGCTACACGTCCATCAGCGCGGTGGTGAAGGCGGAGCTGTTCCCGACCGAAATCCGGGCTCTGGGCGTGGGCCTGCCGTTTGCCCTCACCGTGGCTATTTTCGGCGGCACGGCCGAGTACGCAGCTCTCTTCGCCAAGCAGCACGGTGTAGAAGAGTGGTTCTATTGGTACGTGACGGGCTGCGCGCTACTCTCGCTGCTGGTGTACTGGCGCATGGACGAGACGCGGGCCGAGAAGGGCACGATGGCGGAATAAGCACTTGGCGGCTCAGCAACGGCCAGTTCAACTCTTGTGCGAACTACTTGCGTTGGGTTGGTAATATTCGTATATTAGATTTAAAATATCGATATTGCTTCGACCCAGTTTGCCGGACCTTGTCAGCCTGCTCATTCATTCTGTCATTTAACCTTTTCAGCCATGAAAACCCTGTCGAAGTCGCCGTACGTTTCTCCCATGCGGCTCTTGCTGGTCACCACGCTGATGTTTCTGGCGGGCATGGTGGCTTGGTGGAGCTGGACCCAAACTGGCCAGGGCGGGTTCCGGTACGCTACGGTGGGGCTGGTCATCGTAGCGGCGGCAGCGGCTTTCTTTGGCCGGTGGAGCATGTACGGTACCAACCGGCGGTAGCTGAAGCCCATTCTGCCATACGGCCAATATGATTGTCCCGACAGCCTTACCGCTGGTGGCGAATACCCCAATCTCTAACCAAGCATAAAGAAAGGGAGACTCCATCAACGAAATGATGAGGCCTCCCTTTTTCAATTTTTATCTGAAGAAGCTACGCGCCTACGCCCGTTTCCTCCAGCACACCCTCCACCCAGCCTTTGCCCCAGTCCTCCAACTCCTGGGCGGTCCAGAGCTGGGGGTAGAAGATGCGGCGCTGGAACTTGGGAGGCAGGTAGCTGCGCCAGTTGGTGCCCCCGGTGGCGGCCACGTCGGTAGGGTTGCGCTGCAGGTAGCGCACCGCCGATTTGAAGTGCATCAGCGGCCAGTTCACGTTCACGCTGATGTCGAGCTGGCGCAGGGCGCGTAGCAGGCGGGGGTGGTGGCGTTCCTCTTCGGGCAGGCGCTGGACCACGGCCCACACGTTGCGGTGATGGAAGGCTTCGGCGTGGCGCACTAGGTCAGCGGTATATTTGCGCTCGAACTCAATAAGCGTAAGGGCTTTGGCTCCGCTGGATTCGACGGTAGCCCCGGCTTTCCAGTAAATGCAGCCCAGCAGCTCGTCGTAGTCGTAGGCCGAGGCCTTGCCCAAGGCCTGGCGCTTGGCCTCGTCGGTGAGGTTTTCTAGGCTGGTGCTGGCAATCTCAATCATGCGGTACTGCACACTTTGGAAGCCGGAGGCGGGCATCAGGGCCATGCGGAAGTCGAGGAACTGCTGCTTGTCCATGCCATCAACCATCACATCAAATGAGTCGATAAGGTTGTCAAAATAGCGGTTGATGCGGCCCAGGCGCAGCACGACTTCGCCCAAAGTAGGCTGTTCGAGGTTGCCGATTTGTTCGTACTCACAGAGACAGAGCTTGAAGTACAGCTCCGAAATCTGGTGGTACATGATAAAAATCCGCTCGTCGGGAATGTTGGTGAGCGGGCGCTGGAGGGAGAGTAAGGTGTCTAACTCGATATAATCCCAGTAGTTAACATAGTTGGCGTGGTAGAGACCTTCGAGGTAGGCGGCCAGGTCCTGGCCGTCGGGGGCGTATTTCGCCTGGAGCCGGCGCAGCTGGGCCAGCACGGCGGGAGAAAACTCCTCCTGGGTGGGAGAGGGGGACATGAAAACGGGAGTGAGGTGGGATGGTGGGAGAAGCCTGGGTGGGCCTGCGACAAATATCGTCAAAATACTGACTTTGCAAAGCGGGATTTTAGGCGGCGTGCCGAACAATTCGCAACCAAAATGGTTGGGGCGCATCTTTGCTCCTGAATGCCGGACGAAAAGAATTTGCCCCGGAAATTTATTGTGTGAAAAGTGCCAGGCGAAATAACCGCGTAGTCCGCCGCGCAACCGCTACTTTTAGCCTTCCAAACCGACCGAAGGCACCTTTCCATGGCTGAAAAATCCAGCATTTTTGATATGATAGGGCCCGTGATGATTGGGCCCAGCTCGTCGCACACGGCCGGGGTGGTCCGTATTGCGCGCGCCGCCATTCGCATTCTGGGCGCGGTGCCTACCGAGGCGGTGGTTACGTTCTACAACTCGTTTGCCCGCACCTACGAGGGCCACGGCTCGGACCGCGCCATTGTGGCCGGCCTGCTGGGCTACGCGCCCGACGACACCCGCATCCGCACCGCGTTTGATCACGCCGGGGCGGCCGGCCTGCGCTATACCTTTCAGAGCGTGGGCAATGCCTCCACCATGCACCCGAACACCATCAAGCTGAATTTGCTGGATGGCGCCACCGGCCGCCGCGTGGAAGTGGTGGGGCAGAGCCGGGGCGGCGGCGTGGTTCGCATTGTGGAGGTGGACGGCTTTCCGGCCGATTTTTCGGGCGCGCTGCACACGCTCATCATCGATGCCGACGACGTGCCCGGCTCCATTGCCTTCATCGCCTCTGTCATCGCCCACGACCAATGCAACATCGCCACCATGATGGTGAGCCGCAAGGGCCGCAACGACGCCGCCCGGCAGTTCATCGAAATGGATAGCCCCATTAAAGAAATAACCCTGGCCTATCTGCGTCAATTGCGCTGGGTGCAGGGCATCACCTACATTCCGACGCTGGAATAAGGCCCGGCCGCGTACTAAAACGCCCGGCTAACCGATTAACTACCTCCACCAAAGCACCAATTTTTCTGCGCAATGAAACGAAGGAACACGTCATTTTTCCATCTGGCGCGGCCCCGGCCGCTGGGGCTGGTCGTCGTCGGCGCGCTGCTGGCCACGACCAGCGCCCGGGCCCAGACCACGCCCGCACCGCCGCCAGCCCTGGGCCAGGCGGCCCCGGCTCCCAGTGGCCCCTGGACGCTCCAGGCGGCCGTCGACTACGCTGTGACGCACAACCTGACCGTGCGCCAAAGCGAGCTGACCGCCCAGCAGCAGGATGCCGTGACGCGCCTGAACCGCGCCGCCCTGCTGCCCACCGCCGCCCTCAACGGTAGCCAGACCTTCAGTTTCGGCACCAACAAAGACCCCTTCACCAACCAGTTTCAGGCGGTGAACGTGCGGGGCAACAACTTTTCGGCCCAAGGGCAGGTCACGTTGTTTTCGGGCTTTCAGCTGCGCAATACCATCAAAGCCGGCCAGCTCGATGCCCAGGCCACGCTGGCCGACGTGGCGAAGGCCCGCAACGACCTGTCGCTGAACGTGGCTTCGTCGTTTCTGCAGCTGCTGCTGGCGCAGGAGCTCATCCGGGCCTCCGAGGCGCGCATGGGCACCGTGCGCGAACAGGTGAGCCGCAGCGAAAAGCTGCTCAAAGCTGGGGCCGTGGCTGAGGGCAACCTGCTCGACAGCCGCGCCCAGCAGGCCGGCGAGGAGCGCACCCTCGTGACGGCCCAGAACCAGTTGGCCCTGGCCCAGCTGGCCCTGGTGCAGCAAATGAACCTGGACCCCGCCACCGCCCGCCGCTTTGAAGTGGTGGTGCCCGCGCTGCCCGACCCCACCACGCTCACCACCGCCGATGGCGGGCTGGACCCCAACGCGACCTACGAAATGGCGCGCCAGAAGCTACCCGAAATCAAGGCGGCCGAGTTGCGCGTGCTCAGCTCGCAGCGCAGCCTGGAGGTTGCCCGGGGGGCGTATTATCCGCGTCTGACGATGGCTGGAGGAATTTCAACCGGTTTCTCTTCGGTGCGGAACCAGCAGGTGCTGCGGACCGACAAGTTCAACCTGACGCCCGTGTTTCAGGTGGACCCAACCGCGCCGCTCGGCTACTCGCCCACCACGTACATCATTCCGCAGCCGGCATTCGATGTGCTGCCCTACCGGTTTATTGACCAGTTGCGCGACAACCGGGGCGAGTTCCTGCAGTTCAACCTCACCGTGCCCATCCTCAACGGCCTGCAAACGCGGGTGGGCGTGCAGCGGGCGCAAATCAGCATTCAGCAAAGCGAGGTGCGGGCCGAGCAGGTGCGCCTGCAGCTGCGCCAGTCCATTGAGCAGAGCTATGCCGATGCGCTGGCGGCCCAGCGCCGCTTCGCGGCCAGCTCACGGCAGGTGGAGGCGCTGGCCCTGGCTTTCCGCAACGCCGAAATCCGCTTCAACAACGGCCTGCTGAACGGCACCGATTTTAACATCGCCCGCAACAACCTCACGGCCGCCGAGTCGGACATGATTCAGGCCAAGTACGAATTCTTCTTCCGCCGCAAGGTGCTCGATTTTTATCAGGGCAAGCCGCTGGCTCTTTAATCATTTAACAAGCAACATTTATCATTTAACAGTTGCGCGATTACTCGTGAATTGTTAACTGTTACTTGATAAATGTTAAATGAAACCTTATGAAAAACAACCGTTTACTGTACATTCTGCTGGGATTGGTGCTCGTGCTCATCGTGGGCTACACCGTGGCGAAAAAGAAGGGCTGGGTGGGCAAAATCCCCGGCGTGGAAGTGCTGGTGGCCAAGGCCGGCCCCACCAACATTGTGGAGAAAGTGAGCGCCTCGGGCAAGGTGCAGCCCGAAACCGAAGTGAAAATCTCGCCCGACGTGTCGGGCGAAATCACCGAGCTCTACGTGCAGGAGGGCGATTCCGTGCGCAAGGGCCAGCTGCTGCTCCGCATCCGGCCCGATAACTACCAGGCCCAGGTGGCCATGCAGAGCGCCCAGGTGGGCACCCAGCGCGCCAACGTGGGCCAGGCCCAGGCCCGGCTTCAGCAGCTCATGGCCTCAGCCAAGCAAACGGAGCTGACCTTCCGCCGCAATGCCTCGCTGTATAAGCAAAAGGTGATTTCGCAGGCCGACTACGAAGCCAGCCAGGCCGCCTACAACGCCTCCCAGGAGGAAATCAACAGCGCCAAGCAAACCATCCGGGCCTCGCAGAGCACCGTGAGCGCGGCCTCGGCCTCGCTGGAGGAAGCCCGCAAAAACCTCAACAAAACTACGATTTACGCGCCCGTGAGTGGCACTGTGAGCAAGCTCAACGTGAAGAAAGGCGAGCGCGTGGTGGGCACCACCCAGATGGCCGGCACCGAAATCATGCGCATTGCCAACCTCAACAACATGGAGGTGCGCGTGAACGTGAACGAGAACGACGTGAACAACGTGAGCATCGGCGACTCGGTGGAAGTGGAAGTGGACGCCTACAGCAACAAGGACGAGAAGTTTCGCGGCCTCGTGACCAACATTGCCAACACGGCTAAGGACGCTCTCACGGCCGAAGCCGTGACCGAGTTTGAGGTGCGCATCCGGCTGCTGCCCGAGAGCTACCAGCACCTGCTGCGCAATGTGCGCGGCCACATCGTGGTGCCGTTTCGCCCGGGCATGACGGCCTCCGTGGATATCATCACTGACCGCAAAGGTGGCGTGCTAAGCGTGCCGCTGGCCGCTGTGACTACCCGTTCGGACTCGGCTAAAACTGACGATGCCAAAAACGGCCCGCGTATGGGCGGCCGGGGCAATGGCACCGCCACCGCCGTGGACCCCAACGCGGCCACGAAAAAGGCCGATATCCAGGAAGTGGTGTTCGTGATTAAGGACGGCAAAGCGGTGATGACGCCGGTGAAAACCGGCATCAGTGACTTCCAGAATATTGAGATTCTGAGTGGCGTGCCGGCCGGGGCGCAGGTGGTAAGTGGGCCGTTCCGGGCCGTGGCCAAAACCCTGAAAGACGGCTCGGCGGTGGACATCAAGGACGAGAAATCCCTCAACAAAGAAGCCCTGAAGGAAGGCCCCGACGAAGGCAAGTAAGAATAATAACTCCCCTCCTCAACTGAGGAGGGGACATTTCAGCAAAGCTGAAATTGGGGTGGTTGACCTCGTTGAACGATACCCGAACGATGCTCTGTGCGAGTCGTTCTTATATCGTTCAACGAGTTCACCACCCCAATTTCGCTTTCAGCAAAATGTCCCCTCCTTAAAAAAGGAGGGGAGTTGCCGTTCTTTGAGGCTTCAACTTCCCACCGCAACACTATTTCGCCTTCCCCTTTGGAAAAAATTGCCATGCTCGGCGGCGGCTCCTGGGCCACCGCACTCGTCAAAATCCTCAGTGAAAACGGTGCCCGCGTGGATTGGTGGCTGCGCTCGAAAGACGACGTGCAACACCTGCTGCGCACCCGCCACAACCCGCGCTACCTCTCGGCCGTGCAGTTCGACCTGAACCGCGTGTACCCCACCACCGACCTGGAAGACGCCATTGAGGAAGCCGACTGGCTAGTCCTGGCCGTGCCGGCCGCCTTCGTGCAGCCCGTGCTCGATAAGCTGGACCGCGACGCGCTGAAGCACAAAAACGTGATTTCCGCCATCAAGGGCATGATTCCGGGTAAGAACCAGCTCGTGACCGACTACGTGGCCGAGCGGTTCCGGCTGCCGCGCACGCAGCTGGGCGTTATCGCCGGGCCGTGCCACGCCGAGGAAGTGGCCCTCGAAAAGCAGAGCTACCTCACCATCGGCTCGCCAGATGCGGCGCTGGCGCTGGCCTTCTGCGAGCTGCTGCGCAACCGCTTCGTGAGCGCGCACCCGGCCACCGACCTCGACGGCATTGAATACTGCGCGGTGATGAAAAACATCATTGCCCTCACCGGCGGCATCGCCCATGGCCTGGGCTACGGCGACAACTTCCTGGCCGTGCTGGTGAGCAACGCGGTGCAGGAAATCCGCCGCTTTTTGCAGGCCATCAACCCGCAGGCCCGCGACCTGTCGGCTTCCGCTTACCTCGGCGATTTGCTGGTGACGGCCTACTCGCAGTTCTCGCGCAACCGCACGTTCGGCAGCATGGTGGGGCGCGGCTATTCGGTGAAATCAGCCCAGCTGGAAATGAACATGGTGGCCGAAGGCTACTACGCCGTGAAGTCCATTCACGAACTGAATAAGAAGCTCAAAGTGAGCATGCCGATAACGGAAGCGGCGTTTAATATTCTGTACGAGCGGATTTCGCCAGCCGTGGAGCTGGAGATTCTAAAGGAGAAGCTGCGATAAATGATATTTTAATGCCATTAACCCAAAATTGAGAAATTATTTGGGTTGCCCGGTTCGTAAATCAATTTTACTTGCTCCCCTTTTTTGTATCGAGGAAACAGAAAGGCTGTTCCATTTTTATCAAGCAGCTCGATGGTGGTGCCACTGGTCAATTGAAATCGGACAATCGGTCGTACAACTGTATTTCTGCCCCAGCAAACTTGGTTGCGAACGACTATTCCGGAGACCTGTGTGCCTGAACTTCTAAGTTTTTGTTTGCGCTGGTTTTCGTTATAGAATGCCCAAACTGCTAGGCTTATCACTAAAATTCCAAAGGAAATGGGTATCATATTAGAAAGGCAAGGTCTGGCGTAAAGCGGCTGTGAATTTAATCTATGAACTTATGAAAGTAGTTGGTTTCACCTTCGTCCGAAATGCTATCAAGTACGACTATCCAGTCCTCGAAAGCATTAATTCTCTATTGCCGCTCTGCGATGAATTAGTAGTAGCTGTAGGCAATTCAGAAGATGAAACGCTGAGCCTGATTAGAAGCATCAACTCCCCCAAAATCCGCATCTATGAAACCGTGTGGGACGACTCCCTGCGCGAAGGCGGCCGGGTGCTGGCCGTGGAAACCGACAAGGCCCTGGCCGCCGTGCCGGCCGATGCTGACTGGGCCATTTACCTGCAAGCCGATGAGGTGCTGCACGAGGCCGATTACGCGGCCATCCGGGCCGGGATGGAGCGCTGGAAGGACGATAAATCCGTGCAAGGCCTGCTGTTGAACTACCGGCATTTCTACGGCTCTTACGACTACGTGGGCGATTCCTACCGCTGGTACCGGCGCGAAATCCGCATTGTGCGGCCCGGTATTGGGGTGGCTTCGTACCGCGATGCGCAGGGCTTCCGGCTGGCCGATAATAGCAAGTTGAGTGTGAAGCTGCTCGATGCTACCGTACATCATTACGGCTGGGTGAAAACGCCCGCTGCCATGCAGCGCAAGCAGGAAACATTCAACAAGCTCTGGCATTCCGATGAGTGGGTGGCCCAGAACGTGGCCCCCGCCGAGGAATTCGACTACAGCCAGGTCGACTCCCTGCAACGTTTCACCGGCATGCATCCGCAGGTGATGGTGCCGCGCATCCGGGAACAGAACTGGCGCTACGACCATGACATGAGCCGCAATCAATACCGGCTAAAAGACCAGTTCAAGCGCTGGCTGGAGCAGCTGACGGGCTACCGGATGGGAGAGTACCGCAACTACAAGCTTGTATAAGCAGATGATGAACTGGCTGCCCCTGGCGCTGCTCACGGCCCTGTGCCTGGCGCTCTACAACTTCTTCATCAAGCTGGCCGCCGACCATGTGCCGCCGGCCGTGGGCGCGGTGGTGCTCCAGTTGGTGGCCGCCGCCCTCGGGGCCGCGTGGCTGCTTAAACTGAAGCTGCAAGGCCAGCCGCTGGCCGTGTCGGACAAGGGGCTGGCCTGGGCGGTGCTGGCGGGCTTGGGCGTAGGCTTGGCTGAAATCCTGACGTTTGTGGTGTTTCAGCGCGGGGTGAATTCCTCCGTGGGTACGCCCGTGATTGTGGGCGGCTCAGTGCTGCTGACGGCCGTGCTGGGCCTGGTGGTGCTACGTGAGGCGCTGACGCTGCCCCAGGCTGGTGGCCTGCTGCTGATTGTGGCGGGCATTGCGTTGCTGGCCCGGGGGCATTAATACGGTAGAGTCGCAATATTTTGCATCTCGTCGTTGCTGAGGTTGTTTATGCGGTGAGATTTCAACTGTTCGACGCAAACCGTTTAACGACGAGACGCAAAATACCACGTCTCTATTCCACTAGGTGCCAATAGGAGGGAAGTCCTCCGGCCACGCTGGCCGAATCGGCTACGGCTGGGTTTAGCCGATATATTTCAACCTGCTCATTGCGAAAAACGGGCGGAAACGTAAACCCGGGTTGAAACCAGCCGTGCAGGTCGGGGAAAGCCAGCACGTAGGTGTAGCTTATGCCCGGCTGCGGGAAGTGGTCAATGGGCCAGCGTTGGCCGGGGCGCTCGGAGTGCAGGTACATCCGCACGAACAGGCTGTGGGTTGATTCGGGCATGAGCGTGGGCGCTTGGGGGTGCTGGTCGAGCCATTGGAAGGCTTGGTACAGCGCTTCATTGCGGTGACGCGGGCGCTGGTTGTCGCGCCACAGGCTGTTGATTTCATAGCTGAACCAGAGCAGTGCCACCAGTCCCAGCGTCAGGTGGAGCCCACGTTGCCAGGTTTTTGGAGCCGCTTGCAGTAGCCAGTCGACTACCAGCGCGAGCAGCAGGAAAAAGAAAAAGGCTTTGTAGAGCACCGCGCGGCCGGGGGCAAATACCCGTTGCGCGGCCATCATGGCGTAAGGAAAAGCCATGAACCACAGCGCAACTGGTACCAGCCGCTGCCAGCAATGCTGCTGTGCCGTCGGCCACTGCGCCACCCGCCGCCACAGCAGCAGTACCGCCATCAATATGCCCACCACCAGCAGCCCGCCAACCTTGGCCTGACCGGCCAGAAAGCCTTCCGTTTCCCAGAGGTAGGCCGGCAGTCCCCGCCAAAACACGCCCAATGGTTTGGAAGCCACGAAGCCATTGCTGAAGAAAATAGCCGGCCCCGATATGAACAGCAACGGCGCATACAGCAGTATGCTGCCCGCCACTACCACTGTGCCTAGCCCCGCCATCACTGCTAATCCCGGCCAATTGCGCTGCCGCAGATAGCTCAGCCCCAGCCACGAAAAAGCCGACCCCAGCACCAGGGCAAACGTGGGCACCGTGTACAGGCCCAGCACGCCGCCCACCACCAGCCCGGTCCAGGCAGCGCGGGGCTGGCGGGTGTCATTGGCCAACGCCAGCGACGCGAAAAAGGCCATCACTGCCAGTAGCGTCAGCAGCCAGTAGCCCCGGCCCACGGCTACGTGGTACAGGCTGAGCTGCGCCAGACTGAACAATAGCGTGCTCAGCCAGGCCACCCGAAAGCTGGCCCGCGCCCACAATAAGCCCATAAACAGCAACCCCGTGGCCACCGTGGCGGCCAGCACCACGGGCAGGCGCATGGTGAACCAGAACCCGGGATTCACATGATAAAACACCCAGCTGATGGTGTTGGACAGTACATGGTTGTTGGGCACCGGGTAGTAGCCCGATACGGCCAGCAGGCTCTTGCTGACAAACATTTCGTACGAAGGCACGTCATCATATCCCGGCGTTACGGCCGGCAGGCTGATGATGAACCGGAAGGCCGTGAGGGCCAGCAGGAGCAGGGCCGCGCCATGCCTTTGCGTAGTTGGTAGAGCCCCGAAAGTGCGGCGCAGGCCCGCCAGTACTTCGCCCAATTCGCGGCCCCATTGGCGGCCCTCGGCGCGGCCGGCGGGCATGGCTATCAGGGTAGCGGTCGTCAGGGTAAACAACCCCGCTACGCCCGTCAGTAGTTGGCCCACGCGGGAAAACTCAGCGGCCGAAAACGGCCGGATGCGCCATTTGTAGAACGGGAAAATAGCGTCCAGCTGCCGCGCCTCGGCCCAGGTTGAGCTGTGCAGCACCAGCGCCGCGTAGCCCGCGCACAAGGCCAGCATCCCAAGTGCTAGTATGCCGAAAAAGCGCGCTCCCGGTAGCTTTGCTACCATGCTCATTGAGGCTGTACGCTGCCGGGCAAAGCCCCCAGCGCCTCCAGCTCGGCCCAGACGCGGTGCGTGGGCAGGCCCATCACGTTGAAATACGAGCCTTCGAGCCGGGTGATGGCGGCCATGCCCAGCCAGTCCTGCGCCCCGTAGGAGCCGGCCTTGTCGTAGGGCTGGCAGGTGTCGATGTAGTAGCTGATTTCGGCCGGGCTCAGCGGGCGGAAATGCACGGTGGTCTGGTCCGAGAACACGACCTGGCGGCCGTCGCCGATGCGCAGGCACACCCCGGTGAACACGTCGTGGGCGCGGCCCTGCAGGCGAGTGAGCATGGCGGTGGCTTCGGCGCGGCCGGCGGGCTTGTTCAGCACGTCATCTTCGAGGCACACGATGGTGTCGGCCGTTATCACCAGCTCATCGGGGGCCAGGTCGGGGGCGTAGGCGGCGGCTTTGTGGGCGGCGAGGTATTCGGCGACTTCGGCCCGGCGCAGGTGGGCGGGGAAGTCCTCATCGACTTCGCGCAGTCGGATTTTGTAGGGCAGGCCCATATCCGTCAGTAGCTGGCGGCGGCGGGGCGAGTTGGAAGCTAGAATGAGTTTCACGCGGGGTTGGCCTGAAAATGCTCGGCGAAGAGGTTGCCGGCTTCCTCGTCGGCAATGCTGCTGAAAAGGAAACCACCGATGGTTTTGGGATAGAAAAAAGTTGATTTGGGCGGCATCACGGCCCCGGAGTGGCACACGGCTTCCACTTCGGCCATCGTCACTTCGTTCACAATGAATGCAGCCCGCGCCTCGCCCCGGTCCACCCGCTGAAGGCATTCGGTGAAGTTGCGCACGTAGGCCACGCCCGGCCACACCCGCTGCGCATCCGGCCCCACAATGCCCAGCACCTTTTCCAATACAAAAAAGTGCAGCACCGTCAGGTCCAGCGCCTTTACCTGCTCGGTCGTGTCCCAGTCCAGCTGCGCGTGTACCTCGGGCCGAAGCCGGATTTTGAACGCTTGCCCATCCACGTACAAGCCGAAAGCCCACTGCTTGCCCGCAATGATTTCGGGCAAATCACTGGCATCATCGGTAGGTAAAACAGTGAAGTACGGGGCCAGCCTATCCAGTAGCTCCCCGGCGCTCAGGTTGCCGGGCAGGTCCACCAGCAGGCGGTGGGTGGGCAGAATGCGCAGGTCGTCGGCCGCCGCGTTGGTGAGGTACATGAGGTGGTAGTTCCAGGGCTCGCGGCCGGTGGCGCGGCCGTCGGCGGCCAGCTCCCGGGCCTGGCGGTAGGCCAGCGAGCCTTCGTAGCGGTGGTGGCCGTCGGCCAGAATCACCTCGCGCCGCGCCAGCACCTGCTGAAACCGCCGGATAATGGCCGCGTCCTGAATCACGGCCAGTACGTCGCGGGCGCCCTGGTAGTCCTCCTCGGTTTCTACTAGCGGCGAGCGCATGGCTTCGTCCAGATAGGTTTCCAACTCGAAATCCTCGTCGCGGTACAGCCCGTGCGTGGCGCTGGTCTGGAACTGGGTGCGGGCCAGCAGCTCGGCCCGGTCGTTCACCGAGGCCGGCAGCGTATTTTCGTGGCGCAGCACCACATCTTCCTCCCAGTCATAGGCCCGAATATGACACATGAAGCCCTTGCGGCAGTATTTGCGGGGGCTGCCGGGCAATTGGAAATACTGGTAATAGGCGTAGATGCCGGGTAGCTCGTCCTGTCGCAGCACGCCGCTGGCCTGCCACTCGCGCAGCCGCACCAGCGCCGCCTCGGCCGGGTCGTCGCCCCGGGGTACCGACAAGTGAATGGAATTGAGGGGATTGCGGTACAGCGCCTCCCGCTGCTTCGCCGACACGACATCGAACAGCGGCGAAACGTAGGCATCAATGTTGGCACTCAGCGTCGCATTGTAGCGCCAGCCGCGCAAGGGTTGAATTTCAGCCAAGAAATTATTGAATGTTAATGAGTGAATCTTGAACGTTATGCTGAGCGCAGCCGAAGCATCTCTATCACAATGGTAAATGATTTACTAACACGGTAGAGATGCTTCGGCTGCGCTCAGCATGACGTGCCCTCACGGGGCTAAGCGGCTGCGCTTCCAGACGGTTCCATCCCACTCGTACACGATGCGGTCGTGCAGGCGGCTGGGACGGCCCTGCCACAGTTCCAGACGCGTGGGCCGCAGGATGTAGCCGCCCCAGTTGTCGGGGCGGGGCAGCGGGTTCTGCTCTCCGAATTCTTCGGCCACGGCCTCTTCGCGGGCTTCCAGCTCTTCGCGGCTGCCGATAACCTGGCTCTGCGGCGAGGCCCATGCCCCAACCTGACTGCTGCGCGGCCGGCTCTGGAAATACTCGGTCGACATCGTTTCCGGGGCCTTTTCCACGCGGCCTTCCACGCGCACCTGGCGTTCCAGGCCGGGCCAGAAGAAGTTGAGCGCGGCCAGTGGCTGTCCGGCCAGTTCCTGGCCCTTGCGCGAGTCGTAATTTGTGTAAAACAAAAAGCCGGCATCATCGGGCAGGCCTTTCAGCAGCACCACGCGCGACGACGGCTGACCTGCGGCCGATACCGTGCTAATAGTCATGGCCGTGGGCTCGTCGAGCTGGGCCACCAGCGCTTCTTCCATCCACGCCCGGAACTGCGCCACGGCATCGGGCAGTACATCGGCTTCAGAAAGGGTGCGCTGGGTGTAGGTTTTGCGCAGGTCGGCAAGGTGCGGGTCAGTCATGCGGGGAGAAGTGCGGGGTATGAATTGCAAGCGTAAGGCAACCGCTTGCGCGTTGATTTCGCGTAGTCATTAGAGGAACATTTTTCCGCTAATGACAGTCTTACTTATCCCGTGAGAGCGGTTGCCGGGGCATTGCGGACGCAAGATACGACCCCGCGCAAGGCAGGCCACCCCGCTCCGTTTCGGATTCCTGCTGCTGCCGCCTCTTTCTTATACCTCATTTTTCATTCTCTCCTGATAATGCGGCCCGGTACTCTGCTCATCTCCAAGCCCTTCCTCGGCGACCCCAACTTCGAGCGCAGCGTGGTGCTGCTCTGCCGCGACGAGCCCGCCGACGGTTCTTTTGGTCTCGTGCTGAACCGCACCACCAGCCTTGTGCTCGACGACGTGCTCGACCTGCCGCCCGAGGCCACGGCTGCCGCCCTGGTGCCCATCTATGTGGGCGGCCCCGTAGAGCCCAATACCCTGCACTACCTGCACCGCCGGGCCGACCTGCCCGGGGCCACCGCCCTGGGCCAGGACGTATATTGGGGCGGCGATTTTGAAATCCTCCTCGGGCTGCTCGGTAGCGGGTCCATTTTGGCCGGTGATGTGCGGCTGTTTGCCGGTTATTCGGGGTGGTCGGCGGGCCAGCTGGCCGGCGAAATGCAGGGGCAGAGTTGGATACGTCACCCCGCAAGCGCCGGGAAAGTGTTTACTTTGGCATCTGATGCGTTCTGGCGGGAAATCCTGCGGGAGAAAGGGGGCAAGTTTAAAGTCCTGGCCAACTATCCTGTCGACCCCCGGCTGAACTAATGCAGGTTTTGTTCGGACGTTTGTTTTATTCCCACACTTTTTTGCTCTCTCCTCTGGCCCCATGCTCCGGGCTGGCTTTTACGAAGATATATGGCTGCTGAAGAAAACCCCACTGCTCCGCTCGCGGGCGGCAACGACCCGGCCGGCGAAGACCGGATGACCATTTTGCAACGTCGCCTGGCCGAGATTCAGGGCAAATCAGCCCCGGCTGATTCGGCTGCTGAGGCCGTCGCCCCCTCGGCCACGCCCACGCCCAACGCGGCCGGCGAAACCCAGGTAGAGCTGCCCGCCCAGGGCACGCCCGAGTTGGCCGCCGGCCAGCCCGAAGGAGCCGGCACCGCCGAAGCGCCCGCTGCTGCCGTAATCGCCACCGATTTGGGCACTACGGCCCCGGACCCCGGGACGCCCGAAGCCGCTGCTGCCGCCGAAACCGCCCAGCACGTTCCTGATTCGGTGACCGTAGATGGCCATGATGTGTCAGCCCCGCAAGCGCGCGCCATTGCGCACTACGGCGAAGAAATGGCCGTTACGCCCAATCCCGATGCCCTACCCGCCGCCGAACATATCGATAGTGCCACGTCCGCGCCCCTTGCCGACACTGAAACGCTGAGCGCCCCGGACACCGCCGCCACCGTTGAAAACCAGGCCCCTGAACTCCCCACCGTGGAACTGCACGATGCTCCGGAGCTGGAAACTGCTCAGGAGCCCCTGGCCACGTTGCCCACTTCGTCGGAAACGCCGCTGGATGCGGCTCCGGCCGATGTAGCCGCCATTGATGCCGGCGAAGAAGCAACCGGCGTGGAAAGCGAGGACACTGAAGCACCCGAAACGGCCGCTCCCGACTTCACGGCGCTCGACCTGCCTGCCCAGGCCAACTACCTAGTGGGCCTGTTGCGCACCCCCAACGCCGGCAAAAACCGCAAGCAGATTCTGGACCTCACCCGCCAGTACGAAACCAACGTGGGCCTGGCCCGCACCGCTGCCCGCGAGAAATTTGCGGCCGGTGGTGAAGGTGCCGAAGCTTTCGCTTTTCAGCAGCCCGAGGGCCAGCAGGAGCTTAATAAGGCCCTGCAGGAATTCCGTGAGAGCCGTGCCAAGGATGCCAAAGCCGAGGACGCCAGCCGGGGCGATAACCTCGGTAAGAAAAAAGCACTCCTCGACCAGCTCCGCACGCTGGTGGATGCTGCCGAAACCAAAGACAGTTCCGGCAAGCTGAAAGCGCTGCAAGCCGAGTGGAAGGCCACCGGGGCCGTGCCCCAGGGCGACAGCCAAGGCATCTGGGATACCTACCACGGCCTGCTCGATATCTATTATAGCAAGCAGGGCCAATTCCTGCAGATGAAGGACCTGGACCGCCGCCGCAACCTGGAGGCCAAAGAGGCCCTCATCAAGCGCGCCGAAGCCCTGGGCTCGGCTTCTGGTATTAATAAAGCCCTTGATGAGCTCACCAAGCTGCACGAGGACTGGAAGAACATCGGCCCCGTGCCCAACGACCAGCGTGAGCCGCTGTGGCAGCGTTTCATCGCCGCTTCGGATGTGCTGCACCAGCGCCGCAAGGAGTTCGTGGACCAGCGCTCGACCGTGGAGAAGGCCAACCTCACGGTGAAGCAGGCCTTGCTGGAGCGCGTGCTGCCCTTCGCCACCTTTGAAACTGACCGCGTGAATCTGTGGCGCTCGAAAACCGACGAGTTGCAGGAAATCAAGACCGAGTGGGAAGCTGCCGGCCTCGTGCCCCGCGCCCAGGCCGATGCCCTGAACAAGCAGTACTGGGCCGCCTACAAGGCATTCTTCAATCGTAAGAACGATTTCTTCAAGTCGCTTGATAACGAGAAGTCGGCCAACGTGAAGGCCAAGCAGGCCCTCATCGACCAAGCCGAAGAAGCCGCCAACAATGCCGACGGCGACGCCGCCCGTCAGGTCATCATCCGCGTGCAGAAGGAGTGGAAGGATGTGGGCCGCGTGCCCGACAAGCTGGCCGACAAGCTCTGGCACCGCTTCCGCGCCGCCTGCGACGCCGTGTTTGAGCGTCCCAAGCAGGAAGGCCAGGGGGGAGGCCGCTTCCGCGAGGAGAAAGTGCAGCAGGCTTCGGTTGAGCAAACCGCGCACCTCGATAAAATCGCGGAGCAGGTTAACGCCCTCACCGCCGATACCCCCGGCTCGCTGGAAGGCTTCCGTGAAATCCTGGCCGGTTGGGCCACCGAGTTCGATGCCAACGACGAGCAGCCCAACCGGGGCACCGCCGACCGTAGCGAAGAGCAACTGCTCTCGCTGCTTGGCAAGTACCTCGACCACGTTCCCGGTCTGGGTTATGCCGACCGTGCCGACCTGTTGTTCCAGACCGAAGTGACGCGCCTCAAGGCCCGTCCGCAGGCTCAGCAGCAGCTTACGCGCAAGGAAATGGCCTTGCGCAAGGAAATCAACGAGTTGGAAAACGACGCCTCGACGTTGCAGACCAACCTCGATTTCTTCGCCCGCTCGAAAAATGCTTCCCAGCTCCGCGAGGAGTACCAGGGTCGCATCGCCGAAGGCCAGAAGCGCATCGAAGCGTTGAAAAAGCAGTTGCGCATGATTCGCAGCTAATTAGCGCTGCTAAACAATGAAAAGAGGGCCGGCAGCCTGGATGCCGGTCCTCTTTTTTTCGCTAAATGCGGTCCGGTTGCTAGGAAAGCGGTGCCGGCTGTTTACTTTTGCACCACCAACCTGCCGCCTTAGCTCAGTTGGTAGAGCTTCTGACTTGTAATCAGAGGGTCGTTGGTTCGAGTCCGACAGGCGGCTCACATGCTAAAGCCCGTTGTAATCGCCAGATTGCAACGGGCTTTTTTGGTGGCGTATTTTCCGGAGTAGATAGCAATTCCATCGAAACAATAGCCGAAGGGAACCCTATTTCCGTAGAATGCTCATGGACCCAAATCAAGTACCCCCAAATTCGGAAAAACCAGAAACCGCCAACGACCACCTGCTCGAAGACCTGGTTGCCGCTACCAGCTTGTTCAACCCAGCCCAATTATGGCAACGGGAAGTAGAACTGGAAGCATTGGATGAGCAGGCCGCTGCCGGCACCACCGGCCCGGATAGCGCCGAACCACCGGTAATTTAAGCTCAATAAAACCCACGCAAACGCAAAGCGGCCCGCCGGAATCAAATGATGTCGGCGGGCCGCTTTGCGTTTGCGTGTAGCTATTTGGGCCGCCAGGTCAGGCATAGGCCCGTGCCGCCCGCTGGGGTCCACATGGGCATGAAGCTGGTATCGCCAATGCCGTGGCCGGTAGGCTTGTGGCCCCAGCGGTTGCGGTGCGTGAGGTAGGCCACATGCGCCGAAAGAATCCCGAAGCCCGCCCCGGCCACCACATCCGATTCCCAGTGCTTATTATTTATCATTCGAAAAGCGGCCACGCTGGTGGCCAGCGTGTAGGCCCCGATGCCGTACCACTGGCTCTTGTCCCGGAACTCGGTATGCACAATGCTGGCCGCCAAAAATGCCTGCGCCGTGTGCCCCGACGGAAACGACAACTTGTCTGATCCATCGGGCCGTTCGATGCCGGCCAGCGTTTTCACCACGTACACGGAGGAAAGCATAATCAACTCACTTTTTACGATAACGAGGCCGAGGTTCAGCCGGTCGCTGTGTGACTCTACGCCGGCCAGCAGCACGACGGGGATTTCCAGGTAGGGTGCCCATTGCAGAAAGTCGTCGATGTGGTTTCGGTAATCGCCAAAGACGTGGCGAATGTCACTCTTGGCATCGTAAGAGCTATAAAAGCCGTTGCCATTGATGGTGCTGACTCCGTAGCCAATGAGCACCGCCGGAATGATGCTGGCCCGAAACCCTTTGCTTTTGAAGAAAGGCTTTTTGAGCGGTGAAGATACTCCGGTGGGGTTCTGGTATTTGTGGGTGGTATCGGCCGGCGCGGGAGTGGCCAGCGGCACCTGCGCGGCGGCCAGTTGCGGGGCCGATGCGAGCGGCAGGAGCAGGGCCAACGAAATAACGTAGCGGGAAATCATAGAAATGGGGCTTTGAAAGGGCTAAGTACGGGACGCATGGTGTAAGCCTCGTGAAAAGTGCCCGTGCCATTTCGTGCTGAAACGGAAGTTGCCCCTACGCCAGCGGTGCCGCTGCAAATGCTGGTGCCGGACTTGGCCCGGGCTGCTTGCGCAAATGAAACGCTTCATTCTGATTTATTTCGGTATTTGGGAAGCAATAAATCCAACCCGATGCGCCGCTAACCAGCCTACCTGACGGATAACCGGACCCTCAACGTGTAGAAATAAGCCCGTACTTTTGCACTGCTCCCAAACGGTGGTCACCCAAGGGGACGGCTGCCTTTCTTATCTTTTTTCTATCAGCGCTCTTGGACGTACTTGCCATCACTGCCCGTTTTATTGAAGACAAGTTTGCCAATGAAGGCAGTGGGCACGATTGGGCCCACATCCGCCGCGTGTGGCTGATGGCCCGCCGCCTGGCCGTCGCGCATCCCGAAGCCGATGTGCTGGTAACCGAGTTGGCCGCCCTGCTGCACGATATTGCCGACTGGAAGTTTCACGACGGCGACTACGAAGCCGGACCCCGCGCCGCCCGGGCCTGGCTGCTCAGCCAGCAGGTGCCCGAAGCAACCATTGCGCGCGTCGAAACGGTCATCCGGGAAGTTTCCTTCAAAGGGCTGGGTGTGGCTACGCCGGTGTCGTCCATCGAGGCCGCCCTGGTGCAGGATGCCGACCGCCTGGATGCCATCGGGGCCATCGGTATTGCGCGGGCATTTGCCTACGGTGGGCACGCCGGCCGGCCGCTGCATGACCCGGCCATTGCGCCCGTGGCGCATGCCAGCTTCGTCAGCTACCAGAAGAACGTGGCTCCCACGCTCAACCACTTCTACGAAAAGCTTTTTCATCTCAAAGACCGCCTGAATACGGACGTTGCCCGCGCTGTGGCCGGGAAACGCCACGCCTATATGGAAGCCTATGTGGCCCGCTTCCTGGCAGAATGGGACGGCGAAGACTAAAACCCGTCTGTCGGCGTTTGGCCCGGCGGGCGTCTTCGCTGCCTGCCCTATGCGTTACCTTTGCCCCATGAAGCTGTTTTTTCGCTCGTTGTTCTGTCTGCTGCTGGTGGCCGTGGCCAGCTGCCGCACCTGTCCCATCGAATCGTGCCACACGCGCAAGGTCCACATGCATAGCGGGGTAAAATACCGGGGCCAGCCGCTCTGGAAGAAGCAAAATCCTGCCATCGGCGAGAAAATCAAGACGTATAATTCCAAGTCTGCCAAGCACGACAACGACCGCAGTAAGTCAATCCGGTAAGCCGGTTTTGACGGCAGCAGAGAAGAGGCTGCTTTAGTGGTTTTGCTGGCTCGGCAACCGGAGTACGGCTATGGTAACCCTTGTCGTATTTATGCCCGAAAAAGGCCGCAGCGCTTGCCGTTGCGGCCTTTTCATTGTATCTTCGCACGCATATAAAGAACCATTCACCCTGCGGCTGAAAACCACCTCATTTGGGTTTTTTCAAGCCGCCTATCAACCCCCTCAATGGCGGAAGGCGAAAAAATCATTCCGATTAACATCGAAGACGAGATGCGGGGTGCCTACATCGATTACTCGATGTCGGTTATCATCTCCCGGGCCCTGCCCGATGTTCGTGACGGCCTGAAGCCCGTGCATCGGCGCGTGCTCTACGGCATGAGCGAGCTGGGCGTGGGCTACAACAAATCCTACAAAAAATCGGCCCGTATCGTGGGCGAGGTCCTGGGTAAATACCACCCACACGGCGACTCCTCGGTGTATGACACCATGGTGCGCATGGCCCAGGACTGGAGCCTGCGCTACCCGCTGGTTGATGGCCAGGGCAACTTCGGCTCCGTCGATGGCGACTCGCCGGCGGCCATGCGTTACACTGAGGCCCGCCTCAAGCGCCTTTCGGATGAAATGCTCGGGGACCTGGATAAGGACACCGTTGATTTCCAGCCCAACTTCGACGACTCGCTGGAAGAGCCCAGTGTGATGCCCGCCAAGTTCCCCAACCTGTTGGTGAACGGCACGACGGGCATTGCCGTGGGCATGGCCACCAACATGGCTCCCCATAATATGACGGAGGTCGTGAGCGGCATCATTGCTTATCTCGACAACCCCGACATCACGGTGGTCGGGCTTATGCAGTACGTTACAGCGCCCGACTTCCCTACCGGCGGCATCATCTACGGCTACGAGGGCGTGAAGCAGGCCTTCGAAACCGGCCGGGGCCGCGTGGTTATGCGCGCCAAAGCCTCGTTCGAAACCTCCAAAACTGGCAAAGAGCAAATCGTCGTCACCGAGATTCCCTACATGGTGAACAAGGCGTCGATGATTGAAAAAACGGCCGCGCTTATTAACGATAAGAAGATTGAGGGCATTTCGGACATGCGTGACGAGTCGGACCGCGACGGCATGCGAATCGTCTACGACCTGAAGCGCGATGCCATGCCCAGCGTGGTGCTCAACAACCTTTACAAATACACCCAGCTGCAAAGCTCTTTCGGCGTCAACAACGTGTGCCTGGTCAAGGGCCGTCCGATGACGCTGAACTTACAGCAGCTCATCCAGTATTTTGTCGAGCATCGTGCTGAAGTCATCGTGCGCCGTACGCGCTACGAGCTGGCCGAAGCTCAAAAGCGTGCCCACATCCTCGAAGGCCTGCTTATCGCCCTCGACCATCTGGACGAAGTTATTGCCCTCATTCGGGGCTCGCGCGACCCCGAAGTGGCTCGTGGTCAGCTTATCTCGCGTTTCGCCCTGAGCGAAGTGCAGTCCCGAGCCATTCTGGACATGCGCCTGCAGCGCCTCACCGGCCTGGAGCGTGACAAGATTGTGGCCGAATACAACGAGTTGATGAAGCTGGTCGACTACCTGAAATCGGTGCTTGAGTCGGACGAATTGCAACGCGGCATCATCAAAACCGAGCTGATAGACATCCGGGAGCGGTACGGCGATGCCCGCCGCACGGAAATCAACTACATCGGTGGGGACTTCTCGACGGAAGACATGATTGCCGACGAGGCGATGGTTATCACCATTTCCCGCGAAGGCTACATCAAGCGCACTAATCTGGATGAGTACCGCGCCCAGGGCCGCGGTGGGGCTGGTTCGCGTGGGGCTATCTCCAAGAAGGACGATTTCACGGAGCATCTCTTCGTGGCCACGACCCATGAGTACCTGTTGTTCTTCACCGAGCTTGGCCGCGTGTTCTGGCTCAAGGTGTACGAGGTGCCGGAAGGAGGGAAGGCCACCAAAGGCCTGCCGCTGCAAAACCTCATCGAGATTCCGCGCGAAGACAAAGTGCGTTCTGTCCTTAACGTGCGCGGCCTCAAAGACCCGGATTATCTCGAAAATACCTTCCTGATGTTCTGTACCGAGCAGGGCACCGTGAAGAAAACGCCGCTCGAAGCGTATTCGCGTCCCCGTACGGCCGGCATTAATGCCATCACCATCAACGAAGGCGACCGGATTCTGGACGTGCAGCTGCTGGCACCGAACGCGGAAGTCATCCTGGCCTCGCGGGCCGGCCGTGCCGTCCGCTTCAACGAAAGCCAGGCCCGTTCAATGGGGCGTGCCGCTGCCGGTGTGCGCGGCATCCGCCTCGAAGATGTGCCGGGTAACCGCGTGGTGGGCATGGTCTGTGTATCTGACCCCACCCAGGAATTGCTGGTGGTGAGTGAAAACGGTTTCGGCAAGCGCAGTGAGCTTGATGGATTCCGGGTAACTAAGCGTGGTGGCAAAGGGGTGAAGGCCATGAAGCTTACCGATAAGACGGGTAATCTGGTGGCCATCAAGGATGTAAATGATTCCGACGACTTGATGATTATCAACAAGTCTGGTATCACCATTCGCCTGCGAATGAGTGATTTGCGCACTATTGGCCGGGCTACGCAAGGCGTGCGGTTGATTAAAATCAGCGGCAATGATGAAATTTCTTCGGTAGCTAAAGTGGCCGCCGAAGAAAAGGAGGAAGAAACCGAAGTAGCACTGCTCGCCACCACCGAAGAAGGTGGTGTACTTGGGGAAGCGGCTATTAACGGTACTGATACTGAGATTCTTGTTGATGATGCTGACGAGGCTGACGAAACCGACGATGAGTTAGAAGAAGACAATGATGATGAGGAAGATTCCGATGACGAATCGGAATCCGATGACTTGGCATAATTGCTGAAGTAGGAGCGGGGCGGTCCATTTGGGTCGCCCCGTTTATTTTTGACGAACCCTGGACTGGCTCTCATCGTTTCCGGTTGCGGGCCTTCTCCCAAAATTCACTTTTTTTCATTTTCCCCGCTGTTATCAAACCGGGTGATTTCCATCCAGTCCCTGAATTTCGGCATATTCCCGAACTCATGAAGAAGACATTTCTGACGATTGCCGTCGCCGTTGCCTTGGCCGGCGGGTTGCCCTCGCTGGCTCACGCCCAAACTTCAGCCGTCACCAACGCCATTCTGAATCAACGCTCCGGCTTGCTTGATAAATCTCGCATTGATATTGATAAGGCCATTGTGAATGAAAAGACCAGCGGTAAAGCCAAAACCTGGTATACCCGTGGTGAAATCTATCAGGGCATGTTGGAAAGCCCTATCTATAGTAAGCAGTTGCAGCCGGGTGAAGGCGTTCAAAAAGCCTATGAGTCTTATAACAAGACTGTGGAGCTTGATACCAAGGATGGTGAATTTGGCAAACAGGCCGTTGCTAAAATGGATGGTCTCTACGGCCGCGCCTTTAATGATGCCGTGAATAGCTATAATGCTAAGGATTATGACAAAGCCATCGAAAGCTATAAGCTAGCCTCGAAAATCAAGCCGCAGGACACTACGGCCGTGCTTTATTCTGCTTACGCCTCAGAAGCTAAGCAGGATTACGCGGGGGCAAAAGCCAGCTACAACCAGTTGCTGGGCATGAATTATAAGTCGGTGACGTTGTATTCGCGCTTGCTCCAAATGGCTAAGCAGCAAAACGACAATGCGGAAGCTGCTAAAGTAGTGCAGCAGGCGTTAGCAGCATATCCCACTAATAAGGCCTTCATGCTGGAGGATTTGAATATGTCGCTTGCTAGTGGCAAGGGCGAAGACGCGCTTGGTAAAATTAACAAGTCCATCATTGCTGACCCAGGCAACTCAAACCTTTACGCCGTGCGTGGTTCTATGTATGACCAGCAAAAGAAGACTGAGTTGGCGGTAGCCGACTATAAGAAGGCCGTAGAACTTGAGCCGAACAACTTCGATGCTCAGTTTAACCTTGGCGTCTACAACTACAATAAGGCAGCAGATGCTTATACTAAGGCTAGCAAAATGGACCTGAAAACGTATCAGGCTTCGGGTAAGAAATTTGAAACTGAGGGCAAAAAATATTTTGAGGCCTCTGTTCCATATTTTGAAAAGGCGCTTCAGTTGCAGCCCGATGACCGCAACACGTTGGCTTCCTTGCAAAAAGTATACTTCCGTCTTGGGCGTACTGCTGAATCGGAAAAGCTGAATGCAAAATTGCAGAGTCTGAAGAAGTAGGGGGAGCATTGAGATTCCGTATTATAAAAAAGGCCCGCATTCATGCGGGCCTTTTTTATAACCAACTGTTTAGGAGATATATGAAGTATTACTTTGTCTTTTAATTTAACATAATATAAATTATAAGACAAGTTTCTGAGTTTGGATATTGGTGATAGCCTTGGAAAACTAAACGATTATGGATTGTAAGTCCATAGGGTTGCTTTGCGAATGAAATCCGCTCGTCTTGGCTAAAGCCAACTGAAAGACAACCACTGCAAGTGGGCTTTTCCAGAATAAAATTCTCGTCCCCGTTAGGTTTCACGATGGTTCAATAACTGCCCTAGTACTGACTTTAACTCGGGAAATTCTTGTAATAATAATGCGGTAATGTGTCCCTTCGGCTGGCGCACTAATCCTCTTAACGCCAGCGCAGGCAGATACGACACATGCAAATGAATATGGTCTTTGCTTACGACCCCTTTCAAAATGCGTACATCAAGTGCGATACATGTTTGTCGCAGCAAGTTCCGGTAGCGCAGTTGTATGTCCCCGGTAGGCATCTGGCAGTGGCACTTTATGCTCCATACCAGACGCATTCCTACCTTGTGGATTGAACGTCTGCTTGTTCGTTGCCTCGCCATACGACGCTGTCTTGTCCTATTTTGTCTTGTGTTCCCATCTGCTTTCTTTGTAAGTACCCAACCTCTAATTAAATGAAAAATAAGGAAAAAAAAGTACAAAAACAGATTAGCTTTATACTGTTTAATACTTATTAACATATCACGGTCCTTGTCTTACTGCCGATATATACCACAATTGCTCATACTTTTTTGTAGTAAAGAGGTTGCCTAAGAAACTTAAGCTCCTAAGAGATATATTGATTTATTGTAAAGTGGAGTTAATTTTTTTACCCCAAATACGTAAGTTTTTAATACGTGATGCAACAAGGAGATTAAGTCTAAAAAAGTATATAAATTTTCTATATTTTTTGCTTTTTTAAACTATTTTTACATACAATACCCAATCATTCAAAAAGCAAAATGCCAAAACTTATAGACTACCCACGAACGAGTTATACCGGAGCTTGGGAATTAGCAGAAATCACAGACGACACTGGTGGAAAATGCACAATAGAGACCGCAGCTAGGAAACTAAACAGAAAGGTGAGCGGCTCCTTTAAAGCAATAATCGGGTCAGCCGTCAAATTTGGGCTTGTGACTAGCAAACGCGAATTACTCACAACAACAACGCTGTTCAAGCGAATAAAACACGCGTACGATAAACAAGAAGAATTAGCTTTTCATCGAGAAGCATTCCTAACCCCACCCCTATTCACTCAAATTTGCCGCAAATTCCGCTCCAGGGAATTACCAGTTCAGATGTTGGATGTAATGCTGATACGCGAGTTCGGCGTTGAGGAGATAAATGCCCAAGGCGTTGCTAAAGCATTCGTAGACGGCTGCAGAATGGTTGGGCTGCTAGATGAACACAACACAATTGCTGATATTGACGCCATCTCAGCAAAACAGCCGGCCAGGCAACAACAACTCGCCAGCCCGGTACCAAACGTCAACGCGTTCAGGACTGAAGACAACTCTTCATTAGCAGTGACGCCAACCGGCACGACAGTTTCCAAAGGTGATAGAGATTATTCGTTGCTGGAAGGCAGTACCCAAAGTAGTCAGCCAAACGGTACCAGAAAACTGCATAATAACGGTAATGAGCATTCCCCAACAGAAAGAAATACGGACGCCATTGCCACACTGTTTGGACTCGTAACAAACCCTACAGCAACGCCGAAAGTAATAGCCGAGGAACTTCAACGAGTAACGACGCCGCAGAATAATACTGAAGCACAAGAGATTAACACTCACAACCTATCGGATGTCGGGCCGGTTGTTCCGTTCAAGCCTTCATTAGTGGAAACTACGAAAACAGATTACCAAGTGAAGATAAGTGGCCCTGGAATTAATACTGAACTTACTATTACAGAAGAGGAAGACATAACGCTTGCTATTGCCTTGCTCGAAAAGATACGCCGACAAATAAACAGCTCTTTATAGGTACAAAAGCTAATTGTAAAGCCAGCAAGCAGTTACAACTCGGTCAAATGACGGGTGTTAGGCAGACGATGCCGTTCCTGGAGCACTTCTATTACCTCCGAGGTGGTGACTCCAGATGCTTCCAGGAGGACCAGAAGATGGTACATCAAGTCGGCGACTTCGCCAGGTAAAGTGACACGACTGCCAGCAACGGCATCAATCACCGTTTCCACAGCCTCCTCGCCCACCTTCTGAGCGATTTTTGCAATGCCTTTGTTGAATAGGGAAACGGTGTACGACGTGGGCGCCCGTTCCGGGAACCGGTGCCGCTCAGCAATAAGCCGCTCTAGACTAGCTAGGAAGCCAATGGGAGCAGCTGGGGCGACTGTTTCATCAGCCTGTACGAAGCAACTGACGGTGCCGCGGTGACAGGTTGGGCCGGCCGGGAGGGCTCGAACAAGGATAGTATCGGCATCACAATCAATGTGCGTGCTTACTACAGTGAGAAAATTACCGCTTGACTCGCCCTTGGTCCAGAGCCTGTTTTTTGACCTGGAAAAAAAAGTCACCCTTCCCTCCTGTTGCGTTTTGGCCCAGGCTTCGGCATTAAAATACCCAAGCATCAGCACTTGGCCGGTGTCAGCATCCTGGATAATTGCCGGGGCCAGGCCGGTAGTTTCATCAAAACGAAGGCCAACAGGCGCGGTGGGAGCAACAGGCATCACAGAAATTAAAAAAACGGTAAAACACAGTATTATAAGCGAATAGAAATGCCCGCCGTGTGCAGGTACTGCTTAAGCGTGGGCAGGGCAGTTTCATTGAAGTGAAAAATGCTGGCGGCCAAGGCCGCATCGGCCCCCCCAACTTCAAAAACGGCGGTAAAATCAGAAGGCTGTCCGGCACCCCCGGAAGCAATTACAGGTACGGACACGGCATCGCTGACCGCCCTAGTCAACTCCAGGGCGAAGCCGGCTTTGGTGCCGTCGTGGCTCATGGAGGTCAGCAAGAGTTCGCCGGCCCCTAAATCGGCGGCCGTGCGGCACCAGTCGACCGCCTGCCGGCCCGTGGGCGTGGTACCGGCCCGCGTCATTACCTGCCACTCGCCATCCACTATGCGGGCATCGACGGCAACTACGACGCACTGGGAGCCGAAACGCCGCGCTAAATCCGAGATAAACGCCGGGCGGGCCAGGGCAGCAGAGTTGATGGAAACCTTATCAGCCCCACTGAGCAGCAGCGCTTCTACATCGGCTACGGTGCTGATACCACCGCCCACCGTGAAAGGAATATCCAGCACGCGGGCGATGTCGCGCACCAGCTCCGTCAGGGGCTGGCGGCGTTGGTTGGTAGCAGTAATATCTAGGAATACCAGCTCGTCGGCCCCCTCAAGAGCGTAGCGGGCGGCCAGCGCCACAGGGTCGCCGGCATCGCGCAGGCCTTCAAATTGAATGCCCTTTACGGTGCGCCCGTCGCGCACATCCAAGCAGGGTATTAGTCTTTTCTTAACCACAACACTAGTTGTTTAATGAACGCCCAACGACTGAATTTACTAAAAGAACCGCTGCAAATCGGCCAAGGCGATGGTGCCCTCGTAGAGCGCTTTGCCGATAATAGCACCGTGCATTCCGGCCTCCTGCAGCAGTTCCAAGTCGGAAATGGTGGTTACGCCACCGCTGGCAACAAAACGGGCCGAGGGGAATTGCTGCACCAGTGAGCGGTACGTGGCCAGGGACGGCCCCTGAAGCAGCCCGTCTTTGCTCACGTCGGTACAAATGAAAGTGGTACCGCCGGCTGCCAGATAGTCGGCAATGAAACCGGTCAGCGTCAGGGCACTCTGGTCAGCCCAGGCATTGATGACAATGTGCTCACCCTTGTAGTCGGCCCCGAGAAAGATGGTGTCGGCACCATGCTGCGCCAGCCAGGCATGCACGGTAGCCGGCTCGCGTACGGCCAAGCTGCCGGCAGTGGCGTGAGCAGCACCGGCGGCCAGTACCTGCGCCAGAGCAGCCTCAGTTTGGATGCCGCCACCGGCATCGATGTCGAGGCTGGTTTGGCGGGCAATGGCTTCCAGCACGGCCAGGTTGACCGGCTGGCCGGCGCGGGCACCGTCAAGGTCGACCAGATGCAGTCGGCGCAGGCCCGCATCGGCAAAGCGCCGGGCGACGGCTACGGGGTCCGCATCGTAGGTGGTTTGGCGGGCAAAATCGCCGGCACTGAGCCGCACGCATTGCCCGTTGATAAGGTCGATGGCAGGAATAATTTCCACGGGGTATCCGGTTATTTAATGAGTTGAGGCGGCTTACAGCGCCAGGAAATTGGCCAGAATGCGGGTGCCTACGCCCCCGCTTTTCTCGGTGTGAAACTGCACTCCGTAGAAGTTTTCGTGCTGCACTGCCGCGCTGAATGCATCGGGATGCGCCGCTTGGGCAATGGTGTATGGCCCCACGGGAGCATAATAACTGTGTACAAAATACACATGGTCGGCTTCGGTGAGCCCCGCCAGCAATGGCCCGCGCAGTTCCTGGAGGTTGTTCCAGCCCATATGCGGGACTTTGTGGGCAGCGTCGGGCACGAAGCGCTGGACGTTGAAAGGCAGTAGTCCGAGCATGGGTGTGTCGTTCTCTTCGCTGTGCGTGCCCAGCAGCTGCATTCCCAAACAAATGCCCAGAAATGGCTGGGTGAGCGTGGGCAAAACCCGGTCGAGCCCAGATTCCCGCAGTGCTTGCATGGCCGATGAGGCTTCGCCCTCACCGGGAAAAAGCACTTTATCGGCGCGGCGTAATACCTCGGGGTCGGCGGTGAGGGTCGCCTGCGCACCAAGCCGTTCAAGGGCGAAGAGCACCGATTGCACATTACCACCCTTATAGTCAACTACTGCGATTTCCATAGCCAGAACTCAATTAATCCAAATGAACAATTACTAACATTATTCATTTGGATATACAACTTTGATTTAAATGCCCTGCGGCTACAGTATTCCTTTGGTACTGGGAATAGCAGAAGATTCATCGCGCTGCAAAGCCATTTTGATGGCCTTGGCCACGGCCTTGAAAATGGCTTCAATCTTATGGTGCTCGTTATCACCCTGGCAGGAAATGTTGAGCGTAGCCCGGGAATTGTCGGTGAAGGACTTGAAGAAATGAAAGAACAGCTCGGTGGGCAAGTCTCCTACCCGCTCGCGCTTGAATTCAGCGTCCCACACCAACCAGGGCCGGCCAGCAAAGTCGATGGCTGCTTGGGCCAGGGCTTCATCCATGGGCAGCAGGAAGCCGTAGCGGGCCAGGCCGCGCTTATCCCCCAAGGCCTGGGAGAAGGCGGTACCGAGGGCGAGGGCAGTATCTTCCACCGTATGATGTTCATCAATGTGTAAATCGCCTTTTACACTAATGTGTAAGTCGATTCCACTGTGACGCCCCAACTGCTCCAGCATGTGGTCGAAGAAACCAAGCCCCGTGTGGATGTCGGTCTGGCCGGTGCCATCCAGATTTAAGCGGATAGCAATCTGGGTTTCATTAGTGTTGCGCTCGATAACGGCCACGCGGGCCGGGTAGCGCAGGAAATGATAGATGGCATCCCAGCTGGTGGTGGTAAGGGCGGCGCGGGGGTCGGACTCCTCTCCTATCAGAATGGATTGGCTACCGAGGTTCTCCGCGAGTTTAACATCCGTAAGCCGGTCGCCAATAACATAGGAGTTGGGCAGGTCGTAACCGTTGGCGGGGTCGAGGTACTGGCCGAGCAGGCCCGTGCCGGGCTTGCGGGTGGGCAGGCCTTCGTGCGGAAAGCTGCGGTCAACGTGCTCGGCGGCGAAATGTACTCCCTCGGTGGAGAGAATGTCGCGCATGAGCTGATGCGCCGGCCAGAAAGTATCCTCCGGGAAGCTCGCTGTGCCCAGCCCGTCCTGGTTTGTAACCAATACCAGCTCGTACTCGGGCAAATCGCGGGCAATGCGTGCCAGCGCGCTTATGGCCCCGGGCAGAAACTGAAACTTATCGGGCGTGAGGCCGTCAATTTGCTGGCTGGGCTGGGGCTCCACAAGAATGGTGCCGTCGCGGTCGATAAAAAGCGCCTTTTTCAACTCTATGAGATTAACGAGGTACGAGAAAAATGGGGATTAGCCCGGTACATTATTCAATGGTAGCGGCGGCAGCCGGGACAGGCATTGCGGCCCCAATTTCCGTGAGCGCCTGCACAAGCTGGCGGTTTTCGGCCGCAGTGCCCACCGTGAGGCGTAGGCAACCGGCGCAGCCGGGCTGGGTGGTGCGGTTGCGGACGACGATGCCCCGACTACGCAGGTAGTCGTACACGGCGGTAGCATCAACAGAAAAGCGCACCAGCAAGAAGTTGGCATCGGAGGGAAAAATATGCTCCACAATGGTCACCTGCGCCAGCTCTTCAACCAACCAACGGCGGCCTTCCAGCAGTTCCGCCCGCATTTCGGACAGGCGCGGCGCGGCGGCCAGGGCGGCCAGCGCGTGTTGCTGGGTGGCGGCTGAGATGTTGTACGGTGGCTTGATTTTGTCGAGATACGCAATGAGCTGCGCCGACGCATACGCTACCCCCAGCCGCAGGCCGGCCAAGCCCCAGGCTTTGGAAAAAGTCTGCATGACTACCAGGCGGGGAAACTCGGCTAGGCGCGTAATCCAGCTGGGCGCATTGGCAAAGTCGGCGTAGGCTTCGTCGACGATGACCAGGCCCCGAAAGCTGCGCAGGATAGTTTCGACGGCTTCCTGCGCGAGCAGATTACCGGTCGGGTTGTTCGGCGAGCATAGGAAAACCAGCTTAGCATTGGAGGCGGCCAGTTTTGCGGCGGCATCGGCGGGCAATTGGAAATCGGCCGTCAGCGGTAGGCGCTCCACGCGCACGTCGTTGAGGTTGGCGGCTACCTCGTACATGCCGTAGGTGGGCGGGCAGATGGCGATGCTGTCCTGGCCCGGCGTGCAGGTGAGACGCACAAGCAGGTCGATGGCTTCGTCGGAACCGTTGCCAAGGAAAATCTGGTTCGGCATTACGCCTTTCAGCCGGGCCAAATCAACCTTGATGGCGCGCTGGTGCGGGTCGGGGTAGCGGCTGAAATCGTCCGGGCCCACGGAACCCAGGCTATTTTCATTGGCATCGAGCATAACCGGGGCCATGCCCTCAAACTCGTCGCGCGCCGAAGAATACGGCTCCATGCGCTCCACGCTCGGGCGGATGAGGCCGGCGTAGGGCTTTGCGGACGGGGCCGCCCCCTCTGCCGGGGTAGAATCACTGCTCAGCGCAGCCAGCCGCAGGGTGACGGCGCGGGCGTGCGCGGCCAGGCCTTCGGCTTCGGCCATGGTTTCCACCACCGGGCCGATGGTGCGCAGCCCCTGGGCCGACAGGCGCTGGAAGGTGATTTTCTTTACGAACGAATCGAGCGACACCCCGCTGTACTGGCGGGCGTAACCGCTGGTGGGCAGCGTGTGGTTGGTGCCGGAAGCGTAGTCGCCCACGGCTTCGGGCGTGAGGTGGCCCAGGAAAACGGAGCCCGCGTTGGTAACCTGGGCAGCCAGCGCGTCGGCGTTATCGGTGGCCAGGATGAGGTGTTCCGGCGCGTACTGGTTCGAGAACTCCAGCATGCTATCAGCATCCGGCAGCAGAATGGCGCGGCTGCTCTCCAGGGCCTGGGCGGCCACGTCGCGCCGGGGCAGCAGAGCCAACTGGCGAATTACTTCGGCCTGCACTTGCTCCAGCACCGCGCCGGAATCGCTCAGCACCACTACCTGCGAATCGGGGCCGTGCTCGGCTTGCGACAACAAATCGGCGGCTACAAAGGCCGGATTGGCACTGGCATCGGCAATGATTAATACTTCCGAGGGACCGGCGGGCATATCAATGGCCACCCCGCATTCGGCGGCGGCCAATTGCTTGGCGGCGGTCACGTAGCGGTTGCCGGGACCGAATATTTTATCAACGGCCAATACGCTGTCAGTTCCCAGCGCCAACGCGGCAACGGCTTGCGCGCCGCCGGCTTTCACCACTTTACCGATGCCCAGCAGCTGCGCCACGAATAGGATGACCGGGCTCACCGAGCCGTCGGGCTGCGGCGGGGTGCAGACGACCACCTCGGGGCAGCCCGCCAGCCGGGCCGGGACGCCCAGCATTAGCAGGGTGCTGAACAGTGGGGCCGAACCGCCCGGCACGTACAGGCCCACGCGCTGCACCGGCACGGCTCGGCGCGAGCACACCACACCCGGCATGGTTTCGACCCGCAATTCGGGCTCGCGCTGGGCGGCGTGGAAGGTTTCAATATTGGTTTTGGCCTGCCGGATGGCGGCTTGCAACTTGGCCGGGACCTGCGCGGCCGCGGTGGCAAACTCGGCTTCGGAAACCAGCAGAGTGGTTAGCGCGGCTTTGTCGAGCTCAGCGGCCAGGGTCAGCAAAGCGGCATCGCCACCGGCGCGCACCTGCTCGAAAATGGCCCGGACGCGGGCGGCTACCTGGGGCGCTTCGGCGGCGGCGGGGCGCTGCTGGAGAGCGGGCCAGGTGCTGGGGTCGGGATAGGAATAGAGCTGCATGGTGGACCGGGCTAGGCAATCATCTTTTCGATGGGCAGCACGAGGATGCCTTCCGCGCCCACGGCTTTGAGTTGGCTGGTGATGTGCCAGAACTCGTCCTCCTGCACCACCGACTGCACCGACACCCAACCGGCTTCGGCCAGCGGCGTGATGGTGGGCGACTTGATGCCCGGTAGCAACCGGCGGACTTCCTCCAAGGCCGCCACGGGCGCATTCAGCACAATATACTTGCTGCGCTTGGCGCGGCGCACGGCCTGCATCCGGAACTGCAATTGCTCCAGCAAATCCTGCTGCTCGACCGTGAGGTTGGGCTGGGCGATGAGCACGGCTTCGGAGCGGAATACGGTTTCTACTTCGCGCAAGCCGTTACCCAACAAGGTCGACCCGCTGCTCACGATGTCGCAGATAGCTTCGGCCAAGCCGATGCTGGGCGCGATTTCGACCGAGCCGCTGATGGTGTGCAGGTTGGCCTGCACGCCGTGCTCGGCGAGGTAGCGGCCGAGGATGTTGGGGTAAGAGGTGGCGATGTTCTTGCCTTGCAACACCTCAATGGATGGGTAGGCATCGGCCCGGGGCACGGCCAGACTCAGGCGGCACTTGCTGAACCCGAGGGTTTCGACCTCCAGGTTGGGGTAGCCGGCTTCCACCAGCACGTTCTGGCCCACAATGCCGAGGTCGGCCACGCCGTCCTTCACGTAGCCGGGAATGTCATCGTCGCGCAGAAACAGGATTTCGAGCGGGAAATTGGTGGCTTCCGTCTTGAGCTTATAGGAAGTGCTCAGGAAATTGATGCCGCACTCGCGGATGAGGGCAAGGGAGTCCTCGCTCAGACGGCCGGACTTTTGAATAGCTAAACGGAGCATGAAATGGGGTAAACAGGCGGGTGCGGCCCCGGCGGGGCACAGGCATCGGATATAGCCCTAACGCAATTTAGCCGGCGTAAGGCTGAATTTCCCGCAAAGTGAAACGGTGAAGCCCGGGGCAAACACCCCGAACGCGGCGGTGGAGACTCGGGCAACCGGTGCTAAGCTAGCAACCGGCACACAGCCCGGCCTCCCACAGATGGTGGTGATGATGCACGCCCGCAACTGCCCGACGGCCCGTGAGCGGGGCAGCGGCAACAGCGCAAAGAAGGGCGGAAAAGGTGGTCATCGGGCACAAAGATAAGCGGGAAACATAATCGGTTGGCACAAACCGGCCTTATTTTGTTTCTGCTGCCAATACCCCGGAGCGAGGCTAAAGGTTTGGAACAGGTCAAAAGATAGTTTTCAGCCCACCGGCGCACTTACCGCAAAATCCGAAGCAAATGACCCAATTTAGTGCTTTTATTAATACTATTGCCGGCTAGTTACGCATTGGCGCAAGCCCTTACGGCCGCTGCTGAGCGGGAGAAAAGACTGCCGAGGTATACGCCGCGTTTAACCTAAAAGCGCGCAATCAGACGCAGATTCACGATGCGCTGCGAGAGGTAGCTGGGCACCGAGTACGTTACACCGTTCACGTCCTGCAGGTAGCTGTAGCCGGCCACGTTGTTGGCGGCGAATACGTTCAGGATTTCCAAGCCCAGCCAGAGGCTTTCAAAGCTGTAGAAATGGGCTTTGGGGGCGTTGTTGTTTTTCAGGCCCACTACTTTGGAGAAACCCAAATCGACGCGGTTGTAGCTGCGGGTGAGGTCGGCGGTGCCGCGCAGGTCGGGCAGGTTGGGCGGGCTGAACGGCAGGCCGGTGCCAAACACGAAGTTGACGTAGCCGCGCACCGAGGGGTTGTTTGGCAGATGGTCCTGGAAGAAAATGCCCACGTTCAGGCGCTGGTCCTGCGGGCGGCGGATGTAGCCCTTGGGCTCGCGGCCGGTCACTTTGCCGTCGGCATCGACCACGTTCAACGAGTCGCCGTCCACGTTTTCGCGGGTGGTGAGCACGCCGAGACTGAACCAGGATTCAGCCCCCTTCACAAACTCGCCGCTGATACGGGAGTCGAAGCCAGCAGCGTAGGCGCGGGCGTTGTTCTTGGCGAAGTAGCGCAGGCGTACGTTGTCCACGTCGTAGGGCACCACGTCGGTGAGGTATTTATAGTAGGCTTCGGCCGAAAACTTAAACGGCCGGCCGTACTGCTGGAAGTTGATTTCCTTGCCCACGATAAAGTGGTAGGATTTCTGGGCGCGCAACTCCACGTTCAGGTTGGCCGTCTGAATCAGGGGCTGGCTGGGGTCGGTGCGGTCGCCGGCCTGATTGCGCAGTTCGCGGTAGAACGGCGGCTGGTAGTACACGCCCACGGCCGCCTTGAACGAGCGGTTGGGATGCGAGCGGCTGATTTGCGAAAACTGCACCCGGGGGCTGATAACCAACTGGCCGTTGGTGGTCCAGTAGTGCGCCCGGGCCCCGTAGGTGAGGGCGGTCAGCGAATCGAGGTTCCACGTATCCTGCACGAAGCCCTGGGTGCGGGTGCTTTGCAGGCTCAGGTCCGAGAGCAGGCGGGTGCGGCGGGCATCGGGCACGAAATCAGCCGAGTCGGCAAAGCTGTACTCGTCGAGCTTATCGGTGATTTTTTCGCGGCCGATTTTAGCGCCCCAGCGCACGGTGTGGTTGGCGGCGGGTGCCCAGCGGCCCCGGGTTTCGGCCGTGAAAATCTGCGCCGTGAGGTTATTCCGCGAGTGCTTGAACTGCGAGCCGATGTCGCGCTGGCGCACGGCCTGGTTGAAGTCGGGCGAGGTCGGGTCGCGGTTGATTTCGGCGAAGGTGTAGGCCGCTTCCACGTCGCGGTACTCAAACTCGCGCGAAATCAGGGCCGAGCCCAGCAACTCCATCTGCAGCTTCGAGGAGAAGTCGTGCTTTAAGTTCAGACCCGTTTGGTAGGTATCGAACTGCATCCGCTCCCGCCCATCATAAGCAATGAAGACGCGGGTGAACTGGTTGGTCCCGGTCGAGAACGTGGCCTGGCCGGTTTCGGGCGAGAAGCGGTAGTCGTTGTGGGCCACCACGCCGAGCAGGCCCAGCGAGGTGCGCTGCATGTCGTCCTTCTTGCCCAGGCCGATGTTCACGAACGCCTGCGCATCGTAGAACGTGGGGTTGTAGCCGCCCTGCGCCTGTTTCAGCGAGCTCAGCACGTACTGCGCATTTTTGTAGCGCACGCCGGCCAGGTAGCTCACCCGGCCGTTGGCCGAGCGGGCTTCGGCGTGGGCCGCGCCGCCCACCAGGCTGGCCGTGAGCGAAGCCGCGAATTTCTCGGGCGTCTTATAATCCACGCTCAGCACCGAGGCCAGTTTGTCGCCATACTTCGGCTGCCAGCCGCCGCTACTGAACTCCACCTGCTTTACCAAATCGGGGTTGATAAAGCTCAGCCCCTCCTGCTGGGCCGATGTCACGAGAAACGGCCGGTAAATCTCGAAGCCGTTGACGTACACCAGGTTCTCATCGTAGTTGCCGCCGCGCACGTTGTAGGTGCTGCTCAGCTCGTTGTTCGACACCACCCCGGGCAGGGTTTTCAGAATGGCGTTGAAATCGCCAAACGGCGAGGGTATTTCCTTGGCCGAGCGCGGATCAATGCGCGTAACGCTGACCTGCTCACGCGTATCGGCCTGGTTGGAACGGCCCGTTACGCGCACATTGCTCAGCGCCTTAGTGTCGAGGCGCATGGTGAGCCGGAGCGGTTTGCCGGCATCGGCGGGCAGCCGTAGCGGCTGGCGCAACGTGACGAAGCCCAGGCGGCGCACTACCAGCACCACGTTCTGGCCCGTGGCCGGCACCCGCACGGACAGCGCAAACGCGCCGTCGGCGTTGGTATTGGTGCCGCCGGGCTGGCCCTCCACTCCTACCGCAGCCAGTTCCAGCGGCTGTCCGCTAGCATCGCGCAACGTCCCGGTAAGGGTCACGACGGTGCCGGGCGTGGTCTGCTCCGGACTAATAGCTTGCGCCCAAACCGCAGTTACCGACAACGGCCCCAGGGCCAGACAACCCAGCAACACCAGGCGGCACTCAACTTTCCTAATAACTGGCACTGACGGCAACGGCAAGGTAGCGGGTTGTTTCACGGGGCTTAAAACGAGCGGGCAGCCCAACTATTGCTGACGACCAGCGGCCGGAACGTCCATTTCCAGGCCGGCCAGGTGGTCGCGCAGGCGGGCCAGC
The DNA here is from genome assembly GCF_054061335.1 of Hymenobacter sp. UYAg731. Classification (NCBI taxonomy): domain Bacteria; kingdom Pseudomonadati; phylum Bacteroidota; class Cytophagia; order Cytophagales; family Hymenobacteraceae; genus Hymenobacter; species Hymenobacter sp. UYAg731. The sequence goes on along the minus strand of NZ_JBSSEC010000001.1, from coordinate 204,648 downwards.
GTGGCCACCGGCCCCTCGGGCGCACTGAACACGAAATTGCCCGCCACCAGCACGTCAGCCCCGGCTTCCACCAGCGGGCCGGCGTTGTCCATGTTCACGCCGCCGTCCACCTCAATCAAAGCATCCGAGCCGGTATCGAGCAATAATTCTCTCAGCATGGCTACCTTTTTCAGCGTGTTCGGAATAAACGCCTGCCCGCCAAAACCCGGGTTCACGGACATCACCAGCACCACGTCGAGGTCGGCGGCAATGTCTTCGAGCAGCGACACCGGCGTGGCCGGGTTCAGGGCCACGCCGGCCCGGCAGCCGAGCTGCTTGATTTGCTGCACCACGCGGTGCAGGTGCGGGCAGGCTTCGTAATGCACCGTGATGCTACTGGCCCCCGCGTCGCGGAAAGCGGCCAAGTAGTGCTGCGGCTCCTCAATCATGAGATGCACGTCGATGGGCTGCTTGGCGTAGCGGGCCACGGCTTGCAGCACGGGCAGGCCGAACGAAATATTGGGCACAAAGCGGCCGTCCATCACGTCGAAGTGCAGCCAGTCGGCGGCACTGGTAGCGAGGCGTTCGGTTTCGGCTTGCAGGTTGGCCAGGTCGGCGGCCAGAAACGAGGGGGCCAGCAAGGGCGTGCGGCGGGGTGCATTCATGGGCACGAAGATACAGCTACCGGGCACTCGTTGAATACGGCCGGGCCCCGGCTTCGGCGCTACTTTTGTGGCGGGCCACCGGCCCCAGTTCCATTCCCCAGGCCGGGCTTGCCGGCCCCCTTCCCTCCATTCCCTCGTTTCTCCGTGCCTCACCTCGTCCCCCTCCTTATCCGCGGTATCAACAACCTTTCCGATGCCCGCTACTGCGCCGGCATGGGTGCCGATAAACTGACCTTTATTCTCGACCCCAGCTTGCCCGAACACCTCGATACCAAGACCGTAAAAGAGCTGGCTGGCTGGATTGCCGGAGTTGAACTAATAGGTGAGTTCGACCAGCTCAGTGCGCATGAGATTAATGCGATAGCCGCCGAATGCAGCCTGGATGCCGTCCTGCTCCGCACCCCCCGGGCCGCAGAAGCATTAGCCGAAATAGCCCCGCCGGTATACCTGGAGCTAACCGCTGATTCGGCGGCCCGGACCCAACCCCTGCCCGCTTCCCCCGTAGGTTTCGTGCTGGAATTGCTAGCGGCCGAAATGCCGGAAACCCTCGCGGCCCTGCAACAAATCAGCGCCCAAAAGCCCCTGTGGCTCGGCCCCGGCCTGCACCCTGAGCGCGCCCGCGCCCTAGCTACTTCCCTCCCATTGGCCGGCCTGGTTTTCCCCTCCGGCGACGAAGTGAAGCCCGGCCTGCGCGATTTCGACCAGCTTGAGGCCGTATTTGAGGCCTTAGAAACCGAATAAGCCAGTCTATTTTGGAAGCCAAGCGTCCACGCAGGACCATTCAATAATGGCTTATGCTTTGACGTTTCAGTTGGCGGGAAAGCGGACTGGTTTACGTCAGCCGGAACTGCACGTATTTGATGGGCACGCCGATGGCGCGGTATTTCCCCTCGAAATTGGTCTGAATGGCCTGGGCTTCGGTGAATTCCAGGGCCGTCTCCGCGTACAAATTCCGCGTAAACCGCTCCACGGCAGTGCCGGGCCGGGCCGCCAGCGTTTCGAGTGTGTACTCGAAAAGACCCTCATTATCAGTCTTCAAGTGCAACAGACCGCCGGGGGTTAACAATTGTTCGTAAAGTCCCAGGAAGCGCGGCGAGGTTAGTCGGCGCTTGATGTCACGGTCACGGGGCCGCGGGTCGGGAAACGTTATCCAGATTTCATCCAGCTCGCCGGGACCGAACTGCGCGGCCAGCGCCTCGGCCCGCATCCGCACGAAACCCACGTTGGTCAGGCCCATTTCGGCGGCGCGGGAGCTGCCCATCCAGATGCGTTCGCCCTTAATGTCGAGGCCCAGGAAATTACGGCCGGGGTGGCGCTGGGCCAGGCCCACGGTGTATTCGCCTTTGCCACAGCCTACCTCCAGCGTCAGCGGGTGGGGCGCAGGAAAAAAATCGGTACGCCAGCGGCCACCCAGCTGTTCGTATTCGGGTTTGCCCGGCTCAATGATGTCGGGACGGGAGGCGTTATCGGTAAAACGCTGAAGCTTAACTCGGGGCAAATCAGTAGGTATATGTTGTTACGCAAAGGTAAAGCTGGCCGGTTAGGCGGTAGCGTATAGCTCTTCCACCTCGGCCACCACAAAGGTGCTGCCGCCAATGAAAACCACATCTGCGGGGCCGGCCGCCTGGCGGGCCGCCGCCACTGCCCCCGCCACCGACCCATAGGCTTGCCCGTGCAGGCCCAGCCCGGCCGCCTGCTCAGCCAGTTCACCCGCTGGCAAAGCGCGCGGAATATTGGCCGCGCAGAAGTAATAGGTGGCTTCCTTCGGCAACAGCTCCAGCATGGAAGCAACGTCCTTATCGTTCACCGTACCAATTACCAAATGTAAACGCTCCTGCGGAAGCCGTTGTAATTGAGCCACTACCGCTTTCAGTCCGGCCGCATTATGCCCCGTATCGCACACCACTAGCGGTTGGCGGCCGATGATGCTCCAGCGGCCGCGCAGGCCGGTGAGCGTCGTCACCTGGCGCAGGCCGGCCCGCACGGCCGCTTCCGTGATGCGGAAGCCTAAGGCGCGGAGCTCATCCAGCGTGGCCAGCACGCCGGGCAGGTTAAACTGCTGGTAGTCGCCGGGCAGGCCCAGCTCAGCATTGGGCAGGTAAGGCCGGCCGTGCTGGCTGATTTTGAGGGGGCGCAGGCCGGTTTCGAGCGAAGGCTCGGCGGCAAACGTGGCCTGATAGATTTGGTCGGCAAAAACGAGGTGCGCGAGTTTGGCCGCAGCCTCGCGTCGGAACACGTCGGCTACTTCAGGCTGCAACTGGCTCACGACCACTGGCACGCCAGATTTGATGATGCCCGCTTTTTCACCCGCGATTTCGGGCAAAGTATTGCCGAGCAGCGCCTGGTGGTCAAAACTGATGTTGGTAATGAGCGACACCAGCGGCGTGATGATGTTCGTGGAATCGAACCGGCCGCCGAGGCCCACTTCAACGATGGCAATATCAACTCGCTCCTCGGCAAAGTAATCGAACGCCAGCGCCACGCACATCTCAAAAAACGACGGCTTAATTTCTTCAAACAGCGGCTGCCAGCGCGACACCCACTCCACCAGATACGCCGGGGCCAGTTCCTGCCCATTCACCCGAATGCGCTCCGTGAATTCGCGTAGATGCGGCGAAGTATACAGGCCCACCTTGTAGCCCGCCGCCTGGAGCACCGCCGCCAGCAGGTGCGAGCTGCTGCCCTTGCCATTGGTGCCGGCTACATGCACACTCCGGAATTTGCGCTCTGGATGGCCCAGCGCTTCGGCCAGGGCCAAGGTGTTACCGAGGCCTTTTTTGAAGCCCGCTGCGCCCACCCGCTGAAACATGGGGAGCTGCTCGTAGAGGTAAGTAAGGGTTTCCTGATAAGTCACAGAACAGAAAAAACGGGGAGAAAGCACAAATTAACGGTATTTCGGGTTGGAACCTACGAAAAAGCCCCGCCGCCTGCTAGCAGACGGCGGGGCTGGCCCGAAACCTGCGAGTAGCTATTTCACCGAGAATTTAAACGTGTAGAAACCGGTTGCGCCGCCGGGAGCCGAATTCGTCTTGATAAAATTGGTATCGAGCAGTTTGTCGCGGCACAGCTTTTCCTGCGACGGCGACACATTTCCCGAAACCTTGGTGACCGATTCTACCTCGCCATCAGCCGCAATCTTGATTTTAAAGCGAATCACGCCCGAATTGTCGTCCACCGCTTCCACCACCGGCTTGCTCTCGAAGCGCCAGCCGCTCATTTCCAGGCCGCCGCTGCCGGGGCTGCTGCCGCTGCCGCCCCGCCCGGGAGCTCCGTAGAGCGCGGTGGCATCGAGCGTACCGTTGGGGTCGCCCTGGTCGCCCACGGTGCCGGGCCGGTCGCCGTTATTGTTGCCCGTGGGGGCATTGCTGGTGCCGTTCACGCCGTTGCCGCCGCCGGTAGCGCTGCCTTTGGGGGCAAAGGTCACGGCCACTTTACGCGGCACTTTGGGCGCGGCTTTCACTTCTTCCTTGGGCGGCGCAGGCGTTTCAACCGGGGCTTCCGATACGGGGCTTTCTTCGGCATCGCTGGTGATTATTTTCTCCTGCGAAGGCGGCGTGGGGTCGGGCGTGGCCACGGCCACGGGGCGCGGCTGCGGGTCGGGGCTGGCCTGGGGCGGGCGGCTGTCTTCGCGGTTGGGCGAGTTGTTGGCCGTGGCCATGCTCTGCACGTTGCCCGAGCCGGCTTCGTCGAGGCCGTAGTTCAGTTCCACGCCATCGCCACCGCCCAAGGGGGCCAGCGGCGGATTCGGGCCTTTGAAAACGGAGAAGATAAACAGCAGCAACAGTACCCCATGCACCACCAGGGTACCAATCAGGCCTTCGCGGCGGTGCGGTTCTTGATAGTCAATAGCCATGATGCAGTGTACGCTTTACCAGCTAAAAACGGCTTATTTACCGGCCGACTGCTGGGCCTGGGTGGCCATCACCATTTTCAACTTGAGGCGGTTGCCAATCTCTAAAATGTCAACCAGCTTCTGAACGTTCAATGAGGCATCCACGCGCAGCACAACGGTGGGCTGCTCCGTAGTCGGCACGGTACCTACCAAAGCTACCAGCTCCGGCTCCACATTAGCGGGTGCGACAGGCTTTTTGTTGACGAAGTACTGCCCGGCCGCATCCACCGAAATGGTGATGGGCTGTTTCATTACCTGCTTGCTGGATTTAGCATTCGGCAGCAACAGCTTAATTACGTTGGGGTTAACCAGCGTCGAGGCAATCAGAAAGAACAACATCAGGAAGAACATGATGTCGTTCATGGCCCCGGTTTCGACGTGCGACGTGAGGCGGTGACGGCGGGAAAGATTCATAACTATTTGAGTTATGAATTATGAATTATGAGTTATAAATTATGAATTACCAGAAGTCAAATGACCTTCCAATTCATAATTCACAACTCATAATTCATAACTCAATTAGTTGTCCTGCAGAATGTCCATGAACTCAATGGCCGAGTTTTCCATGCGGAACACCATGCGCTCAACCAGAATGCTCAGCCAGTGGTAGCCGACGTGGGCAATGATGCCGACAATAAGGCCGGTGGCCGAAGTCACCAGTTTAACATACAGACCATCAGCTACCTGCGGAATACCGAACTCCTTGGTAGCCGCGATGGAATAGAAAATTTTGATTACCCCAATGATGGTACCCACGAAGCCAATCATCGGCGCGATGCCAGCGATGATGCCCAGGATGCTGATGTTTTTTTCGAGGCGGGCGATTTCAATCTTGCCCACGTTCTCCACGCTGGTTTCAATTTCCTTCAGTGGCAGGCCGATGCGGCGCAGGCCTTTTTCCACCATACGGGCCAGCGGCGAGGAATTCTGGGCGCAGTAAAGCTTGGCTCCGGCCAGGTCGCCCTTCACCATGAGCGAGCGGATGCCGGCCATGAAAGCATCGGGGTTGCCGGCGGCCCGGCGAATGGTGAAGTAGCGCTCAATAATAATGTAGACCGAGAGAATGGAAAGGGCTACCAGCGGAATCATTATCAGGCCGCCGCGCAACAGCAGGTCAATGACGGGGACACTGGTATCGGCAATGGGAACAGCAGCAGCGGCGGCGGTATTAACAGTATCGGCAGCGGCAGGAACCACTTGCAGGAGGAATACGGACATGCGGACGGTTAAAATTTCAAGGTATTGTAGTCACAGTGCGTGCTTACGCGCAGGCGCTGAGCTTCGCGCTGCGCCGAGGCCATATCGGGATAGTCGGCGGCCGTGAGGCGGAACAGCCGGCTGCCGAAGGGCGGCAGAATGATGTGCGAGGCGTGGCCGCTTCTGGTCAGCAGCTTGCGGCCCTGCTCGGCACCGGCCAAGCTGCGGTAGGCACCCGCAATGACGTAGCAACGCCCCGTGCGGCTTTTAATTGCAACGGTGCCGGCGGTAGCGGCCAGGCTTTTGGACCGCACGGAAGCGGCGGCTGGCATTGCAGGGGCAGCGGCAGTAACCACAGGCGTGGTAATGGCAACTGTTTTGGGCGCGGCTGGCGCGGTGTCAGCTATTGCGGACGCAACAGTGGCATCGGTTGCCGGGGTTTCCTTTCTGAGCGGCAGGCTGGCCGGGGCGCTACTTTCGCCCACCATTTCCGGCACGGGCGGCGTCGTTGTATTTCCCACCGGCGTCATGCCTTCCGTGGAACTGGCGCTGCTGTTGGCGTTGGTACTGAAATCCTGCTGGCTTAGCGTAGCCTGTTGGGGTTCGGTAATGATTGGGGTTACGGTATTGGGCTGGTGCTGCGCCCACTCCCACTGCGGCATGGTAGCCTGCCAGCTCATGGGCAGGTAGCCGGCTTTCAGCGCTACCTGGTAGTTGGCAAGGAGTAGCAGGCTGGCGGCTACGGCAATGATACTGGCCGGCAGCAAGCGCGCCAACGTGGACCGGCGGGCACCGCCACTGCGCAGGATGGGCTGCGCGCTTTTGACGCGGACATCGGCCACGCGCACGGGACGGGCGGCCAGTTCCGGCAGGCCAAAGGCGGCGGCCAGTAAATTATCGGTGCCGGTGTATTCAAAAGCAAGGCCCCGGCCCGCCGCCCGACGGAAAATGCCGATGCCCGGCAACTCGGTCCGGTTGGTGTCGTCGAGTTCCTGCTGGAGGCCGGCTACGGCGGCGCGCACGGCTTCGCGGGCCTGCGCGATGGACAGGCCCAGGTGCTGGCTCAGGGCATCAACCAGCAAGCCGTCGTTGCGGGTCAGGGCCTGGTTGAAGGCCACTAGCTTGGTGGGCGGGCTCAGGGCCTGACGGCCGGGCTGCGCACGGGCCGACGACACATCGGCCACAAGCCCCCCGAAGTCCGGAATAATCACGCAATCGTGGTCACGGAGCAAGGGGCGAATGTGGTCGGCGAGATGCATGGCAACAGTTAAAAGTGATGAGTTGAAATTCATGAGTTGATGCCTAGGGTGGCTGTCGCACGGACGGCTAACCACTTCACCTTTAACTCTTCGCTTTCAACTCAAAAGGTATAGGTAGCCCCACCCAATACGTTAATACCTTTCACGGGATATCCGTAAAAACGCTGGTACTGCCGATTGGCGAGGTTATTACCCATTGCAAAGATGGATATTTTTGGCGTAATGCGGTAATCGGCGCGCAGATTCAGGTCGACAATCGGGTCGGTGGCGCGGTAGAAATCGGCTACCCGCGCGGCTCCGGCGCTGGTGGCCGGCCGGTAGCTGATGCCGTAGCTGGCCGCGAAGAAGTAGCCTTCGACGCCCACCATCAGCTTGTCGAAAACATTGTAGGTACCGAATACCGAACCCTGGAATTCGGGGCGATGAAACGGCACCGGCAGGTTTTTGAGGGCGTACTTATTGTAGTCCACCCGGGTGCCGAGGCGGAATTTTTCGGCCGCATTGTACAACAACTCGCCGTGGATGTTCAGCACGCCGGTGGCGTTCTGGTCGTAGACGAGGTCAAACCGGGTGGGGTCGACGGGATTGTTGAGGTAGAAGTACAGGTTACGGTCGCGGGCATAGGTGGCCTTCACGTTGAACTCCAGGCCCCGGGCGGGCGTGGACGTGAAACCGGCGTAGATGGTAGGGCCGCGATGGGTATCGGCCACGTTCAGGGTGCTGTTCAGCCAGGGGTTTTCGGTGGTCAGGTCGTAACGCGTGACGCGCTGCAGCGCCCCTCCCAAACCCGCGTAGACCATGAATTTTTCGGGCTCAATAGTGTAGCCCAGGCGCACGGCAGGGTATATCACGCCCTTGCTCACACTGGTGGCGGTATCGGACGAGTAGCCCACCGTGGCCCCCACCGAAAAGGCAATGTTATTATTAAGGAACTCGTAGGCCGGCGTGGCCTGCACGAAAGTACGGGTGCGCGTTATCTCGTTTGGGGCGGGTGTGGGCAAAATCGCAGCCCCGCTCCGCGTCGATTTATCCGAGATAAAGGAAGCATCGGCGGCTACCGTGATGCGGCTGGATTCGCCCAGCGCATAGCCCACTTTGGCATTCAGGCGCACGTCGTTTTCGGAAGCTGAGAAATTATCGGCCCAATAGCGGTAGCCGATGCCCGCATCATAGGTCAGCTGCTGCTCGGGGTCGCGGTTGTGCGCGTAGGCCTTTACGGCAAAGCGGTTAAAGGTCTGCTTGATGTCGCCGGACTCGGGCGTTGCTACCGGGCTGCCGTTGGCGGCTTTCTCGTAGCCGTAGAAATTGTAACGCTCGCGGCCAAAGTCCAGCGTGGCCCCAAAGGCCCCGGTGCCCCGGTAAAGCTCGCCCATGAGGTGGGCGCTGGTTTCCGACATCCGGGAGTTCTTGCCATCCACCGGCCCATTGATAGAGCTAATGTGCTTCACATCCAAGCCATAGGCGTGGTCGGTGTTGCGGGTGCTGTGGAAATAGCCGCGCCCGTAGAACGTGCCGTAGTTGCCGATGGCCGCCTTCACGAAGTTGCCGGTGAGCGGCGTAGGCTCCTCGGCCCGGATGGTGAGTACCTTCACCGAGGGCGTGAGGCGGTCGGCGGGCAGGCGGAAGTCGGGGAAGGTGTAGGCCACCTTGCGCTCGGCTTTGGGCGGGGCGGGCAGCTTGATTTTATAGAAGTTGCGGGTGGCTTCGGGCAACTGGTTCACCCGCTCCTTCACAATCTCAATCTCGGCCTCCTCAATGTTGCCTTTGTACTTGCCCTTGGTGGGCTGGGCCTGCGCGGTGGCAGCGGGGGCCATGCCGCCCACCAGCACGGCGGCCAGGGCCAGACTGGCGGCCAGGCCGGGGCCGGAGGATTTGGTAGAACGGCTTTTATTTATCGTCAAACGCTTCATCAGCAAATGGGTTTCTTTAAAAAAGTGCGCCGTTCCTAGCGCTGAGTGGTATCGGCCGGAGCCGTGGTGGTGCCGCGCAGGTTGGTGCGCGGGGCCGGGGCCTTGCCTTTGGTGGGCGCAGTGGTTGGCTTGGCGGGGGTGCCGGTGGGCATTTTGGCCGGCACCGGGGCTTTGGCCGGGGCCTTGGTAGGCGCTTTCACCGGGGATTTGGTGGGCGGGGTGTTTTCCTCGGGCTGGTCAGCACCCAGGGTTTTGAGGCGCTGCTTAGCCGTTTCCAGGACTTCTGGCACCGGGAAGTTGTTGTCGATGAGCGAGTTCAGCGTACCCCGCGCCTGGAAGTTGTCGCCCTCCGAAGCGTAAATGTCGGCAATCAGCAGAAAGGCCCGGCCCAGCCACAGCGAGTAACTGCTGAAATCGGAATTTACCTTCAGCGCCGCCGCTTTGGCTTCGTCGTTCTTCTTCTGTTTGAACAGGGTTTCGGCCAGGTAGTACTGGGCTTCGGCCCCGTTGATGTCATTGGGCGCGGCCGTGACGGCCTTGGCCAGCTCGGTGGCGGCCTGGTCGTAGCTCTCGGTCCGCAAGCTGGCTTTGCCTAAGTAGAGCAAGGCAGCGTTGGTGGCGTTGGCGGTGGCACCGGCCTGGGCGCGTAGCTCCTCGGCCACGCGGCGGGTGCCGGGGTAGTCGCCGCTCTCGTACAGGCTGCGCATCTGACCGAGGGTAGCGTTGGCTACTTCGCGGCGGTTGGTGCTGGCCCCGCGCAGGCGCTCGTAGAGTTTGGCGGCCTCGGCATAGCTCTTGTTCTCAAATTCCAGGTCGGCGAGGCGGCCCACGGCGCGGTTCACAAACTCGCTTTTGCCCTCGGCCACCACAGTCCGCAGGCGGGTCAGGCCCTGCTGCTTGTCGCCGGTTTTCAGGTACGAATCCGCCAGGAAGAACCGGGCATCAGCGCCCAGAGCCGACTCCGGGTATTGCTTCAAGTAAGACTCCAGGCGCAGAATGGCAGGCTGGTATTTTTCAGCCAGATACAACGACTTTGCCGCTTCAAACTCCACGCTCTCGGTGGCCTTGCTGTCGGGATTCTGGGTTTTGAAACCCGCGAGCGCCGCATCAAATTCTTCGGTACGGCCCAGCGCCGTCAGGCTTTCCTGCAGGTTGTAGAGCGCCTGCGAAGCGGCTTCGCTGCGTGGGTAGCTCGTGAGTACCTGCTGGAAATCGACCACGGCCTTGTCCTGCTGCTGGAGGTTGGCGTAAGCTACGCCGCGCTTCTGCAGCGCCTGCGGAATCAGCGGGCTGTTGGGGCGGCCTTCAATCAGGCGCGTAAAGCCCGCGACGGCCGGTTGGTACTCGCCGGCCTCAAACGCCAGCTGCGCCTGCTGAAATACGGCATCCTCGGCGTAGCGCGAGTTGGGGCTGGCTTTTAATAGCGCGGCCAGCGTGCTGGTGGCTTCCTCGCGGCGGCCCATCAGGCCCAGCGTGCGGCCCTTCTGGTAGTAGGCGTAGTCCTTATCGGCCGCGTTGGCCTTGATTACCTTGTCGTACTGGTCAAGGGCCTGCTGGTAGCTTTTCGATACATAGTAAGTATCGCCCAGGCGCAGGATGGCGTCGTAGTAGTTGGGGTCCGAAGGCTTGGCGTCGGTATCGCTGAGGAAAGCGGTGAACTGCGGGCGGGCCTTGTCGTACTGCTTGGTATTATAATAAGCATAGCCCAAACCGTAGCGGGCTTTTTGCTCAAAGTCAGCTTCTTCGGGGCTCACGCCGCCCCGCCGAGCCGAGCGCGCTGCCGCCGCATACGCGGTGATGGCATCGGGATATTGCTGGCCCACGCTGAAAATCTCGCCCCGCAACACCTGCGCGGCGGCCCGCAGGCCATCATCCGACGGAAATTTCAGGGACTTGTCCAGCAGCGGCAGCGCCTGGGCGTAGTTGCCGTTGTTGTAGAGCAAAGCCGCTTGCGAATACGCCACGCGCTGGTACGTAGCGTCGAGCTTTTCGCTGCGGTCATCGATACCTTCGAGGTAAGTAATGGCTTGGTTGTAGTCGGTGGACGCCAGGAAACTGTTACCAAGCAGGTCGTCGACAATGGGCTGGTTTTTCGAGCGGGGAAACTTCTTGCGGAAGTCGCGCAACACGTTGATAACCTCGGGCAGATTGCCCTGCTCGTATTGCACCTGGCCCAGCTTGAGGGTGGCATTTTCGGCAATGGCTTTGTCGAAGGTGCTTTGGCGGGCAGCCTCGAAAGCCGTCACGGCCTGGGGCTTCTGGTTGGCCTGCACGTAGCTCAGGCCGAGGTGGTAGGCGGCGTTCTGGCCCAAGGAGTCGCGGCGCACGGCCACGTTCTTCAGGTTGGCAATGGCCCCTTTGAAGTCGCCCATTTTGTAATTGGCGTAGCCAATCTTGTATTGCAGCGCCGGCTCAATCTTGTTCTGATGCACGGCGGCGTACTTGTCGAAGTACTCAGCGGCTTCCTTATACTGCTGCTTCTGGTAGTAAGCGTCGCCCACCAGCAACTGGATTTCGTCGGAATTCTGGGGCGGCGGGGTGTTTTGCAGCGCCTTGGTGGCGTAGCCAATCAGGCCGTCGTAGTTGCCTTCCTTGTAGTAAATCTGGGTAACGATGGCCGGCACCACGGGCTTGTAAGCGTCGTTCTGCTCGGCCACGCCGAGGTCGGCGCGGGCGGCGGCGTAGTCGCCGGCGCGATAGCCCAGGTAGCCGGCGTAGTAGGCGCTGGCGTACTTGTACTGGCTCTGCACCTGCTTGTTGCGGTCGAACAGCAGGCGGGCCTTTTCGTAGTCCTTCTGCTCGAAATAGCTGTAGCCGAGCTTGAAATCGGACTCGGCCCGCTGGTCGTTGCTCAGGTTGTCGGGCGCTACTTTGGCAAAGTAGCGGATGGCCGACTCGTAGTTTTTCTGGTCGAAGTAGAACTTGCCGAGCTCGAAATAAGCCGCGGCAGCCTGGGGATGCGCGGGGTGTTTGGCGGCGAAGTCCAGAATGAGGCCCTCGGCATCGGGGTGCGAGAGGTAAAGGCCGCTCACGGCGTAGTAGTACTCGGCATCGGCGGTGCGGTCGGCGGCAGCGGCGGGGCCGGCCTGGCTGCTATGCACCGGCGCAATGGCCAGGTACTGCCGAAACGCTTCCTGCGCCGCGCCGTACTGGCCGCGGTCAAACAACTCCAACCCTTCCTGAAAGTGCCGCTCATCGGAGGCAAAAACCTGGGTTTGCTGGGCGCTGGCGGCCATGGGTGCCGCGGCGCTCAGAGCGGCGGCCAGCGCCAGCCGGGGAAATAGCTTCATGTAAATACCTGTCGTGGAGGGGCCGCACCGGCCCCGGGAACTCGCCAAAAGTAGCGATAAATGCCCGTAGGTTGCCCACGCAACGCAGAAATGCAGGTTTCATTGCCATCTGCTACCCGAACCCACCTTATTGGAGTGCTCCGCGTCCTCTTGACCAGTTAAACAGCAGGATGCTGATTCTGGCTGAAACAAGACAACAGAAAGCCCCGTCAGCTGACGCTGACGGGGCTTGTATGAAACGTATTGGAAACGCCCGGCTACTTGAATTTGGGCGTGATGCCTGGCAGGTTCAGGTTTCCGCTTTTGTATCGCTTATACAGCAAAGCCGCGCCAGCGGCCAGCAGGGCCCCGCTAACTACTTTGCGGGCTGGCGAAGAGCCAACGCGCGTTCCCTCCTCATTGGTCCGGCTACCGAACAGGCCGGCCAGAAGGCCCCCGAAGGAGCCGCTTGGATTATCGCTCATGCGTGAAATCAGGTTAAGGTGAAATACCCGTTTTGTACGGTGGTTCGGGCTGGGGTGTTTTGGCCGCCCTGGCCGGGGCATTCGGTGCGCCATGCGCCCTAACCCTGCTGCTTGGCCGCCGAGACGGCTAAACTATCCGGCGGGCTGCGGCTTATAGGCGGACATTTTTTTTCATCCCACCTTTCCCATTCCCTTGCCTGTGCAGCCAACCCGTACCATTCCCCCGCCGCCGTTCACGGAGCGGCGCTACTTGATTACCTTCATTTTCGTGGTGTCACTGTTCATGCTCTGGGGCCTGGGCGTGACGATGGCTGACATTCTCAACAAGCATGTGCAACAGGTGCTGCACGTGAGCAAGGCCAATTCAGCCTACGTGCAGGCCGCCACCTTCGGGGCATACTTCGTGATGGGCCTGCCCGCCGGCTGGTTCATGAAGCGCTTCGGCTACCAAAAGGGCGTTATCCTAGGGTTGGGGCTGTACGCGGCCGGAGCCTTCCTGATGGTGCCGGCCGCTAATGCGGCCTCGTTCACGCTGCTGCTGGGGGCGCTGTTTGTGCTGGCCTGTGGCCTGGGCACGCTGGAAGCCGTGGCGCACCCCTTCCTCGACGGCCTCGGCGACCCGGCCAGTTCCGACCGGCGCATCACATTTTCGCACGCCATCAACGGCATCGGGGCGGTGAGCGGGCCGCTCATCGGGGGCTATTTCATCTTGCGCGGCACCCACGCGGCCGGCGACTTATCGGCCGTCAAGACGCTCTATACCATCATCGGGGCGGTGGTGGGCAGCATCGGGCTGGCCTTCACCTTCGTGAAGGTACCCACGCTCAACGCCGAGCACTCGCCCGAAACGCCGCTGGCCGCCCCTAGCGAGTCGCCCACCAACCTGGTGGCCGACAAGTCGCTGTTTCAGCACCGGCATTTTGTGTGGGCCTGCGTGGCGCAGCTCTTCAACACAGCGGCGCAGGGCGGTACCTGGGCGTTTTTCATCAACTACGGCACCGACTACATGGCCTTGAAGCCGGGGCCGGCCATTGCAGGATTCTGGCAGGTGGGGGCGTTGTTTGGCCGCACCGTGGGCTTGGCTCCCGGGTTGCCCCACCTGTCGGGCGAAGTGGCCGCCTACTTTTTTTCCCTGAGCCTGGTGGGCATGATGCTGGGCCGCTTCCTGGGCACCTACCTCATGCAGTTCATCGCCCCCAACCGGCTGCTGGCCTTCGCCGCCGTGGCCAATATGGTGATGTGCGTGCTTGTGGCCCAGCACGCGGGCTGGGTGTCGTTCGGGGCGCTCATCGGGCTGAATTTCTTTTTCAGCATCATGTTCCCCACCATCTACAGCCTGGGGCTGAAAGACCTGGGGCGGCACAAGCAATTGGCTTCGTCGTTTATTGTGATGGGCGTTGTAGGCGCGGCCCTATTTCCACGCTTCGTGATGGGCCCGGTGGCCAATACCAGCGTGGCCCATGCCTACTACCTGCCCATTATTTGCTACGTGGTGGTGTTTCTGTATGGCATCCGGCTCTACAAAGTAGACCGGAACGCCTAGCCGGTCACACGCTGTAGGCATGCCGGCCAGCTACTCCAGCACGCCGGCCGGCACGTTGTGCAGAATCAGCCACACCAGTTCCCGCAGAATCTCGGCGTCGTCCATTGAGCCGCTTTCGATGCCTTTGCTCTGCGCATCGGCCCGACGGATGTTGTGAATCAGCCCCACCACCCGCTCGGTCGGAAACACGCGCAGGGCTTGCTGATACTCCTTCTGGGCGAAGCTGTTTAAAATCCCCAGGCTCTTGAAAACACCATCCGGCGGGTTGGGGCCGGCCTGGTGCAGCACCAGCAGCTTGGTGAAAAAGTTGAACAGCAGCGTCAGGTTCGGGATGAGCGGGTTAGCCTTGGGGTTGGCCGCGAAGTAGGCCAGAATGCGGTTGGCCTTGAGCACATCACGCTGCACCAGCGCCTTTTGCAGCTCAAAAATGTTGTAGTCCTTGCTGATGCCCACCATGCGCTGCACCAATTCCTCATCAATGGGCTGGCCGGGCTTCAGGTTCAGCACCAACTTATCTACCTCATTGGCCAGCCGGCCCAAATCGGCCCCGATGTACTCGGCCAGCATGGCCGTGGCCTGCCCGGTGATTTGCTGGCCGCGCCCGCGCACGTTGGCCGTGAGCCACTGCGGCACCTGGTTGTCGTAGAGCTTCTTGCTGGTCATCAGCACCGCCGGCGAGTCTTTACCGGAGAGCAGCTTGCCCAGCTTCTTGCGGCTGTCTAGGGTTTTGTGCTTGTAGCAAAACACCAGCACGGTGCTGGGCAGCGGGTTTTTCAGGTAGGCCTCCAGGAAAGGCCAGCTCCGCTCCTGCTCCAGGTCGGCCACGGTCTGGGCTTCTTTCACGATAACGACCGAGCGCTCGGCCATCATTGGAAACCGCTTGGCCTGGCCCAGAATGGCCGTCACGTCCACGTCCTTGCCATACACCACCATTTGGTTGAAGCTGCGCTCGTGTTCGGCCAGCACGGTTTTTTCAATCAAATCGGCCACCACGTCAATGTAGTACGGCTCCTCACCCTGCAAAAAATACACGGGCTGAAACTGCCGCTGCTGGAGCTGCTTGAGAAGGGCGTCGGCTTCTTGTATCAATGAGAAATGAGGGATGAGGGATGAGGAATTGCCTGATGAAGGGCCGACGAAAGCCCAAAATTACGCCGTGGCTACCTTTGTTAAATCGAAACCGCTCGGTTCGGCACCGTTGGTGTTCATTCTTCATTCCTCATTCTTCATTCCTCATTGGATTTAATAACTGAACTGACCTGGCGCGGCATGTTTCACGACGCCATGCCCGGCACCGCCGAACACCTTGCCGCCCACGCGCCCATCACCGGCTACATCGGCTTCGACCCCACGGCGGCTTCGCTGCACATCGGCAACCTGGCCACCATCATGCTGCTGGTGCATTTGCAGCGCGCCGGCCACCGCCCGCTGGCCCTCGTGGGCGGCGCTACCGGCATGATTGGCGACCCCAGCGGCAAATCCGCCGAGCGCAACCTGCTCGACGAAACCACCCTGCGCCACAACCAGGCCGGCATTCAGGCCCAACTGGAGAAGTTTCTGGACTTCAGCGAAGGCCCCACCGGCGCGCTGGTCGTGAACAATTACGACTGGTTCAAGGAAATCGGCTTCCTGGGCTTCCTGCGCGAGGTCGGCAAGCACCTCACTGTGAATTATATGATGGCCAAGGACTCGGTGAAGCGCCGCATCAGCGGCAACGAGGACAGCGGCACCGACGGCATCAGCTACACCGAATTCAGCTACCAACTGCTGCAGGGCTATGACTTCGTGCATCTCAACAAAATATTGAACTGCACCCTGCAAATGGGGGCCAGCGACCAGTGGGGCAACATCACGACCGGCACCGAGCTCATCCGCCGCCTCGCCAACGCCGAGGAGCGCGAAGCCAAAGCCTACGCCCTCACCGGCCAGCTCATCACCAAAGCCGACGGCACGAAGTACGGCAAGTCCGAAACCGGCACCGTCTGGCTCGACCCCGCCCTGACCTCGCCCTATCAGTTCTACCAGTTTTTCCTGAATTCGGCCGACGCCGACGCCCCGCGCCTCATCCGCGTGTTTACCCTGCTCAGCGAGCCGGAGATTCTGGCCATACAAGCCGAGCACGCCGCCGCCCCGCACCTGCGCATCCTGCAAAAGGCCCTGGCGGCCGACGTAACCACCCGCGTCCACTCCGCCCAAGCCACCGAAGCCGCCATTGCCGCCTCGCAAGTCCTCTTCGGCGGCGGCGACCTTACCTCGCTGGACGAAGCCACGCTGCTCGACGTATTTGCCGGCGTGCCGCACCTGCGCGTGCTCCGCGCCGAGATGTCCGAGCTCAACGCCGCCACTTTCCTCAGCGATTTCACCCTGCACAAAATCTTCCCCTCCAAAGGCGAAGCCCGCAAGATGATTCAGGCCGGCGGCGTGAGCATCAACCGCGAAAAAGTGGCCTCACCCGATGCACCAGTGGCTGCGATACAGCATTTGGCTGGCAAATACCTCGTCGTACAGAAAGGAAAGAAGAATTACTTTTTAGTAGAGTTGGTGTAGCTATTGGTAAGCTTCAGCCATTAAACCTCATGCAATCTCGCGCCAAGCCCACAACCACACAAAAAAGGCCCCACCAATCGGCGGGGCCTTTTTTTTCGTCCACAGAATCCGCGAAATCCGAAGAATCTGTGGTTCGAATTACTTTTTCTTAGCAGCCGGAGCGGCCTTCTTAGCAGCCGGAGCGGCAGCTTTCTTAGCAGCCGGAGCGGCTTTTTTAGCAGCCGGGGCCGCCGTAGCAGCACCCGTGTTTTTGGTGTTCTGCACTTCGGTGCGGAACGCCTGGGCCATCGTTTTCAGCTCCTGCATGCCTTTGCGCACGCGGGTGCCGGCAGCGGCGTTCTGCTTGTCGTAGAATTTCGAAAAGTCGTCTTCGAGCGACATCACGAGGTCCTTCAGTTTGCCAAAATTGTTCATTGGAAGTTGGGGTTGGGAGTGAAAAATGAGTTTGTGGTGGTGTTAAGCCGGCCCTAATATACAGGGATTTCAAATGCAAGCAAGTTTTTCACTTTTTTTTAAAACCGCCCCCCCGGCTTTCAAAGGCAGATTTCGCCAAAAAAAAGGCCATTTGCGCATTTTGCGCAAATGGCCAACCCATTAGAATAGTCCAAAAACAGAAACGCGGGCCACCTTCTCAGGCAGCCCGCGTCAGTAGTGGATAAGGCGGTTTTAAACCGCCTCCGGAATCGCAGTCGTACGGCTGTAGAGGCCCTTTTTGAGCTTGTCAGCCACGGCGGTAAAGGCCACAATCGTTTCCTCTACATCGGCAAGCGTATGGGAGGCAGTGGGGATGATGCGCAGCATAATTACGCCCTTGGGCACGACCGGATACAACACGATAGAGCAGAAAATACCGTGATTTTCACGCAAATCCAGCGTTACCTGCGTTGCATCGGCCACCGTGCCCTCCAGCAGCACGGGCGTTACCGGCGAGGTGGTAGTGCCCAGATTGAAGCCCTTTTCGCGCAGGCCGCTCTGCATGGCCCGCACAATCGTCCAGAGATTTTCCTTGAGCTGCGGCTGGGTGCGCAGCAACTCCAACCGTTTTAGCGCGCCCGCTACGAGGGGCATGGGCAGTGATTTAGCGAATATCTGGCTGCGCATGTTGTAACGCAAATAGTCAATTACGCTTTCCGGCCCAGCCACGAATGCGCCGATGCTGGCCATGCTCTTAGCAAAGGTCGAAAAATATAGGTCGATACGGTCCTGCACGCCCTGTTCTTCGCCCGTTCCGGCCCCGGTGGCACCCATCGTGCCAAAACCATGAGCATCGTCCACGAACAGGCGGAAGTCAAATTTTTCCTTCAGCGCCACCACGCCGCGCAGGTCGCCCTGGTTGCCCGACATGCCAAAAACGCCCTCGGTAATGACGAGAATGCCGCCACCGGTTTCGTCGGTCAGGCGCTTGGCGCGCTCCAACTGCTTTTCCAGGCTGGCCATGTTGTTGTGGGTGTATACAAACCGCTTGCCAGCGTGCAGGCGCACCCCATCGATGATGCAGGCGTGCGACTCGGCGTCGTACACAATCACGTCGTGGCGGTTCACCAGCGCGTCAATGATGGACACCACGCCCTGGTAGCCGAAGTTGAGCAGCGTGGCGGTGGGCTTCATCACCATCTCGGCCAGTTCATCTTCCAACTGCTCGTGCAGGGTCGAGTTGCCGCTCATCATGCGCGCGCCCATAGGCAGGGCCATGCCGTAGTTGGCGGCGGCATCGGCATCGGCTTTGCGCACCTCGGGGTGGTTGGCCAGGCCGAGGTAGTTGTTCAAACTCCAGGTGAGCACTTCTTTGCCCCGGAAAATCATGCGGGGCTTGATTTCACCTTCCAGCTTGGGGAAAGCAAAGTAGCCGTGCGCGTAGCTTGAATGCGAGCCCAGAGGCCCGCGGTTGGCCGAAACCCGGTCAAAAATATCCACTGAAAAAACGGAAATAGGGTGAGAAAAGGCGGGGAATAGCCGCTTTGGGAATTGGTGTTGGTTTTACAACCCAAAACGGGGCTAACCACAAAGGTAGCCACCGCGTCGCGGATGTACATAATTTGGGCTTAACAACCGCGAGGTGGCCCAAGGGTTTGCCGACGGGGGCAGGTTTCGCAGTTTCTTTGTGGGCCGTTAGGACATTGATTAGAACAAACCAGCCCGTCATGCAGAGCGCAGCAAAGCATCTTGCCCGCATTCACTAATCCTGTCTATTGGATTGCGTTGCGCGGTAAAGATGCTTCGCTGCGCTCTGCATGACGAGCTTTCTTAAAAAATACTCACTGCTATCCCGCCCCTCACTCCCACCTACATGAAAAAAATCACCAAGCTGCTTGTTGCCAACCGGGGCGAAATTGCCCTGCGCGTGCTGCGCTCCGCCAAGGAAATGGGCATTGCCACCGTGGCCATCTACTCCGAGGCCGACCGCAATGCCCTGCACGTCCGTTACGCCGACGAGGCCGTGTGTGTAGGCCCGCCCGCCTCGAAAGACAGCTACCTGCGCGGCGACAAGATTCTCGAAGTCTGCAAGGAGTTGGGCGTCGATGCCATTCACCCCGGCTACGGCTTCCTCTCGGAGAATGCTGGTTTTGCCCGCGCCGTGCGCGAAGCGGGCCTGATTTTCGTGGGTCCCAGCCCCGAGGCGATGGAAATGATGGGCGACAAGCTCTCCGCCAAGCAGGCCGTGCAGGCCTATAACATCCCGCTGGTACCGGGCACGGCCGAGGCCATCTCCGATGTGCCCGCCGCCAAGCTGATTGCGCAGGAAGTGGGCTTTCCCATTCTGATTAAAGCCTCGGCCGGCGGTGGCGGCAAGGGCATGCGCCTTGTGAATGGCCCCGACGAGTTTGAGGAGCAGATGCAGATGGCCATTAATGAGGCCATGTCGGCCTTCGGCGATGGCGCAGTGTTTATTGAGAAGTTTGTGACCGGCCCGCGCCATATCGAAATCCAGGTTTTGGGCGATGAGCACGGCCACATCGTACACCTGTTCGAGCGCGAGTGCAGCATCCAGCGCCGCCACCAGAAGGTGATTGAGGAAGCGCCCTCGTCGGTGCTTACGCCCGAACTACGCGCCCAGATGGGCCAGTGCGCCGTGGACGTGGCCCGCGCATGCGCCTACACCGGAGCCGGCACCGTGGAATTCCTGCTCGATGACCAGCACAACTTCTACTTCCTGGAGATGAACACCCGCCTCCAGGTAGAACACCCCGTGACGGAGCAAATCACGGGCCTCGACCTGGTGAAGGAGCAAATCAAAGTGGCCCAGGGCGAGCCCCTCGCCTTTCGTCAGGAAGACCTCACCATCACCGGCCACGCCCTGGAGCTGCGCGTGTACGCCGAAGACCCGCAGAACAACTTCCTCCCCGATATCGGAACCCTTACCACCTACGTGCGCCCCCAGGGCCCCGGCGTGCGCGTGGACGACGGCTTCGAGCAAGGCATGGACATTCCGATTTACTACGACCCGATGATTGCCAAACTGGTCACTTTCGGGGCCGACCGCGCCGAGGCCATTGCCCGGATGCTGCGCGCCATCGAGGAGTATCAAATCACGGGCATCGAAACCACGCTGGGCTTCGGCCGCTACGTGCTGACGCACCCTGCCTTCGTGAGCGGCAATTTCGACACCAACTTCATCAAGGACCATTTCTCCCCCGCCAACCTCGCCCCCACCGCCCCGGACGAGGCCACGGCCAAAATAGCCGCCGCGCTGGGGGCCATGCTGCTCAGCGAGAAGAAACCCAAAGCCGCTGCCGCCACTGGCGAAACGGCAGGCGCGGAGGTTTCGGGCTGGCGGCGGAATCGGTTGGGGGTGCGGTAGCGCCCCAAGATTATATGTCTGCATTTGAATGCAAAAAGCCCGGCTGATTCAGCCGGGCTTTTTGCATTCAAATCAGCTAACACCTATGGGCAATAGTTACGGCGCATTATCGTTTGCCTGCATCATTTTCAGCACATCGGCCAAGGGTTGCTGGCTAATTAAAAAGCCGTGCTGGGCCGTGGCATCCATCGCGGCAATCATGGTGATAACCAACGCAAACGCGGCTGCCAGTACGGGCATACTCACCAAGCGCCGGGTACTGAACATCCCGGTTTGGTAGCCCACGCTCAGCATGCTCATGGCAGAAAGCAGATTTAGCACGAGCCAGATTCGGCCCGGAATATGGTAGTCCAGGGCGACGGTTTTGCGGGCGGTATGCACATTCACCAGTTCACTTAACGAGCTGATAAAGAGGCTCCGCATTTCCGAATCCATGTTTTCCGGCACCAGCGAAGTGACCTGTTGCCACATCAGCTGCTGAAGCGCATTGGTGCGAGGCTCGCGCTGCCGGGCGACGGCCAGCGAGGTGATGCCCAGGCGTAGGGCCACGTATTCCGGGAATAGCTTTTGCAGGGCCTGCCGCTGCTTTTCGGGGAGGAGGAGGCTGTATTGGTAGGCCGTCCGAATCCGGTTGGCGTCTTCAATCACCAGCTCGCGGCGGGCATCAAATCGGGAGGCCGTCATGGCAAACGTGAAGGCGAGCAGGAAGGCCAACAATCCGAGCATGGCCCCCACCACGGCCGCCACCGGTGGTTCCGGCTCTCGCAAACCCCGTCGAATCAGGAGCCGGCCCAAGCGAAACCCGGCCTCATTAGCGCCCAACGACACCCCTACGACCAGCGCAAACAGCACCCACGAGGGCAGACTCGAGATAAAGACGGCGGTGTCCATATCTCGTACATACGAGTATATTAGTATTCAGGACTATTATCAACAATCAGTACCCAACCGCTGCCCGACCGGGTTAGTCAACACCGGCTTTGATGCGCGGGTCGAACTCAAAATCCTCCCAGCCTACAATGCGCATCTGCGCGAAATCGGGGTGGCGCGTGTTGAGTACGTAGTTGTGTTCGTGGGCGATGATGGAGGACGGCACCCGCAGCACGGCCGCCGTTTGGCGCTGGTACCAGGCGGCGCCCAGGGGCTGGCAGCGGGCGTAGTGGCGCGGCAGCTGCCACTCGGCGGGCATATGGACTAGGGTAAGCTCTTCAATGGGTAGATTATCAGGCACCTCGATACGGATGACTTTGAAGAGGCTATTGAGGCCTTCGCCGCTACGGTGTACTACATTTTCAAGGCAGGCCAGGGCGCGGCTGCCGGCGGCGTAGATGACCAGTTGGCCGCGCAGGTTCCAACGGCCGGGGTTACCGGAGGCGACGAGCTCACTGGCGTATTTGGCCAGGCAGATACGGTAGATTTCCACGACGGGGGGCTACGCCAAGTCGCCGTGAGCGATGCGGTCGACTTCATCGGCCACTAGGTCGATGCCGCCACTGGTTTCGAGCAGGGCGAGCGGGGATTGATTGTCGAGGCCGTAGGAAGGCTTATCCAGCCAGCGGCGGAAGGCCAGGAGCTCGCCGAATACTTCTTCGCCCTGGCGGGCGAGGGCTAACAATTTGAGGATTTGCTCGCTGGCGGCGGGGCCGAGACGCTTTTTGCCTTCGCGGTAGGCGCGCAGGGTTTTGGTGGTGGTGTGCAACAGGTCGGCCAGCTCATCGGCGCTCAGCATGAGCAGAGCGGCCACGTCGAAGGCCGTTTTGGCGGGCACTCCCGTGCGGGCTTCCATCACGAGGGCGAAGGAATCGGCCACAGTGGCCTGTAGGCCCAGCAGGGCGGGCGAATAAACGGCGGCGGGGTAAGCGGTGGGAGCAGCCATGCGTTCAAAAGATGAGGTTCTCTCCCAAATATGGGAAATATTTCCCGATAAACAGGAAATATTTCCCATTAGTTTCCTCCCTTGCCGTACCCGTTGCCCGCACTCGTGCTCGCGAGCTGAAGTCAGATGGAAATGCGCTACAGCAGGTCGCCCACCTCGCGCACGCCTACCGGCCGCGCCACCGTGAAGCCCTCGCCAAACTCGACCCCGATAATGTGGCCGAACTCCCGCGCCCGCGCCTCCATAAACCGCCCAAAAGCCTGGCTCGACAAATAGGTCTGCGGTGCGTCTAAATCAGGATTAAAAAACTGGGTTTTGAAGGCCTGAATGGCCTCCCACTTCTTCTCCCAATACGGTGTGATGTCGACTACGAAAGCAGGCGGCAACTGCCGGTCCTGGATGTAGTGGTACACGTTTTTAGGCCGCCAGGCCCCCTGCGGCAGGCCGTCATCGCCGATGGTTTCAATCATGCGCAGCCCGGCCAGGAAGCAGGCATCAATGGCCAACTGCGCGGCCCGACCGTGGTCGGGGTGCCGGTCGGTGATGGCATTAGCCAGCACCACATCGGGCTGGTAGCGGCGAATGGCGGCAATGAGTGGCAGCTGGTGCTCCCGGTCGTTGCGGAAGAAACCATCGGCCATGCCCAGGTTATCGCGGATTTCGATGCCCAGAATCTTATTCGCCGCTGCCGCTTCCTCGGCCCGGATGGCCGGCGTGCCGCGCGTGCCTAGCTCGCCCCGCGTGAAGTCGACGATGCCCACTTTCTTGCCGGCCGCCATGCTGGCCAGCAGGGTACCAGTGCAGGACATTTCTACATCGTCGGGATGAGCGCCAAAGGCCAGGATATCGAGTTTCATTGCAGGCATTTGAAAAGATGGAGGAATAAAAACCGTCATGCCGAGCACAGCATGACGGTTTGCCTGAGAAAGGCAAGGTGATTACTTAATCCGCAGCTTCTTACCCGGCTGCAAGGTTCTTACCCCCGGATTGAGTTTTTTTAGGGTGCTTACGCGCACGCCATACCGTTCGGCCACTTCCGACATCGTATCGCCGGAGCGCACTTTGTGCGTAACCACCTGCCGGGCGCGGGAGGGCGCACCACTCCGGCTGCCACTGCTGCGGCGTCCCACCGCCCGGCTGTAGTAGTTGAATAGCGCCGACGTAATGGTGAAGTTGTCCTTCCGCAGCTTGTAGCCGGGGAAGTCGTACATCAGCACTGGGTTGATGGGGTTGCCCTGGTAGCGCACTTCAAAGTGCAGGTGCGAGCCCGTACTACGTCCCGTGCTGCCGCCGTAGCCAATGAGCTGGCCC
Organism: Hymenobacter sp. UYAg731; assembly: GCF_054061335.1. Lineage (NCBI taxonomy): Bacteria > Pseudomonadati > Bacteroidota > Cytophagia > Cytophagales > Hymenobacteraceae > Hymenobacter > Hymenobacter sp. UYAg731. Next base: position 180,916 of record NZ_JBSSEC010000001.1, on the reverse strand, counting down.
GCTTTCACGAAGGTGCCCACCGTTACCAGCGCCTTGCTCAAGTGCCCATACACGGTTTCGAGGCCGTTGTAATGGCGCACCAGAATGTAGTTGCCATAGCCCCCGCCGTCCCACGCCTGAATGCGGACCACACCGTCGAACACGGTTTTCACCGAGTCGCCGGTTTCCAAATCCAGGTCCATGCCATAGTGCCAGCGGTAGCCCCGGAAGGCAAAGCCCGACGTGATGGGCGTACTCAGGAGCGGCATCTTGGCGTACCGCTGCCGGGACGGGTCGGTGAGGTGCAGCTTCAGCGAATCACGGTAGCTGCGGCCATCCACGCGGTAGGGGTTCACGCGGTGCGTGTCCCAGATGGAATAGTAGCCGGCCACTTTCACCCACGACGAATCAATGAGCACCTCTTCCGACATCTCCACGATTTCCTGCCCGCCCTCGTTCAGCGTTGTGGTGTCTTCGCTCACAATGCTGAGCTTCTTGGCCGGGTTGAAGTAAATAGACTTCGCGGCGTCCGAATTGTCATCGGGGATTTCCTCTGTTTCGATAACCGTCGTGGTATCCGGCCGCACGTACCGCATCCGGGGCGTTTTGATGCGAAAGAAGTCCGACTTGCCGGTTGTGCTGCCGGCTTTGGCCTTGCCACGCGGCACCTTGCGCTTCTGCGCCTGGACTGGGCTCAGCCCCGCCAGTAGCCAGAGCAGCGCCAGCAACAGCAGCGCCGGGCACCAATAAGTTGTTTTCAGGAAAGTCAAAAGGCAGGTTGTTTTTAGACAGTAACAAGCAGCACGTCATGCTGAGCTTGCCGAAGCAGCTCTACCGCCTCAGTAATTAATTACTCTCGCAGTAGAGCTGCTTCGGCAAGCTCAGCATGACGTGCTGTGTTATGACGTTCAGGAAGCAAATTTAGTGTATCCCCATGGCAGCCAAATACCGTTCCGCATCCAACGCAGCCATGCAGCCGGTGCCGGCGGCCGTCACGGCCTGGCGGTAGGTATAGTCCTGCACGTCGCCGCAGGCAAATACGCCGTCGATGTTGGTTTTGCTGGTCCCGGGAATCGTTTTCAGATAGCCCTGCTCATCATGATGCAGGTAGGGCTGAAAAATCTTGGAGTTTGGCTCGTGCCCGATGGCCACGAAGAAGCCTGTCAGGGCAATTTCGCGGGTTTCGTGGGTCATCAGGTTCTTCACGCGCACGCCTTCTACCGCGTGTTCGCCCAGAATCTCATCCGTCACCGTATCGAACAGTACCTCAATCTTGGGGTTGTCCAGCACGCGCTGCTGCATGATTTTCGAGGCTTTCATCTCGCTCTTGCGCACAATCATGGTCACCTTGCTGCACAGGTTGGCCAGGTAAGTCGCTTCCTCGGCAGCCGTGTCGCCCGCGCCCACAATCGCCACTTCCTGCCCGCGGTAGAAGAACCCATCGCACACGGCGCAGGCCGAAACGCCCGAGCCGTTCAGCTTCGCCTCCGAGGGAATGCCCAGCCACTTGGCCGAAGCCCCGGTGGCAATAATCACAGCATCGGCCGTCAGTTCCAGCGTTTCATCAATAGTGATTTTACGCGGATGCACGGAAAAATCAACCTCCGTGGCAATGCCATAGCGGATATCAGTGCCGAAGCGGGAAGCCTGCTTTTTCAGGTCCTCCATCATTTCCGGGCCCATCACGCCATCGGCGTAGCCCGGAAAGTTCTCCACGTCATTCGTGATGGTGAGCTGCCCGCCCGGCTGCAAACCCATGTACATAACGGGAGCCATGTTGGCCCGAGCCGCATAGATAGCAGCCGTATAACCGGCCGGGCCGGAGCCTATAATCAGGCATTTGATGTGTTCAGCCATTGCGTTGGGCGGTAAGCTTTCGCTTGCCGTTTTAAAGCTAATTTTCAAGATAAAAGTCTCACGGCAAGCTAACGCTTACCGCACAAGTTGTACAAAAAACCCCAACCTTACAGCCGGGGTTTTTCAACAACAAAACTGAGCAGAAGTTAGCCCAGGTAAGGCTTCAGCGCCTTCGAGCGCGACGTGTGCCGCAAACGACGAATCGCCTTTTCCTTAATCTGACGAACCCGCTCGCGGGTCAGGTTAAACTTCTCGCCGATTTCCTCCAAGGTCAAAGCAGCTTCGCCGTTCAGCCCGAAGTACAACGTAATTACATCAGCCTCACGCTTAGTGAGCGTGCTCAGGGCGCGCTGCACTTCCTTGCGGAGCGAGTCGTTCATCAGAGCCATATCCGGCGACTCCTCGTCCTCGTTTTCGAGCACGTCGAGCAAACGGTTTTCCTCGCCCTGCACAAACGGCGCATCCACCGATACGTGGCGGCCCGAAATTTTGAGCGTGTCCACCACTTCCGAAGTAGTCAACTCCAGCACTTCGGCAATTTCCTCGGGCGAAGGCTCACGCTCGAATTTCTGCTCCAGCTCCGAGAAGGACTTGCTGATTTTATTCAGCGAACCCACGCGGTTCAGGGGCAGACGCACGATGCGGCTCTGCTCGGCCAGGGCCTGCAGAATCGACTGGCGAATCCACCAAACGGCGTACGAGATAAATTTAAATCCCCGGGTTTCGTCAAAGCGCTTGGCAGCTTTGATAAGGCCGAGGTTGCCCTCATTGATGAGGTCACCAAGACTAAGACCCTGGTTCTGATACTGCTTTGCTACCGACACGACGAAACGCAGGTTGGCTTTAGTCAATTTTTCCAGCGCTTGCTGGTCTCCGTCGCGGATGCGCTGCGCAAGCGTCACCTCCTCGTCGGGCGTGAGCAAATCAACCTTGCCAATCTCCTGGAGGTATTTATCCAGCGACTGGCTTTCGCGGTTGGTAATCTGCTTACTAATTTTTAGCTGTCTCATTGGGGACTAGGTAAGAACGATATCTGATGGGGTTATACGTAAGAAAAAGCCGTCCGGACAGTCCCCTAAGTCAGAGGTAGCCAACAGGCTTCCTCCGACATTAGTTCGGGACTATCAGTGCAACTACGCCTGAGCTTCGCCGTTGCTGGCACCGGCCGTTTCCGGCTTGGGCAACAACACTTTGCGCGAAAGCCGGTACTTACCAGTTTTCTTATCGATTTCCACCAGTTTCACGTCAATGTCCTGGCCCACTTCCAACAAGCCTTCCAGCGTCTGAATCCGCTCGTGCGTCACTTCCGAGATGTGCAGCAGGCCGTCTTTGCCGGGCATAATCTCCACGAAAGCGCCGTAGGGCTGAATGCTGCGCACTTTGCCCTTGTACACCTCACCTACTTCGGGCTGGGCTGCGATGGCGCGGATGCGGTCGATAGCGCCCTGCATGTCGTCCTGGTTGGCCGCGTAAATGCTCACGTGGCCTTTCTCGTCCTTCTCCTCGATAATTACCGTGGCGTTGGTATCCTTCTGAATCTGCTGGATAACCTTGCCGCCCGGCCCGATGATGGCACCGATAAACTCTTTGTCAATCAACATCTTGTGCGAGCGGGGCGTGTGAGGCTTCAACTCGGCAGCTGGGGCGGCAATGGTCTTCGCCATTTCGGCGAGGATGTGCAGGCGGCCGGCGCGGGCCTGGTGCAGCGCGGCGGTCAGAATCTCATTGCTCAGGCCTTGGATTTTGATGTCCATCTGGCAGGCGCAAATGCCTTTATCCGTGCCGGTTACTTTAAAGTCCATGTCGCCGAGGTGGTCCTCATCGCCGAGGATGTCGCTCAGAACGGCATATTCGCCGGTTTCCTTGTCCTGCACGAGGCCCATGGCAATGCCCGACACGGCACCCGTGATTTTAACACCCGCGTCCATCAGCGCCAGCGAGCCGGCGCAAACGGTGGCCATTGAGCTGGAACCGTTCGACTCCAGAATGTCCGACACGATGCGGATGGTGTAGGGGTTTTCGTCTTCGGGGGGCAGCACCTGCTTCAGCGAGCGCAGGGCCAGGTTGCCGTGGCCGATTTCGCGGCGGCCAGCGCCCCGGTTCGGCTTCACCTCGCCGGTCGAGAAACCGGGGAAGTTGTAGTGCAGCATGAATTTCGAGTAGCCTTTGGCAAGCGGCTGGTCCACAATCTGCTCATCAAGCTTGGTGCCAAGCGTAGCAGTGGTCAGGCTTTGCGTCTCACCGCGGGTGAAGATGGCAGAGCCATGAGCACCGGGCAAATAGTTGATTTCCGACCAAATAGGGCGGATTTCGGTGAGCTGACGGCCGTCGAGGCGAACCCGCTCCTTCACCATCATGTCCCGAATAGCCTTCTTCTCAGCCGAACCATAGTAGCGGCTGAACATCTTCATGTTCAACTCAGCATCCACGGACAGCAGGTGCTCCAGCACCGCCTTTTTCACCTTGCCAAAGCCTTCCTTGCGTCCGCCTTTACTTGTGTTACCGCTGCGGGCCACATCGTAGGCGCCCTGGTATACGGCGTCCAGAATGGTCTTTTTCAGTTCTTCGTTTTCCTCGTACTTGGGGTACTCGCGGGTCGGCGAATCCGCGGTGCGGCCCACGGCCTCGGCCAGGTCCTTCTGCAACTGGCACTGGGCCTTGATTGCTTCGTGGCCGAAGGCAATGGCCGCCACCATTTCCTCCTCGCTCACTTCCTTCATGGCACCTTCTACCATGGCCACAGAGTCGGCAGTTGCGCCCACCATCAGGTCCATGTCGGCGCGTGCTAGGTCGGAGGTCTTGGGGTTAATCTGGAACTGGCCGTCGATGCGCGCCACGCGCACTTCGGAAATTGGACCGGCAAACGGAATGTCGGAAATCGACAGGGCAGCCGAGGCGGCCAGCGCGGCCAGTGCATCGGGCTGCACTTCTTTATCGGCCGAGATGAGGGTAATCATCACCTGCACCTCGTAGTGGTAGTCTTTGGGGAACATCGGCCGCAAGATGCGGTCAACGAGGCGGCACACCAGGATTTCGTAATCGCTCAGGCGACCTTCGCGGCGCTGAAACGAGCCGGGAATCTTGCCGGCCGAGCCGAATTTCTCCTGATAATCAACCGACAGCGGCAGAAAATCAACGCCGTCGCGCTGGCTCGGGGCCGAAACCACCGTAGCGAGCAGCATGGTATCGCCGAGGCGAACCACGACGGCACCGTCGGCAAATTTGGCCAGCTTGCCGGTTTCGATGGAGATAACGCGGCCGTCGGGCAGCGCCAGGGTTTTAGTAATGGCGTGGGGTTGGGACATCAGCGGGATTTGCTTGGAAAAGCGACAGCGGGCGAGCAGCCAAAAACGAGCACCGCGCACGGCATTCGTTACTCAAATAAACTCAACAGTGCGCCGATGGTAAAACAGCTTTCCGGGCCGGCCTCGGGGCCAAACCAACCCGAACAAAAAAAGAGTAGGGAACCTTCGTTGGAAGGCTCCCTACTCTCAGATTCCGGACTTACTTACGGATGCCCAGCTCCTTGATGATGGCGCGGTAGCGGTTGATTTCGCGGTGCTGCAAGTAGTTCAACATGCTGCGACGCTTGCCTACCAGCTTCAGAAGGCCCAGGCGGGTGCTGTGGTCCTTCTTGTTCACCTTCAGGTGCTCGGTGAGGTGAGTGATGCGGTGGGTGAAAAGGGCGATTTGCGCCTCGGCCGAACCAGTGTCGGTTTTCACTTTTTGCAGGCTGTTCTTCTCGAAAATGGCCTGTTTTGCTTCGGTTGTCAGAATCATCGGCTGATAGGTGTTACCCCGTCTTAGATTTTGGGATGAAAAAAAGAAATTTGATTACCCCACACATTGGGGTGCCGCAAAGGTACGAAATATTAAAACAGGATGAAAGCAGGTTGGCGATATTTGTACTATAAGCTCGCTTAGGCTACGACCTCTTCCTCCGGCTCCGTTATTTTGCGCAGCGCCGGAATGCCCAGACGCTGCGGCAGCCGCCGCCAGAAATCCATTTCCAACAGGCCCGAGTCGTTATACGCTTGGTAGAGGAAGAATAAACCGGCTGGCAGCAGCACTAGGTTCGACATCCACATCCCCACTCCTACCGGCATCACAAACTCGCGGCCGTACTTCTCGCCCATGATGCTTAATACGTAGTACACGATGAAGAAGAGGATGGAAATAAGAATGGGCACCCCCAAACCGCCTTTTTTGATAATCGAGCCCAGCGGCGCACCAATCAGAAACATCAGCAGCACCGCGACGGACTGCGAGTATTTTCGGTAAACCTCAATCCGGAACAGGGCCGAATTTCGGGCGTAGTCATTCAGCCGCTCGGAGGTAGAATTGGCGAAAGCCTGAATGTTGCGGGCGCGATTGGCCGCCTGCTGAAGGATGGAAGCGGTGATAGGAGCCAGCTTGGTAGTCGGCACTTGCATGCTTTCCACTTTCTGATTCGCCTTGCGCCCGGTAGTATCGAAACGGGCGAAGGTGTAATACGCATTCATTTGCCGAGGTAGCTGTTTCTGCTCTACACGCAGCTTCTTCTGCACCGAATCGGTGGCCGAGTGCAGCTGCGGGATGTTGAGCATCATCCGGTTTTCCTTGAACAGGTCCTCCTTTGTGCGGCCCAGACTGAACGAGGCCAGGGAAAACGTAATGACGTTGTGGTCGAACCCCTGGCGCACGAAGCTGGCCCCGGCGCGGTCGCGGGAATCGGGCTGCTCGATGTAGTTGTGGCCGTGAAAGAGTTCCAGATTCAGATAACCGCCTCCTAGCGTAGTAAACATGCGGCCGGAATCGGCCAGCATCACCGTGGCGTTGCCCGACTTCTGGGTGTGGTCGTAAATCATGACCCCGTGCAGCCGGTCGCCATTTTCACCGGTTTTCTTATCCACTTTAATAGTGTAGCCAGGAATGCCGCTGTAGAACACGCCTTCGCGGATGTCCAGCGCCAGTTTTTGTTGGCGCACGTCCCACAGCAGGCTATACGCTTTGAGATTGGCCTTGGGCACAATGGTTTCATTGAACCAGAACGCGCCGATGGCTAGGCCCGCCGTGAGCAGCAGCACCGGCCGCAGAATACGCGTGAGCGCAATGCCCGACGCCTTGATTGCCGTTAGCTCGTGGTGCTCGCCCAGGTTGCCATAAGTCATCAGCGAGGATAGCAACACGGCCAGCGGCAGCGACACGGGCACGATGAGCACGCTGAAATAAAATAGCAGCTGCAACAGTACTCCCGTGCCCAAATCCTTCCCGATAATATCGTCCAGATACTTAAGCAAAGTGTGCGTGAGCAGAATAAACTGCACCACCGCGAAGGTGAGCAGAAAAGGGCCTGCAAAGGCCTTAAGAATAAGCTTGTCGAGCTTTTTGAGCATGGTAGGCGACGCTTAAGGGCGCGAAAGAATGCGCCAGCGCAGAAACGAAAGTTCAGATAAAAAAGTACCGCAGTCCGGTTGCGAAAGAACTGGACTGGTTAGCCGCCCACCTGCTCCCGCAGCTTAGCCACGAGGCCTTCCCACAGCTCATGCTGCTCGGCGGCGTCGTGGCCCGCAGCGTAATCCACCACGCGCAGGTATACTTCGTCCGTCACCTGCGACGAATCGAGGGTAAACTCCAGGAAGTTGGCATCGAGCACCGTCTGCCGGTGGTCGTCGAGGAATACGAAACGCACGGCCTTGTTGAGGCGCTGGCCCGAAATTTCGGCGTAATGGTTGTCATTATCCCAGATAAAATTGAGGCGCTGGCCCTCTACATAACGCACATCGTCGCAAAACCACTGCGAAAGGCCTGAGGCGGTAGCCAGGTAGGGGAAAAGAATCTTGGGTGACGCGTTAATTGGGAATTCCACCACGAAACGCGTTTTGGTTTGAGTATCAGGCAATGCCATAGGACTAAGACGAAGGAAGCCGGGCGCCGCTGGCGTAAAACAGGCGGAACACAGAAGAAATACAGTATTATTTGGCCCAGCACCTTGCTTTAGGGCCTTTTGTAACGTTACCTTTGCACCCACAAAAAACCCGGCGGGGTAGCTCAGCTGGTTAGAGCACAGGATTCATAACCCTGAGGTCGGCGGTTCGAGCCCGCCTCCCGCTACGTCGAAAACCGTTTCAGTTTAATACTGGAGCGGTTTTTTCGTTTCCGGTCCTTCTGGGTCAGCAAATAGCTCGACCTAAAACGGAACGGAAACAACTTAGCGGGCCTGACAGGGTAAGCCCAAAACAAGAAAACGCTGAACCCAAGGGCCAGCGTTTTCTTGGTGGATTGCGCGTAAGAGCAGTTATTTTGCCTTCTCCACGATGCCTTTGAAGGCAGCGGGGTGATTGAGGGCCAAATCAGCCAGCACTTTGCGGTTGAGTTCGATGCCAGCCTTTTTTAGGCCGCCCATCAGCTGCGAGTACGACAGGCCGTGCTCACGGGCACCGGCGTTGATACGCTGAATCCAGAGGGCACGGAATTCGCGCTTCTTTACTTTACGGTCGCGGTAGGCATAGAGAAGACCTTTTTCAACGGCGTTCTTGGCTACGGTCCACACGTTTTTGCGACGGCCATAATAGCCTTTCGCCAAACGCATGATTTTCTTACGGCGGTGGCGCGAGGCCACATGGTTGACACTTCTTGGCATAACCTAGAGAGTTTTTGGCAGCCGGCGACGGGTGAAGGTCTTAAGGCCGGAAGCCTGGTGAAAATTTAGTTGTTGGTTGGTTATTGTCAGTTGTTGGTTTCAAGTATCACCGCCAGCACGAGCTAACAACTGACAATGAGCAACTGACAACGAATCAGATGTTCAACATCTGGCGCACGCGGTTCATGTCGGCGCTGCTCACGAGGCCGGTGTGGGTCAGGCCGCGCTTTTGCTTGGTCGTCTTCTTCGTGAGGATGTGTGATTTGAAGGCGTGCTTCCGCTTCACCTTGCCCGTTCCGGTGAGCGCAAAGCGCTTCTTGGCACCGGATTTCGTCTTTACTTTCGGCATTGTAGTAAGTGTTGGAGGGTTGGTTGTTGATTGTTGATTGCTGACTGACCAGTGGTCGGGAAGCCATCTGCAACCGGGTAAAATCTATTCGGCGGCGTCGGCAGCGGGTGCCGGAACCGTTTCGGAGGTCTGTTCGGTAGCTTCTGCCTTGGGCTCGGCCGGTTTAGGGGCTTTCGGCTTGGCATCGGCGGCAGTTGCGGGCTTGGCGGCGGGCTTCACTACAGCAGCCGCCTTCGGGGCCAGATAGAGGAACATGCGCTTGCCTTCGAGCTTGGGCAGCTGCTCAACTTTGGCGAGGTCCTCAAGGGCCTGGGCAAACTTGAGCAACAGGATTTCGCCGCGCTCTTTGAAGACGATGCTACGACCAACGAAATGCACATAGCTCTTGATTTTCGCGCCTTCGCGCAGAAACTCTTGGGCGTGCTTCACCTTGAAGGCGAAGTCGTGCTCGTCGGTATTGGGACCGAAGCGAATTTCCTTAAGCACGACCTTGGTCTGCTTGGCTTTCAGTTCGCGGGTCTTCTTCTTCTGCTCGTACTTGAATTTCGAGTAGTCGATGACGCGGCAGACGGGCGGAGTGGCAGTGGGCGAAATCTCAACGAGGTCGAGATTTTGGTCCTGCGCCATTTTCCGGGCCTGGTCCGTTGGATAAACACCCTGTTCGACGTTGTCGCCAACGAGTCGTACCTCGCGGGCCAGGATTTTCTGATTGATTTTGAACGGCTCTTCCACCTGCTGGCGGGGCACGTACCGACGATTCGGAGCTGCTATGGTTTGGTCCTCCTGCTAAAAAAGTGGCGGGGAATGAGAGTCTGGGCGGTCTAGGCCAGTTAAGGCCTTGGTATCAAGGGGCAAATATCGGCATTTTTAATTGGAAAGGCAAGGGGGTTGCCCATTGTATTTCCTCAGAGCGCCGAAAAGAACATCCTGCTGAGCGGAGCCAAAACATCTTGCGTGCTTTAGTATACCATTTGATTGAATTACTACTACCCGCGAGATGCTTCGGCTCCGCTCAGCATGACGTTCTTTTTGCTCGTCTCAATACCTGATTAATAGGCTTCTACAATCTGGCTTTGCACGCTCTTCACGAAGTCTTCGATGGGCATCGAACCCAAGTCGCCTTCGCCATGCTTACGCACGGAAATGATGTTATCCTGGGCTTCCTTCTCCCCTACTACCAGCAAATAAGGTAGTTTGGCCATCTCGGCGTCGCGGATTTTGCGGCCGATGCGCTCGTCGCGGGCATCCACGGTGCCGCGTAGGTCGCGCTGCTCCAGTTGTGCCTTCACCTCGTTGGCGTAGTCGATATACTTGTCCGAGATGGGCAGCACGATGAACTGCTCGGGGGTGAGCCAGAGCGGAAAGTTGCCGGCGCAGTGCTCGATGAGCACGGCCACAAAGCGCTCCAGCGAACCGAAGGGGGCACGGTGCAGCATCACGGGGCGCTGCTTGGTGTTGTCGGAGGCCACGTATTCGAGGTCGAACCGCTCGGGCAGGTTATAATCAACCTGGATGGTGCCAAGCTGCCAACGGCGGCCGAGGGCATCGCGCACCATGAAGTCGAGTTTAGGACCGTAGAAGGCAGCTTCGCCAAGCTCGGTAACAGTGGGCAGGCCTTTTTCGGCGGCAGCTTCCTGGATGGCGCTTTCGGCGAGGGCCCAGTTTTCGTCGGAGCCGATATACTTGGTTTTGTTTTCGGGGTCGCGCAGGCTGATTTGGGCCGTGTAGTCTTCGAAACCGAGGTTTTTGAAGACGTAGAGCACTAGGTCAATCACCTTTTTGAACTCCTCTTTCACTTGGTCGGGGCGGCAAAAGATGTGGGCATCGTCCTGCGTGAAGCCGCGTACGCGGGTGAGGCCGTGCAACTCGCCCGACTGCTCGTAGCGGTAGACGGTGCCGAATTCGGCGTAGCGCACGGGCAGGTCGCGGTAGCTGCGGGGCTCGGTTTTATAGATTTCGCAGTGGTGGGGGCAGTTCATCGGCTTGAGGAAGAATTCCTCGCCGGGGTTGGGCGTTTTGATGGGCTGGAAAGAGTCCGCGCCGTATTTTTCATAGTGGCCACTGGTCACGTACAGCTCCTTGGAGCCGATGTGGGGCGTGACAACGGGCTGGTAGCCAGCCTTCACCTGGGCTTTGCGCAGAAACTGCTCCAGGCGCTCGCGCAGGGCGGTGCCTTTGGGCAGCCACAGGGGCAGCCCCGCGCCTACTTTCTCGGAGAAAGCAAACAGCTTCAACTCTTTGCCGAGTTTGCGGTGGTCGCGGCGCTTGGCTTCTTCGAGGCGTTCGAGGTACTCGGTAAGGTCCTTGGCCTTGGGGAAGGTGATGCCGTAGAGGCGCGTGAGCTGCTTGTTTTTCTCGTCGCCGCGCCAGTAAGCGCCGGCCACGTTCATGAGCTTGGCAGCCTTAATGGTAGAGGTATCGGGGATGTGCGGGCCGCGGCAGAGGTCGGTGAAGCCGCCCTGCGTATAGAAGGTGATGTTGCCGTCTTCGAGGCCGTCAATCAGCTCCAGCTTGTAGGGGTCCTGCTTCTCGGTGAAATAGGCGATGGCATCGGCTTTGGAAACATCCTTGCGCTCGTAGCGGCTCTTGTGCTTGGCCAGCTCCAGCATTTTCTTCTCAATTTCGGGGAAGTCTTCGCTGGAAATGCTGCGGCCCTCGCCGAGGTCGACGTCGTAATAGAAACCGTTTTCGATGGCCGGGCCGATGGCCAGCTTCACGCCGGGGTACAGCGCTTCGAGCGCCTCGGCCATGAGGTGGGCTGAGGAGTGCCAGTAGGTGGATTTGCCGGCGGTGTCGTTCCAGGTGAGGATGCTGACAGTGGCATTGTCAGGCAGGGGGCGGTGGAGGTCGCGCACGTCACCGTTCACGGTGACGGCGAGGGCGTTGCGAGCGAGGCCTTCGGAGATGCTGGCGGCTACGTCGTAGCCGGTAGCGCCGTCGGGCAGCTGGCGCTGGGAGCCGTCGGGGAGGGTGATATTGAGCATGAGACTGGGGTAAAAGCGGCCGGAAGGGCCAAGCAAGGCGCAAGTTAGCACTTGTGCCGGGAGGGGCGGTATTTTTTCAGGCAAACTGCGCCTGAAGAATTTCAGCGCTTGTCTACAATCAGCATTTAGGGCTATTGATTCCCCATTACTGAATTCAGCGGCGAAACCGGGGCAATGGGCTCGATGCGGGGCCGGGCCACGGGCCGACGGTAATAATAGCGTGGGGTGGTGCGCAGACTGTCGGGCAGCGAGGCCTGCACGATGCCATTCAGCTTCCAGACTTTAAACGTCCAGTGCGGATTGCCGGGATTTTCGGCCACGAGCAGCCGGTATTGGGCCAGCGCTTCGGGCAGGCGGCGTTGAGTTTCGAGGGCTTCGGCGAGCAGGCCACGGGCTTCGGGCAAACGCGGGTTGCGGCGCAGGGCGCGGGTCAGGTGCTGAACAACGGCAACGGGTTGGCGAGCCTTGGCAGCAGCCAAGCCGAGGCGATAATCGGCCCGATAGGCCGTCGTATCAAGAGCCAGGGCGCGGCGGTAATACCAGAGGGCGCTGTCCGGGCGGCCTTGCAATTCCAGCTGGCGGCCGTAGTCGTAGCGCAACAGGCCGGAGGTGGTATCGAGTTTCATCCCGAGCGCAGCGTAGCGGGCTGCTTCGGCGGGAATGCGCCAGGCATTGAGGAGGAAAGCCAGCTGGTGCAGGATTTCGGGCTCGCGGGGGTCGCGGGCCAGGGCGTCCTGCAAGTACTGCACGGCAGTGCTGGTGTCGGCGGTGGCGGCGTAGGCGAGGCCTTTGTAGAAGAGCGCAGCGGGCTGGTCAGGGTCGAGGCGCAGGGTGCGGTCGAGGTTGTCGAGGGCGGCGGGGTAGTCGCGGGCGGCCAGGTGTGTTTCGCCCACGAACAGCGGCAACTCGGGACCCGAGAAGCCCCGGTCGGCGGCCTGGCGGGCAGCGGCCAGCGCGGCGGGCAGTTGCCCAAGCGCACGGTAGGCCTTGGCCTGAATGAAGTAGAGGTTGCTATTGGAATCGTCTATTTCGAGGGCGGCAGCTACGTCAGTAAGGGCGGCGGTTGGCTGGCCGGCGGCGAGGCGCAGGGTAGCCCGGCGGGCCAGCAGGGCCGTATTGCGGGGCTCGCGGGCAATGGCCCCGTTGAGTTCGTCGGCCTGCACGCGGGGGCCACTCTGCACGGTGGCAAGGTTTACCAGCGTATCGGGCTGCTCGGAAGGTGCAGACTGGCAGGCGGCCACGACCAGGCAGCCCGCCAGCGGCAGCCAACGCGAGGAAAACCGTATCGAAACCGGGAGGCGCATGGTCATGTAAATGCAAAGAAAGCTAGCCGCTACTGCTTGCGGCTGAGGGTATCACGGCGCGTCCGCATGGAGTCAGCCGGGGACTGAATGGCGGGTTTTGGGTTCTTGCCTTCGCGCACCCGGCGTTTCTGGCGGCGGGCATCGGCCCGCACCAGTGGAGGCAGCATTTTGCGACACAAACGACTAATTACCAAGTCTTCACCGGTGATGGTGGGCAAGTGCTCAGCCTCGCGCAACACGGCGATGGCGCGGCGGCGGCGGCCCTGATAAACATACATCCGGGCCAAATCATAGCAAAAAGAAAGATTTTGAGGAGCCAGCTCGCGGGCCTTTTCCAGCGCGGCCATAGCTTCTTTGCTGTCGCCACCGGGAGGTACGCCGCCCAGTACCAGCTTGCTGTACAGGCGTTCGATTACGTTGTAGTGCGCCACGCGGTACTGCCAGCGGCCGCGCAACTGCCAGGTTTCGGGCAGGTCAGGGCGGCGCTCGGTGGCCAGATATACGTGCGAGCGCAGGTCGCTGAAAGCCTTGAGGCGCGCCCCGGCGCGGTATAGCGTGGCCTGGTTGAACAAGGCCAGGGCTACGGCGTAGTTGCTTTCGCCGCCTTCGGGCCGGAGTAGCAGGGCACGGTCGGCATACTGCCGGCCGAGGTCGAAATAAGCTGATTTGCGGGTTTCGTCGGAGTAGCGGGTGCCGATTTTTATGCTTAGCACAGCCGCCTGCCACAAGGCTAGGTAGTGGGTCGGCACCTCTTTCAGGATTTCCTGGTACACGGCCAGGGCTTCGGAATCCTTAAAGCTGTTGACGAGCGCGGCGGCCTGGAATAGCTTGATGCGAACGGCCGGTGGGTCGGCGGGCGGGCCGGCGGGCGGCGCGGCTACCGGTGCGGGATGGGCGGCGGGCTTGGTGAGGCGGGGCCAGATTTGGCCGGCCGCCGGCAGCACCGCCAGGGCACTGAGCAGCACGGCGCTACTCAGCCCACCTCGCCCCCACCGGACTGCCAGCACCAAGCACGACCACCACCGAAACAACACAAGCATAAACGCAAAGAAATGGCGCAAAAGGATTCGGGAACGACGGAATCAAGCGGCGTAGCATCAAACGACCAGCCACCGGGCATCCTTCCGCCGCCCGCCGGGCCGCGCTAAAACAGCCCCAGTTGCGCCTTGGGCCTCTTTAGCAGTTCTTGGGCACGGGCCACTTCCTCGGCGGTTACGCCGACGGGGCCGGCCAGCTCGGGCGGAGCTTCGGTTGCGGTGAGATTCTCGCCGGGCCTGGGAGCGGCGGCGCGCTTTTTCACCTCACGGCGCTGCGGCTCGGGGCCTTCGTCGGTGAGCAGGGCGAGGGCGTGGATTTTGTAGTAGTTGAGCTTGTTGCCCATCGCCTTCCAGCCTTTCACGTCGATAAACTCGTGCAGGGCAATGCTTTCGGTTTCCTTGTCGGCTTTTTTGTCTTTCTGCATTTTCACTTCCACCAGCGGCTCGGGGTTGGCCGTCACAGCCAGCATTTTCGAGCCTTTGGCTTCCGAAATAAAGGTAAAGCGCTTGCCCAGCGTGCTGGTTTCAATTTTGAACCGCTTGACATAGTGGATTTTAGTTTCCCCGTCCAGGTACACCGTCGAGAGCACTGTGTCTGGCTCCAGCTTGCGGAGCAGCACCATGTTGGGCACGTCGAAGTGGATGGCTGGGTCGGGCGCAGTCAGCTCGTAGCTACCGTCCTTGTGTACCAGCAACAGCGCGTTTTCGGTATCGAAGGTGCCCAGGTAGCGGCCGTGGCCGGCGGTGTTGAGGCGGCCCACTACGCTGTCGAAGAACATTTCGCGGCCGCCCAAGGTCGAGTCGCCCAGCGTTTTCTGGGTGATTTTTTTGATGGGCTGCTTGGTTACAATGTTGCCCATCGAGCCCTTGCCCTTGATGCTAAGCTCGGCAAAATCGAAGTCGAACTGCTTCACCCGCGCCGGCGCTTTATCGGACAGCTGAATGCTGACGATTTCGGACTCCGAGTTTGGATTAGCCGTGAGGTAGAGCGTTTTAGTGCCCTTCGTGCCCTTGGTCAGGTCGTAGGCTTTGTCGCGGGTGATGCCCGACACCAGGAAGCGCTTGGCGAAACTGATGCCCGACGCGCCGTCGAGGTACACCATGTTGTACACCAGCCTGTCATCGTTCTTATTGTACACGCCGACGTGCAACACGTCCTTGCCCACAAAGGTCTTCTCGGCAATTTTGGTCACCATAAACGTGCCGTCGCGCTTGATGGCGATGATGTCGTCCAGGTCGGAGCAGTCGCAGATAGTCACCGCGTTTTCGTCCTTTTTCAGGCCGTAGCCCACGAAACCGTCGGCGTAATTCACGTACAGCTTCTGGTTGGCCACGGCCACTTTCTGGGCTGTCACCACATCGAAAGTGCGGAGCTGGGTTTTGCGCTCTCGGCCCGCGCCGTACTTCTTCAGCAGGCCCTCGAAGTAGTTGATGGCGTAACGCGTGAGGTTGGCCAGGTGGTCGGCCACTTCGGCTAGCTCAACTTCCAGCTTTTGCAGGTATTCATCGGCCTTAAAGCCGTCGAATTTCGAGATGCGCTTGATGCGGATTTCGGTCAGGCGCGTGAGGTCGTCCTCTTCAATTGGGCGGCGCAACACGATGCGGGTGTCGTCGGCCCTGGCCTTCTCCCCTTCTATTCGCACGAATTTCTTCAGGCCCTTGTCAATCGTTTCGAGGATTTCGGCCCAGGTTTCGCACTCCTCAATCTTGCGGTAGATGCGGTTTTCGATGAAAATCTTTTCCAGCGAAGCGTTGTGCCACCGCTCCCACAGCTCCTCCTGGCGGATTTCCAGCTCGCGCTCCAGCAGGCGCACGGTGGCTTTGGTGCTCTGGCGCAGCACGTCCTCCACGCCCACGAAGCGGGGCTTGTCGTCGATGATGACGCAGGTGTTGGGCGAGATGCTGATTTCGCAGTCGGTGAAGGCGTAGAGCGCGTCCATGGTCAAATCGGGCGACACGCCGGTGGGCAGCTGCACCTGAATTTCCACGTTGGCCGCCGTGTTGTCGACCACCTTCTTAATCTTGATTTTGTTGGCTTCCGAAGCCTTCACGATGCTCTCCATCAGCGCCGTAGTGGTGGAGCCGTAGGGAATGTCACGGATGATGAGCAGCGTTTTATCAACCTTCTCGATGGTGGCGCGCAGCCGGATTTTGGCTCCGCGCATGCCCGAGTTGTAGTTGGTCACGTCGCACAGCCCGCCGGTCGAAAAGTCCGGAAACAACTGCACCTCGCGGCCCCGCAGCACGTCGATGCTGGCCTTGCACAGCTCGCGGAAATTGTGGGGCATAATCTTGGTGCTCAGGCCCACGGCAATGCCTTCCACACCCTGCGCGAGCAGCAGCGGGAACTTCACGGGCAGCGTGGTGGGCTCGCGCTTGCGGCCGTCGTAGCTGAGCTGCCACTCGGTGGTGTCGGGGTTGAACACGACGTCAAGCGCA
This sequence comes from Hymenobacter sp. UYAg731, assembly GCF_054061335.1. NCBI lineage: Bacteria > Pseudomonadati > Bacteroidota > Cytophagia > Cytophagales > Hymenobacteraceae > Hymenobacter > Hymenobacter sp. UYAg731. The sequence goes on along the minus strand of NZ_JBSSEC010000001.1, from coordinate 164,345 downwards.
AACTTTGAGAGGCGGGCTTCGATGTAACGCGGAGCAGCGGCGCCGTCGCCGGTGCGGATGTCGCCCCAGTTGCCCTGGGTTTCGATGAGCAGGTCTTTCTGGCCCAGGTTCACCATGGCGTCGCCGATGCTGGCATCGCCGTGCGGGTGGTACTGCATGGTCTGGCCGATGACGTTGGCCACTTTGTTGAAGCGGCCGTCGTCCATCTCCTTCATGGCGTGCAGAATGCGGCGCTGCACGGGCTTGAGGCCGTCCTCGATGGCGGGCACGGCGCGCTCCAGAATCACGTAGGAGGCATAGTCCAGAAACCAGTTCTGGTACATGCCGCGCACCGTGGCCACGTCGTGAATGGTTTCGCCGGGGGCGAACTTGGGCTCCTCCTCGGTTTGCTCCTCCACCGGGATGGCTACGGCTGCGGTTGGCTCGGGGCCGAGGCCGCCAAACAAATCGGCGGGCACGGTGGGTAAAGCATCAGCATCTTCGGAAGTAGCGCCTTCGGCCGCGTCCTGCTCGGCGAAACTGATTGGCTCTTCGGCATCGGCATCCGCCGCGGGCGAGAAAGCCGACAAATCAAAGTTCACCGAGTCGCCGGGCTGTAAGAAATCCTGGTCGGGAGCGTCGGAATTGGGAGTATCGAGAGAAGCCACGGGGGAAACGAATGAGGTCGGCGTACTGCCGTCAAAAATACCGGAATCAGCGCGGAGCGCAATAAATTACAATTCCGACCGGGGCCGGAAAGTTCCCAAGATTCTTAGCGAATCCGGGCCAGTGCGGGTGCGTTCTGTCTGACAGCAACACGCCTAAAAAGCCAAATTTCGGCTATTCAATCCCAAAAAACAAGCTAAAAAAACTAGCTGATATTCGTCTTCTTTCCGGTTTCACCGTAGAAGGCGGTAAATCAAATTAACCGGAAAAGAAAAAAGCCCGAACCAAAGGCTCGGGCTTTTCCGTGGAATGTGTCGACTAGTCTACCCCTAGGCGACAGGGCAAACGTACACATAAAAATAATTATTCCCAAACATCAGCCGCTCATTCAGGGAATTTTTACTGCGCCAGTAGTTGAGCTTAACAGCTAATTTTCCAGAAATGAGAATGATATATGGGATTCAGCTTAGGCTAAATCCACTTCGGCCACCTCGGCCACGGGCAGGACATCGGAGGTAATCAGGTCTTTTTCGAGGCGCAGGTTGTCGATGATAAATTCCTGGCGGGCGGGCGTGTTTTTGCCCATGTAGTAGGTAAGCACCTGCTGAATGCTGCGGTCGGACTGCAAAATCACGGGCTCCAGCTTGATGTTTTCGCCGATGAACTTACCGAACTCGTCCGGTGAAATTTCGCCCAGCCCCTTAAAACGGGTGATTTCGGGGTTTTTGCCCAGCTTGCGCATGGCGTGCTGCTTCTCGCTTTCGTTGTAGCAATAGATGGTTTCCTTCTTGTTGCGAACGCGGAAAAGCGGCGTTTCGAGGATGAAAACGTGGCCGTTGCGCACCAAATCGGGGAAGAACTGGAGAAAGAACGTGAGCAGCAGCAGGCGAATGTGCATGCCGTCCACATCGGCATCGGTGGCCACCACCACGCGGTTGTAGCGCAGGTGCTCAATGCCTTCCTCGATGTTGAGGGCATGTTGCAGGAGGTTCAGTTCCTCGTTCTCGTACACGATTTTCTTTTTCAGCCCGAAGCAGTTCAGCGGCTTGCCGCGCAGGCTAAATACGGCCTCCAGCTCCACGTTGCGGCTCTTGGTGATGCTGCCCGACGCGGAGTCGCCTTCGGTGATGAAAAGCGTGGTGAGAAGTTCTTTTTCAGCCCCGTCCTTGGCATTTTCGCCCAGGTGGAAGCGGCAGTCACGCAGCTTGCGGTTGTGCAGGTTGGCTTTTTTGGCGCGCTGGTTGGCGAGTTTTTTCACGCCGGCCATGTCCTTGCGCTCCCGTTCGCTCTGCTCGATGCGCTTGCGCAGGGCTTCGGCCACCAGCGCGTTCTTGTGCAGATAGTTATCGAGGTGCTCCTTGACGAAATCGAGGATGAAGCCGCGTACGGTGGGGCCGTCCTCGCCCATATTCACGCTGCCCAGCTTGGTTTTGGTCTGCGATTCAAACACCGGCTCCTGTACGCGCACCGAAATGGCGGCAATGATGCTGGCCCGGATGTCGGCCGCATCGTAATCCTTCTTGTAGAACTCGCGCACGGCCTTCACCACGGCTTCGCGGAAGGCGGCTAAGTGCGTGCCACCCTGCGTGGTATACTGGCCGTTCACGAAGGAATAATACTCCTCGCCGTAGTCGTTGCCGTGGGTCATGGCCATCTCAATGTCCGGGGCTTTGAGATGGATGATGGGGTAGCGCAGGTGCTCAATATCGGCCTTGCGGGCGAGCAGGTCGAGCAGGCCGTTTTCGGAGTAATACTTCTGGCCGTTGAAGTTGATGGTGAGGCCGGCGTTGAGGTAAACGTAGTTCCAGATTTGATTTTCGAGGTACTCCGGGATGAAGCGGTAGTTCTTAAAAATCGTGTCGTCGGGCTGGAACGTGACGAGCGTGCCGTTGCGCTGGCTGGTTTTGATGGGCTTGAGGTCACTCACCAGATTGCCCTGGGCAAACTCGGCGGCCTTGAGGATGCCCTCGCGCACGCTCTGCACCAGAAAGTAGCCGCTCAGCGCATTCACGGCCTTGGTGCCCACGCCGTTGAGGCCCACGGATTTCTGAAACACCTTGCTGTCGTACTTGCCGCCGGTGTTGATTTTGCTCACCACATCCACCACTTTGCCCAGCGGAATGCCCCGGCCGTAGTCGCGTATCTGCACCCGGCTGTCCGAAATCTTGATATCGATGGTGCGGCCGTGGCCCATTACGTGCTCGTCGATGCAGTTATCCACGACTTCCTTCACCAGCACGTAAATGCCGTCGTCGTAGGCCGAGCCATCGCCGAGCTTGCCGATGTACATGCCGGGCCGCAGGCGAATGTGCTCGCGCCAGTCCAGCGAGCGAATACTGTCTTCGTTGTAGCCGTGGTCGGCCGCGGCCGGGGCGAGCGGTAATTCTTCGTCGTTCATCTAAAAAAATCCGTAAGGAGGGCAGTTCTGGGGTAAAATAACGCAGAAAACAGCGGCGTGGCAAGCCGCCGGTTGCCAGTGAGCTTAGCCAGACCCGCCAAATTATTTAGCTTCCAACAGCACCGCCGCCGTCCGGGTTCACGCGCCTGGGGGCTGGCGGCCCGCTTTTCTCTCCCTTTCTCCCCTACTTGGTTTTCGCTTGATTACTATGTTTCCCCGTCCCAATACCATCAACCAGCCGCGCAACCTGCCCTCCCCGACGCAAAACCACGCGCCGGCCGAGGTGAAGCAGTCGCCGATTATTCACTACACGTTTCTGCTGATTGGGCTGTCGCTTCTGGTGTTCGTGCTGCGCAAACTGGATGGCGTGCTGCTGCCCATTCTCTTCGCCGGGCTGCTCTCGGTGCTGCTGCTGCCGCTGGTGGCGCGGCTGGAAAAGTGGAAATTTCCGCGCATCTGGGCCATTATTGTCACGCTGCTGCTGCTAACGGCGGCGCTCACGGGCCTGTTTTACCTGTTTGGCACGCAGCTGCTAACGTTGCGCGACGAGCTGCCCAAGCTTCAGGCGAAGTCGCTGGTGTACTTCGACCAGATTCAGCAATGGGCCAGCGCGAAGTTCGGCTACCAGCCCATGAGCAAGGAAGAGCTGATTGATTCCTCCATGAAATCGGTGAAGAAATCGGCGGGCGGCTACCTGGGCTCTACGCTCAGCATGACGGCTACCGTGCTGAGCGTGACCACCCTGATTCCGATTTACATCTTCTGCTTTTTGTATTACCGCGACCACATGCGGCAGTTCATGTTCCGCTTCGTGGCCCCCGACAAGCGCACCACCGTGCTCCACACCATGGATAATATCCAGACCGTGGTGCAGGCGTATATTCAGGGGCTGCTCACGGTGATTGTGGTGGTGTCGGTGCTGAATGCTATTGGCTTGCTGCTGCTAGGGGTGAAATTCGCCATTTTCTTCGCCGTGTTCGCTTCGATACTGGCCGTCATTCCCTACATCGGCATCATGGTGGGCTCGGCCATTCCGGCGCTGGTCACGCTCGTCGAAACCGGCTCGCCGGGCAAGGCGGCGGCCGTAGTGGGCGTGTTTATGTTCGTGCAGTTTCTAGAAGGCAACTTCATCACGCCCATGATTACGGGCTCCAAGGTGAGCATCAACCCGATGGCCGCCATTATCGCCCTGATTCTGGGCGGCGAGCTGTGGGGCACGCCGGGCATGATTCTGAGCATCCCGCTGATTGCGGTGTTGAAAGTAGTATTCGATGCCAGCAAAGTCACCGAGCCCTGGGGCTTCCTGCTCGGCGACGTGACCGACGGCGAGGACGTCCAAAACGATAAATCGGACGACCAGTCGGGCTTTTTTGCCAAGGCGTGGCGCATGATAAAGCGGATGTGAAATAGTGGTTAGTGGTTAACGGTTAGTGATTAGTGATTAGCCGACGCAGTCATTAACCGCTAATCACTAAAAAAGCAACCTTCTACTGGGCTAAGTTTGTTAGCTTTCCTTACGACCACCTTCTGTGCCGCGCTTTGTACGCCATTATCGACCTTGAAACCACCGGCGGGCAGCCCACTCAGGACCGCATCACCGAAATAGCCATTTACATTCACGACGGGGAGAAGATTGTGGACGAATACGCTACGCTGCTCAACCCCGGCCGGGGCATTCCGCCGTTCATCACCCAGCTCACGGGCATCACCAACGATATGGTGTCCGACGCGCCCAAGTTCCACGAAGTGGCCCGCAAGGTGGTGGAAATGACCGAAGGCTGCGTGTTCGTGGCCCATAACGTGCGCTTCGACTACTCGTTTCTGAAGAAGGAGTTTGCCGACCTGGGCTACAACTACTCGCGCAAAACGCTATGCACCGTGCGGCTCTCGCGCAGCCTCATTCCGGGCCAGCCCAGCTACAGTTTGGGCAAGCTGTGCCAGAACATCGGCATCCCGCTCGAAGGCCGGCACCGCGCCGCCGGCGATGCCCACGCCACGGCCCTGCTCTTCGGCAAGCTCCTTAAAATCACCAGCGAAAGCGAAGACCTGCCCCACGGCACCGACACCAGCCACACCCTGGCCCGCGTAGATGCCCTGGCCCCCAGCGGCCAAGCGGCCAGCGCCAAAAAGCCCTCGCCCAAGCGCGTGGCCGCCGTGCAAACGGCCATCCGCGAGGCGCTGATGCCGCCGCTACTGCCGGCCTCGGTGGTGGCCAGCCTGCCGCAGGCCACAGGCGTGTACTATTTCCACAACGAGGCCGGGGAGGTAATTTACGTGGGCAAGTCCATTAATATATATAAACGCATTCAGCAGCACTTTGCCATCGATGTGAAGTCGCGCAAAAGCCTGGAATTCAAGAATTCCATTGCCGACATTACGTGGGAGCTGACGGGCTCGGAGCTGGTGGCGCTGCTCTACGAGTCGCACCTCATCAAGCAGATGAAGCCGGCTTACAACCGGGCGCAGCGACGCTCGGTGTTTCCGGCGGGCATCTACCTGCGCGTGGATGAGCAGGGCTACAAGCGCCTGGCCTACGGCCGCGCCGATGCCCGCAATGCCGAAATTCCCATCATTGCGCTCGGCAACCAGTATAAGGCGCAGGGCTTTCTGTACCACAAAGTGGCCAAGTACAACCTCTGCCAGAAGCTGTGCGGGCTGTATAAAACGCCGGGCGGGTGCTTTGACTTCCAGGTGCATCGCTGCCTGGGGGCCTGCGTGGGCCAGGAGCCGCCGGAGAGCTACAACCTGCGCGTAGATGAGGCCATCGACAGCATCAGCTATGAACACGAGTCGTTTGTGGTCATCGGGCCGGGCCGCACGGAGCTGGAGAAAACCATTGTGCTGGTGGAAAACGGGCGCTACCAGGGATTTGGGTACGTCGATGAGACATTTACGGCGCGCAAGCTGGCCGATTTTCGCGATGCGATTAAGCCCTATACTGACAACAAGGACATCCAGCAGATTATCCGCAACCACTTGCGTACCAAACGCAAGGGCGAACGAGTGAAGGTATTTGGATGATTCGGAGGCGTGGTGGGGATTTTTCTACATTTACGCGAGTAAATCATCCCTTTCCCCCACCTCGTTATGAAACACTTCTTCCATAGTTTGCTTGCGGCCGGTCTGTTGCTGGCAGCGGCACCCGCCGCGCAGGCCCAACTGAGCGGCATTAAAACCATCAACCCGGCCGGCACGGGAGCCAACAACTTCGCCACCTTCACGGCGGCCGTCACGGCACTGAACGCCAATGGCGTGGCGGCCGGCGGCGTCACGTTCGAAGTGCAGAGCGGAGCCGTATTTGATGAAGTGGTGCCTGCCCTCACGGCCAGTGGCACGGCGGCGGGACCTATTCGCTTTCAGCGCATCGGGAGCGGGGCCAACCCCAAAATCCAGGGTACGGGCACCGGGGCCACCGACGCGGCCCTGACGTTGGACGGGGCCGACTACGTTCAGTTTGTCTTCATTGACATCGAAGACAAGGCCGCCAATACCACGGCCGCCCAACAGCTGGAATACGGCGTGTTGCTGCAAAACGGGGCCACCCACAATTCTTACGGGGCCGCAACCATTGCCCTGAACCGGGCCAACACCAACCGCACCAACGGCGTGGCCCTGCTAAACGGGGGCAACGACCAGAATGCTTTTTTAAGCCTCACGGTACAAAATTGCGCTTACGGCTACGATTTAGAAGGCACCACCGCCCTCGCCGACGATGGCACCTCGATTCGGCCGGGCGTGGGCCAGCCGGGAAGCCTTATGCCCAGCCGGGTGCTGAGTATCGGTGTGCCGCCCACCGGCACGCCGGGGGGCATCGCCTTCGCTACTTACGGCATCTACCTTAAATCGCAAACTAACGCGCTGGTGTTTGACACCGAAATCAGCGGCGTGACGGGCACCGGCGGCACCTACGGCATCTATTCCACCGGCACCACCAACAGCGTGGAGGTCACCGATTGCCGGGTGCATGGCCTGAGCGGCAGCGGCAGCACCGGCATCGTGATGGGTCTGTACGTGGCCAGCGGTGCTACCCACCGCTTCCTGCGCAACCGCAGCTACGACATTGAGGCGTTGGGGACCAGCGGCTTCGCGGCGGGCTTTGACATCACGGGCGGCACCACGAATTACCTGGCCAATAACATGGTGTACGACGTGCGGGCGGCGGCCAGCGGCGCGGGCACGTCGGTGCGGGCCTTCAGCTTCCGGGGTGGAAATAACTATGCCTATCACAACACGGTGGTGCTAACCTACGCGGCCACCAACCCGGCCAATAAGAGCGGGGCGCTCTATATGTCGGGCTCGCCGACGGTGGACTTGCGCAACAATATTTTCGTGAATCTGGTGAGCGGGCTGGCCAGTGGCGGTGGCGGCATCGCGGCGGCTTTCTTCAAGAATAACACCGTCACGACCAGCGTGGCGGCTGGCTCCAACAACAACATCTACTACGCCGGCCCGCCGTCGGCCGAGAAGCTGATTTTCTACGGTGCTCTCGTGGGCACCACCCCAGCGGCCCTCGACCAGACGCTGGCCCAGTACCAGACCCGCTTCGCCACGGTGGAGCAGGCTTCGCTCACGGAACTGCCGCCCTTCGTGAATGCCACCACCAACCCGCACCTGCTGGCCGGGCAGCCCACCCGCGCCGAGGGCGGCGGCCTGCCTCTGGCCGCCACGCCCCTGCCCGTGCCCACCGACCTCGACGGCGACACCCGCAACGCCACCCGCCCCGACATCGGAGCCGACGAAGGCAGCTTCACGCCGCTGGCCGTGCGGGCCGGGCTGCTGGTAGACCTGACGGCCGCAGTGGCCCCGAACCCGGCCGGGCGCGGCACGGCCCCGGTTCTCTACCTGACCGGCCCGGCCCGGCTGCTTTCGCTGACTTTGACGGATGCGCTGGGCCGCGCCGTGCTGCCAGCCCAGACGGTGCGCCACGCGGCGGGCTCCGAAATGCTGCCGGTGGGCCGGGCCGCCGGCCTGGCACCCGGCATCTACGTGCTGCGCCTGCGCGACCAGGCCACGGGAGCCGCGCTCAGCCGTCGGCTGGTGGTGGAGTAGAATCAGCTTTGTTTGAGGCCCGTGGGGCATAAAAAGGGCGGCCCCGGATACTCCGGGGCCGCCCTTTTTGGTAGCGAGTACCGGCTACTTCTTGCCGGCCAGAATCTCGTCCACCACCAGCGGGTCGAGGAGCGTCGTCACGTCGCCAAGGTTCGAGGTTTCGCCTTCGGCTACTTTGCGCAGGATGCGGCGCATGATTTTGCCGGAACGGGTTTTGGGCAGGCCCGATACGATTTGAATCTTGTCGGGCTTGGCGATGCGGCCGATGGCGGCCACCACGGCTTCGATGATGCTGGCTTCGGTCATTTGCAGGTCAAGGTCGGTGGTGGGCACGCCGTTGCGGCAGATGACATAGGCGTAGATGCCCTGACCTTTCACGTCGTGCGGGTAGCCCACCACGGCGCTTTCCACCACGTAGTCGCTCTGGTTGATGGCGTTTTCGATTTCGGCGGTACCGAAGCGGTGGCCGCTCACATTGATGACGTCATCGACGCGGCCGATGATGCGGTAAAGGCCGTTTTCGTCGCGCCGGGCCCCGTCGCCGGTGAAATAGTAGCCGGGGTAGGGCGTGAAATAGGTTTGGCGGGCGCGCTCGTGGTCGCCCCAGGTGGTGCGGATGACGCCCGGCCAGCTGGCTTTTATTGCTAAATAACCTTCCTGGTCGTTGCCTTCAATTTCGGTACCGTCCTGGTTCAGGAGCACGGGCTGCACGCCGGGCAGCGGCAGGCCGGCGCGGGCGGGCACGCTGGGCGTGATGCCGGCCATCGCCGAAATCATGATGCCGCCGGTTTCGGTCTGCCACCAGGTGTCCACGATGGGGCAGCGGCCTTTGCCGACGTGCTGGTGGTACCAGTGCCAGGCCTCTTCGTTGATGGGCTCGCCCACGGAGCCGAGGATGCGCAGGCTGCTGAGCGAGTAGGCCAGCACGTTATCAATGGGCGTGGCCATGAGGCTGCGGATGGCGGTGGGCGCGGTGTAGAAAATGGTAACGTGGTGCTTGTCAATCACCTCCCAGAAGCGGCCCGGCGAGGGGAACGTGGGCACTCCCTCGAACAGCAGCGTAGTGCTGCCGGCCAGCAGCGGGCCATACAGGCCGTAGGTATGGCCCGTGACCCAACCGATGTCGGCGGTACACCAGTACATGTCGTTTTCCTCCACCTGAAACACGTTGCGGAAGGTGTAATCGGCCCAGACCATGTAGCCGGCCTGGGTGTGGACTACCCCTTTGGGCTTGCCGGTGCTGCCGCTGGTGTAGAGGATGAAGAGCGGGTCTTCGGCGGCCATTTCCTCGGCGGGGCAGTCGTTGGAGACGCTTTTTACTTCATCGTGATACCACACGTCGCGGCCTTCTTTCATTTGCACGGGCCAGCCGGTGTGCTCCACCACGATGACGCGGCGCACCGAGGGGCACAGCTCCAGGGCTTCATCGACCACGCTTTTCACCGGGATTTGCTTCGCGCCCCGGTTCAGGCCGTCAGCGGTGAGGACGAAGGCGGCGTCGGCGTCGTTGACGCGGTCGGCAATGGCGGTGGCCGAAAAGCCAGCAAAAATGACCCCGTGTACCGCCCCGATGCGGGCGCAGGCCAGCACGGCAATGGCTAGCTGCGGAATCATGGGCAGATAGAGGACTACGCGGTCGCCCTTCGTCACGCCGTTTTGCTTGAGCACGTTGGCGAACTGGCACACCTGCTGGTGCAGCTCGCGGTAGGTGAGGCGCAGGTGGCGGGTTTTGGGGTCGTTGGGCTCAAAAACGATGGCGAGTTTGTTGGCCCGCTGGTCGAGGTGGCGGTCGAGGCAGTTTTCGGTGATGTTAAGGGTGGCCCCGGCGAACCAGGTGCTCTCGCCGGCGGGCGAAAACTCGCCGCCGCGCACGGTGTCCCACTTTTTGCGCCAGGTGAAGGGCTCGGCCGCGGCGGCCCAGAAGGCATCGGGGTCTTCGACGGACTGCTTATAGTCGGCGTGGTATTCTTCGAGCGTGCGGGTGCGAATGGCGGACATTTCTTTGAGTTAAGAGTTGGGAGTTTTGAATTATGAGTTGGTGGGTGGCAAGGAATCGGGGCTTAAACCGAATTAAATTCTATTCGGGTCGTATTAACTCATACTCGTGTAGAATTAATTTATAATTATAATTAATTAAATCCTACTTAAGCGCATTAATAGCATCTCTGGCCGAACTTATTCATACTCTACGTTAATTTATTTATACTCAGGAGAAATAAATCGGTGTTCGGGGCTTATTAATGGCTGGGGGCGGTGGACGTAGGGTGCGGGGCTTGCCCCCACCCGTCGTTGAACGGTTGGGATGGCAGTCGTTCAACGACGGGCGGGGGCAAGCCCCGTACCCAACAGCAACGGCTCATATCTTTTCAAAAGCGGCTCCAAGCTTGCGCCGTTGCAGGCCGGCGCGGATTTCATCCAGAATCAGCGGGTCGTCGATGGTGGCGGGCAGGGGGAAATCTTCGCCGTCGGCGAGCTGGCGCAGGGTTTTGCGGAGAATTTTTCCGGAGCGGGTTTTGGGCAGGCGCTTTACCACGAGCGCGGCGCGGAAGCAGGCCAACGCCCCGATTTGGGCACGCACGGCGGCAATCAGCTCTTTTTCGAGTTGCTCCTCTCCTATCGTCTGGCCGTCTTTGAGCACTACGAGGCCAACGGGGACCTGGCCGCGTAGCGGGTCGGCGATGCCGAGGACGGCGCACTCGGCCACGGCCGGGTGGGCGGCCAGGATTTCTTCGATTTCGCCGGTGCTGAGGCGGTGGCCGGCCACGTTGATAACATCATCGACGCGGCCCATGATATAGGTGTAGCCTTCCGAGTCGCGGTAGCCACCGTCGCCGCTGAGGTAGTAGCCGGGGTACGGGGCCAGGTAAGCTTCGTGGAAGCGGGCATCGTCGTGCCAGAGCGTGGGGAAGCAGCCGGGGGGCAGCGGCAGCTTCACGGCTACCAGGCCGGTGGTGCCGGACGGCACGGGTGCGCCGGCCTCGTCCAGAATCTGAATATCGTAGCCGGGCACGGGGTGGCCGGCGCTGCCGGCGCGGGGCGCGGGCATGCCTTCGAGTCCGACTAATGTGGCTAGCATGGGCCAGCCGCTTTCGGTTTGCCACCAGTGGTCGATGACGGGCACGCCCAGCAGGTGGCCGGCCCAGGCGTAGGTGGCGGGGTCGCAGCGCTCGCCGGCCAGGAAAAGGTGGCGCAGGCTGCTCAGGTCGTATTTCTTCGCCAACAGCCCGTCGGGGTCTTCCTTTTTGATGGCCCGCATGGCGGTGGGGGCCGTGAACAGGACGTTGACTTTGTACTGCTCCACAATGCGCCAGAAGGTGCCGGCATCGGGCGTGCGGACAGGCTTGCCCTCAAACAAAATGGTGGTGCAGCCGCGCAGCAGCGGCCCGTAGACGATGTAGGAACTGCCCACGGCCCAGCCAATATCAGAGGCCGAAAAAATGACTTCGCCGGGCGCGAGGTCGTATACGGTTCGCATGCTGAAGAACAGGGCCACGGCATGGCCGCCGTGGTCGCGCACCACGCCCTTGGGCCGGCCGGTGGTGCCGCTGGTGTAGAGGATGTAGAGCGGGTGGGTGGCGGGCACCGGCACGGCGGGTACGGGTTCATGCCAATACAGCTTATAGAATTCAACATCGCGGCCGGGCTGCATTTCAGCGGTCGCAAACCGGCGCTGATGAACCACTACGTGAGCTGGTTTATGCGTGGCCATTTCAATGGCTTCATCCACCAAAGGCTTGTAGGGAATCACGCGGTCGAACTCCATGCCGCCCGAGGCGCAGATGAGAACTTTGGGCTGGGCATCATCGATTCTGACCGCTAACTCGTGCGATGCGAAGCCCCCGAACACCACCGAGTGAATAGCCCCAATGCGGGCGCAGGCTAACATGGCAATGACGGCTTCGGGTAAATTGGGCATGTAAATAATGACCCGGTCGCCCATTTCAACGCCCAACGTGCGTAAGCCAGCGGCAAAGCGCGCCGTGAGATTTAATAGCTGGGCATACGTATAGGTGCTGACGGTACGCGTCACGGGCGAGTCGTAGATGAGGGCCGGCTGGTCGGCGCGGCCCTGCGCCACCTGCCAGTCGAGGCAGAGGAAGCTGGTGTTCAACTCGCCCCCCTTGAACCAGCGATAGAAGCCGTTGGCATCCTGGCTGAGGGGTTCGGTGGGCTTTTTATCCCAGTGCAGGTGGGCGGCCTGGGCGGCCCAGAAACCGGCCGGGTCGGCCAGGCTGGCGGCGTGGGTAGCGGCGTAGGAGCAGGCGGGTTTCATAGCGGGTGGGATGTAGCGCGGACTCTGAGAGTCCGCGCGTTTGAAGTATCGTTCGGGCGCGGACTCGCAGAGTCCACGCTACAATTCACGCGGCCACGCCCAGCAGCTCGCGCACCTTTTCCATGAGCTGGCGGGTGCTGAACGGCTTGGGAATGTATAAATCGGCCCCGGCTGCATAGCCTTTTTGCACATCGGCTTCGCGGCTTTTGGCCGAGAGGAAAATGACTTTGGTGCCGGCGCGGTCGGGGCGCTGGCGAAGCTGCTGGCACACTTGCAGGCCGTCGACGTCGGGCATCATAACATCCAGTAAAATGAGGTCGTAGGGGGTTTGGTCGATGGCAGCCAGGGCCTCGGTGCCGTTGCGGGCAATACCAACCTGGAAGCCGTTTTTGCGCATCAGAAATTCGAGAGACATGACAATGTTGGGCTCGTCGTCAACAATCAGGATGTGGGGCGTTTTCATGGGGAAAGGACTATATCAGCCAGAAAGCGAAGGCAAGTACAGGACTGAGGCGGGCGCGGGCACCGACAGGGGCAACTCGATAAAGAAGCGGGCACCATGCTCCAGGCTGCTCTCGACCCAAATGCGGCCGTGGTGCAGCTCCACAATTTTGCGGGTAATTGCCAGGCCCAGGCCCGTGCCTTCGGGCTTGCGGGTGGTCTGGTGCTGGGCTTGGTAAAACTTGTCGAAAATGAGGTGCTGAGCGGCGGGCGAGATGCCCCGGCCATTGTCTTCCACGCAGAGCAGGAGCGCGTCGGCGGTGGGCCAGGCCAGTACCGCGATGCGGCCCTGGCCGTCGGGCCGGCAGGCCTTTATGGCGTTTGAGAGGAGGTTGACGAGGACCTGCATCAGACGGTCGCGGTCAGCGTAGAGCACGGGCAGGTCGGCGGGCACGTCGACGTGCAGGGCAATGTGCTTGTCGCGCAGAAGTTGCCCCACGGCCTCAAGGGCTTCGGCCACCAGTTCGGCCACGGGCACGGGAGCGCGGTCCAGGGTGGCCTGGCCGCTTTCGAACTTCTCCAAATCGAGGACCAAGGAAATGAGGCGGGTGAGGCGTTCGGCCTCGCGGCCAATGGTGAGCTGGAAACGCTGCTGCTCCTCGACCTCCAAATCGGGGTTGTCGGCCAGGATTTCGGCCAGGGCGCGGATGCTGGTGAGCGGCGTGCGCAGCTCGTGCGTCACGGTATAAAGGAATTCGTCCTTGCGGTGGTCGAGGGCCTGGAGCTGGTCGTAGGCGGCGCGCAACTCGTCGGTGAGGCGCTGGAGCTGGCGGCTCTGCTTCTGGAGTTGGCGGTTGGCTTCGAGCAATTGCTGGCTTTCCTTGAGAATACCCACCACGCTGTCGTAGCTGATTTGCTCGGCCCCGGCCACCGAGGCCACCAGCATGCGGGCGCTGGCCGGGCCGAGACTGCCGGCCAGCAGCTTCTCGGCGTAGGTAAGCAGGCGCGGGTCGGCGGCATTCGGGGACTGATGCTCGGTACCTGGGACCTGGTCACCGGGGTTTTCGGGCGGTAGCGCGCCGGGGAAGCGGGTGGCGAAGGTGCGCAGGGCCTGGTTGGTGCGCTTTTTTCCGAGGAAGCCGAGCAGCAGGGCGCGCACGTCGGGAAACGGGGTGCGGCCCTGCCAGCCAGCTACTTCTTCGGCCAGACTGCGGCGCGTGAACACGTCCACGAACACATCGGCCTGCCGCAACTCCAGCGCCGTGGGCGGCCAGGCCAGCGAGAGGCCCACGTAGAAACCGATGTTAAAAAACCAGCTCCAGAACAGCCCGTGCGAGAGGTAATCCAACCCTTCGAGCCCAAACAGCGCAAACGGCCGCAAGCCGCTGATGCCGCCCACGCCCTCGGTCAGAATGGATTCGGGTAGTCGGCCTGGCCCGGTCAGGGTGGGTAGCACCAGCGTGAAAAACCACATCGCAAAGCCCACCAGCAGCCCCACGGTGGCCCCGCGCCGGGTGCCGCCCTTCCAGTACAGGCCGCCCAGCACGGCCGGCACGAACTGCGCCACCGCCGCAAAGGAAACCAGGCCGGTATTCACCAGCGGTAGGGTTTTGCCCACTTCGGCGTAGTAGCCATAGGCCAGCAGCAGCACCAGCACCACGGCCAGGCGGCGGCTTTCGAGGGCCACGCGGCCCAGGTAGGCGAACCAGCGCGTCTGCCCCTCGGGCCGGGCCGAGGGCACGCGCACCAGCAGCGGCATGAGCAGGTGGTTACTCATCATCACGCTCAGGGCAATGGTTTCAACGATAATCATGCTGCTGGCTGCCGACAAGCCGCCCAGGTACGTGAGCAGGGCCAGCCACGAATGCCCCGCCGCCAGCGGCAGGGCCAGCACGTAGGTATCGGCATCAATACCGCTGTGGCCCAAGCGCAACATCCCGCCGAACGCCACCGGCAGCACGAATAAATTAATGATAATAAGGTAGAGCGGAAACAGCCACATGGCCTTGCGCAAGTGGTTTTCGTCCACATTCTCCACCACCGTAACCTGGAATTGCCGGGGCAGTAGCAGGATAGCCGACATGCTCAGGACCAGCAGCGTGAACCACTCGGCCCCGCCCGTGCCCGAGCCGCGCAGCGTGAACAGCTGCCGCAGCGCCGGCACCGCCGCCGCCTGGTCGAACACGTCGGCAAAGCCGTGAAACAGCCCGAACGTGACGAACAGGCCCAGCACCAGAAATGCTACCAGCTTCAGCACGCTTTCCACGGCCACAGCCAGCACAATGCCCTCGTGCCGCTCCGTAGCCTCCACCGAGCGCACCCCGAACAGGATGGTGAATACCGCCAGCGCGCCCGTGGTGTAGAGGGCCGTGGTATCGGCCGCCCCGCCCACGCCCGCCCCGCTCCCGGTCAGGGTCACGAAGGAGGCCGCGATGGCTTTGATTTGCAAGGCGATGTAAGGCACGATGCCCAGCACGCACACCACCGTGACGAGCGCGCCCAGCGCTGCGCTCTTGCCGTAGCGAGCCGAGATAAAATCGGCAATGGAGGTGAGCCGCTGCTGCCGGCTTACGCGGATAATCTTGCGCAGTACCAGCCACCATACCGGGGCCAGCAGCGTAGGCCCCAGGTAGATGCCCACGAACTCCAGCCCGTTGTACGCGGCGCGGCCCACCGAGCCGTAGTACGTCCAGGCGGTGCAGTACACGGCCATGCTCAGGGCGTAAACGTAAGGGTTGCTCACCAGGCTTTTCCGGGCTGCTGAGCGCCGCTCAGCGGCGTAGGCCACGCCAAAAAGCAGGACCAGGTAGCCGAACGAAAAGCCGATGACGAGCAGCTTGGACATGGGGAATGGACAGGTATTCTGTTTTAAAAGAACATCATTTTTCGACTGCGCTCAGCACGACATTCTAATGGCTGTATACAGTTTTCACTCACACCTTCTTCTCGCGCACCAGATACCCCGTCAGCCCTACCAGCAAACACCACGTCAGCAGCACGTACAAATACAGCACCGGCACCCCGCCCACGCGCCCGTCGTGGTCGAACACGGCGAGCAGGGGGAAATTGAGCAGCACGCCAAACAGCACGGCCAGGAACAGCAGCCGGTGGCCCCGGCGCGACTCGGATTGTTCAGGATGGGGACGGATGGGCACGGGGAATCTGGGGTTGGCAGGCATGGCGGCAGGCGTTCAGGTAACGCTGCCAATCTAAGCAAAAGTCCGCCAGGCGTAGGCCGGGCGGACTTTTCAGCTCGTCGCAACTGGCCAGGGCAATCAATCCATTAGCTTCACGTTGCGGATGTCCTTCATATTAGCCGTGCCATACAGAAAGCAGATGGCGGCGATAATAACCGGGTACACCAAGCCGAAGTAGATGCTGTGCTCCTTGAGGAAGCCATCCGGCTGCCCGGCGGCATAGGCCACCAGGGCGGTCGAAATCAGTGGCACCAGACCGCCGAAGATGCCGTTGCCAATGTGGTAGGGCACCGACAGCGAAGTGTAGCGCACTTTGGTGGGAAACAGCTCGACGAGGTAGGCAGCGATGGGGCCGTACACCATTGTCACGAACAGCACGAGGCAGAACACCAGCACAATCATGGGGAACATCTGGAAGTCGTTGGCCACCATCACAGCGGGCACGGCCACGCCGGCGGCATCCACGGTGGCGGCGGTTTTCTCGATGATGGGGCCGGTGAATTGCTTCAGGCCGTAGAAAATCGGGACGGTGAAGAGCACGCCGCACAGCATGCCGGTCATGATGATGCGCTTGCGCCCGATGCGGTCCGACAGCGAGCCGAAATACACGAAGAACGGCGTGGCCGCCAGCAACGCTACGCAGAGGATGATGCTGGCCTGCGTCTGCTCAATTTTCAGAATGGTTTGCAGAAAGAAGTAGGCGTAGAACTGGCCCGTGTACCAAATTACCCCCTGCCCCATGGTAGCCCCAAACAACGCCAGCAGCACCAGTCGCCGGTTCACGGGCTCCACGAAGGAGTCGCGCAGCGGTGATTTGCTCGTGGTGCCTTCGGCTTTGGCTTTCTCAAACAGCGGCGACTCGTTCAGCTTGCGGCGGATGATGTAGGAGGCCACCACCAGAATTGACGAGAGCAGGAACGGGATACGCCAGCCCCAATCGGCAAAGGCCGCCGCGCCCACCGTGAGCTTGGTGCCCACAATTACGGCAATGCTGATAAAGAGGCCAATGGTGGCCGTGGTCTGGATGAAGCTGGTGTAGTAGCCGCGCTGGCTGTCGGGGGCGTGCTCGGCCACGTAGGTGGTGGCCCCGCCGTACTCGCCGCCCAGGGCCAGGCCCTGCACCACGCGCAGCAGGAAAATCAGCACCGGGGCGGCCACGCCGATGGTGGCATAGTTTGGAATCAGGCCAATGGCAAACGTGGAGCCGCCCATGAGTAGCAGCGTGAGCAGAAACGTGTATTTCCGCCCCACCATGTCGCCGATACGCCCAAACACGATGGCCCCGAACGGCCGGACCACAAAGCCCACCGCAAACGCCGCCAGCGTGCTCAGCAAAGCCGCCAGCGGGTTGGTTTTCGGGAAAAACTGGGTGGCAATAATGGTCGCCAGCGAGCCGAAAATGTAGAAATCGTACCACTCGATGACCGTGCCCACCGAGGAGGCCTTAATCACCTGCCAGATTTTACTCGTGGGCGTGGAGTTATTGTCGTGCGCGGCGGGAGACGCCGCGTAGTCAGATAGGGTCGATTGCTGCTCCATTATGGGGGGATTTTGTGAGAAAGGAATAAGAAAACCAGTACCGCCCGGGGCCTACAGGAACACCTGGGTTTGCAGCGTGATTTCGGGCCGGTACTTCACGTCGTTCACGTTGGTGAAATCGGGCCGGGCGCGGTAGTTGAGGGTCACTTTGGCATTGTGGCCGTCGAGCAGCACATTTACACCCGCGTCGGTGATGTTCACGCCCTTCACACTGCCGTCGGTGGTTTTCAGGCCCTCGTAGTTGGCGTGCTGGTAAGCCACGTAGGGCTGCAACCGGGCCTTGGGGCCTAATATGTTTTTGGGCATCAGGAAACCCACCTGCCCGTAGAATACCCCACCGGTGCCCGACTGCGGCACGGCGTTGCCGCGCAGGTTATTATTTCCACCCGCAACGATGCCATAACCGGGGTTTTCGGCCCCCACGAAGCGCACGTAGTTCGGACCCATGTTAAAGTTGTAGTACACGCCGTAGAGCGTGATGGCCGTGCGCGAAGTTGTATCGAGCGGCACGTCATAAAAGGCATCGAAGCCCAGCATCACCATGTCGTGCTTGTTGGTGGCGATGGTGGCAAACGGGTCGGCTGTCACCGCGGCGGTGCTGCCGGCCGTGCGCGAGTACATGGCGTCCTTGTTGTACAAAAAGCCCGTGCCGATGCTGAATACCCGCTTGGTGCCCAGATAAGTGCCTTGGGTGTAGGGCAGCAGGTTGGCCTCGGGCTCCAGAAAGTTGTAGCTGAAGTAACCCTGGTACACGTGGTTGGTGTTCTGCGGGTTGTAGTTGGCCACACCAGTGCCGGTGCTTACGGTCCCCGAAGTGGTGCCCAGGCTCAGCGGGTTGCTGGTCAGGTTGGTCAGGAAGGCATCGTCCATGGCCACCCGGTAGTCGAACTTGCCGATGCGGCCCTTGGCGAAGATGCCAAGCCAGCGCGCAAACTGGTCGGTTTGCTCAATGGTGGGGAAGTTGGTCAGCGGCAGGTCCATCGGCAGAATGCTGGTGGTGCTGGCGTTGGTCAGGCGCGAAATGCCGTTGTAGTAGTGCAGGCCGGCGCCCAGACTCAGGTACTTGTTCACCTTGTACTCCGTCACGGCTTCGTGAATGAAGAACTGGGGCTTTTTGCCGTCGGCGGGGGTCACGCCCCCACTCACGGCATTCTGGTTGTTGATGCCCAAGTGGGTATACACCAGAAACCGGGGGTTGAGCTGAGCCATTACTACCATGCGCGAGCGCCGGATACCAAAATCAACCTGGCTTTCCTTAGCAACACCGGGGGCGCGCAGCGTGCCGGTATTATTCTCATTGTAGCGGGCGTAAACCTGCGTCCAGAGCAGAATCCGCACGTATTTGGAGCCGTCGGGCGAGAGGTTCATCTTGAGCCCGCCTCCGTAAGGCGTCGACTTGGTGGGCGCGGGCGGGGCGGGTGCCGGGGCCGGAGCGGCCGGCGGCGGTGAAGTCGGATTACCGACGGGTGGTGGCTGCACCTGGGCCGAAACCGCTTCGGCGGCGAGCAGCGCAGTTATGGTCAGTGCGTAGCGAGAAAAATGCATGGGTTTGTGGGAATAGTGGGAGAGTGAGCAGCCAAACCAGCGCGCGCTCTCACGGAGCCGCATCCAGTTTCCCCAAACCTATACATTCCCGGCCCGATGCCGCCGCCCGTGCTATAGCCGCGCCCTCCTCCTATAGCTCAGCTCCCCCGGAACCGCTCCCAGCGAATCACCATGAACTTGTCGCCCAGTTCCGTCACCACCATACCGGCCCCCTTCAGGTTGGCGGGCTGCTGAAAAAATTCAGCCAGCTCCTTGTGATTGAGGATTTTATAGGTGGGGTGATAGTCGGGCTGGCGTGGGGCCTTCACGCCGTATTTCTTCACCCAGTTCATCACGCTTACGTGACTCACCCCTAGCAGGCGCTCAATCTCGCGGTAGCTCACGCCCTCAATATAAAGCTGCAACGCCTTGATGACGTAGTAGCTATCCACCTCGCGCCCCACTTTGGACACCGTGTAGTGGTAGCCGCACGCTCGGCACTTAAACCGCTGCCGCTCATTAATAACGCCACTTTTCGTGGCTTCGGACGAATCACACTTCGGGCAGGTGGGCGCGTTCATAGGGCACAATCGTTTGGAATTACAACCAAAGCTACAGTTATTTAGCAAACATATACCAATTTAGCAAATATTATAATCCGCTCGTACACTTAGCCGCCCGCCAACACCGTTGCCAGAAGCGCGTTCACAGCCAGGGCCAGCCGACGCATATCGAGCCGGGCCAGCGTGTCGGCAGCCTGATGGTAGCTCTGGTTACGGTAAAAAGCCGTGTCCGTGAGCAGCACGGCCGGGTAGCCAAACTTCCAGTAGTTGAGGTGGTCGGAAAAGTCGATACCCGGCAGCCAGGCCGGGGCTTTAAAGCGCTTCACGGGCAAAGCCGCTACCTGCCGGTAACGCCGCGCAAACTGCCGCCCAAAGCGGCCATTACCTAATTTCTGGGCCACGGTCACGTAATTGCCCCGGTTGCCGTAGATGAATCTCAGCGGCCAGATTGGGTAGCGTTGGGTACCGTGCCGGTCGTCGTAATAGCCCAGCATTTCGAGGGCTACCATGCCGCGCACCGGAATTACGGCCGCATTCAATGACGCCGCATGGACGTAGCTTCCCATGTTTGCGGTGCGGAAAAACGGCGGTTCTTCCAAGGTGTAGGCTACCAAATCGATGCGATACGGCAGGGCGGCCTGCTGGCCTAGCAGGCGGGCCAGCTCCAGCAGGGCGGTCACACCGGTGCCGTTGTCGTCGGCCCCCGGCTGCTCGCCGCACACGTCGTAATGCGCTCCTATTATCAGACGTGGGCCGGCGGCCGGGCCAAACGAGCCGAGGACGTTGCGGTAAGTGCGGCCGCGCACGGCGTAGGGCTGCTCCCCCACGGAGTGCGCCCCGGCCGCCCGCAACTGCCGCTGAATGTAAGCGCCCACCGAGTCGAGCACGGCCGGGTGCTGGTAGTTGCGCGGCTGTGGCGTGGCGGTGAGAAACACCAGGTGCTGCCGCAGCCGGGCGGTATCGGCGGGCGCGGGCGGGGCAGCGGCACCGGTGCGCCCAGCAAGCAGCAGCAATCCCAGAAAAGTCGCTTTCATGCCGGCAAGCTACTTAGCTTTGGCCATCCATTTTGCCCGCGCATACTTCTGCAGCCCATGCTCACTCCCACCCCGGTTTTTCACTCCCTCACTCCTGCCGACCTCACGCCCGCCCAGTGGCACCCCTTTCTGGTGGGGGCCGTTGCCCCGCGCCCGGTGGCCTTCGCCAGCACCATCGATGCCGATGGCCGCGTGAACCTGAGCCCCTACAGCTTCTTCAATGCCTTCAGCTCGAACCCGCCCATTCTGGTGTTTTCGCCGGCCAACCGCGTGCGCGACAACAGCCAGAAGCACACGCTAGAAAACGTGCGCGAGGTGCCCGAAGTCGTCATCAACATTTGCGACTACGCCCTCGTCGAGCAGATGTCCCTCTCCAGCACCGAGTACGGCAAGGGCGTGAACGAATTCACCAAAGCCGGCCTCACCGAGCTGGCCTCCGAGCTGGTGCGCCCGCCCCGCGTGGCTGAAGCGCCCGCCGCCTTTGAGTGTGTGGTGGAGCAAATCATCGAGCTGGGCCAGAACAACGGGGCCGGCAACCTCATCATCTGCCGGGTAGTGCGCGCCCACTTCCGCCAGGATATTCTCCTACCCAATGCCACCGGCATCGACCCGTTTAAACTGGACGCCATAGCCCGCCTCGGCGGCGACTGGTACTGCCGCGCCAGCGGCTCCAGCCTCTTCGAAGTGCCCAAGCCTAACCGCCACATTGGCATCGGCATCGACCAGCTGCCCGAGCACCTGCGCAACAGCGACGTACTCACCGGCAACGAGTTGGGCCGCCTCGCCAACATCGAGCGCGACGCCCTGCCCACGCCGGAGCAAGTCGAAGAATTTAAAACCAAACCGATGGTGGCCTACCTTCTCAACAAGCACCGCGACGATGCGTTGGAACTGAAGCAGCAGCTGCTACAACTGGGCCGGCAGCTACTGGCCGAAGGGCGGCTGGTAGAGGCTTGGAAGGTGCTTCTACGTGATTAAGCTTTTCAAAAAACTAAACATCAATTTATATGGACCTAGACTGGTTTGTATTTGATGCCTCTGGCGCACTTATCCACTTCACTTCGGCAGGTGGATATGTGCCAACTTTTATAAAGGATGAAGCGCACAAAATTGATGCTCAAATTCTGGCTCTTGATACTAAAATTTTAGCACTTCCGGAACTCACAAATCAAATTATAATAAGTCCTAATCTTTATAAAGCAGCATCACTTGCGAATGAGCAAGAATTTGGTTTATATATAGTAAGCTATGAGGAGCACGCTAGACGTGGGCTGTACACATATGACAAAACCAGTCCATATTACGCGGGCTCAAATTACCATCTTGTAGCAAGTCCGATAATAAGTTTGAAATATGAAAATGTTCCTTCAGAATTCAGAGATGAAATACCATTTTTAAGTAATTCATTAATTCCTTATTCTATACCTCCTTTTGAAATAGTGGCTGAAGAGTTGGTGATTAAGAAATGAGTATCATTTCAGAGTTCGCTAATTACGCACTGCAATTAGCAGCCCTAATTCCTTATACCGCAGATTAAATTTCTTCGCAATCATCGCATTCGTCAGCGAGCCGCGGTAGATGTAGACGCCGCTGCGGAAATGTTCGTTGGTGAATAGCACCTCGTTGATGCCGCCGTGCTGGCTAATTTCCTGGAGGATGGGCGTGAAGATGTTGCTGAGCGCGTTGGTGGCGGTGCGGGGCACGCGGGAGGCGATGTTGGGCACGCAGTAATGCACCACGTCATATTTGCGGAAGATGGGGCTGCTGTGGCTGGTCATCTCGCTGGTTTCGAAGCAGCCGCCTTGGTCGATGCTCACGTCGATGATGACAGAACCGGAGGCCATGCTTGCCACCATTTCCTCGGGCACCATGAAGGGAATGCGGCCGTCTTCCACGGCCAGCGCCCCAATGACGACATCGGCCCGCCGGATTTGCTGGCTGAGCGCAAATGTATCCAACGTACTGGTATAGAGCTGCATGCCCAGGTTGTGCTTGAGGCGGCGCAGTTTGTAAAGATGGTTGTCGAACACCTTCACTTCGGCCCCGAGGCCAGTGGCGGCGCGGGCGGCGTACTCGGCCACCGTGCCGGCCCCCAGAATGACGACCTGCGACGGTGGCACGCCCGTGATGCCGCCCAGAATAATGCCCTTGCCCTCGTTGGAGCGGGCCAGGTATTCGGCCGCAATCAGCATTACCGTCGAGCCCGCGATTTCGCTCATGGCGCGCACCACGGGGCGGGCGCCGCTGGGGTCCTTCATCAGCTCGAAGCCGATGGCGTTGATTTTTTTACGGGCAAGGGCCGCGATGTAGTCCGGCGTCATCGAACCCATTTGCAGGGCCGAAATCAGGGTTTGGTTAGGGTGCAGCAGCTCGATTTCTTCGAGTGTGGGCGGGGCCACTTTTAGCAGAATATCGGCCTTGAAAACTTCCTCGGTAGAGTAGGCAATCTGGGCCCCGGCTTCGGAATAGTCGTGGTCGGCGTATTTGCTGGGCTCGCCCGCGCCGGCTTCCATCACCACGTCGTGGCCGGCCGAAACGAGGTGCTGCACAGCTTCCGGCGTAAGGCCAAGGCGGTTTTCCTGAAGCGAGGTTTCGCGCGGCATGCCGATGAATAGCTTGCGTTTGCGCGTTTCCACGGCCAGCATCGATTCCTGGGTGAAATAGGCGCGGCTGGTGGCCAAAGACTCAAAACCGGAGGGTAGCTGCTCGGGCATTTTGGGGGATTATAAATTATTAATCAGGGAATTAAAAATCATGAACAATTAATAATTACTACACACTCAGAACTATGCGAACGTAATTTCTAATCCTTAATCAATAATTTTTAACGCTATTTCACGGGCTTCGTCGGACAGTACCAGTACGCGCACTTCGAGGTGGGGCACGGGCAAAAGGGCCGCCACCCGGGCCGGCCATTCTACCAAACAAAGATACCCGGAATCGAGGTACTCCGTTGCGCCCATTCGCTCAGCTTCGGCGATGGAGTCAATGCGATAGAAATCAAAATGATAGATGGGCATATCTCGGGCATCGCGGTATTCGTTCACAAGGGAAAAAGTGGGACTGCTTACGTCGTCAGTTATGCCCAACGCGCCGGCCAGCGCCCGGATTAGAGTGGTTTTGCCCGCGCCCATCTCGCCCTCAAAGGCCACCACCGAGCAGCCGGCTTCGGCAATGGCGGCCTGCAGGCGGGTAGCGGCCGCAGGTAGGGCTGCCAGGGAAGGAACCGTGAGTGTAAAGGGATGCATTCGGCGAAAATACCGCTATAATGGCAAAAATGGCCGCCTTTTTTTGGAATAATGCCGGCTCGGCTACACCTTTACACTGTGGTGGGCACGCTAAGCAGTTCATTTCAAATGCCGTATCAACGGCTTTGGGAAGAGTGGTTTGGTGCTTACCGCAATCCGGCAGCTTCGGTTTCCCGGCTTCTTTCTTCGATTTCTACCCAATCCCAGCCCAATGCCCAGCTTCTACCCGAGCCGGTCTGGCTCTGCCGCAGGTGGTTTTTACTCCCTGCTGCTCGCCGGCACCATTTATCTTACCCCCCTCGCCGGCCAGGCACAAAGCCGCTCCACGCTGAGCGGTACCGTGCAAAACAGCACCGGTGCACCCGTGGAGTTTGCCACCGTAACTCTGCACCGGGCCGCCGATTCTGTGGTAGTAAAATCGGAGCTCAGCGATGCGCAGGGCCGGTTCCAGCTGGAAGCGGCGGCGGGCGGCTCTTACCGGATTTTGGTGGCGCAGGTGGGGTTTGCGCGGTACTGGAGCCCGGTATATGCGCTGCCGGCGGCCGGCCTGGCAGTGTCGGCTATCCGCCTGACAACCAGCCAGGCTTCGGCCCTGAAAGAAGTGACCGTGACAACCCGCAAGCCGTTGTTTGAGCACCTGGCCGACCGCACCGTGGTGAACGTGGCCGACAGCCCGCTTGCGGCCGGTGCCACGGCGCTGGAAGTACTGACCCGTGCGCCGGGCGTGACGCAGGACGGGGCCGACAACCTGGGTCTGCGCGGCCGCTCGGGCGTGCTGGTGGTCATGGATGGGAAACGGGTTCCCCTCACCGGCACGGAGCTGACTGACTACCTCAAGGCCCTGCCCGCTGAGCAGTTGCAGCGCATTGACCTGATTACCAACCCGCCGGCGCAGTATGACGCCCAGGGCGGCGCGGGCGTGATTGACATTCACCTGAAAAAAGACCAGCGCCTGGGCACCAATGGCAGCGCCAACGCCAGCTACGGGCGCGGCGAATACGGAAAGTTCACGGGGGGCTTCGCGCTCAACCACCGGCGCAAAAGCCTGAACCTGTACGGCAACTACGCTTACACCGACCGGCACGGCTTCGTGCGGGTCGATTTCAACCGGCAGTTCGCCGCCACGTCCCTGCTACCGGCGGCCAGTAGCGTGCAGGCCAACGAGCAACTGTCGTGGCTGCGCTCGCACAGTAGTAAAATCGGGTTGGATTTGACGCTCTCCAAGCGCACGCAATTAGGCATTTCGGCCACCGGACTGGCCAGCCAGACCAACACCGCTACGACTAATCAGACCCAGCTCTACGGGGCCAGCGGCGAGGGGGCGGACCACTATTCTGCCACGGTGGCGCAGGATATCAACCGGCCCAACGGCAGCGCTAACCTGAACCTGCGCCACGCCTTTGCCGATTCGGCCACAGCGGCCAGCCTTACCGTCGATGCCGACTACGCCCGCTACCACACCACCCGCCTCATGGTGCTGAATACGTATTTCGACGCACCGGCCCTGCCGTCAACTTTACTCACCGGCGACCAGCGCAACAACCTTAGCATTGGGGCGGCGAAAGTCGATTTCAGCATGCCCCTGCCCCGCCGCATCCGCCTGGAAGCCGGCGCGAAGGTGACCCGGGTGCAAACCGATAACGCCGCCATTTTCTGGTCCGATGGCGCTTTCAACTCGGCGCTTTCGAACAGTTTCCAGTACCGCGAAAACGTGAATGCCGCTTACGTTACCCTGAGCCGGGCTGCCGCGAAAACAACCTGGCAAGCGGGCCTGCGCGCCGAGCAGACCAACACGCAGGCTGACTTTGCGGGCGAAGCAAGCCGTGAGCGGCACTACCTCAACCTGTTTCCCAGCGCTACGGTGCAGCGCACGCTCAGCGCCCGGCACGCGCTGGGGCTAGCGGTGGCCCGGCGCATCGACCGGCCCAACTACGCCCAGCTGAACCCACTACGGGCTTACCTCGACGCGACTTCCTACAGTGCCGGCAACCCCGATTTGGTGGCCCAAACCAGCTACTCCGCTGAGCTGACGCATACTTACCGCCAGAAGTTTGTGACGGCCCTGGCCTACGCCCGCACCCACCAACCCATTGTGAACGTGGTGCAGCCCGCCCCCGACGGCGGCCGCCTAGTGGTGAACCGCAACGTGAACCTGAACACACTGCACAACTACAGCCTCACCCTCACCGCGCCCCTGGAACTCCGCAAATGGTGGACGGTCTACGCCAACGGCACCGTCTACTATGCTCGCTACGTGGGCAGCCTGGCCGGCACCGCCCTCGACCGGGGCCAGCTGGCCTGCACCCTCACGGCCAATAATAGCTTCACAATACCGGGCGGCTGGTCGGCGGAAGTGACCGGGCTTTATGAGTCGCGGGAAGTGTACGGCTTCGAAGTAATCCGGCCGCGTAGCCAGGTGTCGGCAGGTCTGCAAAAAAGCATTTGGAACAAGCAGGGTACGCTGCGCCTGAACGCGGCCGACATCTTCTACACTACGCCCCTGCGCATCACGTCCACTTACGACAACTTCGTCGAAACTTTCTACACCCGGCAGGATACGCGGGTGGTCACGGCGGCCTTCACCTACCGCTTCGGCAATAGCAAGGTGGCCGCCGCCCGCAAGCGCGCCGCCGGGGCCGATGAGGAACTGCGCCGCGCCGCCGGGCAGTAGGGCCTGCAGCTTGATAAGAAATGAGGAAGTTAGAGTCTATAGGGTCGCTATCCAGATTCCTCATTTGTCATTCTTAATTCCTCATTACGCGCAGCGTCATTTACCTTCGTGGGCCGCAGCGGCATTCATTTCACCGTTTTCCCATGCAAGTATCCAAGATGGCAGCCGGCCTAATCGGCTCCGAAATCATTCGAATTGGCAACCAGGTAAGCGAGCAGGTGCGCCAGGGCGCGAACATCTGCAACCTGACCATCGGTGATTTCGACTCCAAGATTTTTCCGATTCCGGCCGGGCTCACCGCTGGCATCATCGCGGCCTACCAGGCCGGCATGACCAACTACCCGCCCGCCGCCGGCATGGGCGAGCTGCGCGACAGCGTATCGGCGTTTTTGAAAGCTCGCCAAGGCTTGGAGTATGGTCCCAACGACATTCTTATTGCCGGTGGGTCGCGCCCGCTCATCTATGCTACCTACCGCGCCCTGCTGGACGAAGGCGACAAGGCCATTTTCCCGCTGCCCAGCTGGAACAACAACCACTACTGCCACCTCGTGGGGGCCACGCCCGTAGCCGTGCCCACGCTGCCCGAAAACGACTTCATGCCCACGGCCGCCGACCTGGCCCCGTATGTAGCGGGCGCCAACCTGCTGGCCCTCTGCTCGCCGCTGAACCCCACCGGTACCGTATTCACCAAGGAAGGCCTGGAAGAAATCTGCGACCTAGTGATTGCCGAAAACAAGCGCCGGGGGCCCGATGAAAAACCACTATACATCCTCTACGACCAGATTTACTGGCTCCTCACCTTCGGCGAAGCCAAGCACTACGACCCCGTAAGCCTGCGCCCCGAGTTGCGCGATTACGTCATCTACATCGACGGCACGTCGAAGTGCTTCGCCGCCACCGGCGTGCGCGTGGGCTACAGCTTCGGCCCCACCACCATCATCGATAAGATGAAATCCATCCTCGGCCACGTCGGGGCCTGGGCACCCAAAGCCGAACAGGTAGCCATGGGCAAATTCCTGCCCGAAACCGCGGCCGTCGATGAGTTCCTGACCAGCATCAAAGGCCGCCTGCAAAGCTCGCTGGAAGGCCTTTTCGACGGCTTGAAAGCGCTGAAAGCCGAAGGCTACCCCGTCGATGCCGTGGCTCCGGCCGGGGCCATCTACCTCACCGCCAAAATCGACGTACTAGGTCGCACCACCCCCGACGGCACCGTGCTAACCACCACCGCCGAGCTCACCTCCTATCTCATCGCCGAGGCCAAACTGGCGCTGGTGCCCTTTAGCGCTTTCGGTTCGCCAGCCTCGGAGCCGTGGTTCCGCGCCTCGGTTGGGGCTGAAACAGTGGATTCGATTCAGGCCGCGCTGCCGCGTTTGAAGGCGGCGCTGGATAAATTGAAATAGTCTGTTTTTTAAATCAAGCTTCACCATTTACCATCATCTCGTACCAAATAGCTTTAGTAAGATTGATTTTGACGTTGAAATAACAGTTTCCTCCGTCGTCAACTACCAATTCTTTTTTACGCCAATTGGGTTCAGATGAACAGAAACAGTTTACCCAAACCTTTTTTTCGCCTTTCGGGTTAATCACAGCAATAAATTGGCGTCTGTATCTACTTAGATTGATGAAGTAATTTTCTCGGTGTTGAGCTGCTTCCAGAAATATTTTTATCATTTTCTGAAAGTCCTTCTCCTCAGCTTGATTTTGTTCTGCAACTGCTTTGCTCAATAAGTCATTTACTTGTTGTATTTCCACAGCCGTTAACTTAGCGGGTCTTGATTTCAGAAACAAATAATCTGATTTTTTCGAGAATGGCAGAACTGCAAAAGTGGCTGTGTCCAATTGACTATTGAAGTTCGTTTTGGAAGTCAGCGCATCTTTATTTTCAAATTGCTGTACTGGTTGTTTCTGCTGGCTACAGGCAGAAATCATCAGCAAGCCCAGCAATATTTCTATGTTATTCATCGCAGTAAAATTCCAAAAATAAAAAAGCCCGACAGCACAATATAGTGTCTGTCGGGCTTTTTCAATTATTAAACTTATCTACCCTTTCGCCGTGAGCGTGATGTAAGGAATAATGCATTCCTCCAGCGAAATACCGCCGTGCTGGAATGTGTCCTTATAGTAGTTCACGTAGTAATTGTAGTTGTTGGGGTAAGCAAAGAAATAGTCCCCAATCGTAAATACATACGCCGTGCTCACATTCTCACGCGGCAGGAAAATAGATTCCGGCTTGCGCACCACGTACACGTCGCGTGAGTCCTCGAAGCCCAGGTTTTTGCCGTGCTTGTAACGCAGATTGGTATTCGTATTACGGTCGCCCACAATCTTATACGGGCGCTTGCAGCGGATGGTGCCGTGGTCGGTGGTGATGATGAGCTTGCCTTTTTTCTCGGCAATCTGCTGCATCATTTCATACAGCGGCGAGTGCAGGAACCATGAGCGGGTGATGCTGCGGTAAGCCGATTCGTCGGCCGCCAGCTCCCGAATCATGGCCATATCGGTGCGGGCGTGCGAGAGCATATCCACGAAGTTATACACGATGACGTTGCACTTGTAGTTGTTGTGCAGGTTGCTCATCTTGCCCAACAAGTCCTTGCCGGCCTGCAAGTTGGTCACCTTGTGGTAGCTGTGCTTGGCCTTCTGGTTATTCTTCTGGAAGTTGATTTCCATGAACTCGGCCTCGTGCAGGTTCTTGCCTTCGTCGTCGTCGTCGGTCACCCACAGGTTGGGGTATTTCTTCTGAATATCCGACGGCATCATACCCGAGAAAATAGCGTTTCGCGCATAGGCCGTGGTGGTGGGCAAAATGGCGTAATACATCTCCTCGCTATCCACCGTAAACATCTCGGTGATGATGGGCTCCAGCACTTTCCACTGGTCGTAGCGCAGGTTGTCGATGAGCACGAAATACACAGGCGTTTCACCGGTGGCTTTCATGGTTGGGAACACGCGCTCCTTAAATAGCTGATGCGACATGAGCGGCGCGTCCTTGTCGCTGCCGTCCACCCAATCCTCGTAGTTTTCGGTGATGAAGCGGCCGAAATACGAGTTGGCCTCGTCCTTCTGCATATTGAAAACCTCGGCCATGCTTTTGCCTTCGGTTTCGTTGATTTCGAGCTCCCAGTACACCAGTTTCTTGTATACGTCGGCCCACTCGGAGGGCGAAAGGCGGTCGGAAAGCTGCATGCCGAGCTGGCGGAAATCGCGCTGGTAGCCCGAGTTGGTAGCTTCGCTCACGAGGCGCTTGTTGTCGAGCACTTTTTTCACCGACAGCAATATCTGGCTCGGATTCACCGGCTTAATCAGGTAATCCGCAATTTTAGCGCCGATGGCCGACTCCATAATGTGCTCTTCCTCGCTCTTGGTAATCATCACCACGGGCACGGTGGGCCGGATGGCCTTGATTTCGGTGAGGGTTTGCAGGCCGGTAAGGCCGGGCATGTTCTCATCGAGAAACACAAGGTCGTAGCTCTTTTCCTGAATCTCCTCAATGGCATCGGCACCGCTGTTAACGGGCGTTACGTCGTAGCCTTTCTCCTTGAGAAACAGCAGGTGCGGCTTGAGCAGGTCGATTTCGTCGTCGGCCCAGAGGATGGTGGTTTGTTGCATAGTAAGGACTTGAGGTCTTGGGGACTTTAGCGTCTTGGTTATTAAAGCTAACGTAAGACGTCCCGAATGGATATATAGAAGCGCGGCTGCTTTCGCGGAGCCACACTCCCGAGGAAGGGTTGAGCTTGCCCAAACGGCCTGCCGTAGCTTCGCGTTCAGTTATTGACGGGCAGGCACTGCAAATGTTGCCTGTTTTCGCCCATTCGCTCCGTATTTCTACTGTCCTATTTTCTGCCCGCCATCCCCTCCCCGCCCCTTCCGTGAACAAAAAGAAAATTTTCAACGACCCCGTTTACGGCTTCGTCACCATCCCGACGGAGTTTCTGTTTGACCTGATTGAGCACCCGTATTTCCAGCGGCTGCGGCGCATTCAGCAGCTCGGCCTCACGGGCTTTGTGTACCCCGGGGCGCTGCACACGCGCTTTCACCACGCGCTGGGGGCCATGCACCTGATGTCGCTGGCCCTGCGCACGCTCAAGGACAAGGGCGTGAAGATTTCGGCCGTGGAGGGCGAAGCGGCGCTGGCGGCCATCCTGCTGCACGACGTAGGCCACGGCCCCCTTTCCCACGCCTTGGAAACCGCCATTTTTCAGGATGTGCCGCACGAACAGCTGTCGTTATTTCTAATGGAGCGGCTGAACAAGGAATTTCATGGCAAGCTTGATTTGGCCATTGAAATATTTAAGGGTACTTACAAGCGGCCGTTTTTTCACCAGCTCGTGAGCAGCCAGCTCGACATGGACCGCCTCGATTACCTCAACCGCGACTCCTTTTATACCGGTGTGGAGGAAGGCCGCCCCGGGGCCGACCGCCTCATCAAGATGCTGCGCGTACATGAGGAGCGGCTGGTGCTCGAAGAAAAAGCCGTGTACTCGGTCGAGAATTTTCTGGTGAGCCGCCGGCTGATGTACTGGCAGGTGTACCTGCACAAAACCGTGACCTCGGCCGAGCAAATGGTCATCCGGGTGGTGCAACGCGCCCGCGACCTGGCCCGCCAGGGGGTGGAAGTGCCTGCCAACAGCTGCCTGGGCTACTTTCTGGGCCGCGCCGTGAGCCTGGACGAGTTCGAGAAGGACGAGAAAATCCTCAGCCATTTCGTGGAACTCGACGACTACGACATCTGGTCGGCCATTAAGGCCTGGGCCGGCCACCCCGACGTGGTCCTCAGCTACCTGGCTAAGAGCATTTTGCACCGCAACCTGCTCAAAATCGTGCTCGCCCCAACGCCATTCGAGGACGATTTCAAGCTCGGTATTCAGGAACTCATCGCCGAAAAATTCAAACTGCCCATGGACGAAGCCGCGCTGCTCATGATTTCGGGCCGCCTCAGCAACAGCGCCTACAACGCCGAAAGCCAGGAACCCATTGAAATCCTGACCAAAAAAGGCGACATCGTGAACGTAATGGAAGCGTCCGACCTGCCCAACATTCGCGCCCTGAGCCAGCGGGTAGAGAAATTTTACATCTGCTACCCGAAGGAGATTGTGTAGGACTTGGGAGTTCGTTGAATGTAAACGAATTAGAAGTAGACGAATAAAAAAGAACGTCATGCTGAGCGCAGCCGAAGCATCTCGCGTGTGGCAGTAATTCTTTTTTCAACGATTGGATTACAGTAACCACGCGAGATGCTTCGGCTACGCTCAGCATGACGTTCAGTTAAACAGATGTTCAGACTAAAAACAGAAACCGCCGCCTAATTTTGCGCCTTATGGAATTTACCGTTCAGCAAATTGCCGAAGTCCTCGGCGGCACCGTGGAGGGCGACGCCACCCTGCGCATCTCCAGCCTGGCCAAGATTGAAGAGGCCCAAGCCGGCTCCCTCACCTTCCTTTCGAATAGCAAATACGAGCCGTTTCTCTACGAAACCGGCGCTTCGGCCGTCATTGTGGCCCATTCTCTGGAGCTGAAACAGGCCATCACGCCGGCCCTGATTCGGGTCGAAAACCCGTACACCGCCTTCAGCCAGCTGCTGGAATTTTACGCGCAGGCCACCCGCACTGGCAAGCGCGGCGTTGAGCAGCCTTCGTTTATCGCCGAGTCGTCGGAGATTGGGGTCGGGCATTACCGGGGAGCGTTTTCCTACATCGGGCAGAATTGCAGGCTGGGCGAAAACGTGCTGGTGTTCCCGCACGCCTACATCGGCGACCGGGTCACGATAGGTGCGGGCAGCATCATTCACGCCGGGGCTAAGATTTATTCCGACACCGTTATCGGTCAGTTTTGCGTCGTCAAAGCTGGGGCCGTGGTTGGGTCCGATGGTTTCGGTTTCGCCCCGCAACCCGACGGTTCTTATAAAGCCATCCCACAAATCGGCAACGTGGTGCTCGAAGACTACGTGAGCATTGGGGCCAACGCCACCATCGACTGCGCCACGCTGGGCTCCACGCGCATCGGCCGGGGCAGCAAAATCGACAACCTCGTGCAGTTGGCCCACAACGTGGAAATCGGCCAGCACACGGTCATTGCTTCGCAAACGGGCATTGCCGGCTCGGCCAAAATCGGCGACTATTGCGTGCTGGCCGGGCAGGTGGGCATGGCCGGCCACGTCACGCTGGCCAACAAAACGACCGTCACCGCGCAGTCCGGCATCGGCAAGAACGTGAAGCAGGAAGGCACCTTCCTGCAAGGCTCCACGGCCTTCGACTTCAAGCAGAACCAGCGCGCCCAAATCGTTTTCCGCCGCCTGCCCGAGCTCGAACAGCGCGTGGCCTCGCTGGAGAAGGCGAAAAACGCGACAGAAAAGCCCTAGCTTTGCAGCCTATTAGTTGTCGGTTGCTAGTGGTCAGTTGTCAGGGTCAAACGCCTTTCAGCCTGATTGCGAACAGCTAACAGCTGACAATCAGCAAGAATGAACGACAAGCAACACACCATTCAGGCACCCGTGACGGTGCGCGGCATCGGACTGCACACCGGCGTAGAGGCCACCATGACGTTTTGCCCCGCTCCGGTGGGCCACGGCTACAAGTTTCAGCGGGTCGATTTGCCCGGCCAGCCCATCGTGGATGCCGACGTGGACAACGTGGTCGACCTGAGCCGCGGCACCACCATCGAGCAGAACGGTGCCCGCATCAACACCGTGGAGCACACGCTGGCGGCCCTCGTTGGTTTGCAGCTTGATAACGTGCTGATTCAGCTCTCCGGCCCCGAGCCGCCCATCATGGACGGGTCGTCGGCCGAGTTCATCAAGGCTCTGACTTCGGTGGGATTTGAAGAGCAGAACGCGCTGCGCAACTACTACGAAATTCCGGAAAGCATTCGGTACGTGGACAATGCGCGCGGGGTCGAAATCGCCGCCCTGCCCCTCACCGATTATCGCCTCACGGTGATGGTGGACTACAACTCGCCCGTCTTGGGCTCACAGCACGCCACGCTGGACGACATTGGCAAGTTCAGCGAAGAAATTGCGTCGTCACGCACGTTTTGCTTTTTGCACGAGCTCGAAATGCTCTACAAAAACAACCTCATTCGCGGCGGCGACCTCTCCAACGCCATCGTGGTAGTGGACCGCGTGGTGAGCGACGACGAACTGTCCGACCTGGCCAAAATGCTGGGCAAGCCCCGCGTGTCGGTGAAAAAAGAGGGCATTCTGAACAACGTGGACCTGCGCCACAAAAACGAGCCCGCCCGCCACAAGCTCCTCGACCTGGTGGGCGACCTCGCCTTGGTGGGCCGCCCGCTGAAAGGCCAGATTCTGGCCGCCCGCCCCGGCCACGCCGCCAACGTCGCCTTCGCCAAGAAAATCAAGAAGAAGATGCTGGAATCGCGCACCAACCCGGTGCCGATGTACGACCCCAACCGCGAGCCGGTGATGGACATCAACCGCATTATGCAGGTGCTGCCCCATCGCTACCCGTTTATCATGATTGACAAGGTCGTTCACTTGGACGACCAGGTGGTGACGGCCGTCAAAAACGTGTCGATTAATGAGCCGTTCTTCCAGGGCCACTTCCCCGGCAACCCGGTGATGCCCGGCGTGCTCCAGATTGAGGGCCTGGCCCAGACCGGCGGCATCCTGGTGATGAACACTGTGCCCGACCCCGAAAACTACTGGCAGTATTTCCTGGGCATTGAGAATGCCCGCTTCCGCAAAAAAGTCCTGCCCGGCGATACCATCGTGTATCATTGCCAACTGCTGGCCCCCATCAAGCGCGGCATCGCCAAGATGCGCGGCCAGGCTTTCGTGAATGGCAAAGTGGTGTGCGAAGCCGAAATGAGCGCCGCCATCGTTCGCAAAGACGCCTAATTTTTAAGTTAAGAGTTAGAAGTTAAGAGTTAAGAGTTAGCCGATTGATTGAATGTGCCAGCTTTGAAATAACTCTTAACTCCTAACTCAAAACTCATAACTCCCCAAGAATGCTTTCCCCCCTCGCCTATATTCACCCTTCGGCTCGCCTTGCGGCGGGCGTCACCGTCGAGCCGTTTACGACCATTGCGGCCGATGTCGAAATTGGGGAGGGCACCTGGATTGGACCGAACGTGACAATCATGAATGGGGCCCGCATCGGGGCCAATTGCCAGGTATTTCCGGGTGCCGTGATTGGGGCCGTGCCGCAGGATTTGAAGTTTGCCGGCGAACAAACTACCGCCGTTATCGGCGATAATACCGTGATTCGGGAGTGCGTGACCGTGAACCGCGGCACCGTGGACCGGGGCGAAACCCGCGTGGGCAGCCACTGCCTGCTGATGGCCTACGTGCATATCGCCCACGACTGCATCATTGGCAATCACTGCATTCTGGCCAACACCGTGCAGGTGGCGGGCCACGTCGAAATTGGTGACTATGCCATTGTGGGCGGGTCGTCGGCGGTGCATCAGTTCGTTAAAATTGGGGCGCACGCCATGGTTTCGGGGGGGTCGCTGGTGCGCAAGGACGTGCCGCCGTACGTGAAGGCCGGCCGTGAGCCGCTTTCCTACGCCGGGGCCAACTCGGTGGGCCTGCGCCGCCGGGGTTTTTCTGAAGAAGCCATCAACATGGTGCAGCAGCTGTACCGCACGCTCTTCCTGGGCGGCATGAACAACCACGATGCCCTGACGCAAATTGAGCGGGAGCTGCCCGCTTCGCCCGAGCGCGACCTGGCCCTGGAATTTGTGCGGGCCGCGACGCGGGGCATCATCAAAGGCCCCAAGCGCGGCCGGCCCGACGGCAGCGAATCGGAGTAAGCATATTCCGTTTTGAGTCAAAAGAGGCCGTCATGCAGAGCGCAGCGAAGCATCTTTGCCGAGAAAGTAATTGATTTACTATTGCGGTAAAGATGCTTCGCTGCGCTTTGCATGACGGCCTCTTTTGACTCAAACAACCCAATCAATCCACCTTCTCCACCTTGCAAATCACCGCTACAGGCCTGGGCAAGCGCTTCCAGCGCGACTGGATTTTTCGGGGCTTGACGTGCGTTTTCCGGCCGGGCAGCGCCACCGCCGTGCTCGGGCCTAACGGCGCGGGCAAGAGCACGCTGCTGAACACCTTTTCGGGGCAGCTGTTACCCACCGAGGGCACGCTGACTTATTCGTTGGTGGGCCAGGCGTTGGCCGTGGAGGACGTGCCCCGGCACCTGGCGTACGCCGCGCCCTACCTGGAACTGCTGGAAGAGCTGACGCTGCTGGAGATGCTGCAATTCCACACGCAGTTCAAGCCGCTGCGGCCCGGCGTGACGCTTGACCAACTTATTGGTATCATGTACCTCGAAAAGGCGCGGCACCAGCTGGTCCGCGAGTTTTCTTCCGGTATGAAGCAGCGGCTGAAACTCGGCATGGCGCTGTATGCCGATGCGCCCCTGCTCCTGCTTGATGAGCCCACTACCAACCTCGACACCACCGGCGTGGCCTGGTACCAGGAGCATGTGCAGGCCACCCGCGCCGGCCGCACCCTGCTGCTCAGCTCCAACGTGCCGGCTGAATACGGCTTCTGCGACGAGGAATTGATAGTGACGGATTTTCAGCCGGTGCGCGGGTAGCACCTATGATTTCCGGGCTTTCAACTCCCTGATTTCTTGGCTGCAATAGCAACCCGGTGAACCGGTAAAAACGCCTTTCCCAAGCTTGAGCTTATCTTTTTTCTCCCAATCAAAGGCGCGGGAAGGGAACTGGAAATGCACTGCGGACGTATCTTCGCGGCCTGCTCAAGCATCTTTTCTCACCTCACCCTAATCCGCCCCGGCCATGATTGATGACGACGACCTGGACGACAACTTGCTCGACGACGACGACAACTTGGACTCCTACGCTGCCAAGGGCGGCGCTGCCGCTATTGGCAATACCGAAGACCGCCTCTCGGCCAAATACGCCGACTACCTGATGTGGACCGACACGGGCTCCTCGCACGACGAGGCCCTGGACCTGGCCAACATGAGCGAAGAGGAATTTGTGGAAGCCGAGCGCGCCGAAAACTCCGACCGCGGCGGCTTCACCAGCCTCGACGATGACGAGGACGAGTTTGCCGACGACGACGATGAGGACGACGAAGGCTATAGCAGTGGCCGGGGCAGCCGCCGCGGCAGCAGCTTAGACAGCGACGACTACTAGGAAACTACGGTGCTTATGCCCACAAAAAAGCCCCGGCTGGAAATTCCAGCCGGGGCTTTTTCAATCAAGTAATCTGGTTAGCTGCGACTACCGGCCGAATACTGACTTAAGGATGTCGCTGGTGCGGGCGGCGGGGTTCTTGCGGATTTTGGCTTCCTCGTTGGCCAGCAGGATGAACAGGCCATCCACGGCTTTCTGGGTGGTGTAGTCGGCCAGGCTGAGGTTGACGGGCGTCATCAGCGGAATCTTGTTGTATTTGTCGGTAACGGTGGCGTAGGCGCGGCCGGCCCCTACCTGGTCGATGGCGGCTTCAATGTCGGGGTGGAAAGCCATAATCAGCTGCTGCTGCGTGGATTTGCGCAGGAACTGCGTGGCCGCGTCGGTCGAGCCGCTGGTCACCAGTGTGAGGGCGTCGGTGATGCTGATGTTGGCCAGGGCATTGAGGAAAATATCCTTGGCCTTGGGCGCGGCGGCCTCAGCGGCGCGGTTGAGTTGGGTTTCGAGCTGGGCGAACACCGTGTTCATGCCCGGCAGGCGGCCCACGGTGCTTTTCACGATTTCCAGGTCGGGCGGCACCGGGATGTGGATGTCGTCGTTGAGGTTGAAGCCGTCGGGCTCGGAGGCGAACTGCACGGCCTTCACGATGCCCTTGTTGAGGGCTTCCTTGACGCCGGCGCTGGCCTGGGCTTCGGTGAGGGGCGCAACGGGCGCGGCTACGGGCACAGGAGCTTTGGTGGTGGCGGCTTTCGCAGCGGCAGCCTTGGTAGCGGCGGCTTTGGCGGCGGCCGTTTTAGCAGCGGCGGCCTTGGCGGCGGCGGCTTTTTTGGCGGCAGCAGCTTTCGCGGCGGTGGTCTGGGCGTGGGCGGCGGGGGCCGAGGCGGCCAGCAGGCCGGCTACGAGCAAGGCACTGGCAATGCGAGTAAACATGAAAAAAACGGACGCGGCGGGAAAACCGGATGGCCCCTGTGGCTGTCCTTGGACCGCCGCTTGTGCAAATTGAAGACAAATTTGCGGCCAAACCTATTTTTTTCGCCCAACTCATGCCCACGGCCCAGCCCACCCCTGCTTCCAGCCCCCCCCAACTTCCCCACGCCGCGCCGCCCGATGTCGAAATTATGACCATCGGCGACGAGTTGTTGTATGGTCAGGTCATCGATACCAACTCGGCCTTTATGGGCCAGGAGCTGGGCAAAATCGGCCTGCGGGTGCGCCAGATTTCGTCGGTATCGGACCGGGCCGATGAGATTGTGGCGGCCCTGGACCAGGCCCGGCAGCGGGCGCAGGTGGTGCTCATCACCGGCGGCCTGGGTCCCACGAAGGACGACCTGACCAAGCACGTCCTCGCCCGCTACTTCGGCACCGAGCTGGTGATGCACGAGCCCACGCTGCACCACGTCGAAGAGATTTTTAAGCGCTTCCAGCGGCCCATGCTCGACGTGAACCGCCAGCAGGCCCTGGTGCCGGCCAACTGCGAGGTGCTGCACAACGCGGTGGGCACGGCCCCCGGCATGTGGTTTTCGGACCAGGGCACCATCTTCGTGAGTATGCCCGGCGTGCCCTTCGAGATGAAGCGCCTGATGACCGACCACGTCCTGCCGCGCCTGCAGGCGCAGTTTCACATCGCCCCCATCGAGCACGTCGTCGTCATGACGGCCGGCCTGGGCGAGAGCTTTCTGGCCAAGCAAATCGAGGAGTGGGAAGATGCCCTGCCCGCCAACTTCAAGCTGGCCTACCTGCCCAGCTTCGGGGCCGTGCGCCTGCGCCTGACCGGCTCCGACGACGGCCTCCCCGACCTGCGCGGCCGCATGCTGGCCCTGCTACCCGCCCTGCGCGAACGCATCGGCGAGTACATTTTTGCCGAAACTGAAACCACCCTCGAAGCCGCCATCGGCAAATTGCTGCTGGCCAAAAACCTCACCATCGGCACGGCCGAGAGCTGCACCGGCGGCATGGTTGCGCAGCGCCTCACCAGCGTCTCGGGCAGCTCGGCGTATTTCCGGGGCGGCATCGTGGCCTACCACAACGACATCAAGCAGCAGGAGCTGGGCGTGAAGCCCGAAACCCTGGCCGAGTTCGGGGCCGTGAGCGAGGCCACCGTGCGCGAGATGGCCGAGGGGGCCCGCCACCGCCTGGGCGTGGACGTGGCCGTGGCCATCAGCGGCATTGCCGGCCCCACCGGGGCCACCGAAACCAAGAAAGTAGGGACCGTCTGCCTCGCCTACGCCGACGCCACCCACACCATCACCCGCGAGTACGTGCTGGACCGGGGCCGCGCCCTGAACACGGAATACGCCGCCCAATCGATGCTCACGATGCTGCGGCAGCAGCTGGCGCAGGAGTAGCAGCAGCGCCGAAGTATACCGGTAGGCATTCCGTTTTATATCGAACAACTCTTTTCCTTCCTTAGCATATGTCGCCACTCCTTCTGCTGCCTTGCTGCTTCTTGCTTCTGTTGTTTGCCGATGCTATGCAGGCCCAACCGGTGCTTCCCAATAGCACGCAGGCAATTCACCCGTCAAACTGCGTCTTCCCAGCAGCAATGCAACCGCCGCTGCTGGCAGGCGATACCGTTTATGTAATGGCCAGTTTATTGAACATCCGCCCACGCCCCCGGGCCGACGGCCCCGGCAACCCGCTCCTCTACATAGGTCACAACCGGCAGGGAACCGTCGTTGCAGTACCCAATCGTAACTGGGTGCTGGTGCGCTTCACCAGCGAAGATGTTGGCATTGTAGGTTACGCATCACAATGGTACTTGGCCCGGCAGAAAACGAAACTGCGCCGTTAACACCTCCACGTCGACGCGGAGATATTAACGGCGCAGGGACGCGGATTACAACCGAAAGTCAGCGAAGCTAAATCTCGCGCTACGCCGCCTTCCCCGCCTTCTTCGCCTTGCCCCCGCCCGAATCCAGCAGTGCCCGGGCCGACTTATAGCCCTTGAACAGCTCCGGGTTCACGGTTTCGAAGATGCCCATGGCCTTGTCCAGCTCGTAAATCTGGGTCATCTGGGCTTCGTGGACTTCCTCGTAGGTGGCGTTGGCGTTGTGGCGGGCATCGAGCAGCGACTGGGTAGCGGGCAGGCCCTGCTGGAAGGCATCGGCCAAGGATTGGGTTTCGGTGAGGAAGTCCGTGTCGATGGCGTGGTCGGCCAGGGCCACCTTGTTGGCCTTGGCTTTGGCCAGTACCTGCTGCCCCACCCCGGCCTGCAATTCGGGCCGCAAGTGCCGGAACGCACTGCGCCCGATGGTGACCAGGCCCATAAAACCCATGTCGTTAGCCGCAGTTGCCACCATCTGCAGCGGCCCGAGCATCGAGAGTATCCGCGTTTCAAAGGCCTTCTGCTGCTTGGTGCGGCGCTCGGTCACCTTCTTGGTTTCGGTGGCCGTGAGGCCCGCTTTGCCCTGCACGGCGGGCAGGCCGGCCAGTACGTCGGCGGCCTCCTTGGCCGCAATTTTACTTTTGCCGATGGCCGGCATATTGGTGGTGAGCC
The DNA here is from genome assembly GCF_054061335.1 of Hymenobacter sp. UYAg731. Taxonomy (NCBI): domain Bacteria; kingdom Pseudomonadati; phylum Bacteroidota; class Cytophagia; order Cytophagales; family Hymenobacteraceae; genus Hymenobacter; species Hymenobacter sp. UYAg731. The sequence goes on along the minus strand of NZ_JBSSEC010000001.1, from coordinate 124,142 downwards.
AGGGCGAGAGCACGCCCATCATTCGGAATTGGTCGGCACGGAACGAGTGCATAAGAAAAGGAAGGGGTTAGGTGATGGTTAGGCCGGCTAAAGTAGCTTTTATTTTTCGGGACGGCCGCTCCGCCCGCCCGGTTCCAGCCTGCGGGCCGACGGCCGGCCGCTTGCCTGCCCGGTTCCAGCCCTTGCCGCCCCCGCTCCGGCCCTTGCCGGGCACCATCCCCGACTTGCCGGCGCGGTTCCAAGGCTTACCAGAGCCCTTCCGCTCCTTGCCTGCGCCTCGCCAGTCTTTGCCGGACCTTAACCACTGCTTGCCGGCGTTCATCTACGACTTGCCGGGCCTTAGCCACCACTTGTTGCCTCTCATCCACGACTTGTTGCCAGCGCCCGGCCACCCACGCAAAAGGCCGGCGTTGCGGCCGGCCTTCATGTAGCGCGGACTTTGTAGTCCGCGAGTGGAATCATTGGACTCGCGGACTACAAAGTCCGCGTTACTGCCTTACGCCGCCGGCGTTTCCACCGGCACCACGTTCATAATGGTATGCCCCATCTTATCGCGCTTCGTGGTCAGATAAGCTTCGTTATGCGGGTTCGCGTCGATTTCGATGGGCAGCGTTTCTACGATTTCGAGGCCGTAGCCGATGAGTCCGGTGCGCTTCTTGGGGTTGTTGGTGAGCAGGCGCATCTGCTTCACGCCGAGGTCGCGCAGCATGCTCGCGCCCACGCCGTAGTCGCGCTCGTCGCCCTTGAAACCCAAGTCCTCGTTGGCTTCCACCGTGTCGCGGCCCTGCTCCTGGAGCTTGTAGGCTTTGAGCTTGTTGAGCAGGCCGATGCCCCGGCCCTCCTGGTTCATGTACACGATGACGCCGCGGCCTTCGCGCTCAATCTGACGCATGGCCTGGCGCAGCTGCGGGCCGCAGTCGCAGCGGCACGAGCCGAAGATGTCGCCCGTCACGCAGGAGCTATGCACGCGCACCAGCACCGGCTCCGGCCCGCTGATATCGCCCTTCACCAGGGCCAGATGCTTGGCCCCGTTCGAGTTCTGGGTGAAGGCGTAGAGGTCGAAATCGCCGTCCTCGGTGGGCATTCGCACCGAGATTTCGCGGGTAATCAGGCTTTCGGTAGCGAGGCGGTACTTGATGAGGTCCTGCACCGAAACCAGTTTTAGGCCCCACTTTTTGGCCACGATTTCGAGGTCGGGCAGACGGGCCATCTCGCCGTCTTCTTTCAGAATCTCCACCAGCACCCCGGCCGGGGCCAGCCCAGCCAGGCGGGCCAGGTCCACGGCCGCCTCGGTGTGGCCGGCGCGGCGCAGCACGCCTTCCTTGCGGGCCTTGAGGGGAAAAATATGGCCCGGCTTGCCCAGCTCCTCTGGCTTGGTGGTGGGGTCGATGAGGGCCAGAATGGTCTTGCTACGGTCCGAAGCCGAAATGCCGGTGGTCACCCCGTTCTTCAGCAAATCGACCGACACCGTGAAGGGCGTGGCGTGCAGGGCCGTGTTGGTGCCCACCATCAGGTCGAGGCCTAGGGCTTCGCAGCGCTCTTCGGGTAGCGAAGCGCACACCAAGCCCCGGCCGTGGGTGGCCATGAAATTGATAATTTCGGGCGTAGCGCAGGCGGCCGCGCAGATAAAGTCGCCCTCGTTTTCACGGTCTTCGTCGTCAACGACGATAACAACTTTGCCAGCCCGGATGTCGGCAATGGCGGATTCGATGGAGTCAAGCATGGGGTGGGGTATTTCGGCCCATAACAGCGAGGGCCGGTACAAAGTTAGCCCCGGCTGGCCGCGCGCCCCGTAGCGCGAACTTTTCGTTCGCGTCCTCAACGGCAACCCGAACGGGACGCGAACGAAAAGTTCGCGCTACATTACTTCGCCTGCTGAAAGCGCTGCGTGGGCTGCCAAACGGTGGTTTTAATGCCCCGCAGGTAGCGCCAGTAGCCCAGCAGCAGGGCCGCGTTCATGCTATAAAAGTGCGTGATGAAGCGCAGCAGCCGGGGGTGCCGGCCGGTGCGTTGCAGCGCGGCATCGAGCAGCAGCAGCAGCGGCAGGCCCAGCTGCCCGGCCAGCGCCAGCTGAAAGAACCAGCCCGCCCCGTGCGCCACCAGCCCCACCGTGGCGGCCAGCAGCAGCAGCAGCAATTGCGGCGTGAGCCAGCGCAGCACCTTGTGCGACCACCACGCAAACGCCACCCCGCGCCACGGCGGCCACAGCAGCCGGCGGAACTCGCGCAGGTTCTGAAAATTACCGGCCGAAATGCGCGCCTTCCGCCGGAACTCCTCGGGCAGATGGTCCGAAACGTCCTCGTAGCAAATGGCGTCCAGCTCGTTGATGGCCTGGTAGCCATCGCGCAGCACGGCCATGGTGATGTAAAAGTCGTCGACCAAGAACTCGGCCGGGGCCGGGTGGTAGCAGGCGCGCCGCACCGCGAAGCAGCCGCCGAACGCGCCCATCATCGCGCCCCACACCATGCCTTCCTGGTATTTCATCCGGTTCTCGCGCTCCAGGTAGGCTTTTTCCTGACCCGAAATCCCTTCAGCCCGGTGGTCGGGATTGAGAATATTGCCGCCCACCAGGCCAATAGCCGGATTGTGGAAATGCTTGACCAGCTCAAACAAGGTATCAGGGGCGAAAAACACATTCGCATCCGTGAGCACCAGTACGGGAGCGGTGGCCTGGCGGGCCAGGCGGTCAATCACGCCGGGCTTGCCGGTGCGCTGGCCGTAGGCTTCGAATTGCAGCTGCGGGTGTTTTTGGGCCAACGCGGCCAGCAGGGCATTGGTCTGGTCCGACGAATTATCGGAGCCCACCAGCAGCCGCAGCCGGTCGAGCGGGTAGGTAGTGGCGAACGTGGTGCGAATTTTCTCTTCAATTACGGCTTCCTCGTTGTGCGCGGCCAGCAGAATATCCACGGCCGGCAGGTCGGGCGCGCCGGCCGGGTACACGTCCGGGTTTTGGCGGCGGCCCCGGGCCAGCCGGCCCAGCAGCACCGGAAACAGCACGTAGGTATGCGCCACCAGCAGCAGGCAGCCCCAAAACACCAGCAGGAGCGCGGCCATCATCATGCGGCCGGAACCGGCCGCAGCCGCTCGTATAAGCCCACGAACTGCCCGGTTACCCGGCGGCGGTCGTAGACGTGGGTGGCGGTGTGGGCGGCAGCTGCGCCGATGGCGGCCACGGGCACTTCCTGGCGGCCCCAGGCCCGGAGCGCGTCCAGCCACTCGGCGGCGGTGTCGCGCAGCACGATGTCGTGGCCGTCGCGCACGGCAATGCCTTCCGCGCCCAGCGTGGTGCTCAGCACGGCCTTGCCCAGGGCCATTGCTTCTATGATTTTGATGCGCATGCCGCCCCCGCTGAGCAGCGGCACCAGCATCAACTCATATTGCTGCATAAAGGCCGGGGCCGACTCCACAAAACCATGGACAAAGACGTTGTCGGTGCGCGGGCGTAGCAGTTCCTCCGGCGTGCCGCTGCCGGCAATGTGCAGCTCCACATCAGGCATTTCGGCGTGAATGGTGGGCCAGATTTCGCGCAGCAGCCAGTGCAGGCCCTCCAGATTAGGCAGCCAGTTCAGCGAGCCAATCATGAACAGCGTGCGCGGCCGGGGCTTGATGGCGGGGTCAGCCTGGAAGCGGGTGAAATCGACACCGGCGGGGATAAACACCACCGGCTCGGGGCAGCCCAGGGCTTGCAGCCGCCGGGCATCGTCGCCGGTAATGGCGGCCACGGCATCGAACTGGGCCAGGTGGCGGCGCTCGAAGCGTTCCAGCCGGGCGGCCATATCGCGCAGGTAGAAGCGCTTGAGCGGGTTCGGCTCGCGCCCGGCCAGCATGTGCCAGATGGTGTGCTCCAGGTTGTGGGCGCGCAGCACCAGCGGCGGCACGCGCAGGCCGGCGCTTTCGCGGCGACCCAGAAACTCGGCGTACCATGCGGCAAACGTGCCCTCAAACTGCACCACGTCCACCGTTTCATTTTCGAGAATTTCCACCAGCTTCTTTCCCACCGCCGGGCTGATGAACCGCTCCACGATGTAGGGCTGGCGGCTCAGCAGCAGGTTTTTCAGGGCGTGCAGCGGCGTAATATCCGTATTCACATCCACCGTCACCAGCCGGAAGTTCGGTCCCAGATGGTCCAACGCATCGGCCGGCTGGTGGTGCTTGGGCGTGTTGATGGCCAGCATCGTGACGCGGTGGCCGGCCTGCACCAGACCCGCCGCCACATCATACATGGCAATGGCCCCGCCGGTAGTAAGCGGGAAAGGAACGCGCGGGCAGAGTTGCAGAATATGCACTTGGGTGAGTTATGAGTTGAGCGTTAGGAGTTATGGGTTTTTGTCAGGTCGGTTGGCGTTACACCAACTTTTAACTCATAACTCCTAACTCAATTACAGTTGCCGGAAGCGCACTTCGAAGTTTTCAATCTGCTCCTCGCTGCCGAGCACCAGCAGCACGTCGCCGGCTTTGGGCACATAGTCCACGGGCGGGCTCACCAGTAGGGAGCCATCGGCTTGGCGCAGGCCGATGATGGTGGCCCCCGTGATGGAGCGCACGTCGAGCTCGCGGATAGTGCGGCCGTGCAAATCGCTGCGGATTTGCTGAAACGTCATTTCTTCGAGGCGCAATTTGTCGGCGCTGAGGCCCGAAATCAAATCCAGAAAGCGGATAACTTCGGGGCGCACCACCAGCTTGGCCATGTGTGAGCCCCCGATTTCGTCGGGCATGACCACCGAGTCGGCCCCGGCCGAAATGAGCTTGCTTTCCGATGTTTTGAGCGAGGCGCGGGCGATGATTTTCATGCGCGGGTTGAGGGCGCGGGCCGAGAGAGCCACAAACACATTGTCGGCATCCTTGGGCAGGGACGTAATGAGGGCCGAGGCGCGCTCCACTCCGGCCTGCTTGAGGATAATGTCGTTGGTAGCATCACCGAAAACCGTGAAGATGCTGCCACCGGGCACACCGTCGCCGTCGTAATCCTCGCCGGTATGGCCTTCGGTGATGCTTTTCATCAGGTCCTGGTTGGATTCAATCACCACCACGCGGGCCCCGCTGGCCCGCAGCTCCTGGTAGGCCCGGCGGCCATTGCGGCCAAACCCGCACACGATAACGTGGCCGCTGAAACGCTTTATCTCCTGGTCGGTTTTTATCATTCTATAAATTTTGCGCAGCTCGCCGTCAAAGATAAAGGAAGAGAAAACCGACACGAGGTAGGCCACCACTACCAGATTGTAGAGGATATAGATGGAAACAAACAGCCGGCCGGCTTCCGAGAAGGTGTGCAGCTCGCCATAGCCCACCGTGGAAATGGTCGTCACCGTCATGTAAAACGCATCGACAGGGCTGTAATGCTCAATGTAGGTGAAGCCGACCATGCCAATAATCATACTCGACACGGTGAGAATGACGGCCAGAATCAGGCGGTTGATGTTGAGGCGCTGGAGCATTAATCAGGTAGGCAAATAGAGGAGCAAAGAACGTCATGCTGAGCGCAGCCGAAGCATCTCTACCGCTGAAGTAATTATTTGCTATTGCGGTAGAGATGCTTCGGCTGCGCTCAGCATGACGTTCTTTTTCATTCGTAACGACTACTCAGGTGCCCCGCGCTACCACGGTTCCCAGTAGCGCCGCCAGCTCGTTATCCAGCTCCTTGAGGCGCTTGATGTCGCCGAGAATTTCGAACATTTCGGCGTCTTCAATTGGATGGCGCAGCTTTTCGAGGCACTGGTCAAGCTCGCGCTGGACGTGGACCTTGTTGAGGCGCAGCACGGCGTTGTCGCAGGCCAGCTGGGGCAGGTCCACTTCGTTGAAGACGTAGATTTCCTTGGTGCGCCAGTTGGGGCTGATTTCGTAGCGCTCGGTGGCCAGGTCGGTGATGAGCTGGCGGATGTCCTCGCGCTCGTTCTGGGCCAGCAGGCGGGCATCGGGGAAGCGGCCGGCCAGCAGCTCCTGCCGGCAGATTTCCCACATTTCGGCGTAGAGCGGCCGGGTGAGCGGGTTTTCGCCGAGCTGGCCCATGAGGTAGCCGGCCACGCTCACCTCGGGCTCAATTTCGCGACCGGAATAGAGGACGAGCAGGCGCAGAACCTCACGCTCGCAGACCTGGAGCATGTCGGGCGTGTCGTCTTCCCGGTCCGTTTTGCTGGGTCCCGACTGAAACGAAGCGCCCGCGCCCAGGATTTCCACGGTGGCTTCGGCCCCGCCGTACATCATCATTTCGGCCTCCTCCTCGTCCGTCATTGGGCGGGCAGGCGGGGCTGAGCGCGGGTTGGAGCTGGGCGGATAGCCGCTGTTGGCACTGCCTGCGCCCTGGCCGTAGTTGCCCCGGTTATCACCGGAGCCGCCGGGCTTAGCGGGCGACTTCACCAGCTTGTTATACTCCGTGATGAGCACCTGCTCATCGATGCCGAACGTGGCCGAGGTCTGCTGCAAAAACACCTGGCGCTTGATGGCGTCGGGCACTTTGGCGATGCTGTGCAGCACGTCGCGGATGGCTTCGGCCTTCTTCACCGGGTCGTTGCTGGCCTCGCGGGCCACGAGCGTGGTTTTGAAGGAGATGAAGTCCTGGCTCTGGGTTTCGATGTACTCGGTGAAGCGCTGGTCGCCCACTTTGCGGATGTAGCTGTCGGGGTCGTCGCCGTCGGGAAACAGCACCACGCGCACATTCAGGCCGCCTTCGAGCAGCAAATCCGTGCCGCGTAGCGAGGCCTTGATGCCGGCCGCGTCGCCATCGTACAGCACCGTCACGTTGTCGGAATACCGCTTAATGAGCCGGATTTGCCCTTCGGTAAGCGAAGTACCCGACGAAGCCACCACGTTTTTAATCCCGCCCTGAAACAGCGAAAGCACGTCCAAGTAGCCTTCGACCAGATAGCAAACCTCCTGCGTGCGAATAGCCTGCCGGGCCTGGAACAGGCCATACAGCACGTCCGACTTGTGGTAAATCTCCGACTCGGGCGAGTTCAGGTACTTCGCCATCTTGTCGTCGCGCTTCAGCGTGCGCGCCCCAAAGCCCACCACCCGGCCGCTGATGTTGTGAATCGGGAACATCACGCGGCCCCGGAACCGGTCGTAGCGTCGGCCGGTGTCCTTGCCCTGGTCGTCGGTGCGGATGACCGTCAGGCCGGTTTTTTCCAGGTATTTCTTGTCGTAGCCGGCCGTTTCGGCGGCTTTCATCAGGTCGTCCCAGCTATCGAGGGAGTAGCCCAGCTCGAAGGTCTGGATGGTGCTCAGGTTCAGGCCGCGCTCTTTAAGGTAGCCATAGCCGATGCTCATGCCCTCCTCGGAGTTGAGCAGCAGGCGGTGGAAGTGGTTTTTGGCGAAGTCGGAGACGATGAATTGGGAGTCGCGCTCGTTCTGCTCCAGCTGTTGCTGGGGCGTGCGTTCTTCCTCCTCAATGGTGATGGCGTACTTTTTGGCCAGGTATTTCAGGGCCTCCACGTAGCTGGTTCCTTCCACATCCATCACGAACTGCACCACGCCGCCGGCCTTGCCGCAGCCGAAGCACTTATAGAGCGACTTGGCCGGATTTACCGAAAACGACGGCGACTTCTCGTTGTGGAACGGACACGGGGCCCACAGATTCTGACCTTTGCGCTTGAGCTGCACAAAGTCGCCGACGACTTCCACGATGTCGGCGGTCTGGATAATCTGGTCAACTAATTCTTTGGGGATGCGGGCCATGACAACAATACGGAAAGCCGCACGACAGTAGCGCGAACTTTGTAGTTCGCGTCCCCGCGCCGTTCAAGCCGCGTGAACGACTGGCGAAATGCGCGGGGACGCGAACTACAAAGTTCGCGCTACTTACGCTACGTCCTACCTTTGCCCGGAATAAACTCCGCGCAAGATGCCCGCATACCGTCCCGAAGAAATTGAAAAGAAGTGGCAGGCCCACTGGAAACAGCACCACACGTTCCAGACCCAGAACCACTCCGAGAAGCCCAAGTACTACGTGCTCGACATGTTCCCGTACCCCTCCGGGGCGGGCCTGCACGTAGGGCACCCGCTGGGCTACATTGCCTCCGATATCGTGACGCGCTACAAGCGCCTGCGCGGCTTCAACGTGCTGCATCCCATGGGCTTCGACTCCTTCGGTCTACCCGCCGAGCAGTACGCCATCCAGACCGGCCAGCACCCCGCGCTTACCACCGATAAGAACATTGAAACCTACGTACAGCAGCTCAGCAGCCTCGGTTTCAGCTACGACTGGAACCGCGAAGTGCGGACTTCCGACGCCTCTTACTACAAGTGGACGCAGTGGATTTTCTTCAAGCTGTTCAACTCCTGGTACAACCTCGATACCAATAAGGCCGAGCCCCTCACCGACCTCACCGCCCGCTTTGCCGCCACCGGCAGCGACGGCATCCGCGCCGCCGGCGACGACGGCGACCGCCTCAGCTTTTCGGCCGGCCAATGGCAATTGTTCAGTGAAAAGCAGAAGCTGGCCGCCGTGCTCCCCTACCGCCTCGCCTACCAGCAGGACACCTACGTGAACTGGTGCCCTGGCCTGGGCACGGTGCTGAGCAATGATGAAGTGAAAGACGGCCTGAGCGAGCGGGGAGGATTCCCCGTCGAGCGCCGCCTCATGCCCCAGTGGAACCTGCGCATCACCGCCTACGCCGACCGCCTCTTACTCGGTCTCGACCAACTCGACTGGCCCGATGCCGTGAAGGAGATGCAGCGCAACTGGATTGGCAAGAGCATTGGGGCCGAAGTGACGTTCCCGGTGCAAGGCTCCGAAACCGCCCAAATAAAGGTCTATACTACGCGCGTCGACACCATTTACGGGGCCACATTCCTGGTGCTGGCTCCTGAACATGAGCTGGTGGATGAACTCACCACACCCGCCCAGCGCGCCGCCGTGGACGAGTACATCGCCGCCACCAAGCGCCGCTCGGAGCGCGACCGCCTGACCGACGTAAAGGCCGTGTCCGGCGTGTTCACCGGGGCTTACGCCCTGAACCCGGTGAATAACGAGCCCGTGCCCATCTGGCTGGCCGACTACGTGCTGGCCGGCTACGGCACCGGCGCGGTGATGGCCGTGCCCAGCGGCGACCAGCGCGACTACCTCTTCGCCCAGCACTTCAACCTACCCATCCCCGCCATTTCCGACGCCCAGCAGGGCCTCGACCAGCAGGCCGACCCCACCAAGGAAGGCCGCTACATCAATTCCGGCATCATCAACGGCCTCACCTACAAAGAAGCCACGCCCAAGCTCATCGCCTTCCTCGAAGAAAAGGGCCTGGGCAAAGGCAAGGTGAATTTCCGCCAGCGCGACGCCATTTTCGGCCGCCAGCGCTACTGGGGCGAGCCCATTCCGATTTACTACAAGGACGGCACCGCGTATGGCATCGCCGAAAGCGACCTGCCGCTGGTGCTACCCGAAATCGACGAGTACAAGCCCACCGAAACCGGCGAGCCGCCCCTCGGCCGCGCCCAAAACTGGCTCTATAAGGATAAATACCCCTACGAGCTGAGCACCATGCCCGGCTGGGCGGGCTCGTCGTGGTACTACCTCCGCTACATGGACCCCACCAACGAAGCCCGCTTCGTATCGGAGGAAGCCGAGCACTACTGGGGCAGCGTGGACCTCTACATGGGCGGGGCTGAGCACGCCACCGGCCACCTGCTCTACGCCCGGTTCTGGTACCTGTTCCTAAAGGATTTGGGCCTCGTCAGCAGCGGCGAGCCATTTCAGAAACTGATTAATCAGGGGATGATATTGGGCCGGTCGAATTTCGTGTATCGCATCAACGGCACCAATAAATTCGTGACGCTGGGCAAGAAAGACCAGTACGAAACCACCGCTTTGCACGTCGATGTGAGCATTCTGGAGAATGACATTCTCGACATGGAAGCCTTCCGGAAATGGCGGCCTGATTACAGCGATGCCGAATTCATTACGGAAGACAACGGCACGTACGTAAGCGGCTGGGAAGTTGAAAAAATGTCGAAAGCCAAATTCAATGTCATTAATCCGAATGACTTGATTGGCAAATACGGCGCGGACGCGCTGCGCCTCTACGAGATGTTCCTCGGCCCGCTGGAGCAGTACAAGCCCTGGAACACCAACGGCATCAGCGGCGTGAGCGGCTTCCTAAAGAAGCTCTGGCGCCTCTTCCACCCCGAAGACGGCCCCCTGGCCGTAACCGACGAGGCCGCCACCCCGGCCGAGCTCAAGGTGCTGCACCGCGCCATCCAAAAGGCCCAGGAAGACATCGAGAAGTTCAGCTTCAACACCTCCGTCAGCCTGTTCATGATTACCGTGAACGAGCTCACGGCCTTCAAGTGCCACAAGCGCGCTATTCTGGAGCCGCTGGTGCTGCTGGTGAGCCCGTACGCCCCGCACTTGGCCGAGGAGCTGTGGCAGGAGCTGGGCCACGCGGCCGGCAGCATCTCCACGGCCAGCTACCCCGAGTTCCGCGAAGAATTCCTTGTGGAAGACACCGTGACCTACCCGCTGGCCATCAACGGCAAGGTGCGCGAGCAGATGCAGTTTGCCGCCGCCGCCACCGCCGCCGAGATTGAAACCGCCGTGCTGGCGTCGGATTTCCTGGCGAAGCACGGCGAAGGCAAGTCGGCGAAGAAGGTGATTGTGGTGCCGGGGCGGATGGTGAACGTGGTGGTGTAAATCCCTGCTGAAACTGTTGGCAAGCCCCAGCGGGGCGGCATTCGTTGAACGAGTGTCGCCCCGCTGGGGCTTTTTCATTCTTTTTGCGTTGCTTACTACTGCTATGCCGCCCCGCTGGGACTCATAGACGAGAAGTGTACTTCATCTTTGCACACAACAACATTGGCATTTCATCCTACTTTCTAATGCATCTTTTTACTTCTGGACGACGGCTTCTTGGACTACTGGCTATACTCCTATCAGTCAGCTTCGCCGCCCGCGCCCAAACCACCGATGCCTCCGGCCCGCTGCTCACGCCCGAGCAGTTCCTCGGCTACAAGCTCGGAGCGCAGTTCACGCCCCACGCCGACCTGCTGCGCTACGTGGCCCACATCACCGCCCACGCACCCGGCCGCATGAAGCTTGTGCGCTACGGCAGCACCTACGAGAAGCGCCCGCTCGAAGTGGTGCAGATTGCCAGCGCCGAAACATTCGGAAAGCTCGAAGACGTGCGCCACAACAATCTGCGCCTCGCTGGCCTTGAAAGCGGCAGCGGCCAACGCCAAATGCCCGGCGTGTGCTGGCTGAGCTACAACGTACACGGCAACGAAGCCGTGAGCTCCGAAGCCGTGATGCAGGTGCTTTACGACCTGGCCAACCCGCAGGACCAGCAGATGCAGGACTGGCTCAATAACACCGTCGTCATCGTCGACCCCTGCATCAACCCCGACGGCCACGACCGGTACGTGAACTGGTACAACCGCGTCCGCAACCAGTCAGGCAACGCCGGCCCCGATTCCTGGGAACACCACGAGCCCTGGCCCGGCGGCCGCTTCAACCACTACTATTTCGACCTGAACCGCGACTGGGCCTGGCAAACCCAGCAGGAAACCAAGCAGCGCATCGCCCTCTACAACCAGTGGCTGCCCGAAGTACACGCCGATTTCCACGAGATGGGGCCGAACAACACCTACTACTTCTCGCCCGCCGCCAAGCCCTACCACGCCGACCTCACGGCCTGGCAGCGCAAGTTTCAGGGCGTGCTGGGCGATTACAACAAAGTGGCCTTCGACAAGAACAACTGGCTGTATTTCACCCGCGAAGTCTACGACCTCTACGCCCCCACCTACGGCGACACCTGGCCCAGCTTCAACGGGGCCATTGGCATGACGTATGAGCAGGGCGGCGGCGGCCCCGCCGGCGTGGCGTACGCCCGCCTCGACGGCGACACCCTGACGCTGGCCCAGCGCATCGCGCACCACCACGCGGCCAGCCGCGCTACCATCCAGGCCACCGCCGAGCGGCACGACGACCTGCTACGCGAGTTCCAGAGCTACTTCGCCAACGCCACCAGCAAGCCCCAGGGCGAGTTCAAGAGCTACGTGATGGCGGCCGGCAACGACCCCGGCCAGCTCCGCGCCTTCACCCAGTACCTCGACCGCAACCAGATTCGGTATGGCTACGCCCTCAAGCGTACCAAAACGCGCGGCTTCAGCTACACCAGCGGCAAAACCGGCGACGTCACCATTGAGCCCCGCGACGTGGTTATCAGCATGTATCAGCCCAAATCGACGCTGGTGAAGGTGCTGTTCGAGCCCAAGTCCCAGCTCGAAGATTCGCTCACCTATGACATCACCTCCTGGGCGCTGCCCTACGCCTTCGGCCTGAAATCCTACGCCGTGGCCGGCCGCCTCGATGCCTCAACTGGCGCGACCGCCACCGCCAGCGTGAAGGGTAGCGCCGCTACGGCCGACCGCCCTTACGCCTACCTCGCCCGCTGGAACTCTTTGCAGGACGTGCGCTTCCTTAGCCGCCTGCTGCAACAAAAAGTGAAAGTGCGCTACGCCGAAAAGGCCTTCGAGTCGGAAGGCCAGCAGTACGCGCCCGGCACGCTCATCATCACCCGCACCGGCAACGAAGGCCTCGGGGCGCGGTTCGACCAGCTGGTGCGCGCCCAGGCCGACTCGGCCGGCACCACGGTTATGGCCGTAAAATCAGGCTTTTCGACTACGGGACGCGACCTGGGCTCCAACTCGGTGCATTTTGTGAAGCAGCCCACCGTGGCCGTAGTAGCTGGCCCCGGCGTGGATGCCACGGCTTTCGGTGAGGTGTGGCACTTCTTCGAACAGCAACTGGGCTACCCGCTCACGGTACTCGGCACCGACTACCTCAGCCGCGTTTCGCTTAATAAATACAACGTGCTCATCCTGCCTAACGGCGGCGGCTACGGCGACGTGTACAACGACCGTAACCTCGAAAGCCTCAAAGCCTGGGTGCGTGACGGCGGCCGCCTCATCGCGCTGGAAGGCGCGGCCAAATTCCTGTCCGGCAAAAAGGATTTCCTGCTCAAGCCCAAAACCGCCGATTCCACCGCCATCAAAAAAGACCTCAAGGCCAACCCCTACCGCCTGCTGCGCCGCTACGGCGACGCCGAGCGCGAGGAAGCCGAGGATGCCGTGCAGGGCAGCATCTACCGCGTGCAGCTCGACAACACCCACCCGCTGGCCTTCGGCTACGGCGACACCTATTTTGCGCTGGTCCGCAATCCGCTCAACTACAGCTTCCTGGGTAAAGGAGGCTGGAACGTGGGCGTCATCAAGAAGGACAGCTATTCCGCCGGTTTCACCGGCACCAAAGCCCGCAAGGAGCTTAGCGACACGTTCGTGGTCGGCACCCAGGATTTAGGCCGCGGCTCGGTGGTTTATTTAGGTGATAACCCGCTGTTCCGCGCCTTCTGGCAGGGCGGCAAACTGATGTTTGGCAACGCGGTTTTCCTGGTCGGGCAGTAGCACACGTAGCTTGGACGCTGCAAGTCCGAGCCGCGAGCACAGCGAGCATCTTGCGTATGGATTCGTCCAGTTCCGTATGCTCGCTGCGCTCGCGGCTCAGACTCGCAGCGTCCAAGCTACATTTCCAGCGCCGCTTTTACGACTTTTGGCAATGAAGCCCGCACCAGGTCATACGAGTGGTTAATCAGCTCACGCAACTGGCCCCCAGGAATTCCGGTGCCGATGAGCACCGTGTTCCAGTGCTTCTTATTCATGTGGTAGCCGGGCAGCACATAGTCGTGGACCTCGCGCAGCTCGGCGGCGCGCTCGGGGTCGCACTTCAGATTGATGCTGCCGAAGGTATCGATATCGGTCAGGGCGAAGACTTTGCCGCCGACTTTGAACACCAGCGTTTCGGGGCCGAAGGGCGTCTCTTCGGTTACGCCGGCTTTCAGCAGGCAGTAATCGCGAAAATCCTCGATATTCATCCCGAATTTTCTTACAGCACGTAACGAAACAGCATCACCACCAAGCACACCAGGAACATCGCCAGGCTGAGCTTATTGATGAAGTGCATGGTCTTCATGTTGAAGTTGGACTTGCGATTCGGGTCATTTTTCCGGAAGTAGTAACCGAGGACCGGGCCGAAGTTGAAGAGGTTTTTGCCGTTCATAATCAGAGCAGATTGGGGAGTAGCTAAGGTAACACCCGGCGGGCCAGAAAGATTTGCAACGCGGCATGTATCACCTGCTTTAGCTTGTGCCTGGTTATAACGTTGTGCAGCCGGACCCAATGATGCGCAAGCCGAAGCATGTGCTACAAATCCCGCCGCTCGCGCCAGGCCAGCCCGGCCGGCAGTTCCACCGAGGCAAATTCCAAGTGCATCACCCGGCGCGACCGGTTGCTGGTACTGCGGTTGGAAGCGTGCAGTAGCAGCGGCTTCATCAGCATGGCCCCGCCGGCGGGCACGGCGCAGGTGGTGGCATTCGGCGTGTGGCTGGCAATGGCGGCGGCCGGCACCACGCCGTGTCGGTGCGAGCCGGGCACTACTTTCAGCGCGCCGTTAGTGGCGTCGCAGTTGTCGAGGTGGATGCGTAGAGTCACCACGTTTTCCAGCACCGCCATCGGCGGCTGCACGGAAATACCTTCGGTCTTACTGGTCCAGGGGCCGAAACCAGGCAGGTCAGCACGTTGGTCTACGTTTATCATCAGGTCCTGGTGCCAGGGCACGAGCCAGTTCGAGCCGGCGGGCTTGTCGAAATAAATGGCTTTCACGAGCTGGCAGCCCGCCGGAAACAGCCCGGCCAACAGCTCACGTAGCGCGGTTGAATAAAGCGGCGGCCAGAGGCCTGGAACTTCTTCCAGCAACTCCCGGATGGCAAATACTTCCTGGCTGCGCCGAAAGTTGGGACCATTACCCGCTGCGCTTTCCACAACGCGCAGCAAAGCGGCTACTTCGTCGGGCGCGTAGAAAGTGGGAAGCACGGCAAATCCTTCATCGGCAAACTGCGTGGCCAGCGGACCACGGTGAACGGCTGTTTCCATACGCCCGCAAAGCTACATTCGCCTCGCCGCCGGCTGCGCAACCCGTGCATCTACGGCGCGCCTTTAGCCATCTCAACGCTGTCCCGATGCACAAAATCCCTTCCTCTCTCCTGTTTGCCGGCTTGCTGGCTGCCGCCACGCCCGCCGCCCACGCCCAAAAAGCCCCCTCCGAAACGGAGGCTGTGAAGCAAACCGTCACCGCCTTTTTTGATGGCATGCGGCGCGGCGACAGCACTGCCGTACGCCGCACGCTGGCCCAGGCGGCCGTTTTCCACGGTTTTGGAGGCAAGCCCGGCCAGCCGCCCACGCTGGAAATCGAGTCCATCAATGGCTTTTTAAAGGCCGTGGGCACACCCCACCCCGCCGTCTGGGACGAGCGAGTGCAGTTCGAGCGGGTGTTAATTGATGCCAATTTGGCCAGCGTGTGGGCACCGTATGAGTTTTATCTGGGCAGCAAATTTAGCCACTGCGGCTACGACTCCTTTCAGTTAGTGAAGCTGGCCGATGGCTGGAAAATCGCGCACATTATCGACACTCGGCGTAAGGATAAGTGTAAGTAGCTTCTCCTTAGTCAGCAACAGCCATCACACCACAATTCATTTCTATTGCTCGCTGCAATATCTTCTGCAAAGCAGCAAATTGCTCGCTTTTAGTGGCCTGAACATGCTGTAACTTTTGCTTTGCTTGCTCACTTGACCAACGGAAGTCTTTAAAAAAATCTAGATGTGGTTCAATGATACGAGCATATTGTGCTTGCTCAAACTCCAGCATTCTAATTCCACCAGCATACTCCTCCTGCGTGAAAGAATAGCTGTTAGGCTCTTCGTCTTTGATTAAATAAAAATCAAGCATATAGGCAATCTATTATGCCCCAACCGGCTCCCCCAACAACTCCTTCTCAATCCACCGCCCATCCTCGCGCATGAGCTCAATCAAGTCATCAACTGCCCGTTCTTCGGGTACGGCTTTCTTGATGACTTCCTGGCCGCGGTAGAGGGCAATTTTTCCCTTGCCCACGCCTACGTAGCCGTAGTCGGCGTCGGCCATTTCGCCGGGGCCGTTCACGATGCAGCCCATGATGCCGATTTTGATGCCCTTTAGGTGGTCGGTGCGCTTGCGAATCATGGCCGTGGTTTCCTGCAAATCGAACAGGGTACGGCCGCAGCTGGGGCAGCTGATGTATTCGGTTTTGCTCATTCGGGTGCGGGCCGCTTGCAGGATGCCGAACGAGAGCTGGTTCAGCGTGTCGATGTCGCGCAGCCAAGCTTCCTGTTCCTGCGCGGGCAGGGCATCGGTGCAGAGCGAGATGCCGTCGCCGAGGCCGTCGATGAGCAGGCCGCCCACGTCAGTCGCGGCGTCGAGTTGCGTTTGGGCGGGGTTCTCTACGGTGTAGCAGCGGCGCACCGCCACCGGGCAGGTGATGCCAGCGTTTATCAGCTCGAAGAAGGCCCGGCGCAGCTCCGGCATGGCGTGGGCATTACTGGTTTCCAGGGTCAGTACCACTGTTTGGTCGATGCGCAGGTGCTGGAGTAGCTCGGAAGTGAGCGCGGCCAGGTCGGCCAGCAGGAAGTTGAGCTGCGGGTGGCGCTGTGCGGGCGTAGTGGCTATGTAAGCGTCGGGCGTCATCAGCGGGTAGTGCTCGGGGCGGTGGCCGGCGTCACGCCAAGCGGTGAAGGTCACGATTTCCTTCAGGCCGTTGGGCAGCATGTAGGGCACGGGCCGCTCACCGGTGTAGATATAGTCGGCCCCGAGGTCGCCCATCTGAAACTTGTCGAGGAAGGGCGAATACAGGTGGCCGGCGGCGCGCAGGTCAGCGTATTCGAGATGCGGCAGACGCGACAAATCGGCCACTACGCGCGGCACGTTCTGGCCCCCGAAATTAACCACCTCATGCGTGTGGCGGCGGAAATACTGAAACGGGTTGATGGGCTCCGCGCCCACCAGCGGCCTGATGGGCCGGGCCGTGGCGGCGCGGGCTGTGTAGCGGTCAATCAGCATGCGAGCCACCGGGGCTTCGGCCTCGGGGGCCTCGGTCAGGCTCACGCGTACGGTGTCGCCCAGGCCGTCCTCCAGCAGCGTGCCGATGCCCACGGCGCTCTTGATGCGGCCGTCTTCGGCCTCGCCAGCCTCCGTCACGCCCAGGTGCAGCGGGTAGGGCTGCAGGCCTTCCTCGTCGAGCTTTTGCACCAGCAGACGGTAGGCCTGCACCATCACCTGGGTGTTGCTGGCCTTCATGCTCAGCACCACGTCGTAGTAATTTTCTTCCTCGCAAAGACGCAGAAACTCCAGCGCCGACTCCACCATGCCCAACGGGGTATCGCCGTAGCGGCTCAGAATCCGGTCGCTCAGCGAGCCGTGGTTGGTGCCAATACGCATGGCCGTGCCGTGCTGCTTGCAAATCTGGACCAGCGGCCGGAACCGCTCGCGGATGCGCTCCACCTCGGCCGCGTAGGTAGCGTCGGTGTATTCAATCTCCTCGAATTTCTTTTTGTCGGCGTAGTTGCCGGGGTTCACGCGCACTTTCTCCACGATGCGGGCGGCCAGCTCGGCGGCATTAGGCGTGAAGTGAATGTCGGCGATGAGTGGCACGTTGCAGCCGCGCTTGCGTAGCTCCTTCTTGATTTCCAGCAGGTTCTGGGCCTCCTTCATGCTGGGCGCGGTGATGCGCACGTACTCGCAGCCGGCCTCCACCATGCGCAGGGTCTGCTCCACCGAGCCCATGGTGTCCATCGTGTCCACGGTGGTCATACTCTGCACGCGGATGGGGTAGTCGCCGCCCATGGGCACGCCGCCAATGTTGACCACGCGGGCCACGCGGCGCTTGTATTCGGTGAGGCTGGGGCAATACGTTTTGTTCATGAGCAAAAAACCGGGGGAAGCAGGCGAAAGTTGCGCGGCAGCACAAAGGTAAAGCAGTTCGGGGCGGGGTGTGACGTGGCTGAGCCGCAACTTCTGGCTGCGCTTCGCTGTCTGGTAGGATACGGAGGTGCCCCCTGCCTATGTTCCCGGCCCAGCTACTTATGCTTCTTTCGAAACCCGCGCTGCTCAGCGCCAGCTTGCTGCTGGCAGCTCCGGCGTTCGCTCAAAACGTCGCCGTGCTCAAGTTTCCCGAGCTGCAAAAGCGCCTGGCGCGCCCCACGGACACGACCTACGTGGTAAATTTCTGGGCCACTTGGTGCGGGCCGTGCGTGAAGGAACTGCCCAATTTTGAGCAATTGCGCGTGGCGAATGCCGGCCAAAAGGTGAAGGTGCTACTCGTGAGTCTGGATTACGCTTCGCAGCTCGATAAGAAGGTGAAACCCTTCGTGAAGCAGCGCGGACTGAAATCGGAAGTGCTGCTGCTGAATGAGCCCGACCCCAACGAGTGGATTGACAAGGTGGATGCAAAATGGTCGGGTGCCCTGCCCTTCACGCTCATTTTCAACAACAACACCAAGCAGCGCGTCGCCTTCGAACGCGAGCTTTCAGCCGCTGAGCTCACGGCGGCGCTGAAGAAATTTGAGTAGTTGTTATCTTTCAATATCAACCCGTAACCGTCCCACGCCATGAAAAAGACCCTGTCCCTTCTCGCCCTTTGCTTTGTGCTGCTGAGCGGCTTCATCCTGCGCCCGCTGGCCGAGGGTTACAAAGTGGGTGACAAAGCGGCTGATTTCAAGCTGAAAAACATCGATGGCAAAACGGTGTCGCTGGCCGATAACAAAGCCGCCAAAGGCTACATTGTCGTCTTCACCTGCAATACCTGCCCCTTCGCTAAAGCCTACGAAAGCCGCATCATCGCCCTGAATACCAAGTACGCCCCGCTGGGCTACCCCGTGGTGGCCATCAACCCCAACGACCCGGCCGTGGCCCCTGGCGACTCCTACGCCGCCATGCAAACCAAGAAATACGCCTTCCCCTATCTCGTTGATGAAAGCCAGCAAGTAGCCAAAACCTTCGGCGCGACCCGCACGCCGCACCTCTATATTCTGACCAAAAAGGATGCAGATTTCGTGGTTTCCTACATCGGGGCCATCGATGACAATTCAGAAGATGCCAAGCTGGCCAAAACCAAATACGTCGAGAATGCGCTGACGGAAATCCTGGCCGGCAAGCCCGCTACCACCAATGAAACCAAGGCCATTGGCTGCGGCATCAAGTGGAAACGGGCGTAAGCCAGCAGGACAGGATTAATTAGAACGTCATGCTGAGCGCAATCGAAGCATCTCTACTGCAATAGTAAATGATTACTTCAGCGGTAGAGATGCTTCGATTGCGCTCAGCATGACGTGCTTTCTATTTTCAGGCTCAGCCAACTTCAAGCACAATTTTGCCAATATGCGCGCTGCTTTCCATCAGTTTATGCGCCTCCGCCGCGTCTGTTAACGGGAAGGTTTCGTAGATAACCGGCCGGAATTTTCCGGCTGCAATCAGCGGCCACACATGCTCCTCCACGGCCGCCGCCAGCGCTGCCTTGAAATCGGCCGAGCGGGGCCGCAGCGTGCTGCCCGTGATGCTCAGCCGCCGCCGCATCACCTCCAGCGCGTTGAATTCGCCCTTGCCGCCCTGCATGGCATTCACGAAAACCAGGCGGCCGTCGTCCTTCAGCAGGCGCAGGTTTTTGGCGATGTAGTCGCCGCCAACCATGTCGAGAATCACATCGACGCCTTCGGCTTTCAGCACCTCCTCAAAATCCTGGGTTTTATAGTTGATGGCCCAGTCGGCTCCCAGTTGGCGGCAGGCGTCGCACTTGGCCTCGTCGCCGGCCGTAATGGCCACGCGGCTGCCCAGCGCCTTGGCCAGTTGGATGGCCGTAGTGCCAATGCCGCTGCTGCCGCCATGCACCAGCAGCGTTTCGCCGGGCTGCAAGCCCCCGCGCTGAAACACGTTGTGCCACACCGTAAACACCGTTTCGGGCAGGGCGGCGGCTTCGGTCAGGCTCAGCTCGGCCGGCACTGGCAGGCAGTGGCGGGCATCCACCACGGCGTATTCGGCGTAGCCTCCGGCGGGCAGCAGGACGCACACGGCATCGCCGGAATGCCAGCGGGTTACATCGACTCCGCTGGCTTCCACGGTGCCCGCTATTTCCAGGCCGGGCACCGTGCCGACTACGTCGCCACTGCCGGCATATTTGCCCTGGCGCATTAGCACATCGGGACGGTTTACGCCGGCGGCGTGTACCCGGATGAGCACTTCGTGTGCCGCTGGCTGCGGCCTGGGCTGCTGTTGCAACTGAAGTACCTCGGGGCCGCCGGCCCGCTGGATTACAATGGCATTCATATAGTAGATAGTGCTGGGGCAAGCTGAGCCGCCCAATGAATTGATATGTGCCAGGGCTACTAACGAAAAACGGCTCCGAAGAGCCGTTTTAAGCAATATTTAATTATGCAATACGCTATTTTCCAGCGCCTTCGCGCAACTGTTTCACTTCACGCTCCAAATCCAGGGTGCGGAACATCACCTTGGCTTCGAGGTCGGAATACGCGGTTTCGAGTTGCTGCTGGAGTTCGCGCATGGCCGTTACATCGGTGTTGGTACCCAGCCAGCGTGCCAGCTCACCCTTCTCGTTGCGAATCGGCTCGGCCCGCGTCAGAAACCAGCGGTACTGGCCGTCGTTGCCGCGCAAGGGAAATGTAACCTCAAACGGCTCGCCAGCCGCCCAGGCATTGGTCACAAATTTCACTACCCCATCCACATAGTCAGGGTGATGAACTTTATCCCAGCCCCAGCCCTGCATTTCTTCCAGCGTGGTGCCGGTATAGTCGTACCAGCGCTGGTTGTACCAGTAAATGTGGCCGTCGGGTTTTGCCATCCAAGCCAGCTGGGCCATGTTATCGGCTAGGGTGGTAAACTCTTCCTCGCGCAGCTGTTGGGCTTGCTGGGCTTGTTTCTGGTCCTGAATATCGGTGCAGGTGCCAAACCAGGCAATGATGTTGCCAGCTTCGTCGCGGCGGGGCCTTGCCTGGCCCAGAAACCAGCGGTAAGCACCATCCTGGCCTTTGAAGCGGTATTCAATCTCGTAATCATCACCAGTAGCCAGCGAGTGCCCCCACACTTGGCGGGCGCGGGCCTGGTCGTCGGGATGCAGCAGGTTATTCCACATATTCGGCCCCACGCTGTCGGTCAGCGTGTAACCGGTATAATCAATCCAGCGCTGGTTGAAATAGGTATGAAAGCCGGTAGGGTCAGTTATCCAGACCAGCTGCGGAATTAAATCGGCCAGAAACGTAAACTGCTCCGGGCCAACCAACCCATTTTCAGCAGTTGCGGGAAATGCTGAAGCGGGTAACGGATTAACAGAAGGGGAAATACTCACGAACGAATGGGAAATGAGGGTTCGGAAATAGCTTTTCGAAATGGGAATCAGGCGCGGTCGAGCTGCATCTCCATGCCCGAGGCGAAATACAGATTCAGCTGGCTGCGCAAGCCATCGGCCGAGCGGCGCAGCCGCGTGACCAAGGCACGGGTGGCTTCATCGGGCAGCTCAAAATTGAGGTACGGGCGGTTCATCAGCTCATCGCGCATCACCTCCCAGCTACCCGTCTGGCTGGGGCCGGGCGGGGTTGGCCGGGCCTCCAACTGGCCCGGGGTGAGCACCAACCGGTCGGCCAGCGCCAGCGGACTGCCGGGGTCGTTGCGATTCAGCACGCGGTTGGCTACCTGCCATTCCCCGCCAAAATAATCGTCGGGCAGGTGTTGTAAATTTATATCCAGCAGCAAATCAGACATACAAAGGAAAAAACGCTACTAACGGGCAGCGAAGTAACAAGCAGCAAATGGAAGCGTTAGCTAATTGCCGTAAAAACGGTAAAATTCAGTAGTTACCGCGTCTTTGCTTACCAGGCTGGCTAACCAAACCCGCCTGCGTTGCGTTCCTAACCCGAGCGATTTAGCGCCCAATATTCTGCTTCAACCCATGAAAAAACCACGTTTTCTGCCCTCGCTGCTGGGTGCCGCCCGCTTCACCGGCCTGGCCGCCTGGCAAACCGGCCGCCTGTTCCGGCAGCTGGCCGCCCGCGCCCTCGACAGCGTGCAGGACGTACTGCGGGCCGAAGTGGAAAAAGGCAACCTCAAGCTGGTGGCCGATTTCCTGGCCGATAAAGCCCTGCCCGCCGCCCGCGTCCTGCTCGTCGAGCAAATGACTGTGCGTCTGCTGCTACGTTTAGGCCTGCGCGGTGCCCTGGCTTCTAACGTGGTGGGCTGGGTGCTGCCCTTCGTGATTGAAAAGCTGATTTCTGTAGGCAACAAAAGCGGCTTATTCGATAAGCTGAAGTCCAATCCCACCATCAGCGAAGCCCTCGACAAGCTCGATGAGCTGCGCAACGCCACCTGGAAGATGCTGGTGCCCGACCCCGGCAGCAGCGCCGAAGTGGTAGCCAATGAGGCCAACGATGCGCTAACGCCTCGCCTGCCATTGCTCCTGGCCGCGCCAGTGACCAAGCCTGTTAAAACAGCCTAGCAGCACTACCAACCAGCATACTACAATAAAATCCAAGCAGAACCTGACTGCAAACGATTGCGGGAGATTACCAAAAAAAGCCACCTCACCCGAGATGGCTCTTTCAAAACCGGGGCGCGGCGAGAATTCCCACCCAACACCGGACCCGATTCCGTCCGCTGACGAATTACCGGCTGAACAATAGTTCGCGGTACTTCACCAGAGGCCAGTCCTCGTCGGCCACCATCTGCTCCAGTTTATCAACGGCGCGGCGGATGGGGTCGAATTTTGGTTTTACTTCTTCGCAGTACGCTACGGCCAGGGCGCGGGCGTCTCCGATTTTGTTGGCTTGCTTACGCGCCTCCGTCATGGCGTCGGCGTTGGTTTTGATGGTCGAAACGTAGCGGGAAATGGCTTTAATCATTTCCAGCGTTACCTGGCTGTGCTCGTCGTCGAGGCCGAGTTCGCGCAGGCCGCGCACGTTGTTCACCAGTTTGGTCTGGTACGAAAGCGCGGTTGGGATGATGTGGTTGATGGCCAAATCGCCCATTACGCGGCTTTCAATCTGGATTTTCTTCTGGTATTCCTCCAGCAGGATTTCGTGGCGGGCGTGCAGCTCAATTTCCGAGAAGATGCCGTGGCGGGCAAACAGGTCGGCCGCATCTTCCCGCACAAGGGCATCCAGGGCCTGGGGCGTGGTGGCAATGTTGCTGAGGCCACGCTTTTCGGCTTCTTCCTTCCACTCGTCGGAGTAACCGTTGCCTTCGAAACGAATGTTTTTCGAAGATATTACATACTCGCGGAGAATTTCCACGATGGCCACTTCTTTTTTCTTGCCCTGCTCAATGAGTGCATCCACCGACTGCTTGAAGTCAATGAGTTGGTCGGCGACGATGGTGTTGAGCACCGTCATGGCCGAGGAGCAGTTGGCCGACGAACCCACGGCGCGCAGCTCGAATTTGTTGCCGGTGAAGGCGAACGGCGAGGTACGGTTACGGTCGGTGTTGTCGAGCAGAATGGCCGGAATCTTGTCGATGCCCAGTTTCAGGTAAATGTTGTCGCCCTTATCAAGCGGCAGCTTGGCGGTGCGCTCCAGCTCGTCGAGTACGCCGTCCAGCATCGAACCCAGGAACACCGACATGATGGCCGGCGGGGCCTCGTTGGCCCCCAGGCGGTGGTCGTTGCTGGCCGAGGCGATGCTCGAACGCAGCAAGTCGGCGTAGCGATGCACCGCTTTGATGGTGGTGATGAGGAAGGCCAGAAATTGCAGGTTTTCCTTGGGCCGGCGGCCGGGTGCGAGCAGGTTTACGCCGGTGTCGGTGCTCATTGCCCAGTTGTTGTGCTTGCCGCTGCCATTCACGCCGGCGAAAGGCTTCTCGTGCAGCAGCACTTTGAAGTTGTGGCGCTCACCCACGCGGGCCATCACGTCCATCAACAGCTGGTTGTGGTCCACGGCCAGATTGGCATCCTCAAACGTGGGGGCGCACTCAAACTGATTGGGGGCCACCTCGTTGTGACGGGTCCGCAGCGGAATACCGAGCAGGTTGGCCTCTTCCTCAAACTCCAGCATGAAGCCATGCACCCGGGCCGGAATCGAGCCGAAATAATGGTCGTCGAGCTGCTGGCCTTTGGCCGGCGTGTGCCCAAACAGGGTACGGCCGGTCATCACCAGGTCGGGGCGGGCATCGTACAACGCTTTGTCAACCAGGAAGTACTCCTGCTCGATGCCGAGCGTGGTGTTCACGCGGTTTACGTCTTTGTCGAAATAGTGGCAAACATCCAAGGCCGACTTTTCCAGCAGTGCCAGCGACTTCAGCAGCGGGGCTTTGTAGTCGAGCGCCTCGCCGGTGTAAGCCACGAAAATTGTGGGAATGCAGAGCGTTTTGGCTCCTACCGTCTCGATGATGAAGGCGGGCGAAGTAGGGTCCCAGGCGGTGTAGCCGCGGGCCTCAAACGTGTTGCGGATGCCGCCGTTGGGGAACGATGAGGCATCGGGCTCCTGCTGCACGAGGGCCGAGCCCTTGAAGTTTTCAATCGGCCGGCCGTCCGAATTCAGGTCGAAAAACGAGTCGTGCTTTTCGGCGGTAGCACCGGTCAGGGGCTGAAACCAGTGCGTGTAGTGGGTGGCACCCTTGGCCATGGCCCAGGTTTTCATGGCCGAAGCCACGGCATCGGCCACGTTGCGCTCCACGGTAGCGCCCTGCTTGATGGCGGCCTGGAGCTTTTTGAAATAATCGCCGGGCATGGTGGCCCGCATGGCTTCCAGGTTGAACACGCTTTGCCCGAAGCTGTCGGAGCGACGGGCGGCGGCGGGCTCCACGGTAATGGGGCGGCGCTGATTAACGAGTTCTAAGGCTTTAAAGCGGAGGATGGCCATAGGAATTGACTACCAAACGGGGAAATAGTGAGCTGGATGAGTTCGTATTGTGAGGGCAAAGATAAATGATGAATCATAAATCATGACGACTTACCCTTAATTTTTAACTCTTTTTCTCAGATACCACCTTCTTTTTAGCCAATCGACTTATTTTTTAAGCCTGTTTTTAAAAAGTCAGCTCCTCAACCACAAAACTGGTAATGGCGCAATGTTTTTTGGGCGTACCGTCGGGCTCTATCTTTAGGCCGTGAAAAACCGCTTTGCGTTCCAGCCGCGCTACTTTTTTTTCTGGCTGGTGTTTTTTGAGCTGTGCCGGGGTCTGTTTCTAGGATACCAATACAAGGCGACGGCGCAATTGTCGGTGGCGGAGGTGCTGGGAAGTATGGGGCATGGGCTGCGGCTGGATGCTTCGGCGGCCGCGTATGTGTGTCTGATTCCATTCCTCTTATTTGTGATTGGCAGTCTGCTGCCCCGATTCCACTTGCAGCGGCTGCTGGCGGGCTATTCAGCCATTATTGGCATTGTACTGGCATTTTTGGTTACGGCCGACCTGGAACTATATCGCGTGTGGGGGTTTCGGCTCGATGACACGCCGATTCAATACCTGAACTCGCCGCAGGAAATGGCGGCCTCGGCGGGCAGTGCGCCCATTGGCCTACTGCTGCTGCTGTTGCTGGGCCTGGTGGGCGCGGGCACCTACCTATATAAGGTTGTGGTGGGACGGCTCGCGCCGCTGCCCGCGTGGTTTGGGCGCGGGCGGGCGGCGCTGGCCAGTCTGCTCTACGCCGCGCTGCTGGTGGTGCCGCTGCGGGGCGGCACCCAGCAAATTCCGGTGAACCAGAGCGACGTGTATTTTTCCACCGTGGCCTTCGCCAACCACGCGGCGCTTAATGCGCCGTGGAATATGATAAGTGCCCTGGTACTGCGGGCGGCCGAGCAGCCCATCAAGCCTTTCATGCCCGACAGCACGGCGCGCCGCCTGGTGGGCGGTCTGTATCCGCTGGCCGTGGGTGCGCCAGCCCGGCCCGATTCGTCGGCGCTGGTGCTGAGCGAGTCCCGGCCCAACGTGCTGTTTATCATCCTCGAAAGCTTCACCTCGAAGTTTGTGGGCAGCGTGGGCGGCGAAAAGGGCGTGACGCCCAACCTCGACAGCCTAGCCCGGACGGGAATTCTGTTCAACAACATCTTCGCGGCCGGCGACCGCAGCCAGAAAGGACTCGTGGCGCTGCTGTCGGGCTATCCCAACCAGCCGACGACCAGCATCATCAAGTTTCCACGCAAAACGGAGCGCCTCCCCCACCTGGGGCGGTCGCTGGCGGCGGTGGGCTACCGCTCGCACTATTACTATGGAGGCGAGCTGGCATTTGCCAACATGCGCAGTTACCTGCAAGCGGGTGGCTACGAGAAGTTTACGGAGCGGGCCGATTTCGCTACGGCCGACCAAAACTCGAAATGGGGCGCGCACGATGGCGTGCTGTTCGACCGCATTCTCGGCGACCTGCGCCAGCAGCCGCAGCCGTTCTTCGTCACGGCTTTCACGCTCAGCAGCCACGAGCCTTTTGAGGTACCGATGAAACCGCACTTCCCTGGCACTAGTGAGGTAGAGCTGTTCCGCAACTCGGTTTATTACACCGATTATACTCTAGGCAAATTCCTGCAGGAGGCCAAAAAACAGCCCTGGTACGCCCATACGCTGCTGGTGCTGGTGGCCGACCACGGCCACCAGCAGCCCGGCAACTCGTCTAACCAGAGCCCCGATAAATTCCGGATTCCGCTGCTGCTGGCCGGCGGCGCGCTGCGGCCCGAAGCCCGCGGCCGGGTAGTAAGCACGCTAGGCTCGCAAACGGACGTGGCCGCCACGCTGCTGCACCAGCTGCAACTGCCGGCCACCGCCTTCGTCTGGAGCCGCGACCTGCTGGCTGCGCACAACCCGCCTTTCGTGTACTACTGCTTCAATAATGGTTTCGGGGCTGTTTCGCCGCAGGGCACCATCACCTTCGACAACGTGGGCAGCCACGTTATGGACCGCGACCCCGGCACCCCCGCCAGCCAGCTCCGCCTGGGCCAGGCCATGGAGCAAGTATCGCTGGAAGACTTTGCGCGCAAGTAGAACGCGCCCGGACCGTACCTTTGCGGCACTATGCCTACCCCCCAATCCGTCGCTTTTTATACCCTCGGCTGCAAGCTGAACTTCTCCGAAACGTCGGCCATCGGCCGGCAGTTTGAGGAGAAGGGCTTCCGGAGAATTCCTTTTGAGGCCGGGGCCGACCTCTACGTTATTAATACCTGCTCCGTCACGGACCACGCCGACCGCAAGTGCCGCAAGGTGGTGCAGCAGGCCCTGAAGCACAACCCCGAGGCCTTTGTGGCCATCGTGGGCTGCTACGCCCAGCTCAAGCCGCAGGAAATAGCGGCCATTCCCGGCGTGAGCGCCGTGCTGGGCGCGGCCGAGAAATTTATGCTGGTCGATATTCTGGCCGATTTCCAGAAGCCCGCCGCCGGGCAGCCCGGCGCGGTACACGCCTCGCCCATCTCAGAAGCTACTGAGTTCGTAGCCGCCCACTCCTTCGGCGACCGCACCCGCACCTTCATGAAAGTGCAGGACGGCTGCGATTACACTTGCTCGTTCTGCACCATTCCGCTGGCACGGGGCGGCAGCCGCTCGGGCAGCGTGGCCAGCGTGGTGGAGCGCGTGGAGAAGCTGGCCGAAACCGGCGTGAAGGAAATAGTGCTCACCGGTGTGAATCTTGGCGATTTCGGCCTGCAAGGCCCCGAGCGCGAGCGCCGCGAAGACTTCACCCAGCTGGTACAGGCGCTGGACCAGGTGGCCGGCATCCGCCGCTTTCGCATCAGCAGCTGCGAGCCCAACCTGCTCACCGACGAGATTCTGACCACGGTGGCGGCCTCGGCGCGTTTCATGCCGCACTTCCACATCCCGCTGCAAAGCGGTTCGGATAAGATTCTGGGCCTCATGCGCCGCCGCTACCGCCGGGCGCTCTACGCCCAACGCGTGGCCCGCATCAAGGAACTGATGCCGCACGCCTGCATCGGGGTCGATGTCATCGTGGGCTTTCCCGGCGAAACGGACGCGGATTTTCTCGACACCTACAATTTCCTGAACGAGCTGCCGATTAGCTACCTGCACGTATTTCCGTATTCGGAGCGGGCCGATACACTGGCTCCCACCCTGCCCGGCCGGGTGCAGGACCGGGTGCGGCACGAGCGCACCACGCAGTTGCGCAGCCTTTCAGAGAAGAAAAAGCGGTTTTTCTACGAAGAGCACCTCGGCCTCGAAACCGAAGTGCTGTTTGAAGATGACGTGACCAATGGCCAGATGGAGGGTTTCACGCCCAACTATATCCGCGTGGCCGCGAAATACGACCCGCTGCTGGTGGGCGAAATGAAGCCGCTACGCCTCACCAGCATGAATGCCTTCGGGTTGATGGAAGCAGAGGAAATGGGCATTCTCGTCTGAACCGCAGATTCTGCTGATTAAACGGATTGAACAGATTCTACTTGGGTAGCTTAAAGAGCTTTTTTCGAATACATAAAACAGCGAGGGCTACCCAATGGGCAGCCCTCGCTGTTTTATTTTCATGGTTCTTCAGACGAATGCCAGAATCTGTTCAATCCGTTTAATCAGCAGAATCTGCGGTCTAGACCATGCTCTGCCGGGCCATGGCCAGCATTTCGCGCAGCATAGTTTGCTGCTCCAACAAGTGCTGGTTGCGCATTTCGGACAGGGCCAACTGATGCTGGAGGTGCTGCGCGTGCAAAGCGGCCGCCACATAAACTTCGGGTGCGGATATGCTGGCAACCGGGGCGGGTATTAATGGTGCCGGGACCGGGGCAAGCTGTGGTGTAGCCGATGCCGGCACCTGAGTCAGCGGCTCGCTTGGCGCAGTTGGGACTGGGGCGGCAGACGCAACAGGAGCAGCCCGAGCTTCGGTAGTAGCAGCAGTTTGAGGGGCCACGGGAGGTTCTGCCACGACAGGCGCGGTTGGAACTGGCGCGGGCTGGGGTATTGGAGCCTCATCAGGGACCGAGTCTCCGTTGGCGCGCACGGGCTGATTGGCGGCGGCAGCCAACGCCAGCGTAGCCGCTATTTCGGCAGGCTGAAGCCGGGAGCCGGCCATGCCCGGCCTGGGACGCCGTGCCGCGTGGACCTCCACATCGGATAAATCAATGGGCTCGAAAGCGGCTTCCGGCGCAGGGGCTGCCGCTACGGCTTTAGGGGCGTGCTCGCCGCTGACCAGCATGGGACCGCGGCCCAGCAAAAGCCAGTCTCTGGACACATTTGGATAAATTTCAAAAACCTTGCACAGCAGGTCGTAACCCGGCTTGTTACGCCCATCGATGAGGTGCTGCACCACGCTGGCCGTCTTGCCTAGGGAAATGGCAAAGCTATTTTTGGTCAACCCAAACTGCTGAATGAGTTGCGCAAAGCGCTGGTCGATAGGAACGGAAACGGGCACAGCCATACACTTACACAAATGAGTAGTTGTGCAAATGTATAAGAAATCAGCTTAGTTGGGCCCGATTCGCGGTTCGGCTATTCGTAGCGCAGCGAATCAATCGGGTCCAATGCAGCGGCTTTGCTGGCGGGGTAGTAGCCCGAGGCCATGCCCACCCCCACGCAGATAACCAGGCCTGCCGCCATCCAGCCCCACGGCACCAGGAAGGAACCCGAACCCACGAACTTGGCCACCAGGTTGCCGCCCAGCACGCCGAGCAGAATGCCCATGCCGCCGCCCATCAGGCAAATCACAATGGCTTCCATCAGAAACTGAAACCGGATTTGGCGTGCCGTTGCGCCCAGGGCTTTGCGGATGCCGATTTCGCGGGTGCGCTCCGTTACCGATACCAGCATGATATTCATGAGGGCGATGCTGGCTCCGAGCAGCGTGACGAAGGCAATGATACTGCCGCCGGCCTTCATCTTGCCCGAAATCGAATCCAGGTCGTTGGCCAGCGACTCGCTGCTTTCGACCACGAAGCTTTCCTCCTGGCCCAGCTTGTCGTGCCGCACGGCGCGCATGATGCCGGTGGCCTGGCCCATGATGAAATTGAGGGTGCTGTGCTGGTCGGTGGCCGTTTTTACGTCGTAGGTGAGGGCGCGCTGGCGGGGCATCTGATTGCCGGTTTCGAGGGGCAGCAGGGCAATACGGTCGGCCCCGCCGCCCCCACCGGCCCCGCTGCCGCTTTTTTCGAGCAGGCCCACTATCAGGAAGCGGCGGCCCATGGCGGCCACGTACTTGCCCACCGGGCTCTGCTTCGGGAACAGCTTGGTGCGGATTTCATCGCCGACTATCATCACATTGGCCCCGCTGTTGAGTTCGGCCTGCGAGAAGGTGCGGCCGCTGGCCAGGTTATAGCCTTCGATTTTCAGGTAGTTTTCGTCGCCGGCCACCACCTGCATGTTGGGGTTGGTCTTGGTGCCGTTGGCTTTCATCTCCACGGCCCCGGCGATAAAGGCCGACACGCCGACCTGGGCATCGTCGCCCATGGCCTTTTTATACTGCTTGGCTTGCAGGAAGGTGATGGGCGGGTACTGCTTGGCCTGCACGCCGCCGCGCCGGCCGCGGTTGCTGTAGCCTTTGGCGTGCAGCTCGAAGGAGTTGGCCCCGAGGCTGGCGAAGGTTTCGGACAACGAATTCTTCATCGCATCAATGCCTGTGAGGATGCCCACCAACGCAAACAGCCCGATGCTCAGAATAAGGGCCGTGAGAATGGTGCGCAGCAGGTTGGCGCGGATGGAGCGGAAGGCTTCGCGGACGTTTTCGAAAGGGCTCATGGGCAGGGACTTTGGCCGGCGGGGTGGGCGCTGCTACGGAAATGCGCCCGCCCGTAGCGGGCTGCTACGGCGGCCGCACGGCAGCGCAAGGACGCCAAAGTTCGGCGGCCGACGCTTAACTTGAACCACTGGCGCGGCAACCTCGTTGGTTTGCTGCGTTTCTTTCCCCCAAAAACTATGCTGCTCAAGCGTTTTTTGTTGCTTTTGCTCGTGGCCGTGGCTCCGCTGGCGGCCCGCGCCAACCATGTGTTCATCCCGATGGATAACACCCAGAAAGAGTGTCTGAAGGCCTACGGCGTGGCGTTCTGGCTGCTCCAGCGGGAAGTGCCGGTCGACTGGCTGCTCAATTACCGGGGCGGCTCTTTCGCCTTCGAGAGCACGCCGGGGGCCGAGAACGAGCTGGCCGTGCGCGGCGTCAGCTTTCAGGTAATCAGCGAGGCGCAGTACACCGGCATCCTCCAGGAAATAGCCGACCCCAACGCCAACATGGACGTGATGAAGCTGGAGAAAGTGCCCAAAATCGCGGTATACACGCCCAAAGGCAAGCAGCCATGGGATGATGCCGTGACCATGGTGCTGGCCTACGCCGAAATTCCCTACACCCAGATTTACGACGACGAGGTGCTGAAGGGCGAGCTGCCCAAGTACGACTGGCTGCACCTGCACCACGAGGATTTCACGGGCGAGTACGGCAAGTTTTACGCCACCTACCGCAACTACCCCTGGTACCAGCAGCAGGTGCGCGACGCCGAAGCCGCCGCCAAGCGCAACGGCTTTGCCAAAGTGAGCGTGATGAAGGGCACGGTGGCCACCAAAATGCAGGAATTTATCGCGGGCGGCGGCTTTTTATTCGCCATGTGCTCAGCCACCGACAGCTACGACATTGCCTTGGCCGGCCTAGGCATCGATATGGTAGAAACGATGTACGACGGCGACCCGGCCGACCCCGCCGCCCAATCCAAGCTCAACTTCAACCGCTGCCTGGCCTTCCAAAATTTCCAGCTAGTGCGCGACCCGTACTTCTACGAGTACTCCAACATCGACATGCAGCCCAATGAGCGCGGCCTGGGCGAGCAGAACGACTACTTCTCGCTCTTCACCTACTCGGCCAAGTACGACCCGGTGCCCACCATGCTCTGCCAGAACCACGACAAAACCATCCACGGCTTCATGGGCCAGACCACGGCCTTCCGCAAAAGCCTCATCAAGTCCGACGTCATCGTGATGGGCGAAACCAAGCAAACCGGCGAGGCCCGCTACATCCACGGCACGCTGGGCAAGGGCACTTGGACGTTCTACGGTGGCCACGACCCCGAGGACTACCAGCACCTGGTGGGCGAAGAACCCACCGATTTGGCCCTGCACCCCAACTCGCCCGGCTACCGGCTGATATTGAACAACATCCTCTTCCCGGCGGCCAAAAAGAAGAAGCAGAAAACCTAAGCCGCACCGCCCCACACGCCAGGCCCCAACTTTCAGGAGTTGGGGCTTTTTTATTGAATGGGAATTTCCGGCAGTGCCCGCAAATGCTTTTTTGTAGTGCCTGGCAATTTGCCTTGGCGGTGCTTTACCACTTGTTCGCCCCGCGTGGCACGTCATTCGCCAATTTCTCTTTTATCAAAAAAGGCTGATTAATACTTAACTTTCAGAACCTCATCAATATCCTTGCGCTTTGTTTTCACGCTTAAGCTTATTCCTGTTAATTGTGGGCAACTTGGCTACTCACCCAGCACAGGCCCAGCAGCCCACGAATTTGCCTGCTGATTCAGCCATTTACATCCCCCGGCCCACCAATAAGGCCCGGGCCGTAGTCCTGCGCATTGCCGGGCCATCGGCGCTGGTGGCCTTGGGCGTGCTGGCCCACAGCCCCCGCTACAGCGCGGTGCTCTGCCAGGCCAAGCAGGACGTGCAGGCCGAAACCCAGGAATTTTTCGGCGGCTTCGACGCCCATGGCATCGATGACTACTCGCGCCATGCGCCCCTGGCCCTGGCCTACGGCCTGATGGCCACCGGCCACCACGGCGAGCGCTCGGCCGTGGGCTTCACGCTCATCTACTTGGCTGCCCACGAGTTGGACGAAGGCATCGTGAGCAACCTCAAACGCATCACCGCCGAGCCACGCCCTTACAATGCCCAAGATTTGAGCTCCTTTCCCTCGTCGCACACGGCGCAGGCCTTCCTCACGGCCACTCTGCTGCACGAACAGTATGGCCGCCAGTACCCGTGGGTGAGCGTGAGCGGCTACGCCGTGGCCACCGCCACCGGGGCCATGCGCCTGATGGGCAACAAACACTGGGCTACCGACGTGCTGGCCGGCGCGGCCATTGGCTTTCTTTCGGCCGAAACCGTGTGGCATCTTTACCCCGCTTTCACCAAGATGCTGCCGCCCCGCCTGGCGCACAAGATGCTACTGGTCCCCACCTACGTGCCCGGCGCAGGAGCCGGGGCCGCGCTGGCCTTCCGGCCCTAACTGGATAGTAGCAGTAGTACGCGCATCCGTGGTTCGTATGGTAGTAGCCGTTGGCGGGGCACCCATTTACCGGTAATTCATATTCTGCGATGGTGACGGGGCCGCCAGGGTTGCTGTCATGCACCAGCCCGCCCGCGTGGCGGTGTTGCTGGCCTGCAACTGCACATACAGCTTGTCCGGCGCGGTGGTCATCACAGAATTGGGGCGCAAGGTCAACGAAGCAATTTCTGGCTGAAGACCGGGCAATGCCACTTTGGCCGCCTTGGGCACTATCAGCTCAAATACTACCAGTTGCTCCAGGTTTTCTTCGCATTGGGCGCAGCACACAGCTTGCGTACCGCCAAGTCCAGCATCTTGGTCACGATGTTGCATAAGGATTGCAGGAAAAAGGTGAATTAATAGCAGGCCGGAAAGCAAAGGGACTTTTTTTTGTAAATATGACATATGTCACCCAAACAATCACAATATAAATAAAATAATTTTAATTATTTTATTTATTGTCATAGTCATATAATATTTCAACCTCAATCGCAGGTTTCTGGCAATGTCACGCTTCCGAACCACGCCGGGCCTTCCGGGGTTATCTTTGCGGTACGCTGCCATTTGGCGCATTGCCTCCTCCATGACCATAACCAAAGAAGCCGTTCTCAAAGCGCTGAGCTACGTGGAAGAGCCCGACCTGGGCCAGGACCTCGTGACGCTCAACATGATTGAGAACATTGAGATTGACGGCCTCACCGTCGCGTTTACCGTGGTGCTCACCACGCCCGCCTGCCCACTCAAGCAGCTCATTCACGATGCCTGCGAGCGCGCCATCCACACGATGGTGGACAAGGATGCCAACGTGGTAATTACCATGACCTCGCGCGTGACCACCCTGCGCAACAACCGCGGCGACCTGCTACCCGGCGTAAAAAATATCATCGCCATTGCCTCGGGTAAGGGCGGCGTGGGCAAAAGCACCGTCACGGCCAACCTGGCGGTGGCCCTGGCCGCTACGGGGGCCAAAGTGGGGCTGGTGGATGCCGACATTTCCGGCCCCAGCATGCCCGTCATGTTTGGCGTGGAAGACCAGGCCCCGCACGTTTTTCAAGGTCCAAACGGCAAGAACCTGATTCAGCCCATCGAGAAATACGGCGTCAAGCTGATGAGCATCGGCTTCCTGGCCCCGGCCGAAAGCGCCATTGTATGGCGCGGGCCGATGGCTTCGTCGGCACTCAAGCAGTTCATTACGGAAGTGGACTGGGGCGAGCTCGACTACCTGCTGCTCGACCTGCCGCCCGGCACTTCCGACATCCACCTCACGCTGGTGCAAACCGTGCCCGTGACCGGGGCCGTCATCGTGACCACG
The DNA here is from genome assembly GCF_054061335.1 of Hymenobacter sp. UYAg731. NCBI lineage: Bacteria > Pseudomonadati > Bacteroidota > Cytophagia > Cytophagales > Hymenobacteraceae > Hymenobacter > Hymenobacter sp. UYAg731. The sequence goes on along the minus strand of NZ_JBSSEC010000001.1, from coordinate 89,823 downwards.
CCGCAAAAAGTAGCCCTGGCCGATGCCCAAAAGGGTTTGCAAATGTTCCGCCAGCCCCAAATCAACGTGCCCGTGCTGGGTGTGGTGGAGAATATGGCTTGGTTTACGCCGGCCGAGTTGCCTGATAATAAATACTTCATCTTTGGCGAAAACGGCGGCCAGCGCCTGGCCGCGCAGCACGATGTGCCGCTGCTGGGCCAGGTGCCACTAGTGCAGAGCATTCGCGAAAACGGTGACCAGGGCCAGCCCGCCGTGCTCGACCCCGAATCGGTGGTGGGCAAAATGTTCTCCGACCTAGCCGAAGCCGTGGCCCGCCAGGTAAGTATCCGCAACAACGTGGCCCCTAAAACGGCCGTCGTTCAAATGAACCCCTAACTACCCGTGCAAACGACCATTCCCCATCCCACTTTCGACCATCCGCTGATGCCCCGCATCGAAGCGGCGCTCGACACCCTGCGCCCCTACCTGGCCACCGACGGCGGCAACGTGCGCGTGGCCAACATCACCCCCGAGGGCGTGCTGCAACTGGAATGGGAAGGGGCCTGCGGGGCCTGCCCCATGTCGCCGATGACCCGCGCCGGCCTGGAAGACACCGTGAAAAAGGCGGTGCCTGAAATCACGGCCGTCGAGGCGCGGTAGTTTTTTTCTTGCTTCAGCAGAACGTCATGCGGAGCTGGCCGAAGCATCTCTACCGCGCAAGTAATTAGTTGCTTGCGCGGTGGAGATGCTTCGGCCAGCTCCGCATGACGTTCTGGCTTATCGGCCGCCCTCAACCCACGGCCTGCCCTACTTTTACTGCCCGAAACGTCTCCTGCTTCCATGTCCAACGCCCTCAATTCGCCTTCGCTTCATTCCTGGATTGATATCCACCCCAAAAGTGACTTTCCCATCCAGAACCTACCCTTCGGCGTGTTCGAGGACGATGAGCGCGGACCACATTTGTGCGTGGCTATCGGTGGCTATGTTTTTGATTTGTACGCGGCCAGCCAGTTTGGTTTTTTTGAGGATTTGGAAGAGTTGGGCGATGCCCAGCCGAAAGTATTTCGGCGGAAGTCGCTCAATGCGTTTCTGCGGCTGGGCCGGCCGGCCTGGCGCGCCGTGCGCCAGCGCGTGAGCGAGTTGCTGCGTCACGACGAGCCCCGCCTGCGCGACAACGAGCTGGCCGTGCGCGACTGCCTCCTGCGCCAAACCGAAGTACGGATGCTGCGCCCCGTGAAGCCGGCCAATTACACCGATTTCTACAGCAGCATCGAGCACGCCACCAATGTGGGCACCATGTTCCGCGACCCGGCCAACGCGCTGCTGCCCAACTGGCGGCACCTGCCCATCGGCTACCACGGGCGCACCAGCAGCATCGTGGCGTCGGGCACCGATATCCGCCGGCCCAACGGCCAGCGCAAGGCTCCGACCGAAGACGCGCCTACGTTTGGCCCCAGCCGCCAGCTTGATTTTGAGCTGGAAATGGCTTTCGTAGTGGGCACTGGCACCGAGCTGGGCACTACCGTTCCCATCGACGAAGCCGAAAACCACATCTTCGGCCTGTGCTTGTTCAACGATTGGAGCGCCCGCGACCTGCAAAGCTGGGAATACGTACCGCTGGGGCCGTTTCTGGGCAAAAACTTCGGCAGCAGCATGGCCCCTTGGGTGGTGACGCTGGATGCGCTGGAGCCCTTCCGCGTGGCCGGCCCCGCGCAGGAGCCCGCCCCCCTGCCCTACCTCAGCCAGAGCGGCGCGCACAACTTCGACGTACACCTCGAAGTGGCCCTCACGCCCACCAACGGCCCCGAAACCACCATCAGCCGCGCCAATTTCGGGCTGATGTACTGGAGCATGGCCCAGCAGCTCACCCACCACGCTTCCAACGGCTGCAACCTCGAAGCCGGCGACCTCTACGCCTCCGGCACCATTTCCGGCCCCACGCCCGATTCGCTGGGCTCGATGCTGGAACTGTCGTGGCGCGGCACCCGGCCCGTGCCCCTGGCCGATGGCTCGGAGCGGAGTTTCCTGCTCGATGGCGATACCGTGACGATGCGCGGCTACGCGGAGAAGGACGGTATTCGCATTGGTTTTGGCGAAGTGCGTGGCACGGTACTGCCGGCGCTATAAACTATTGAGTTTTGAGAGTTGAATGCACCAAATGAACTCAATTCTCAACGCTTCTTAGTGCATCCGGTCGTCGCGCACGGGCAAATTGGTCACAATTTCGCCTTCGATTACCAGTAATTCCTGCAACCGCTCTTCTACCAGTTTCGGGTCGCAATATTCTTTGGCCAAATCAACGTAGCTCACGAAATGCGCGGCTTCGGAAACCATCAATTCGTAATAAAATTTACTTAATTCCTGGTCGGCGATATTTTGCCACAGCAATTTAAACCGCTCGCAGCTACGCGCCTCAATTAGCGCCGAAACCAATAGCTGGTCCATGAGCTGGCGCTCGCGGGCACCGCCTTTGCGGACGTGGGCCAGCAGCTGCACCACGTACTCGTCTTTGCGCGGACGGCCGAGGGCAAAACCGCGTTTGCGCAGCTCCAGCAGCACTCGTTCGAAGTGGCTCCACTCCTCGGCCACTAGGTCGGTGAGCTCGTCGACGAGGCGGGTTTTCTCGGGGTAGTGGATAATCATGCTGATGCCGGTGCTGGCGGCTTTCTGCTCGCACCAGGCGTGGTCGACCAGAATATCCTCGATATTTTTCTCCGCGATATTCACCCAGCGCGGGTCGGTGTTAAGCTTTAATTTGAGGATGGTTTTTTCTTTCATATTACTCTTTCTAATTAAAGAAATTCCACTTCAAACCGAACTGAAACCGGCGCGGATACCCCGTGTAAAAAGGCGAGGCATAATAGCCGTCATAGGTAAGGCTCTGGTTGACGTAGGCCATTTTCAGGAATAGCGAGACGGCTTTGATATCGGCCACAAAAAACACGTCGGCAATGGCGTGGGCACCGATGGTGAAATGGTCCTGCTGGTAGAATTGCTGGGCCGTGGGATTATAGGTATAGCCCCGGAACGCCGACTGATAATAGACTTCGGCCCCAATCTGATTGAACAGCGCCTTGCGGAAGATATAACTCTCGTAAAATACCCGCGAATTGGTGACCAGGCTGGGGATGCGCAGGCCTTCGGTGTCGTTGCCGCCCTTGGTGAAGGTGGCCTGGTTATCGAAGCCCACCCGGCCCAGCATGGCCCGGTGCCGGGCGAAGGCAATGACGATATTACGATTCGTGCCGAGCTGCTGCGGAGCGCCCGCAGTGCCGTAATACACCAGATTGGCAATGTTGACGGCGCTCACGCTGGCCTCGAAGCGCTGGCTGGCGAGCAGGCCCAGGCTGGGCAGCTTGAGTTGCAGGCGGCCCGTGAGCTGCTTGGTGTTGGTGTTTTTGTCAAACGGAGCATCGACGGCATTCGTGGCGGGACTGGTGTAGTTGCCGCTCCAGTGGCTCCAGGCGTAGTGGTTGCCGACGAACTCCTGCTGGGTGAGCGTGGGCGAGTAGGAATTGACCAGCGCTTCGGCCGAGAGCGGGCCGGTACGCACATTGCCCCGAAACCAGTATTCGGGTTTGAAATTATCCGAATTCAGGCCTCGCACAGGCAGCAGGTACACTTCGCCGGCCGTTTCTACGGCGTAAATCGTGCGGTAGTTGAACGCGGCCGTGCCCCCGACAAAGAACTGGTTGAACAGACGCGATGGGACGGGCTGGCGCAGCATCAGGTTGGCAGTAGTGGAGCCGGTGAGCAGCGTCTGGCTGACCAGGGAAGCCTCCCGGTCGCGGGCGTAGAGGCGGTACTCCACAGCTTTGGTACGCCCCAGCACGCCCACGGTGTTTTCGACCTGGCGGTACTCGGCCCGGTCGATGGTGGCAGTGGGGCTATTGAAGGAGCTGGGGAAAAACGTGCGCTCCAGCGTGCCATCGGAGCGGGGCGTTTCCAGGTTCAAATCGGCGAAGTTGTTGTACTGGCGCTTGGCGTCGAAGGTATGGTACACGGTGAGGCCGCGCCCGAGCAGGCGGTAGGTCTGGGTGAGGTAGAACTCGTCGCGGTCCTCGTTGTTGGCGGCCTGGGTGAGCCACACCTGTTGCTCGCGGTATTTGAAGAGGTCCTGCGGCGTGTTTTCGCCGTCCAGCGGCTTGATGCCGCCCTGCTCCAGGGCGCGGTGGCGCACGTTGCTGAAATTGAACAACAGGTGGTACCGCTCGTTCTCGTTCTGGTAGCGGCCGAAAAACAGCAGGTTGGAATGTTCCACCAAGCCATCGCGGGATTTGTTGGTGCCTACCACTTTATTGGAAGCAATGCGCTCGTAGGCCACGCCCACGCTGAAGTTCTTTTTCAGGCTGCGGCTGTAGCTGATTTCAAACACCTGCTCGCCTTCCCCCGACTGCACCACCCGGAAAAACGAATAAGGCGAGCGCGAATCGTAGTACGGCACCGTACGGGCATCGCGGGCGTATTTATCGAACACATTGCGCCCGAAGCGGGCCCCCAGCTCCAGATTGGGCTGGTAGAGCAGCGGCCGCGAAGCCGAGCCCACCGTGCCCAAATCCTGCTGAAAGGTGGTATCGTGAAACCAGAACCGTGCTTGGGGCGATTTGGTCAGCATGGTATCGAGCGGCGTGCCGGACGTGGAATCGCGCAGCACCTCGGCCTCGTAGATGAGGCGCGTGGTTTTGGGGCCATACAGCACCTTGGTGGAGTCATCAACCACTTGGGCATGGGCGGCAGGCCCGGCCAGCAGCAGTAGGAAAGCAAGGGGCCACAGGCGCGACCAGGAACGTAAAAAAGGTAGTTGCAGAGCCTTCAAGGAAGAAACAAAATAGGGCGGAGCGCAACGGCGCACCCGGCCAGGTCAAAATAAATCAAGCACCCACAACGGGCGCGGGTGGCAACAGCCGGCGCAGAGCCACGCCGCCATCGCCCGGAAACGCCACCCGCACCGGAATGGTATAGAGCGGCAGGCTGGCGCGGGCGGCCCACAACGCGGGAGCCAGCAGGCGCGTGGCGTCCTTTTCCGTCGTAAAAATAGGCCAGCCCGGCTGCCAATGCGCCCGCACCGCCGTCAGGTCGGCCGGGGTGAAGGCGTGGTGGTCGGGGAATTGCGCGTGGTATTGGATTTTATAGCCCTGTTTCTCAAGCTCCTCCCGCAACGGGCCGGGTTGGGCAATGCCCGTCAGCAGTACGGCCGGGCCAGCGGCGGGGGGCATTGGCAAACTCGTGGCAGGGGCGTCCGGCAACGCTTGGGGCTCAGCGTATGCGTAAGCGGAGAAGAGCACGGGCACCTCCGGCCGGCTGTAGCGGCCAATCTGCTGCGTTACGGCCTGTTGGTCAGTTTCTGACATATCGGGCGGGCATTTGGTTACGATGACGACATCGGCCCGGGCGGCCCCGGCGCGGCTCTCGCGCAGGCGGCCAGCGGGCAGCACGTAGTCCTCATAAAAGGGCCGGGCCAGCTCCGTGAGCAGAATATTCAAGGTGGGGCGCACGGCCCGGTGCTGGTAAGCGTCATCGAGGACGATGACGGTGGTTTCCGGGTGTTCGCGCAGCAGTAAATGGGCACCCAGCCGGCGCTCCTCGGCCACGGCAATTACCACGTTGCGGGCCGCGAACTGCCCGAAATACTGCCAGGGCTCGTCGCCCACGGTCGCGGCCGAATCGTCGGGGCCAGCCAGGCGCGGGCCTTTGGTCTGGCGGCCGTAGCCCCGGCTGAGAATGGCCGGGCGGTGGCCCTGCCGCAGCAATTCTTCCACCAGCCAGCTTACGTGGGGCGTTTTGCCGGTGCCGCCCACGCGCAGGTTGCCCACGTTGAGCAGCGGCACGGCGAAGGTTTCGGTCCGTTTCCAGCCAATGTCGTAGAGCCAGTTGCGAAGGGCCATTATCGCGGCGTAAATCCAGGCAAGCGGCAACAGTAAATAGGCCATAATGAACTGCACGCACGAACTATTGCCGAAGCAACGGCTCGCAAAAGTACGGCGGTTGCGGGGCTACCCGCACAAAGATGCCGCGAAGCGGTTGCTCGCAATTATTTCCCCCACGCTATTCACCACTGCCATGCGCTTGTTGTTTCTGCTTGCTTGCCTGCTAACGGTGGCCCAGCCGGTCCCGGTGCGGGCTCAGGCCCCCGTCGATTCGTTGCACCAGCCACTGCCCGCGCCTTCGGTTGCCCTGGCCGCTTTTGCTGCTGAGCGCACCCAACTCCACCAGCGTGCGCTGACGGTACTGGGCGGCTGGGCCGTGGGCAATTTGGTGGCAAGCGGCATTGCCACGGGCCAAACGGAAGGCTCAGTCCACTATTTCCATCAGATGAATATTGGCTGGGGGGCCGTGAACCTGGCCCTGGTGGGCACCGGCTACTTGGCCGCCCGGCGGGCCAGCCGCCAGCCGGCCGCTGACCGGGCCACCAACGTGCGCGCCCAGCTGCGCACCGAAAACCTTTACCTGTTCAACGCCGGCCTCGATGTCGCCTACCTGGCCACGGGCTTTTACTTACTCGAAAAAGGCCGCAACCCCACCGCCCCGGGCTCGGCGGAGCGCTGGCGGGGCTACGGGCAGTCGTTGCTGCTACAAGGCGGCTTTCTGCTTTTGTTCGACGGGTTTCAGTTTGCAACCCACCACCAGCACGGCACCCGCGCCCTCTACCCGTTACTAAGTCGAATTAGCATTGGCCCCGGCGCGGTGGCCCTGGCGTGGCCCCTAGGTGCGCCGGCGCACCGCGCGGCCACGCCAGCTATTTTTCAATAATGCCTTGATAATCCATGCTAAGCCTGGCCACTTCCCTTCCCCATTTCCTGCGCGCATTTCCCCTGCCCACGGCCTTGCCGGCGGGCGTAGAAGCGCAAAGTCCTTTCCGCGAGCCGGCCGTGTTCGACTTACTGAGCCAATTCGCCCATAAATTTTACAATGAAGCGTTGCCCCGCGTGGCCGTGCTGGGCATCAACCCCGGCCGGCTGGGCATGGGCCGCACCGGTGTGGCCTTCACCGACCCCACGGCCCTCACTGAGTTCTGCGGCATCGAACACAACCTACCCCGCCAACGCCCCGAAACCTCCACCCAATTCGTGTACAAGGTCATTGCGGAAATGGGCGGCCCGGCGGCATTTTATCAGCACTTTTACGTGGGGTCTTTGTACCCGTTGGTGCTGCTGAAAAATGGGTTGAATTACAATTATTACGACTCCCCCGCCCTCACCAAATCCCTGTGGCCGGATATTCAGCTTTCGCTGCGCCAGCAGGTTCAGGAGTTAGGTTTGCGGCGCGATGTGGCCGTGAGCCTGGGCAAGCGCAACGGCGAATTCCTCAAACGCCTCAACGCCGAGCTGGGCCTGTTCGATGAAATTATCGTGCTGGACCACCCGCGCTACCTCATGCAATACCAAAGCCGCAACATGGCCGCCAACGTAGCGCATTATGTAGCAGAACTGGGCCGACTCCTACCCAATTCATAATTCAAAACTCATAATTCCAATAAAGTGCCCACCGTTCAAGACCTTGCCCGCCTGCTGGAAGCCGCCGCACCCCTTGCCTACCAGGAAAGCTATGACAACGCCGGCCTGCAATGCGGTGACCCTCAAGCCGAAATCACTGGCGTGCTGATAACGCTGGACTGCACCCCGGCCGTGGTGGCCGAGGCCGTGCGGCGCGGCTGCAACGTGGTGGTGGCCCACCACCCGGTCATTTTCCGGCCCCTCAAGCGCCTCACCGGGGCCAATGAAGTGGAGCAAACCATCATCGCCGCCCTCAAAAACGACGTGGCCATCTACGCCGCCCACACCAATCTCGACAACGTGCGCGGCGGCGTCAACGACAAGCTGGCCGAAAAACTTGGCCTGCTAAAAACACGGGTTTTGGCCCCGCAAAGCGGCACCCTGGCCCGACTCATCACCTACGTGCCCAACCGGCCCGAGGACCAGCAAACCGACCTTGCCGGCCGCGTGCTGGCCGCCCTCTACGCCGCCGGGGCCGGCCAGGTGGGCCAGTATTCCGACTGCAGCTTTCGCACCGAGGGCACCGGCACCTTCACGCCCGGCGCGGGCACGCAGCCCGCAATCGGCACCCAAAGCCAGGCCGAAACGGTGGCTGAATTGCGCCTCGAAGTGCTGCTGCCGCTGCACCGGCAGGCGGCCGTGCTGCGGGCCTTGCGAGCCGCTCACCCCTACGAAGAAGTTGCTTATGAATTGATTAAGCTCGAAAACGTGCATCAGGAAATAGGCGCCGGCCTAGTGGGCGAGTTGCCTGAGGCACTGGCTCCGGCCGCGTTCCGGCAGCAGCTGAAGCGGCAGCTATTGGTGCCCGTAGTGCGCCACACGGCCTTTGAAAAGCCCATCAAAACGGTGGCCATCTGCGGCGGGGCGGGCGCGTTTCTCATTGGTGCGGCGCGGGCCGCCGGGGCCGATGCTTACGTGACCGGCGATGTGAAATACCATGAGTTTTTTGGAGCCGAGGGCCAGCTGATGCTCTGCGACGTGGGCCATTTTGAGAGCGAACAGTTCACCGGCGAAGTGTTTCGGGATTTGCTAACAGCCGGATTTGAACGTACTTTTGCGGTCTTAATCGCTGAAACCCCTACGAACCCCGTTCAATATGACTGCTAAAAGTGCCGCCGTGGCTCCCGCCGACGTTCCCGTAGCCGCTAAGCTCGAAGCCATGCTCACCCTGCAGCATCTCGACTCGCAGCTCGACGAAATCCGGCGCGTGCGGGGCGATTTGCCCGAGGAAGTGAGCGACCTGGAAGACGAAATTGCTGGCTACGAGGTGCGTGTGAAGAAATTCGACGAGGACATCCAGGGCCTGAACGACTTTATCAAGAGCCGCAAGCAAGCCAGCAAGGATGCCGAAACGCTCATCAAAAAGTACGACGAGCAGCAGCAGAACGTGCGCAACAACCGCGAGTTCGAAGCTATTGCTAAGGAAATTGAGCTGCAGCGCCTGGAAATCCAGATTGCCGACAAGAAAATCAAGGAGTCGCAGTACCAGATTGACGTAAAAAACGCTGAAATCAGCGGTACGAAGTCGAAACTGGACGAGCGCCGCAAGGACCTCGACACCAAAAAAAGCGAGCTTGACACCATTATTTCGGAAAACGAAGAGGAAGAGCGTGGCATCATGGCCCAGCGCGAGGAAGCCACCAAGCCGGTGGAAGCCCGCCTGCTGACGGCCTACACCCGCATCCGCGGCAACGTGCGCAACGGCCTGGCCGTGGTGCTGGTGCGCCGCGACGCCTGCGGCGGCTGCTTTAACACGGTGCCGCCCCAGCGCCAGGCCGACATTATTTCGCACAAGAAAATCATCGTGTGCGAGCACTGCGGCCGGATTCTGGCCGATGTGGAAGCCCGTATCGCGTAGCTTTCGGTGGCTTTATGAATTGAAAAAAGGAACGGCAGTGCCGTTCCTTTTTTGTTGCCGCGCTTTTGGGCTTTGTTGTTTCATGGTTGATTGCACCTTCTCCGTTGCTGCTTTTTGCGCCCGTGCTCGCCGGGCGGGGCTGGTATTGGCATTGGCGGGCGGCCCACTGCTCGCGCGGGCGGGTTTGCTGAATGCGGCTGGACACCTTGAAATCTATCAGATAGCAGATAACGACGGACAGGCCGAAACCCAAAACCAAAAGCCCGAAGCCCTTACCACCAATAGCCGCCGCGCCTACACCGAAGTGCTGAAGCTGCGCCTCGACGCGGCCCGCGCCCTGCTCCGGTCCGAACTGGCCAGTGTGCCTACCGCCCCCGCGCCCCTGCTGGTGGCCAACTGCGCCGATTTCGTAGAGCTGCTCATCACCCAGGACGCCAGCCGTTACGATGCGCTGACGGCCTCCCAGGAAGCCCACCTTGCTGCGCTGGATGATGCGCCCGCCAGCGCCCTGCGCGATTACGCCCGGGCCGAAATTACGCTGCACCTGGGCCTGAGCCAGCTGCTGTTCAAGCACATGGTGATGGGCGGCTACCACCTGCGCAGCGGCTACCACCAGATGCAGGACGTGGTGAAGCATTACCCCAACTTCCTACCGGCCCGCAAAACGCTGGGGATTTGTGAGTTTGCCGTAGGTTCCTTGCCCGAGGGCTACCACTGGCTGCTGCGCCTGCTAGGCCTCTCGGCCAACTTAGACACGGGTTTGCAACGCCTGGGCCAGGCCGCTGCGCAGCCCCATGATTTCCAGCTTGAAAGCCAGATTTTCCTGGCCCTGATTCGGGAGAGCTACTATAAAAAACCGGCCGAAGCATTGCGTCTGGCTGAGCAGCTTACCACCCAACAGCCAGATAACCTGCTGTTTGCCTACCTGCGCACCAGCGTGGAAAAGCGGCAGCACCACGGTGCCACGGCCCTGGCCGCCTACCGCGCCCGCCCCACCGGCCCCGGCTACCTGCCCACCGCCTACCTGCACCACATGGCCGCCGACCTGCTACTCTACCGGGGCGAATACGCGGCGTCGGAGCGCGAGAATCTGACGTTTCTGCACGAGTTCCGGGGCCAGCACTACCGCAAGGATGCGGCGTTCAAGCTCTACCTGGCCATGTGGCTGAGTGGGCAGCCGGCGGCAGCAGCCAAGTACCGGGCGCTCATCAACCAGCCCGGTCCGGCCGACGTGGAAGAGGACGTATACGCCCAGCACTACTACCAGGAGGCCACGGCCCTCAACCCCATCCTCACCAGGGCAAGGCTGCAATCCGATGGGGGCTACGACCGGGAGGCGCTGAGTACACTACGGGCCTTCCACGCCACCCAGGCCACACTTTGGCGCGACCGCATTGAGGCCCCGTACCGCCGCGCCCGCGCCTACCAGGGCCTCGGCCGGCTCGATTCGGCCTGGTTTTATTTCGAGCAAACCCAGACCGAGGCCGGCCCCAAAGCGCCCTATTACTACGCGCCCCAGGCGGCACTGCAACAAGGCTACATGGCCCAAAGCGTAGGCAACAAGCCCACGGCACGCCTGTATTTTCAGCGGGCGCTGAATTACCCCTGGCACGAATACAAAAACAGCACCGACGCCAAAGCCAAACTGGCCCTGCGGGAGCTGAAGTAGCCCGACCTTTACTGTCGCAAACTGCCGCATCAACCGCCACCCTGCCTTTTCTGCTGTGCCCGCCACTGCTTCCGTAACTGTTCCGCTGCATGAATTGCCCGCCGACTTTCGGATGCGGGCGCTACACTGGGGCGCGGCATTTTCTCATTGCACCTACTTCGAGCCCAACGACCTGGATTATCCGCATGGCGCGTTTGAGCGCGTGCTGGCAGTGGCGCCGGCTGGGGTCGAAAGCACTCATTCGCTGGCTGATTTATCCGGGCATTTTGACTCGAATGCGCCACGCGTTGGTTTCCTGACCTACGATTTAAAAAACGACATCGAGGCACTGCACAGCGAGAATTTCGCGGGCTTTGCCTGGCCACGCCTGCATTTTTTCACTCCCTCAACCTGGCTCGTGTGGCGGGCCGATACGCTGGAAATTCACGGACGGGCGGACGGAATTTTGGACCAGATTCTGGCGCAGCCCGTGCTGCCGGTTGCGGTGCTGGCCGTACCCGCGCTGCGCCCGCGCCTGCCCAAAGCCGATTACCTGCGGGCCGTGGAAGCCGTTCGGGAAGACATTCTCAACGGGGAAGTGTACGAGTTGAACCTCTGCCAGGAATTCTACGCCGAGAACGTGGCCTTAAGCCCCGTGGAGGTTTTCTGGCAGCTCATGCAGGCATCGCCCGCACCATTCGCGGGCTTCGTGCGCTGGCACCATCATTTCCTGCTCTGCGCCTCGCCCGAGCGGTTTCTGGCGCACCGACAGGGTCAGCTGATTTCCCAGCCCATCAAGGGCACCATCCGGCGCGGCCCCACGCCAACGGCCGATGAGCAGCAGCGCCAAACCCTGCTGCACGACGAAAAAGAGCGCGCCGAAAACCTGATGATTGTGGACCTCGTGCGCAACGACCTCGCCCGCGTAGCCCGCACCGGCTCCGTGCGTGTGCCCGAGCTCTTCGGCCTCTACCCTTTTCGCCACCTCTGGCAGATGATTTCGACCGTCACCGCCGACCTGCGCCCCGGCATCGACTTGGCCGAAATTCTCCGCGCTACCTTCCCCATGGGCTCGATGACCGGCGCGCCGAAAATCCGCGCCATGCAGCTCATCGAGCACTACGAAAGCAGCCGGCGCGGCCTCTACAGCGGCAGCATCGGTTACGTGGGGGCTGATGGCAATTTCGATTTCAACGTTGTTATTCGCTCCCTGCAATACCGCCAGGACACCGGCTACCTCAGCTTCCAGGTCGGCTCCGCCATCACCTTTGACTCTGACCCGGAGCGCGAATACGAGGAGTGCTTGCTGAAAGCCAGGGCTTTACTGGAAGTGCTGGGCACAAGCATTGAGTAGGGTGCGGGGCTGGCCCCCGCCCGTCGTTGGACATCTTGTTTAGGTTCTGTTCAACGGCGGGCGGGGGCCAGCCCCGCACCCTACATTATTCTGCCATTCTGTCATTTTACTCCCGGCTGCCGTATCTTTGTGCTCCGCCGAAAAGCGTTTAGAATATGGCCCAACCCCTGTTAACCCTTGATTTTTTAGATAAAGCCGCCCCCAGCGCCGAGGCTACGCCCAGCGGCGAGGTGCGGGTGACGGCCGCTACCCGTACCGGCCGCCAGCGCAAGCTCTATATCGAGAGCTACGGCTGCCAGATGAATTTCTCGGACTCGGAAATCGTGTCGAGCATTCTCTTCGACGAAGGCTTCGATACCACCGACGACCTCGCCAATGCCGACCTCGTGCTGCTCAACACCTGCTCCATCCGCGAGAAGGCCGAGCAGACGGTGCGGATGCGCCTCCGGCAGATTAACTCCCACAAAAAGCGCAAGCCCGGCATGCTGGTGGGCGTGCTCGGCTGCATGGCCGAGCGCCTGAAGAGCAAGTTTCTGGAAGAAGAGAAAATCGTGGACCTCGTGGTGGGCCCCGATGCTTACCGCGACTTGCCCCAGCTCATCAGTCAGGTTGACGGCGGGCAGAAGGGCGTGAACGTGCTGCTGAGCCGCGAGGAAACCTACGCCGACATCACGCCCGTGCGCCTGAATTCCAACGGCGTGTCGGCCTTCATCAGCATCATGCGCGGCTGCGACAACATGTGCTCGTTCTGCGTGGTGCCCTTCACGCGGGGCCGCGAACGCAGCCGCGATACCCACAGCATTATACAGGAAGCCAGCGACTTGGTAGCGGCTGGCTACAAGGAGGTGACGCTACTTGGCCAGAACGTGGACTCCTACAAGTGGGCCAGTGCTGATGGCACCGAGCACGTCAACTTCGCCCAGCTGCTGGAGCGCGTGGCCCTCATCAGCCCCGCGCTGCGGGTGCGCTTCTCCACCTCGCACCCCAAGGACATCACCGATGAGGTGCTGCACACCATGGCGCGCCACGAGAACATCTGCAAGTACATCCACCTGCCGGCCCAGAGCGGCAACTCCCGCGTGCTGGCCCTCATGAACCGCACCTACGACCGGCCCTGGTACGAGGCGCGGGTGAACCGCATCCGCGAAATCCTGGGTGACGACTGCGCCATCTCAACCGACATGATTGCCGGCTTCTGCTCCGAAACCGAGGAGGAGCACGAGGATACCAAGAGCCTAATGCACTTCGTGCATTACGACATGGCCTACCAGTTTTTTTACTCGGAGCGCCCCGGCACGCTGGCCGCTCGCAAGCTGGCCGACGACATTCCGCTCGAAACCAAGAAGCGCCGCCTGCAGGAATTGATTGATATTCAGCAAGTATACAGTGCCGAGCGCAACGCCCGGTCCGTGGGCAAGGTGCATAAAGTGCTGGTCGAGAACTTCTCTAAGCGCTCAAAAGACGACCTGAGCGGCCGTAATAGCCAGAACCAGATTGTCATCTTTCCGAAAGGCAATTTCAAGAAGGGCGACTACGTGAATGTGCTGGTACACAGCAGTTCGGCCAGCACACTGCTGGGCGAAGTAGTGTAGTAATCATTCTACTATTGAACCTCAAATCACAGAAAGTAATGGGTGGTGCATCATTGTTCATTTGGCAGATTATCTGTTTTGCAGTAATCGGGTGCATTGGCTTTCTGATAATAAGATTGCTGATTATCAGCAATTTCCCCCGGAATAAAAAGTCCAATATCTTACCGCCTAGCCTCGATTTATACCCGGTCGTTATTAACTGGAGCAGTGCTGACCGCAAGTATTTGGCTGAAGTGCCCGACCTACCTGGATGCATGGCCGACGGTGCCACCAAAGCCGAAGCTTTAGCAGCCTCTGCTTTAGCCATCAGCCAATGGATGATTTTCGCCCACGAACTGGGACGCGAGATTCCGGCCCCGCGCGAACGTCTGCAAATAGCTGCCTAGTAGCATTAACCCGCTTTTCCTTTGACAACGCAAGAAATCCAATCCATCAAGCTCCGGTTCGGCATCATCGGCAATGCGCCGGCGCTGAATTACGCCATTCAGGTGGCCGCGCAAGTCGCACCCACCGATATGACGGTGCTCATTACCGGCGAAAGCGGGTCGGGCAAGGAGTCGTTTTCCAAAATTATCCACGCCTTATCACCGCGCAAGCACGGGCAATTCATTGCCATCAACTGCGGTGCCATTCCCGAAGGCACGATTGATTCTGAGCTATTTGGCCACGAGAAAGGCTCCTTCACCGGGGCCAACGAGGCGCGCAAAGGCTACTTTGAAGTCACCAACGGCGGCACCATTTTCCTGGATGAGATTGGCGAGATGCCGCTCGGCACCCAGGCCCGCCTGCTGCGCGTGCTGGAGAATGGCGAATTTATCCGCGTGGGTTCCAGCAAAGTGCAGAAAACTGACGTGCGCGTAGTAGCCGCCACCAACGTGAACCTGCTCGACCGCGTGCAGGCCGGCACCTTCCGCGAAGACCTGTACTATCGCCTCAACACGGTGCCCATCACGGTGCCGCCGCTGCGCGAGCGCGGCGAGGATATCTACCTGTTGTTCCGCAAGTTTGCTTCGGATGCGGCGGAGCGCTACCGCACGCGGCCCATCACGCTGCTGCCCGACGCGGTGCCAGTGCTCACGCGCTTCCGCTTCCCCGGCAACATTCGCCAGCTCAAGAACATCGCCGAGCAGATGTCGGTGCTCGAAACCGAGCGCGACGTGGATGCCCGCCGCCTCGCGCCCTACCTGCCGCAGGACCAGGTCAGCCGGCTGCCCATGCTGCTGGGGCAGGGCACGCCCGACGGGGCCACGGCCGGCTACTCGGAACGCGATTTGCTCTACAAAATCCTGTTCGACATGCGCCGCGACATGACGGACCTCAAGAAAATGGTGCTGGAGCTGGCCACCGGCCAGCGCCCCCACGAGGCCCAGGAACTGCTCCGCCAGAACAGCCATCTCTTCAACAATAGCAATACGGCTCCTGCCGGCGCGTTTGACAGCAGCCAGGCTGCCGAGTATTTCCTGCCCGCCGCCCCCAACGCCTACAACAACGAGCCAACGACGAATTACGACGACGAAACCCCGGTGGAAGATATTCCGCACGAAACCGAAGAGGAAACACTCTCGCTCGACATCAAGGAACGCGAGATGATTCTCAAGGCGTTGAAGAAACACAACAACAAGCGCAAATACGCCGCTCACGACCTGGGCATCTCGGAACGTACCCTGTACCGCAAACTCAAGCAATATGACCTGGAGCAAGTGTAAAGCCGTTTTTTGTTCGGTAGCAGTGCTTTGCATGCTGTTGGGCCTGAGCAGCTGCGGCGTGTATTCGTTCAACGGCACCAACATCGACCCGGCGGTGCGCACCATTTCCATTGCCACGATTCAGAATAACTCGCCCTCCGGCCCGGCCTTTCTGACGCAGCGCTTCACGGAGGATTTGAAGGACTATTTCCAGCGCAACACCAACCTGAAAATTGTGCCGCGTGATGGCGACCTGCAATTTGATGGCAATATTGTGGCCTACGATTTTGCGCCGGCCTCCATTCAGCAGGTCAATGGGGTGTCGCAGGCCGGCTCGAACCGCCTCACCATCCAGGTCAAAATCCGCTTCACCAACACCAAAGACGACAAGCAGAGCTTCGAGCAAGTGTTCCAAAATTTTGATGACTACGCGGCCAACCGCAACATCTCCACCATCAATAATGACCCCACCGCCGTGCGTACCACGACGGATAAAATTATTACCGACATTTTCAACAAGTCAGTAGCTAACTGGTAGTCGGCGAATAAATTGGGGCTTGAAGCAGTTGGTCAACGGGGAAATTAGGCGCTGAATTTTCCGAATAATATCGATTAACAGCACGGTAGCAGCCGAGGTATCTGCGTAAATTAGCGTAATGTTGCACCCCCATTAATGGGTCCGGGACATTGATTTACGGCTTTTGACCGGAAATTAATCGCCTTTCTTACTGCTTCATTACCGCCTTTCCACCCGTGACCCGCGCTACACTCCTGCACGTTCTCGAACGCCCCACCGCCCTGGGTCCGGCCGAAGTGCGCGAGCTGGAGCAGCTGGCCCAAGCCTTCCCCTACTGCCAAACAGCCCACCTGCTGCTGGCCAAAGCCGCCCACGACCAGGGCACCATGCTGGCCGGCCAGCGCCTGCGCCGCGCCGCCACCTACGCCGCCGACCGCAGCCTGCTGCGCCGCCTCATCGAGCAGGTGGAGCCGGAGCCGCTCCCTGCATTCTTTTCGGTTTCCGAGGCTGCGCCCGCCATTGAAGTCCCGGTCTTGGCCGTGATTGAGCCAGCCCTGGCTGCCGAAGCTGCCCCGGTTCTCATCCCGGAACCGGTGGTATTAGCCGCCGCCGAAATCGCTACGCCACCACTGGCAGCCGTGGTAATTGAGGCGACGCCCGAACCTGTGGCAGCCGTTGAGGAGCATCAGCCAGCGGCAACGAGCCCAGTAGTTCCGGCAGCTGCTGCTGAAACAGAACCCGTATGGCCACTGGCTGGGGCCGCGCAACTGCCCGTAACACCGGCGGCTATCAGTGAAGCCTTGCCTGAAGTGGTTTCAATAGCCGAGCCAGCAGCTCCCGCGTCCGCTGTTGTAGCAGTACCGACGGTATTGCCGGAAGTGGCGCCCGTAGCTGTGGAAGTACCGACAGCTCCACCGCTAGTCGCGCACGAGGTGCATTCGGTAATAGCTGAAGCAGTAGCCCCAGCGGTGGAGCTGATTCTGGCAGATTTGCCCGTATTGCTTGACCAGGAACAGGCCGTCATAATAACTGACAACCGGCCCGAAGCAGTGGAAACAACCACTGCACTACCTATCGAAGCGCCTCCCGCAATTGAAATAGCCGACGAACTACCCGCCCAGGCTCCCGCCATTCGGCCGCCGGTAGAAGTAGGCGAAGCCCGGTTTGAGTTTGGTTTGGCCGATGCGCCGCCAGCCGCCGTGCCCGCCTACGAGCTGCCCGGTTTGATTGACGAATGGGCCGCCTCGGCCGTGACGCGCAGCCTGGGCAGCCCCGGCGCGCTGGCCCTGGCGATTCCGGCTCCGGCCGCTCCCGTTTTCACGCCGGCCGCCTTCACCGGCGATGCCGTGGTGGGCTATGCCTTTGGCGAAAGCAGCCGCCTGGGCCTGTCCATGCAACTACTCGACTTGCTGACTGCCAGGGCCGAAGCCGCCGAAACTGCCACCGCCGTGGTGGCCGCCGCTCAGCCGCCGGCCGTGCCGCTACCTCCCACCGGCACCTTCTTCGAGCCCGACCCGCTGCTGCTCGACCACTGGGCCACGCACTGCCCGGTGCCGCCCGAGTTGCCTTCCACGGTCGACCTCATCAACAATTTCCTCAAGCGCCAGCCGCGCCTCACGCGGCCTGGCATGCTGCCGCCCGCGCCCGGTGGCCAGCCCGATTTGAGCGTGCGCAGCACCCGCGCCGAACCCGACCTCGTTTCCGAAAATCTGGCCCGCATCTTCGTGCGGCAGGGCAAAGTGGCCCGCGCCATTGAGATTTATGAAAAGCTCATGGTGAAGCAGCCGGAAAAAATGGCGTACTTTGCAGCCCAAATAGAATCATTGCAACCTTCAGCGTAATTTGCTTTTTCAGCTTCTTTACCCCTCATGTACACTGCTCTAATCATCCTCATTCTCCTGGTGTGTTTCCTGCTGGCCCTCGTAGTGCTGGCCCAAAACCCCAAGGGGGGTGGAATTTCCAGCCAGTTTAGCGCCGGCGGCGCGGCCAGCATGATGGGCGTGAAACGCACCGGCGACCTGCTCGAAAAGCTCACCTGGGGCTTCGCCATTGGTCTGGTGGTGCTATCGCTCGGCTCGCACATGCTCACCTCCACTGGCGGTGGTCCGGTGCGCAGCGTGAACCAGCAGCGCGCTCTGGAAACCAAGCTGCCCGCGCCTACCGCCCCAACTGGCCCGGCCCCGGCTGCCCCTGCTCCTGACGCAACCGCGCCGGCTCCTGCGCCCGCTGGCACCACGACGCCAGCACCGGCCAACAAGCCTGAGTAATCGAATCTCCCTTTTTGAACCGACAAAAGCCGGTGCTTCTCTAGCGAGAGGCACCGGCTTTTTCGTGGGGCGCAGCGTGGCCCAACGCTGTACCGATGCGCAGCGGAACCGGCCACTGCTACCGGCGATTGCGCCACTTCTGCCACATTCCACCGATAATACCTGCCCATTTTGTCAGGTTTATGGCGCTGGCACGGGAAATGAGACAGCGCTCAACAACAAGATTTTCCATCTAATCCAATCCAAACACACCCAAAATGGCACTTAGCATGAAACCGCTGGCCGACCGCGTAATTGTTCGCGCTGCCGCCGCCGAGGAGAAAACCAAATCCGGCATCATCATTCCCGATACGGCCAAGGAAAAGCCCCAGCGTGGCGAAGTAGTGGCCGTGGGCGAAGGCAAAACCTCTGATGCCGGCGCCATCATCGCGCCCCAGGTGAAAGTAGGCGACCAGGTGCTCTACGGCAAGTACGCCGGCACCGAAATCACCGTCGACGGTGAGGACCTGCTCATCATGCGTGAGTCGGACATTTTCGCGGTGCTCTAGGCCCGCCGAGAATCCATCATTCTTAATTCATAATTCTTAATTCCCTCCCGCAGTGGCTAAGAACATCCAATTCGACACCGAAGGCCGCGCCCGCTTACAGGCCGGTGTGAACAAACTGGCGAACGCCGTGAAAGTGACCCTCGGCCCCAAAGGCCGCAACGTCATCATCGACAAGAAATTCGGCGCGCCCTCGATTACCAAGGACGGCGTGACCGTGGCCAAGGAAATTGAGCTGCGCGACCCGATTGAGAACATGGGCGCTCAGCTCGTGAAAGAAGTGGCTTCGAAAACGGCCGACCAGGCTGGCGACGGCACCACTACGGCAACCGTACTGGCCCAGGCCATCTACACGGCCGGCTCGAAAAACGTGGCCGCCGGGGCTAATCCGATGGATTTGAAGCGCGGCATCGACAAGGCAGTGATTGCCGTGGTTGCTAACCTGAAAGCGCAGTCGAAGAAAATCGAAAACTCCGCTGAAATCGCCCAGGTGGGTGCTATCTCGGCCAACAACGACATGGAAATCGGCCAGATGATTGCCGATGCCATGGACAAAGTGGGCAAGGAAGGCGTCATCACGGTAGAAGAAGCCCGGGGCACCGAGACCGAAGTGAAAACGGTGGAAGGCATGCAGTTTGACCGCGGCTACCTCTCCCCTTACTTCGTGACCAACCCCGAGAAAATGGAGGTTGAGTTCGAGTCGCCTTACGTACTCATCTACGATAAGAAAGTGAGCACCATGAAGGAGCTGCTGCCCGTATTGGAGCAGGTGCTGCAGACTGGCAAGCCCCTCGTCATCATCTCGGAAGATGTGGACGGCGAAGCCCTCGCTACCCTGGTGGTGAACAAGCTGCGCGGCTCGCTGAAAATCGCGGCCGTAAAGGCTCCCGGCTTCGGCGACCGCCGCAAGGCCATGCTGGAAGACATTGCTACCCTCACGGGCGGTACCGTTATCAGCGAAGAGCAGGGCTACAAGCTCGAAAACGCTACCCTGGAATACCTCGGTACGGCCGAGAAAATCATCATCGACAAGGACAACACGACCATCGTGAACGGCAAGGGCGAGAAAACGGCTATTCAGAGCCGCATTGCCCAGATTAAGGCCCAGATGGAAACCACTACGTCGGACTACGATAAGGAGAAACTGCAGGAGCGCCTCGCTAAGCTGAGCGGCGGCGTAGCCATTCTCTACATCGGTGCCAGCACCGAAGTGGAAATGAAGGAGAAGAAAGACCGCGTGGACGATGCCCTGCACGCGACCCGCGCCGCCGTTGAGGAAGGCGTGGTACCCGGCGGTGGCGTGGCCCTGGTGCGCGCTATTGAGGCCCTGGCCGCAGTAGACACCCGCAATGCCGACGAGCGCACCGGCGTGAACATCATCCGCACGGCGCTGGAGTCGCCGCTCCGGACCATCGTGGCCAATGCTGGCGGCGAAGGCTCGGTAGTGGTGCAGAAAGTACGCGACGGCAAAGGTGATTTCGGCTACAACGCCCGCGAGGACCGTTACGAGAACCTGGTGGCCGCTGGTATCATCGACCCCACCAAGGTGACTCGTCTGGCCCTCGAAAACGCTGCGAGTATCGCCGGCCTGCTGCTGACGACCGAAGCCGTGATTTCGGATGAGCCCGAGCCTAAGGATGCTGGCCATAGCCACGGCGACGGTGGCATGGGCGGGATGGGTGGCATGGGCGGCATGATGTAAGTCGAGCCGCTTATAGCCCTCCGCTATAAGAACGAAAGCCCCGCTGGCAGTGCCGGCGGGGCTTTTTTGTGCGCGTTCGGGTAGCGTCTGGCCGTGGCATTGGGCCGCGCCCAGCGTGGGGGTCTACCGGCCGAATTTCCCAAACTAGAAGAAACAAAGCGCCCCGTCAGTGCCTGGTGGGGCGTTGAGTTGCTCACTTTCTTAGAAGCTGTTTGAGTTAATAAAAAACGGTCATGCTGAGCTTGTCGAAGCATCTCTCCCGCTTCTTTGAACAGCCCTAATGAAGCAGTAGAGATGCTTCGACAAGCTCAGCATGACCGTTTCAGAAGGAGTGTTAGCTAACTCAAACAGCTTCTTAGAGCGTCATTTATTCCCCTGCCATTCAGAATGTCTGGGGTGCACTTTTCAATTCGGGCCGCTCGGGTGTTGGCTTGCTTGGGGGCCGAAAAATGCAGCAGGTAGGCTCGTTGGCGGCCCGGCGTCAGAGCCGTGAATGCGGTTTTCAGGGCTGGATTTTCGGCTAGCTTGAGCTGCCACTCCGCCGGCGGGGCGAATTCGTCGGGCTTTTTGAACGCTACTTTGGCTCCGCTTTTTTCCACCTCTAGGGCCTCCTGGATGTAGGCTTTCAGGACGGGTGCCCGCTCCACCACTTCCCCAACGGTGGTGAACCGCAGCTGGCGCGCGGCCTGCACGTTCGCCGTTTGCTGGACCAACAGGCCCAGCGCATCCCGCAGCAATGCCCCTTTGAAGAACAGCACGGCGCAGTAGTCCTTGAAGACGTGCAGCAACAGGATGTTGCGGTTCTGGAACGTGTAGCACGGCACGCCCCACTTCAATTCTTCGGTCAGGCCGCAGGCCAGCACCACCGTTCGTAAGTGCTCCAGCTCTTCCAGCCACCGGTGGGCTTTGTGGAAATAGAAATCAACCTTGGGATTCATGCTCGAATTAGTTGAGTGTTTATGGCTGGGTTTATAGTTGCGCGAAATCGGCAGCAGACTGGACGGTGCCTGCGGCATCGGCCGGGGCCGCGAAAGTTGGCGCGGGAGCCAGCCGGCGGCTGGCGGGGCGAAGCTGCCAGGAGGCCACCGTGAGGCCGGCAAATACAAACGGGGCCAGCGCCGCCAGCGGCCCTTCGCCGCTGGCCAGGTGCGACGCGACAGCCCCCGTGAGCAGGAAGAAAAAGCCCGCGTAGGCCCATTCCTTGGCCAGCCGCCAGCCCGGCAGCAGGAGCACCAGCACCCCGGCCACCTTCCACACGCCCACCAGCGTCAGCACGTAGAGCGGGTAGCCCAGGTGCCGCATGCCGTCCACGTTGAGTTGGGCGCGCAGCAGCTGGGCCGTGGCCCCGGCCAGCATGCCAAAGGCCAGCAGGCCGGTTACCAGCCAGAATAAGACCGGGCGGGAGCGGGGAGTTTCCATAGGGCGTAGCGTTTGGATGAAGTTGGCCCCAAAGCTACCCGCCGGGGTTTTCCGGCTATTTATCAAATGATAAAAAAGCTACTGCCCGGCCCGGATGCGGCTCAGCGACACTTGCGTGATGCCCAGGTAGGCCGCCAAATCGCCCAGGCTGATGCGCTGCAGCAAGGCCCCTTTCTCCTGCACAAACAGGCGGTAGCGCACGGTGGCGTTTTCCTCCAGCATCTCGCTGATGCGCTTCATCATGCCCACGGAAGCAAACGCCAGCAGCTGCTTGAACAGGGTTTCGATGGCGTGGTGCTGGCGGCAGAGACGCTCGATGTCGGGCCGCGCAATGCGGTATCCCGTGGTGGGCTCCAGGGCCAGCAGCTGGTATTTGGAGGGGGCGCTGGTCAGGTAGCTGTTGATTTCCGTGAACAGGATAGGCTCCTTGAAGAAATTCATAATAAATTCCTTGTCCTCCTTGTAGAACGACGACTTCACCAGGCCGTGCTCGATGAAGTGGTAGTGCTGGCTGGTTTGCCCGGCCCGCAGCAGGCAAGCGCCTTTGGGGAATTCCTGCGGCACCAAGGCGCGCAGCAGCTCGTCGCGGGCCGGCAGGTTGAGCCGCACGATTCGGTCGGTATAAGTCAGGACAGGGTGCATAGGGGCAAATGTGGCAGAATAGTCGCTATGCTGCGCGCCAAACGCCGCCTACTGGCCCGGGCAGTGCAACGCCTGGTGCAGGAGTAAGCGCCGCCGCTTGAGCAACGAAAAGCCCCGTCAGTGTCTGGCGGGGATTTTTGGTGGGATGAATTAAACGAGTGCTTAAACAGGAAGTATTCTAATACTTACTATTACAATCAGAAGCAGCAGAGGACCATAGGGACATTTGATGATTCTTGAAGAGACTCAGTTGGCTTGTGCCAGGGATAATTAAAGGCAAAGCTGTTTTCTTCTTAGTCGCTGCGTGGCGGTGTATTATCTCCAACCACTTGTTCATGTTATAGTCTACAATAACTGTCCTGCCGTAATGTCGACCTTGTAATCGGGCGAATTCCTGCATTGTATATCTATCGGCATGCTTGGCGATGTACTGCACCAATTTCGGACCTAACTTAAAACGCAGTCGTTGTGCAACTAATAGTGAACGCACGACACAGTACTCAGGAGAAGGATTGTGTTCGTAATTGATTTCTACTGTCCGAGTACGAAAAGCTGAAAAAAATCCGTGTTCGAATACCTCCCGGGTTCCATTGGGCTCGGAAGGCCACAACTGCATGGCTATTGCCTCAACATTAAGAAAAGTTGTCCGGGGTAAACAGTCAAAGGATGCTTCAAGGGAACTGCCCACTGGGTAGTGATGGAAGGCCCAAGTTTTTCCAAGTGGCCAGAGGTCAAATTCCCAGCCATCGTTTTTAAAATTCAGCCCTCCATAACGGTTTCGACGGGGATTCCAACGGCTTACCTTCTCATCTATGTCTTTGACTGCTTCGTCGCTTACTACCAAGTCAACATCACGCGGCTCCATCCCCGTAAGCAAGTCGCGCAACATACCGCCAAAAAGGAATAATGAATTACCTGAGCTCCGCAATTCGCCTAGCGTGCTGTGTAATTGACTAATCTTTTTGTCCTCTTTACGCTGAGGATTGGGTTCAAGGATACTTTCCAGTCGAAGATGTAACGACCGTGTCAGGTGCTTGGTGGATTGAGGGGGAGAGTTACGCATTGAACAACTCACGATGAAGCGTTATTGCGAAAGTGTCCGTCATGCCGCATAGATAATCAGCAATCAGTTGCAGTTTGCGGTACTCAGTTGGTATACGCGGTGTGCTAGAAGCCGCATCGTCATTAATCTCTTTTCGGTAAACAGCACGATAGTTCTCCGAAAGAAGAGCGTATGTTTTTTTGTCAAAGCCCTTCCTGTTCTCTTCATCTGGTACTACTCCACTCCAAAATAGGTCAAGCAACTCATTTATGACCCGCCGTCCCATCAACTCTACCTTGAGGATAGAAGGCATAGTAAAAATTTTGCTTTGAGCGAATTTTTTGCAAGCAGCTCGTAGTGTAGCAGTGCTACCAGCTTCTAGTAAATCATCCTCGAATTTACCAGACATGATGTCGTCGTACTTCTCATCGAAGACGTTGACAACAGCATCCATGTGCCTCCCAATTACAATCGTTCTAAGTATCTGAGCTAAAGCTTCCCCTTCTGCCTGCGCTGTTAGCTCCAGGTCCACCGCTCTCCGCTTACGCTTTTCCAAGCTTTGCTTCGACTGTTGCCATATCTCCTTAAACTGCTCAGAAGCCTCGCTTTTCCCCATAGCAGCTTCTAGTTCACCCCAAGTAAAGGCCCCCTTTTTGAAGCCATCTTCCAAGTCCACAGCAGAGTATACTATATCATCCGCCGCTTCAACTATAAAGGTGAGTGGATTACGCATGTCGCCAGTCCCGACTTCTTGGCGAACTTTCTCTATGATGTCCTTTTCGGAATAGAAAAACCCTGGCTTGCTATGGGCATGTCTACTTTTATTGCATTGGTCAGCCTTGGCGACATATTTCAGGGAAGCAGACAAAGTGCCCGCCGTTAAGTTCAGCCCATCGTAATCGCCCAACATTTGGAGTTTAGTCAGTAACCGAATGGTTTGCGGGTTACCATCAAAACGCCGAAAATCCTCGCTCAACTTAGTGCCTGGGATGGCGGCATTCAGCTTATCCCCCAGACTAGAGGTAGTGATATTAGGCTTATCCAACAGCTTGATAAACCAATCCTTCATCGCTTCTTCCCCAGAGTGGCCAAAGGGAGGATTACCAGCGTCGTGTATGAGCCCACAAGTGGCGACGATAGCAACGATATCGGCTTGTTGTTTTGGAGAAAGTGATGCTTTGGGCTCCAAAGTCTTACTGCAAATACGACGCGCCAGCCCTTGAGCGATGTTAGCAACTTCATGTGAGTGGGTCAGGCGAGTACGTACAGAATCGTTAGGCTCCAGAGGAAACACCTGTGCTTTGTCCTGTAGACGTCTAACCGGCGTCGAAAAAAGGATTCGGTCATAGTCACGCTGAAACTCGGAGCGGGTGTCGTCATTTGTGCGCAGAGTAGATGTTGATGGAGTCGCATCATTTAGAGCACTCACGCGCTTTTCAGATAGAAGTTTAGACCACTCGAGAATCATCGTAATTTATTAAGAGTCAAAGATTAGTTACTAGAGACACGGACCCAACTACCGAATACAGACAGTTATCCAAAGGGATTGTTAGTGATTAGCTACCCCAAAGAAACACGGAGCCACAAGACTGGGCAACTTTTATAAGCCAGCTTGCTCCCCACGGCCTGATTTAACAGTTTTTGCGCAAAAAAAACCGCCAGAGCTACTGGCGGGGCTCTTTGTTTCTCCAGCGGCTGAGGCGGCGGGCTGGCCGGGCGGGTGGTTAGTAACGCCAGCCGGCCCGACATGCGCGGGCCGAGCCCCTACCGGCAGCCTAGCTACCGCTACGGGGGGACTCAAAAAAATGGCGGCTAAAAGTTGAGTCCTCCCCGAGCGGGGACTCAAAATAAAGCGCCTGTAATTTTGAGTCCCCCCCGGCGTTAGCGCCCCATGACTGAGCTTCCCTACGCCCCCGATGAGCGGCTGACCACCACCCGCGCCCACTTCGGCCTGAGCCAGCGCGAGGCGGCCCATCTGCTGGGCACCACCCAAACCCGCATCAACCACGCCGAAACTGGCCGGCGGCCCCTGCCCTACGCCGCCGGCCAGCGCCTGCGGGCCCTGCACGCGCTGGTGCGGGCCGCCCCCGCCGGGCCGCCCGCCCCCGGCCCCGACGAAGCCGACGACCTGGGCCTGGCCATCGGCCGGCTGGCCGACTGCCGCTACGCCGCCGCCCGGCTGGCCTACCGCCTGGCCCAGGTGCTGCCCGCCCGCGCCGCCCCGGCCCGACAGCGGCTGGCCGCCGCCGTCGCCGTGCCCGCCGCCCTGGCCCTGGCCCCTGGAGCCGACCCGCTGCCGCCCCAGCGCCTCGGGGCGCAGCAGGCCCAGTGGGCGCTGCTGCTCAGCCAGGCCCGGCAGGAGCTGCTCGGCACCAGCGGCCGGGCGGCCACCCTGCTGGCCCAGGCCCGCCTGGCCGGCCTGCGCGCCGAAGCCGCCGTGCTGGCCGCCGCCCTCGAAGCGGGGGCAGAGAATTTGGAGGGGGAAATACAATAAACCGGAATGGCAGCGGTTTAGGGCTTCGTCAGCACGTCGGGCAGCAGGCCCGGCATGACGTGCTGACGAAGACTTGTTTGCCCGGCATTTTTTCCTTTCACTTTTTTCCACTTCAACCGTCTCCCCATGTCTTACACCGATGCCCAAATCGTAGCGGCGCTGCTCACCCAGGCCGAATGCGACCGATTGACGGTCTTCCTGACCAACAACAAATCCACGGCCGAGTACCAGCGCCTGGGCCTGACCAACTCCGTCACCAACTTCGACAGCGCCGAAGGCCGCGCCGCCGAAATCACGCGCCTCACCACCCAAAACGCGGCCCGCACCCTGGAGGTGGCCGCCATCACCGCCCCGGAAGCCCAGGCGAAGGCCAAAGCCGACCTGCTGGCCGACGAAACCCGCCTCAATAACCTGGTGCTGAAAACCTACCGCCAGGGCGGCGACGACAAGGCCGAACGCATGTTCGACGCCAACACGGCCGACAGCCGCGTGGCCCGCGCCGATGTGCTGCTGCCGCTGGTGGCGGCCCGCAAGGCCGGGCTGCCGGCTTAGCGCCCGGGCCGGGCAGCGCCCCGCCAGCGCCGGGCGGGCCAGCGCCCTTCCCCATCCTCCCCGAAAGCCCTCCCAGCCCTGCGGCCGGGAGGGCTTTTTTTGGCGCTTACCCGCGTCCCGAAAACCGGCCGGGCCGCTGTAGAGACGCATCCTTGCGTCTCCCGCTCGCACCGTTAGCGCCCCGTTCAACGCGGAGACGCAAGGATGCGTCTCTACAGCGTTCCCGCGTAACCACAGTAGCCAGGCAGCCACTGTTGCGTGACTACTTAACCCAAGTTGCGGGTACATTCGGTTCGAAGGGAAAGAAAAAGCCCCCGATGCAGCAGCATCGGGGGCTTATTCAGGGGCGGATGGCGGGTGCGCTTAGGCAGGCTCAACTGATGGAGTAACGCCGGTGGTAGGCTCGTCATCCATCATTTTGGTCAGCTTGCGGTAAATGAGCAATAGCAGGAAGGCCGTGGCACCGCACAGCACCACGAACACCATGAAGAACTCATACAGCCCGGTAATCTCGAAGCCCGCGAAGTGCGGAGCAGGCTTGCCCGGTTCGGGATAGAGCGCGCCCAGCGTGCCCGAAAACTTGTTGCCCGTGGCGATAGCCAGAAACCACACGGCCATCATCAGCGAGGCCAGGCGGGCGGGAGCCAGCTTGTTCACCAGCGCCAAACCAATAGGCGACAAGCACAGCTCGCCCCAGGTATGCAGCAGGTACATGGCCGTGAGCCAGAACATGCTCACTTTGGTGGTGGCAGTCACACCCTTTACCCCGAAGGCGATAACGAGGTAGCCAACAGCCAACAGAGCCAGACCATAGGCCATTTTCAGCGGGGAAGAAGGCTCCCAGCCGCGCTTGCTCAGCCAAGTCCAGAGCACAGCAAATACCGGCGCGAAGAGGATGATACCGAACGGATTGATGGTTTGAAAGAACGAAGCCGGCACAAGGAAAGAGCCCAGCTGCCTGTCGGTCTGTTTATCGGCGAAGGTGGTGAGCGAGTTGCCCGCCTGCTCAAACGCCGCCCAGAAGAAAATCACGAAGAAGCCGATAATGAGCACCACGTTGATTTTGCGGCGCTCGATGGATGTGAGGGATTTATCGGCCAGCACGGCAATGGGTACCACAACCATAGCCGAATAGATGAGCGAATCAATGATTTTCTGGTCGAGCACCACGAAATAGAGAAGCGCGAACACGCCAGCGAACAGGGCCACCAGCATCAGGTTCTGGCGGTTATTCACGGCGGCATCGCTGGCGCTCTGGACGGGCTGGCGCTCTGGCTTGGCCCCTAGCGGCGCGCCCTCGGGCGTTACCACGAAGCGGCCCTTCAGAAACTCAAATGTGGCCGTGCCCAGCAGCATACCAATGCCGGCCAGCAGGAAACCCCACTTGAAATCGGCTGGCCGGCCGGTATCGCCGAAGTAGCCGCACACGATGGGCGCAAAGGTAGCCCCCAGGTTGATGCCCATGTAAAAGATGGTGTAGGCCACATCGATGCGCCGGTCGCGGGCCGGGTAGAGGTTGCCCACCATGCTCGAAATATTCGGCTTAAAAAACCCGTTGCCGAAGATGAGCAGCGCCAGACCAGTGTAGAAGGCCATGTGCGAAAAGCTCACATTCTGGTAGGAGCTGGCCGACGCGAAGAGTACGAACTGCCCCAGCGCCATCATCAGCCCGCCCACCATAATCGAGCGGCGGTTGCCCCAGTAGCGGTCGGCGATGTAGCCGCCCAGTAGCGGCGTCAAATACACTAGGCCCAAATACGAGCCGTACAGGTTGGAGGAATCCGCCTCGCTAAACAGTAGCGCCTTCACCATGTACAGCTTCATGATGGCCCGCATGCCATAGAAGGAGAACCGCTCCCACATTTCGGTGGTGAACAGCACGGACAGCCCCTTGGGGTGGCTCGTGGATTCCGCAGATTGCTCCAGGGGAGCAGAAGTGGTTTGCATTGAGGGAAACTAGGGGTGAGAAATAAGAGGAAAACGGTTGAAAAGTGGCCCGCTGCGCAAGTGCTGCAATACGGGCACGGTAAATCTAGGAAAGTTTCGGCATTGTGACCGTAGCGCGAACTTTCAGTTCGCGTCCCCACGCCATTCCAGTAGGTCGTTCAGGGACGCGAACTAAAAGTCCGCGCTACTTCCCCGCGCCGTCGCTCCGGTACGCCTTGGCGCGGTAGGCTCCCGGCGAAAGCCCGGTCTGCTTGCGGAAAAACCGCGTGAAATAGCCGGGGTCCACAAACTGCAGCTCGTAGGCGATTTCGGCCACCGAGAGCGAGGTATATAAGAGGTAGTTGTGCGCCCGGCGGATGGTGTGGGCCTGCACAATCTGCTGGGCGGTTTTGCCCTTCACCGCCTGGCAGATTCGGTTGAGGTGGACCGGCGTAATCTTCAGCTCCTGGGCAAAGTCCGATATTTTCTTCTCGAACGGGGCGGTGCG
This sequence comes from Hymenobacter sp. UYAg731, assembly GCF_054061335.1. Classification (NCBI taxonomy): domain Bacteria; kingdom Pseudomonadati; phylum Bacteroidota; class Cytophagia; order Cytophagales; family Hymenobacteraceae; genus Hymenobacter; species Hymenobacter sp. UYAg731. The sequence goes on along the minus strand of NZ_JBSSEC010000001.1, from coordinate 60,600 downwards.
CTCAATGGCTTTCTGGAACTCGCGGAAGTAGTGCAGGGCACGGTTCGGGCTTTCGTCCTGGCCCCGGCGGTGGTGCAGCAGCCGGAATATTTTCACGAACAGCAGCTTGAAATAGCCATTCAGCGCGAGCTGCTTGCCGGGCAGCTCCGAGTTGATTTCCTCGTGAATCTGCTGCTCCAGGGCCGATAAATCGGCGAAGCTGACTTCCGGGTTGAAGTCGGACAGAATGTGCAGCGCGTTGATTTCGACCAGCACGCCGGGCGTGGCTTGCAGAATGGTATCGAGTAGGGCCTCGGAGAGCGTGAGGGTGCGGCCCTTCACCTGCGGGCTGAAGGTGAAGCCGTGGACCGTATTGGCCGGAATGATGACCAGGCAGGGCGTGCGCAGCTCCACCGGCTCGCTGGCCTCGAAGGCGGCGCGGCCGGCTTCGAGGAAAAACAGCTGGAACAGGTTTTCGTGCAGGTGCGGCTTGAGGCCCCAGTCGGTGACGCGCTGCCGGGGCACGATGAGTTGGCTCTGGAGGTAGTCGTGCGAAATCCGGGCCTTGTGGTCGCCGTAGATTCCGTTGTAGCGCGCTATTTCGATGGCCATGACGAACGGGTTTTTATAGGGACAAAGGGAACCATCGGGACGGCCCGAATGGGCAGATGATTGAATTATTCTGGCCCGAAGGAGCTTACTGTGCCACCTGCGGCACGAACAGTCATTAGTTTGGCCATATCAGGTTTGATTTGTCCTGGTAAAGAAACGAATTGTTTCACTACCGGCCCGCCCGGCGATTCTACCTTTGTATCCTCAGTCACGAGAATTCCCACCCAACACTTTCATAGCCATGCAAGAAGCTTCCACCCTTGCCGCCGACACCCGCAATCGTTTGCAGCCTTTGGGCTTCAGCGAAACGGCTACTGTTCACCTCAACCTCCCCCCCGCCGCGCTCGTGGAGCACGCCCTGCGCAACGGCGAAGGCCAGCTCACCGATGCCGGCGCGCTGATGGCCGACACCGGCAAGTTTACCGGCCGCTCGCCCAAAGACCGGTTTGTGGTGAAGGACGCCAACACCGAAAACAGCGTGTGGTGGGGCGACATCAACATCCCCTTCGCCCCCGACAAGTTCGACCAGCTGCACCAGAAAATGGTGGCCTACCTGGCCGATAAGGAGCTGTACGTGCGCGAAGCCTACGCCGGCGCCAACCCCGACTACCAGCTCAAGCTGCGCGTGGTGAACGAGCAGGCCTGGCACAACCTGTTTTGCTACAACATGTTCCTGCGCCCCGAAGAAGGCGCGGACACGTCCTGGACGCCCGATTTCAGCATCATCTGCGCCCCCGGCTTTGAGGCCGACCCGGCCGTGGACGGCACCCGCCAGCCCAACTTCGCCATCATCAACTTCACCAGGAAGATGATTCTGATTGGCGGCACGGGCTACGCCGGGGAGATGAAAAAGGGCATTTTCGGGGTGCTGAACTACCTGCTGCCCCACGAGCACAACACGCTGAGCATGCACTGCTCGGCCAACGTGGGCAAAGGCGGCGACACGGCCATCTTCTTCGGCCTCTCCGGCACCGGCAAAACCACCCTCTCGGCCGACCCCAACCGCGGCCTCATCGGCGACGACGAGCACGGCTGGACGCCCGACGCCGGCATCTTCAACTTCGAGGGCGGCTGCTACGCCAAGGTGATTGATTTGAGCAAGGAGAAGGAGCCCGAGATTTACGACGCCATCCGGTTTGGCTCCATCGTGGAGAATACGCGCTTTATACCTGGCACCCACACCGTGGACTACGCCAATAAATCGGTGACGGAGAACACCCGCACCGCCTACCCCATCAACTTCATCCCCAACGCCATTGAGCCCGGCGTGGCCGATGCGCCGAAGAACATTTTCTTCCTCACGGCCGATGCCTTTGGCGTGATTCCGCCCATCAGCAAGCTCGATAAGAGCCACGCCATGTACCTGTTCATGTCGGGCTACACGGCCAAAGTAGCCGGCACCGAAATGGGCGTAACCGAGCCGCAAACCACGTTCTCGGCCTGTTTCGGCGCGGTATTCCTGCCGCTGCACCCCACCAAATACGCTGAGATGCTGGGCAACAAGATGGACGAGAACCCCGACATCAACGTGTGGCTCATCAACACGGGCTGGACGGGCGGCAGCTACGGCACTGGCCACCGCATGAAGCTGCCCTACACCCGCGCCATGATTACGGCCGCCCTCAACGGGCAGCTCGACGAGGTGAAATTCACCAAGCACCCCGTGTTTGGCATGATGGTGCCCGGCGCGGTACCCGGTGTGCCCACCGAAATCCTGGACCCGCGCAACACCTGGGCCGACAAAGAAGCTTACGACAAAACCGCGTCGGACCTGGCCGAGAAATTCGTGGTAAACTTTAAGAAATACGCCGAATTTGCCAATGAGGAAATCCTGGCCGGCGCGCCGCACGTTGCGGTAGAAGCCTAGGTTTCCGCAGTAGTTCACTCACCAGAAAGCCTCGTCGGTTGCAGCCGACGGGGCTTTTGCGTTTAGGAAATCTGGATACTACTTATTCAACTCTTCTTTTTTCTTTTGCCTCACACCTAAAAATGCTGCCGCTGCAAAAATGAGTGTACAAAGCTGGTGTAACCAGTCCGGTAAGCCGGCGATTACACCAAACGAGCTCAAAATATACAGCGCGATAAAAATACCAGTGAGGGTAAAATAGCCTTTTGAAGTCATCTTTTCTGATTTCCCCCAAAGCTATCGACAAGTGATGGGAAACAAAAACTCTCCAACTTTGCCCCATGCTCACCTGCTTCGCCCCCGACCTCACGCCCACCGCCGCCACCTACCAGCTCTCCGAAGAGGAAAGCAAGCACGCCGTGCGCGTGCTGCGCCTGGCCGCCGGTGATGCCGTGGAACTGCTCGACGGGCGCGGCGGCCACTACCGGGGTGAAATTGCCGAAGCCAACCCCAAGCGCTGCCAGCTCCGCATCACGCACCACGAACTCATTGCACCCCGCCCCTACTTCACCCACATCGCCGTGGCCCCCACCAAAAACCTCGACCGCATGGAGTGGTTCGTGGAAAAGGCCGTGGAAGTGGGCGTGGAGCGCATCAGCTTCCTGCGCTGCGCCCGCTCCGAGCGCCGCGAGCTGAAGCTGGAGCGGCTGGAGAAAATTGCCATCAGCGCGCTGAAGCAGTCGGGCCAGGCGTGGCTGCCGCAGCTGGATAGTTTGCAGGATTTCGGGGCTTTCGTGGCGGGCGTGATGCCCGAAACCACGTTCATCGCGCACCTGGAGGAGGGCGAGCGCACGGCGCTGACGCAGGTGGCCAGCGCGGGACCGGGCTGCTGCGTGCTCATCGGGCCGGAAGGAGATTTTACACCGCAGGAAATTGCCCTGGCGCTGGAGAAAGGAATTCGGCCGGTGACGCTCGGGGCTTCGCGGCTCCGGACGGAAACGGCGGCGCTGGCAGCGGTATTCACGGCGCATGTTGCACGGCCTTCTACACTATAAAAGACCGGAATATTAAGCAGCAGATTTCGCCGCTGACTTCGCCCCGCAGGACGCACAAAATGGCAGGTGCGCGAAGTTTTTGTGGCCGCAGTTGTGGCAGTCGACAAACAAGTTCAGGCCGCAGTGGCGGCAGAAATCCGTAACAACCTGCAAGGCTTCATTGCCAATGGTTTTGGCAGGTGCTTCCCACTTCTTGATGATAAAATCTTTTCCGCAGGATGGGCAAAAGTGGTTTTCTAGTGCCTTCTCAGCCACTTCGAGTTGCACGTTCCGGGCCCGCTCCTGGGTCGACGATTTTAATTCTTCCTGCTTTTGCTCCATGTAAGCGCGAATTCGCTTGATGGCATAATACCCCAACCCCACCGATAGGGCAATGCCGACCGTGTAACGGATGTAACCGCCGTAGCTGGGCAGGTATGGCACGAGGCCGACAAAAAAAGCGTACAGCGAAAAGAGCGAGAAACCGAAATACAACGGCCAGAATTTGTGCTTCCGGTAGCGCACAAAGAAGAAGATGCCGAGCCCCAGGATAGGCCCCACGAACAGCAGTCGGATGAGAAATATTTTCAGGTCGTGCCAACGCAGTGCGGCGTCGAAGCGAATTTGAGCCGACTGATTTTCCTTGTCTAGTTGCTTCTGAATTAACTCCTTCTGTTTATTTCTGGCATTAATCTGGAGTTTGCGGACGTTGAGTTTGGAGCGCCAGTCCTGCTCTATTTTATAATATTCATCGAGCTTTCGGGCGCGGTCTACCACCTCTTGGTCTTTATCCGGAGAGCCCAGCGTTTTGCGAGTTTTTATCCAGTTTTCGAACGACTGTTTTTCGTTGTCATAATTTTGCCGGGCCGTGGCAATTGTTTGTTCGATGGCCTCGTTTTTGTCTTGCAGTGTCTCGGCTTCCAACTGCAGGACGGCAAGCTGGTCCTCCAGGGCGGCGCGCCCCTTGCTTGCGAAGCTTTCGAGTTGGGGACGCTGGCTGGCGGGGTCCAGGTCGCCAATGATTTTTTCGGAAAGCGCAATTAAAAATCCGCACAAAACCAGCGAAATCAGGGTGTATACCAGTTTGGAGGTACGCTCCAGTTTGCTGCTGTTGAATTCCATAGTGGAGCCTAACGTAATAGGTTGTTTTTTTTGCGAAGGGCTGTGCAAGGCCGCTTTACCTGGTGCTGCGCCGGGGTATTAGGTCCGTCACGCTGGGGGCCTCACGGCAGCGCGAAGCGACGGCGGCACTAGCGGCAGTATTCGCGACGCAGTCGATGCGGGAAGAGTTAGGTTAGGGTTTAGTCGAACGAGAAATGGAAGTCTTGCTCTGTTCGGCGCTCTTGGTGCAGCTTTTCCCAGAGCCCGTACGTTAAAGTCATTTCCGATAACTGCTGTTGGGTAACATCTCTGAAATAAAATGCTAAAATCTGAAAGTCTCCTTCGGGGAGTTTTTCTATTTGGTCTTTGATTAGCGCATAAGCCTGAGGGTCTTTCTCAGCAATGGTGGGCCCATAAATTACGAGCCTGACTTTCCCGCCAGAATGCATGATATCTAAGCGTCTTGCCGGTTCATTATTGACTCGGTGCGTTATGCCCATGCTTAACACAGGTGGAAAATCTTTTCGCTCCGCAGCAGTAACGCTAAAATAAGCCACAACATCTGTCCCGCCGACGGTATCTACAATCTGCGCTTTGAGAAGCCTCAAATCGTAGATAGAAGTCGTCTGAGCCCGACTCGGATAACTTAGCAAACCGCCTGCAACTAAAGCCAGGCCAACAGATGCTATTCTGACTAGAATTCTCACTGATGAATTATATAGTGTGGTGGGAAAACGAGATAAACATAGCCTTACACAACCAGCACCGACGCATCCGCCTGCGAATCCACTGCGGTCTACGCTTCTAGGACGGCGGCTTTGGCCAGTTTCTTCTTGCGCCACGGGGCGTCCTGCTCCCAGTCGCCGGCCATGATGCAGCCGTAGGGCTGGATTTCGTCGATGACGGTGGCCGGGTTGAAATAGGTGATTTGCTGCTTCACGTCCTCGGCCTTTTTAACTATTTCACGTGGTCGACAGCTGTTCGCATCAGATTGGCAGCATACCTACCAGCCGCCTAAAGTAATCAGTTGGTGCCAACCGGCCGGCAATTACGGCTCGGGCTCATCGTATCTGATGGATGACTTGCCCTGCAGTTCCTCGAAATAAAAACAGTCGAAAGCAATTTGGGCCAGAATAATTTTCACCTGATTAATTTTTGCCTTCTCACCAAATGGCAGCCATAGCAGGAGGTTATCCTGACGGTCATCCAGCCGGAATCCCAACGCCTGCAGGTGCCGGATGTGCCGCTTTCCCAACGTGTAGGCGGCCCGGTGACGCCGCACCGCCGGCAGCGTGATGAGGAGGGTTCTTCGGAGTGGTTTGAAGATGAGGCAAAGCCGTTCTGACTCGCTCAGCACCAATGTAAAGGAGTCAATTTGTGCCTCAAACAGCTTCATTAGCGCTTGGTGCAGCGCGGTTGCTGGCGGCGCATTGGTTTGCTGCGTCGCCCGGGCCTCCAAAGCCGCCAGCTTCTGCCTTTCAGCCCCAATCCAGTCCCGGTAATGGTCCAGAACCCGTCCTGATTCGGATGCGCTCAACTCCTCAAGACCCTTGATGCAGCGAATGGCATACTGCTTCTCACCGTGCAAAGGGTCCTGCAGATTCAGCAGAATTTGCAGCTTCCGCCCTACCCGCCGCATGCCTTTCGCCAGGCGCTGGGCGGTACCGTAATCGCCTTCGGTCACGCACGCATCAATGGCGGCCGTCAGCGTACGATATTCGGCTTCACAGTAAGAAATAAGCCGTTTCAGCTTGCCGCTCATATTAGCAAATCAAAGGATTTGTGACGAAGCTAAAGCCAAATTAATTAGCAACCATCGTCGCATCGCCTTTCCTTTTATTCCTGCGGCTCAATATGAATCAGTACGTTGGCCAGTTGCGGCAGCTCGTGCCGGAGCGCATCCTGCAGCTGGTGGGCAATTTCGTGGCCGCGCCGCACGGTGAGGTCGCCGCTCACGGTGGTGTGCAGGTCGACGAGGTACTGCATGCCGGCTTTGCGCACGAAGCACTTTTCGGTGCCGCGCACGCCGTCCACGGTCAGCGCGACCCGGCGGATTTCGGCCACCAGGTCCTCGTGGGTGTTTTCGTCGAGAATTTCGCCGAGAGCCGGCCGGAAAATATGGTAGCTGTTGTAGAGAATCAGGCCGGCGGCCAGCAGCGCGGCCCAGTCGTCGGCCGCCTCGTAGCCCTTGCCCATAACCAGCGCAACAGAAATGCCCACGAACGCCGCCACCGACGTGATGGCGTCGCTACGGTGGTGCCAGGCGTCGGCTTTCAGGGAGGAGCTGTTCGTTTCCCCAGCTTTTTTCATCACCACCCGGAAAGAAATTTCTTTCCAGATAATAATGACGGCCAGCACAATAAGCGTCCAGGCTTTGGGCAGGGCGTGGGGCGTACCGATGTTCTGGATGCTTTCGTAGGCAATGATGGTGGCCGAGGTGATGAGGAAGCCCACCACCAGAAACGTGACCAGCGGTTCGATGCGGCCGTGGCCGTAGGGGTGGTTGTCGTCGGCCGGGCGGGCGGCATATTTCAGGCCCAGCAGCACCAGCACCGAAGCAAAAATGTCGGCCGTCGACTCGATGGCATCGGCCACCAAGGCGTAGGAATTGCCGAAGAAGCCGGCCAGCCCTTTAATCAGGGCCAGGCTGGTATTGCCGGCAATGCTGAAATAAGTGGCTTTGACGGCGGTTTCTTCGTTGGTCATGACCACGGGTACGGGCAGCTAACCAACGCGGTTTTCAGCATCGCGCCCTATTGCTGCTCCAACCAATTAATGATGTAGTCGGCGTCTTCTTTCCAGGTCGGCTGGCCCAGCACGAAGTGGTTGCGACCCGCAAATTCCGCATAGTCCAATACGGAGTCATTCTTTTCGTATTTCTCGAAATTTCGGAAATTGAGGTGGGCGGGAATAATGTTATCGATACTGCCGGAGGTGAGCAGCAGCGGCGGGTGGTCCTTTTCATAATCTACCTCGGCAGCGCTGCTCAGCCCGCCCCGCGCCACCACTTTCGATTCGGGAATCGTGTATTTTTCGTACGCGGCGCGCTGCACCTCCAGCGGCATTTCGTTCACAAACGCGTACTGCCAGTCCTCGAACGACATCAGGTAGGTTTCATCGAGCGAGGTGAAGATGCCCAGGGATTTCCAGCCCGCTTTCAGGAAGGAAAACTCGTAGGGAAACACGCCCAGCGTGGGCACCGAATGAATGGCCACGCCGGCCGCCGCCAGGTCGCGATTCACGATGAGCTGGGTCATGAGGCCACCCAGCGAATGGCCGATGACAATGGGCTTCTGCGGGTAGCGCTGCACCACGTTGGCGTAGTGGTCGACTACTTCGTTCAGGGTCAGGTTTGCCAGGTCGGTATCGTGGGGCTGCCGGGCGCGCAATTCGGCCGCCGTGCCGTCCTTGAAAGGCCAGGCCGGGGCCACAGTTTTATAGCCCTTGCTTTCGAAGTAAGTCCGCCACTCGTCCCAGCAAGTATTACTGACGAAGGCTCCCGTAACAAATACGACGTCTTTGGTGGTGATTGTGTTCATAGTTGGTGAGTGAAAGAAGGTTAGGCTTGACTATGGACTAGTCGCTGAATTTCAACACATCATTATATAAAACATATACTATATAAACTAGTTAATTCTTAAATTCTGTCCTGCGTTGTCACCATCCATTGGCTGGTCGTCGCCCGTAATCAGCTGCCGGATGGCGGCCAGATGCGCCAGCAGCACCAGCGGCACCACGCAGCCCGGCAGCCACGCAAACGGGAAGTGCAGAATGGCCACGTTGGGCTGCTCGAAAGCGAAGCGCTGCAAGGGCGTGGGGGCCGAAAGCAGCGCATTGACCACGATATTGAGCAGCGAAACCAGGCCGAGGATATTCCACAAAAGCAGCCCGCGCCGGCCCAGCTGCTTTGTATAAAAGGCGAAATAGCACACGATGGGAGCCGTGAAGCCCGCCAGAATGTCCCAGTTACGGCCCTCAAACGTCATGAGCTGCGGCACGGCCTTTTGCAGAAAGAGGCTGAACAAAACCAGCTCTACCGGAATGCGGACGACGTGCAGCACAGTCAGCATTTCGAGGCGCAGTCCCGCCAGCCAGCGGCGGCCGGCGGCCGTGGCCAACAGCGCCGCAATGAGCAGCAGCGGCGGCCCCAGCAGCAGCGCCAGCCGCGGCGGCAGCGTGTTGCTGACGGTGTAGAAGCCGCTTAAGCTCACCACGCCCTGCACCAGCAGCCACGCCAGGAGCACCAGCAACACACGTTTCGACCGGTGCGCGGCGAGGTAGAGCAGCCCGACCGCGAGGCCCGTGGTGAGGCCGAAAACGAGGCCGAGAAGCGTGGTATTGGGGAGCATGTGCATGGCCGGGCGGGTTGGTTTTTGGTACGCCACAAAGGAACTGGCGGCCCGCCCGGCGGAGCTTGCCAAATGGCAAGAAATGCGGTCCATCGGTTATTTCGGCGGGTTTCCCTTCCGAATCCGGCTCAGTGAAGTGTCGGTAATACCGAGGTAGGAGGCCACGGTTTTGAGAGGCGCGTGGCGGAGGATTTCAGGGCTGGTGCGCAGCAGGCTGTCGTAGCGGGCGGCGGCGGGCTCGGTTATCAGGGCCAGCATCCGGCTTTTGAGGGCCGCGTAGCCGCGCACCAACACCAAGCGACCGAACTCCCGGAACTCGGGCCGGGCGTGAAACAGCGCGTTCAGCTGCTGGTGCGTGATGGCCCAGCCCTGGCAGTCGGTGAGGGCCTGAATGTATTCCTGCGAGGGCGTGCGGTTGAAAAAGGACGCCACCTCGAACACCACCTGGCCGCTGGCATAGAAGCCGGTGGTCACATCGTGGCCGTCGGTATCGTAGGCAAAGGCGCGCATAAAGCCGCTGTCCAGCAAGAGGTAGTCGTCGCTGATGCGGCCGGCTTGCAGCAGGTACGTATTCCGGCCAAATTCCCGGGGCGTAAACTCTCCGGCAATTTCTTCGGCCTGCCCCGCGCTCACGAGGCCGGTGCTTTGCAAAAAAAGGGTTAATTTCTCGGTGCTCATCTCTCCGGCCCAAATAGTGGCTGCGGGGGTGGCCACCCCCGCCACAAGGTAGCGGGCGTGGTTACTTTGCAGCGGCCCGGCATCCGCACTTTGCGCCAGCCAGGCCGCTGGTGCCCGAACTTTCCCGCGCCGCCCGCAATTATAGCGCCTGGCAGCCTGCGCCTAATTTGTCCGTCTTATGCTCAAATACCTGCTTTTGTCCGCTTCGCTCCTGCTCACGACGGCCGCCGCGCCCGCGCCCAGCTTCCGCATTGCCAAGCTGCACTACGGCGGCGGGGGCGACTGGTACGCCAACAAAACCTCGCTGCCAAACCTCATCAGCTTCTGCAACCAGGCGCTGAAAACCAACATTGCGCCCGACGAAGCCACCGTGGAGCTCGACGCGCCGGAGCTGCTCTCCTACCCCTTCATTCACATGACCGGGCACGGCAACGTGAGCTTCACCGCTGCCGAGGCCCAGAACCTGCGCCAATACCTCATCGGTGGCGGTTTTCTGCACATTGACGACAACTATGGGCTCGACAAATTCATCCGGCCCGAGATGAAAAAGGTGTTTCCCGAGCTGGAATTCGTGGAGCTGCCGTATTCCCATCCTATTTACCACCAGAAATACCAGTTTCCCCGGGGCCTGCCCAAGGTGCATGAGCACGACGGCAAGCGAGCCCAGGGTTTCGGGCTGTTATACAAGGGCCGGCTGGTGTGCTTCTACTCCTATGAATGCGACCTGGGCAACGGCTGGGAAGATGCCGGCACCTACCCCGAAGATTCGCCCGCCGTGCATGATGCCGCCCTGCGCATGGGTGCCAACCTGGTGAGCTACGCCCTCACTCAGGACTGAGAAACGAGGGCGCGCCGCGTTCAATGGCCTACTTTCGCCTTGCTAACGTTGTCATTTTCTATGCCCAACCCTCCGGAAAGTCAGGCTATTTTGCCGCGCCTTCGCCACGAAACCAAACCGTTCCACGATGCGGTGGAACAAAACCCGTTCAACCGGGCCTTGGGCGCGGGCACGGTAACGGCCGCTGACACCGCCGAATTCCTGGCCAAAATGTACGGTTTTCTGGAACCGTACGAGGCGCAGCTATACGCCCACGCCGCCGCCTTCGGGCCGGCCTGGCAGCTCGACCAGCGCTACCGCGCGCCCCTGATTCTGGAGGATTTGGCCCGCCTGGGCCACGATGCCGCGCCGCCGCTCTACCCCGAGCTGCCGCCGCTCACCAGCCGCGCCCAGCTGCTGGGGGCTATGTACGTGCTCGAAGGCTCCACACTGGGCGGGCAGGTGATTGCGCGGCAGCTGGATAAGGCCGGTATTGCCGCGCACGCCTTTTTCACGGGCCGGGCCGGGCGCACCGGGCCGCTCTGGAAGGCCTTCTGCCAGCAGCTGACCGAGGCCACCGAAACCGGCGACGACGACCCGGCGGCCATCGTGGCCTCGGCCGTTCATACTTTTCAAGCGCTATCCGCATGGCTCAATCAGCGCTAAAACCCACCGACGAAAACCTGCCTGGCCAGCCCGTCACGCTCAACAACTGCGACCGCGAGCCCATTCACATCCCCGGCCTTATTCAGCCCTACGGCTTTTTGCTGTGCCTCGATGAGCTGAGCCGCCGCGTGGTGCAGGCCAGTGCCAACACCCTGGCGCTACTGGGCATGGCCCCCGAAACCCTCATCGGGGCCGGCCTGGGCACGCTGCTGGAGCCCGAGCAGCTGCTGGAAGTAGAGCGCGTTTGGGCCACGCTGGGGCCGGAGGCACGCCTGCTGGGCATGCGCCTTGGCCGCGTGGTGGGCCAGCCGGTCTACAAGCTCATCCTGCACCGCTACGATGACTTGCTGTGGGTGGAGGGCGAGCCGGTGGCCGATGCCGGCGTGAGTGCCTTTGACCTGCCCGCCCTCAACGTGAGCCTGGGCCGCCTGCTCGCGGCCGAAAGCGTACTCGCCTGCTGCCAGGTAATGGCCGAGCAGGTACGCGCCATCTCGGGGTTCGACCGGGTGGCCATCTACCGTTTCGCGCCCGATGACAGCGGCGAAGTCATGGCCGAGGACGTGCGCGAGGACCTGCCCCCGTGGCTGGGCATGCACTACCCGGCCACCGACATTCCGAAGCAGGCCCGGGCCATGTACCTCAAAAACTGGCTGCGCTTCATCCCCAATGCCCGGTATGCGCCGGTGCCGCTGGTGCCCACGGTGGCCCCCGGGGCCAGCCGCCCGCCCGATATGACGTACTCGGTGCTGCGCAGCGTGTCGCCCATTCACCTCGAATACCTGCATAACATGGGTTCAGAGGCTACCATGACCATTTCGCTCATTCAGGAAGGGCGGCTGTGGGGCATGGTGACCTGCCACCACCAAACCCCGCGCCTGGTGAGCTACGAGCTGCGCGACCTGTGCCAGTTTCTGGGCAAAACCGTGTCGGCGCTGCTCAAAAGCAAGGAGCAGCAGGACGAGCAGGCCTACCGCCTACGCATTCGGGAGGCGCAGGTGCGGCTCTTCGATTTGGTGAGCACGCAGGCGAATTTTATTGATGGCCTTCACCGCTTCCAAACCACGCTGCTCGATGTGGTGGGCTGCGGCGGGGCCGCCATCTGCTTTGATGGGGAGATTATTACCCTCGGCCACACGCCCCAGCCCCGCCAGATTGCGGAGCTTTTGGAATGGCTGCGCGCCCATAACCCGCACGACGTTTTCGTCACCGATTCCTACGGGCGGCTGAACCCGGCGGGCCAGGCCATCCGGGGCACGGCCAGCGGCATTCTGGCCGTGGCGCTGGCCCGCGAGGTGGGCGAGTACATCATCTGGTTCCGGCCCGAGCAGTTGCAAACCGTGACCTGGGCCGGCCGCAACGAAAAAAACCAGACCACCGCCGACGGCCAGGTTTTTCTCTCGCCCCGGCAGTCGTTTGAGGCCTGGAAGCAGACCGTGGAAAGCACTTCAGCGCCGTGGCTGCCCCTCGAAATGGAGGCCGCCCAGGAAATCCGCCTGCACATATCCGACATCCGGCTGAAGGTTTTCAACGAGCTGCAAGCCAAAGCCATCAGCCTGGCCCGGCTCAATGCCGAGCTGGAACGTAGCAACGAAGAGCTGGACTCCTTCGCCTACGTGGCCTCGCACGATTTGAAGGAACCCCTGCGCGGCATCCACAACTACTCGCTGTTCCTGCTGGAAGACTACGCCGACCAGCTCGACGCCGATGGCGTGAGCAAGCTCCAGACCCTGGTGCGCCTCAGCCAGCGCATGGAATCCCTGATTGAGTCGCTGCTCCAGCTTTCGCGCGTGGGCCGCGTCGAGATGACGGTCGATGCCGTGAATCTGAACGATGCCCTGGCCGACATTCTCGACCTGCTGCACCCCCGCCTGGAGCAAACGCACACCACCGTGGCCGTGCCCAGCCCCCTGCCCACCGTGCGCTGCAACCGCACCTCAATACACGAGGTTTTCAATAACCTGCTGACCAACGCCCTGCGCTACAGTAACCACCCCGAAAAGCACGTTACCATCGGCGTGGCCCCGCCCGAAATTCGTGGCCCCAAAAGCACCGGAAATCCCGCCGATTTCACCGTCATTTACGTACGAGACAACGGCATCGGCATCGACCCGAAGCACCACGACAACATTTTTAAAATTTTCAAGCGCCTGCACGCGCAGGATAAGTACGGCGGAGGCACCGGCGCGGGCCTGGCCATTGCCCGCAAAATGGTGGAAAAGCTCGGCGGTGAGCTGTGGGTTGATTCCACCCTCGGCCACGGCGCGACGTTCTATTTTTCGCTCTCCAATCACCTATAAGTCAATGAATCCCACCGCCCTCATCCCCATCCTCGTGGTGGAAGACAGCGCCGAAGACTTCACGGCGCTGAGCCGGGCCTTCCGCAAAAACGCGGTGCCCAACTCCGTGCTGCGCTGCGCCGACGGCGACCAGGCTCTCGAATACCTCAAGGGCTACGGCAAGCATCCGGACTGGCCCAGTCAGTTGCCCGTCATCATCCTGCTCGACCTTAACATGCCCGGCACCGACGGCCGCGCCGTGCTCGACGTGCTCAAGCGCGACCCCGCCCTGCACCCCATCCCGGTTATTGTGTTTACGACCTCGTCCAACCACAATGATGTTGCCGAATGCTACCGCCTGGGGGCCAACAGCTACCTCACCAAGCCGATTGGCTACGCCGCACTGGAAGAAAAAGTGCGCTTGATTATCCGTTACTGGCTGGAGGCCTCCGAACTTCCCCTGGCTGGTTAGCCAAGCGCCCGTGAAGCGAATTCTACTGATTGACGACAACCCGGAGGACCGGATGTTATATCGCCGCTTTTTGGGCCAGCAAGTTGGTTTTCAAAGCCTTGAGATTGTGGAAGCTTCTTCGGGAGTTGAGGGACTGGAGCAATTCCGCATCCGGCAGCCCGACTGTGTGCTGCTGGATTACAACCTGCCCGACACCGACGGCCTGGATCTGCTGGAGGCCTTGCGCAAGCTGGCCCCGCCCGACACGCTGTGCGTGGTGATGATAACCGGCGGCGGCAACGAGGCCCTGGCCGTGCGCGCACTCAACTCCGGGGCGCTCGACTACCTGGTGAAGCAGCAGTTCGACCGCGAGCTGCTGAACAGAACCGTGCTGCATGCCATCGAAAAAAACGAATGGCGGCAGTACATGGCACGCTACCACGGCGAGCTGCAGGGCGTGAACCGCGAGCTGCGCGATTCCCTGGCCGCGCTCACCGAAACCCGGCAGGAGCTGCACGAAAAAAACGCTCAGCTCAGCGCCGCCAACCAGGAAATCGGGGCGCGCAACCGCCTGCTGGCCCGCACCAACCAGGACCTCGACAACTTCGTGTACGCGGCCAGCCACGACCTGCGCCAGCCCCTCGACAACCTGCGCGGCCTCTTCGACGAGCTGCGCCGCACCGCCACCTTCCAGGACCCCGACGAGGCCGTGGTGCTGGGCCTGCTCGAAGACTCCCTGCACAGCCTGTCCACCACCATCACCGACCTGGCGGCCGTGGTGCAGGAGCAGCGCAGCCCCGGCGAACAGGCCGCCGAGCAAGTCGCCGTCGCCGGCCTCGTGGCCGATGTGCTGAAGGCTCTGCACCCTCAGTTGGTGGCCACCGAAGCGCATGTCGACACCGATTTTGCCGCCCTGCCGGCCCTGCGCTACGTGCGCAGCAACCTGCGCACCATTCTCATCAACCTGCTGGGCAATGCCCTCAAGTACCGGCACCCCGGCCGCCTGCCCCGCATTCAGGTGCGTACCTACCAGGCCGATAGCTGCCCGGTGCTCGAAGTGCGCGACAACGGCCTAGGCATGGACCTAGACCGCCACGGGGCCGAGCTATTTCAGCTGTTCCGGCGTTTCCACCCGCAGGTGGGCGAAGGCACCGGCGTGGGCCTGTTTCTCGTCAACCGACTGGTGCAGTCCGAAGGCGGGAATATCGCCGTTGAAAGCGAAGAAGGCCAGGGCACGGTGTTCCGGGTGTTTCTGCACGGCAACCGCGGCAACTGTTAAGAGACTGAAAGTCAGCATTACCAACAGTCAAGTCAAGGCATTTCTAACAAAAACTCAACGCACACCCTGCTGCGGGAAGCGGCCCGATTTAGTGCGGTAGAACGCTTTGATTTTAGCTTCATCGGCCTCATAATCGCCCGTCGGCCATACGGCCTCGCCGATGCCAGCCTCCTTTTTGGCGTAGTCCAGATACCCCAGCCGAATGGGAACGTGCGCGCCCAGCGCGGCAAAATAATAGCCCTTGCGCCAGCGCGGCTGGTAGGCCCGCGTGCCTTCCGGCGTGATGAGAATCACCAGCTCCTCGTGCGTATCAAACAGCTTCACCATACCATCCACGAGGCTGTTGTTGCGGCTGCGGTCCACGGCCAGGCCCCCGATGGCCCTCACCAGCCAGCCCAGCGCCCAGTTTTCGGTCCACTCCTTTTTCACGGTGAAGCGCACGGGCACCCCCATCAGGTAGAAGGCGGCCCGGGCCAGGATGATGTCCCAGTTGCTGGTGTGCGGGGCCGCAATCATCATGCTTTTCCTAATTTCGGGGTTGTGAATCTCGCCCAGATGCCAGCCGGCCACTTTGAACACGAGCGTGGCCATGGCGTGCCAGAAGGGAGATTTTTCGCGGGGAGTCATGGTACTTCGTGAGGTAAGCGTCAGCTTGCCGGGAATCAGCCGGCCACTGAATTAAAAAACAAAACTAGGCATTCGGGCCGTTTCGGCAGGTTCGGTCCCGGCCAGCAGCGGCCCGCCGGTGGCCGCGCAGGCTTGCCTCACGCCTGCACCAGCGCCTGCAGGGCAGCGGCCTGCCCCATGGTGTAGCGGTAGCCAATGTCGAACAGCTCGGGGCCGTGCTTGTAGCCCAGCGGCCGGTAATGGCGCAGCTCCGGCGGCTCCAGCAGCAGGTGGCACTGGCTTTTGCGGGCCGCCGTGTTGGCATTGATGGCTAGGTGCAGGGTGCGCTCGATGAGGCGACGGAAGGTGGGAATACGGGCTTCGGGATTGATGGGGTTGCAATGCACGCCCACTACGCGCAGGTCGGTTTGGCCCAGCAGCGGCTCCACGGGCAGGTTGTTGAGCAGGCCGCCATCTACTAGTTGCCGGCCCTGGTATTCCACCGGCCGGTAAATTATCGGCACCGCCGACGAAGCCAGCAGCGGCGGCAGCAGCGCCCCGGAGTTGAAATACACCGACTCGCCCACCATCAAATCTGTGGCCACCAGTGTGACCGGCAGCCGCAAATCTTCAAAATTGACCGTGCTGCCCAAGTGCCGGGCCAGTAGGTGCTCCACCGCATCGAGATGCAATAACCCAAACCGGCTAAACGCCGGCCGGGTAAGCCGAAACACATTGGTGCTCAGCAACAGCCGCAAAATCTCGCGGGGCGCAAAGCCCGCCGCGTAAAATACGCTGGCAATGGCCCCCGAGCTCACGCCCGCCAGCTGCGCCACCGGCAGTTGCAACTCGTCGAGGGCCGCCAGCACGCCCAGGTGCGCAATCCCGCGTGCCCCGCCTCCCGATAATGCCAACCCGAGCTGGGCCATGTGTAGTATTGGTTGATGATGAGTAAACGCCCGACCCGCCCGCAGTCGCGCCGCCTTGCCATTACGCAAAACCGGCCCGAATAACCGGTGGCGAGGCTACAAATCGGCCAGTCGCAGGGTTTGGTCCAGGCGGATGCCCTTATCGGTCAGGGCCACGGTGCAGGCTTCGTTGGTAGGGTCGTGTTCCAGCAGCAGCACCCAGTTTTCGGCGGCAGCGCGGCGCAGCACGGCTTCTTTTTCGGGCATTGTGATGAGCGGGCGCACGTCGTAGCTCATCACGTAGGGCAACGGAACGTGCGCGGCGCTGGGCAGCAAATCGGCCATGAAAGCCAGCGTACGGCCCTTATAATCCAGCACCGGCACCATCATCTTCTCGGTGTGCCCATCGGCCAATATAATTTCGCGGAACTGCGGCAGCGCGTCGGGCACGCCTTTTTGCAGGTCGATGAACTGCAAATGCCCGCTTTCCTGAATCGGCAAAATGTTCTCCTTGAGGAAGCTGGCCTTTTCGCGCGGGTTGGGCGTCACGGCCCAGTCCCAGTGCGCCTCGTTGCTCCAATAAGTGGCGTTGGGAAAAGCCAGCTGCAACGTTCCATCGGGCCGGCGCTGCACCGAGCCGCCGCAGTGGTCGAAGTGCAGGTGCGTCAGGAACACATCGGTGATATCGGTGCTGGTGAAGCCCAGCTTGCGCAGGGACTTCTCCAGGGTATCATCGCCATGCAGGTAAAAATGGCCCCGAAACTTTTCATCCTGCTTGTCGCCAATGCCATTGTCGATGAGCAGCAGCCGGCCGCCATCCTCAATGAGCAGGCAGCGCATCGCCCAGGTACACATGTTGTTAGCATCGGGCGGGTTCAGCTTCTGCCACATACTCTTGGGTACCACGCCAAACATGGCACCGCCATCGAGCTTGAAAAGGCCGGTATCGATGGTATGAATCTTCATAGGTCAGCGAACAGATATTAGTGAACAATAAACAATCCGTCAGTAGCACCTTTGGAGAACAGCACAGGACTGTTCATTGCTCACTGACAACGGTTCACTGAATTTATTCCACCACCACGCCCATCGCCGAGAACTTATCAATCCGCTGCGAAATACGGTCTTCCACCGAGATGGCACTCAACTCATTCAGCGTCTTGAGGAGCGTGCTTTTCAGCGTTTCAATCATCACCTCGGGCGCGGTGTGCGCCCCCCCCAGCGGCTCTTTCACGATGCCATCGACCAGGCCAGCCGATTTCATATCCGTCGCCGTGAGCTTGAGCGCTTCAGCCGCCTGCTCCTTATAATCCCAGGAGCGCCACAGAATACTGCTGCACGACTCGGGCGAAATAACAGAGTACCAGGTATTTTCCAGCATTAGCACCCGGTCGCCAATGCCAATACCCAGGGCTCCGCCGCTCGCGCCCTCGCCAATGATGACGCAGATAACCGGTACCTTCAGCATAAACATCTCCTTGAGGTTGCGGGCAATGGCCTCGCCCTGCCCCCGCTCCTCGGCCTCTAGGCCCGGAAATGCACCGGGCGTGTCAATGAGCGTCACCACGGGCACGTTGAATTTTTCGGCCAGTTTCATCAGGCGCAGGGCCTTGCGGTAGCCCTCGGGGTTGGGCATACCGAAGTTGCGAAACTGGCGCTGCTTGGTGTTGTGGCCCTTCTGCTGGCCGATAAACATGACGGGGTGCCCATCAATTTCGCCAAAGCCGCCTACCATGGCCTTGTCGTCGCCCACGGTGCGGTCACCATGTAGTTCCACGAACCTGTCGGCCATGCCGTCGATATAGTCTAAGGTATAAGGGCGCTCGGGGTGGCGCGAAAGCTGCACCCGCTGCCAGCGCGTGAGGTTGGCGTATGTTTCCTTTTTGAGGTCTTTAATGCGCTTTTCCAGCGCCGCTACGGCTTCGCCTACTTCCACGTCGCTGTCGGCAGCGAGTTTCTGCATTTCAAGGAGCTTGCCTTCGAGAGCGGCAATGGGTTGTTCAAAATCGAGGAGCATGGACTGCGAAGAATATTTGCGTGGAGTGGGAAAGCGAAAATAGCGGGCGGAAGCAGTCTGATGTGACCTGAACCCACGACCTGCGCCCTCACATGCCGCCGCACGGGCGGATAGCAAAGGTAAAACATCCACCGTTGGGGCAAGGCGCAAAAATTAATGTTCCTGAGAAACAACCCCCAAGCTCTCAAACGCCCCTTTTTTTGAAGAAATATTGGCCCCATCCTTGCGGGGCGCAGTTTTCTTGCCCTACCTTTGTATCACCAAAACGGAAAAGCACACGGCTTCTCCACCAAGGCAAACGGTTTGGTAGTTCAGTTGGTTAGAATGCCGCCCTGTCACGGCGGAGGTCGCGGGTTCGAGTCCCGTCCAGACCGCTCGTTTGCAACAAAACACCCTGTAAGTCATGTACTTGCAGGGTGTTTTTGTTTTTGGGTAAAACATAGGTAAAACAACAAGGAATTGTTGCTCTAAACCGTATTGTACGTTCGCAGCTTGTCTGACGAATATGATAATGGTAAAGAGGTGGTCTAGGTAAGAAAGCTATTGCAAAACCTATCTTCTACTGCCCCTGACTAAAATTGGTGGGGTTCCTCTAGACACAAATGATATACTTCAGCTTTCAAAGCCAAGTAATAACTGGATGATGTGACCTGTTCCAGAATTATTTCGTCAACCGTGGTACTCCCCAAAACTGGACAGTCAGAGCGGCTAGCCTAACTCGATTATGCCCCCAAACACACCCGCCATCGCTACACGGCCGAGTCCAGTGTCGAGGTGGCACTGACCTGTTCACCGAGCCCTTGACCGAGTAGCCGCCCACTGGACTATACCGCTGGGGTTGTAGCGCGAACGTTGTAGTTCGCGCTACAACCCCAGCGGTATAGTCCAGTGGGCACTGCGTAACAGTTGTACCTAATTCATCCAGATGAGGGGGTTGCGAATTGGTAGATTACGCACCACTTCGAACACTTCAGGCGCATGGTTGAGGTGCTGCCAGGTGCCGAGCCACGCCTGATTATTGAATTGCACCGCCCCGAAAACCAGAAATGGCTGTGCTACCGGCCAGTTGTCCCAATACATTACATCTTTAGGGAAGGGCCAAGTCGTTTTGTCCTTTACAAAAGGGTACAAGAATTCGATGCCCCGACGGATGCTGCGGCCGTCGGCGGTTTGAAATGTCCAGAGGTTATCGGCGGGTGTACTCAGGATTTGGCAAAGGGTAGCCATCGCATCGAGGTTGAAAAGGGAGTAGCCGTAAGGCTTGGTGCGCTTGGTTTCGAATGGGAAGCTGCCATCGGGAGCCATCTGGGTGGGCAGGTGTACGGTTTTGTATCGCTCACGGCACAAGGCCAAAAATTCCTGATTGGCGGTGAGACGGGCGAAGGCAGCTACCTGCATGGTCCAGCAGGTGCCGTGGTTGTTGGCCGCGTTCATCTCCTCCTTGGCGTTTGGGTGGGTATTAAGCCAGGTCAGGTACTCACTGAACCAGCTTTTGATGCCTGCCAGGTCATTTTTATCGAACTCTTTGGCCCCTTGCATTACTAGCACGCCCTGAGCCACCTCCATCAGCTGAATGGTATCAATAATGCCAATGCCGCGCCCTGTGAACCGGCCCGAAATGGCCTGCGCGTAAAGCAGCGAAGGATTCATCAGCGTCCTGGAATTGAGGAACCAGGCCCGTAAGTGCGTCAGCGCGTGGCGCACGTATTGGGTATCGCCAGTCAGCTTGTAGGCCGAGGCCAGCGCCCCAATGATGCGGCTGAAGCGAATCATGGACAAGCGGTGGGCCGTGAAATTACCGGGGTTGGTGAGGCCGTCGCGCTGGATGTATGGGCCAGCGGGGTGCTGCGGGTCGGGCCACCAATAATCGCCTTCGGAGAAGAAATCGTGCGGGCCGCCCGCGCTGCGCGGGCAGCTGCTTGCCGTGACCGTGATGGGTGCCTGCTGTAAGGCCCAGGCAGCTTCTTTTAGCACGTAAGTGCGTAGGGTATGCGTGGCTTCCTGCTGGAGCTTGTTAGCTGGTGGGACTGATTCAGCGGCGGTTTTGGCCACCGCCGGGCCGAGCAACAGGCACCATAGAAGCGTAAAAATCCGGAGTTGCATCAGACGCTTTTTAGACGGTTGAAATAGTAGGGGTATTTCCATCAAAAAGAACCGTCAGGCTGAGCGCAGTTAAAGTGAGCGCAGTTAAAGCCTGACGGTTCCTTTTGATGGAAATACCATAGCGCACTTACCTACCGCGCCGTGCCGATGCTGCGGTGGGTGAAGGAGGTGAAGCCCAGAAAGGTCTTGTCGCCGGGAGCACCGTAGGGGGCCTGGCGGTCGCGCAGGGAGGCAAGCTTGCTGGTGCCATAGTAGTTGCAGGCCGTTTCAATGCCGGGGAAAATCTGGCTGCCGCTGCAATTGCGGGAGTAGTTACCGGCCTCGGCATCCTCAAACTTGTTCCAGGCATTCTTGATGAGCTGGCCGTTGGCCTCATAGAGCGCCGTATTGCCTTGGATACGGGCCGTTTCGGCGGCGTAGGTCATGGCGCAAAGCGTGTACTGCGGATGCACGCAGTCGCGGTCGCGCTGCTCTTTGATGGCCCCGTCGGAATAGATGAGCTGCGGCATGATTTGCAGCAGGTAATCATAGCCAGAATCGTACACCGCCGTGCTGTTGAACCACACGCCGAGGGCCATTTTGGCGTAGCAGTACGAGGCCTGCCAGTTGTTGATGTCGGAAATGGCACCGGGCACGTTGTTGACGTAGTTGTTCTTCAGATTGTTCAGGAAATCGGAGAACTTGGCCACGTCCGTGGCCGACCAGCCCGCACCCGTTCCATTTACCTGGTAGTAGCGGATGATTTCGGCCGCTGCCACGAACGACGGCGATACCCAGGCGGCCTCCAAATACGTCTGGCGGAATTCCGTGGGGCTGCCATCGGGCTTGGGCGAGGTGGAGTAGCGCTGGAAGTTATAGGCATAGCCGTTCAGAATCTGCTTGGCCTGGCCGGCATAGGTGGCATTGCCGGTTTTTACCCAGCGCAGGGCGCAGGCATAGGCCAGAATGCAGTCGCGCCGAATCTGGTCTTCGGAGGGACTGCCGCCGCTGCCCACCGCGTACACCACTGCTGGAAAGGAGGTTGGCACCGGATATTGGCTCATGTAGTCGATGACCTTGTTGTAGCCGGCCGTGCGGGTAGCGTCGCCGGCATTGGCTTGTCCGGCCACCAAGTCGAGGCCGACGGCGCTCACCACCACGCCGGGGTGGCGGAAGGTGGTAATGGTGGAATCGGCGGTGCCCGTGGCCGCCGTGGCGGGCATGGCGGCCTGCTCCTTCTGGCAGCTGGCGAGCAGGGTGGAAGCAGTGACCAATCCCAAACGAGCGAGGCGCGGTAGCGCGGTGAAGTGCATCATGGTTATTCGTGGGAATTAAGGATGGAAACAAATGATTTTCAGGCTGCTCCGGGAGGTAGGCCATCGTCGGGGAGCGGCATAAAAGTAAAATCCTTTAAGCTCGTTAGGTACTTGGGAAAGCAGCTTTATTTACGGAATCGTTTGCGGAAAACAACACACGTTTAATCCTCATTTTTAATGAGTTAAAGCTGCACAAACAACCCCGGAACCTCACCCCTACTCCTCTGCACAAGGGTGGGGGGCCTGACAATTATGAACCAGGCATTTCCAGTGCTCCTTCTTTTTTGGAGCGGGGTCAGCGGGTGAGGGTCCGGTGTTGCACTGTGTATTGCTCGGTACTCACTGTTTCATAGATTCAAAAAAAACGTTTCCAACCCCTCCGAAGCCACGCTGGCCACGCTGCGCAGCCCGTTGGTGCGCACCCGGATGATGGCGCGACCATTGTAGGCCTGTACCTTACGCGAGCCGCTGCTGGTGCCCAAATCATCAAGCAAGACGCCGCCGCCAGTCAAACCAAAATGCACCCAGTTGGCCGCGTCGAGGCATTGCACGCCCTGGGAGTCGAATAGCTTCACTTCGATAGTAGCGATGCCGTTGGCTTCGGCGGTTCTTTCGAGGGTGAGGTGGGTGGGATTGGCCCATTTGGCGGTTTGATAGCGTTGGGTTATTTCGTCCTGCACGGTGGTTTTGCCCGAGTGGGCCACGGCGCGGAAGATATTTTCGCCGGGGTTGAGGGCCACCAGCCAGCGCAGGCCGGCGGCGGGAAAATCCTGGCTATTGCGTGTTTTTACGCCCTGGCTTTTGTCATTTACAAACAGCTCGACCTCAGCGCAATTCGAGTAGACTTTCACCATTTTCTGCTCGCCGGACTCGCCCCAGCGCACGGGCCAGGAATGGCCGTAGAGGTGTACCATCGGCGCGGTAGTCCAGTACGATTGGAAGACGTAGAAGGCCTCTTTGGGGGTAAGGTCGCGCTCCACTACGCCCTTTTGATTCATGTAGGGAATAGGGTTGTCGGGGCGCACGGGGGTGGAGAAATCCTTGAACGGCCAGTAGGCCGCACCGCTCAGCCAAGGCATGTTTTCCTGCTCCTTGAGGTGCCAGTCGACGAGGTTGCAGAGGTAGCTTTCGCTCCAGTCGCCGTCCTTCGAGACGCGGGCGCTGCCGCCGAAGAGGCTGGCGTCGCCCGCACGCTCGTCGGCCCCCTGGCCGCGGGTGATTTTGGCCAAAGCATTGTCGGGGGTTTCGGCGTGGCGGCCGGCGTGGCTGTCGCCGCCCCATTCCACATGCAGGAAGCGTTTCACGGCTTTGAATTCCTGCTCCGCGGCCTCCTTATAATCGGTGTAAATCCCTCGGTACCAGCCGGCCCAGATGGAGGGTGAGTACACGTCGGGAATATCCTTGCAGAAGTCGCAACGCCGGATGGCAGTGTAACGGGCGGGGTCGAGCTGGTGGGCCAGGTCGTTGAGCGATTTCAGGTACGTCCGGATTTTTTCCTTTTCGAACGCCGGAAAATCGCCGGCCCAGTCGTTCTCGTTGCCCAGCCCCCAGATGATGACGGCGGGATGGTGGGAGTGCTGCCGCACCATGTTGGTGAGCATCCGTCGACCCTGCGCCTGGTAGACTTCGCCGCCCAGCCCGCCCCGGCACCACGGAATTTCTTCCCACACAGTTATGCCCAGCGAGTCGCAGAGGTTCAGCACGACGCGCGACTGCTGGTAGTGGCCCAGGCGAATGAAGTTGACACCCATGGACTTCATCAGCCGCATTTCCTGGCGAATCTGGGCTTCGGTCATGGCGGCGGCCACGCCGGCGTGGTCTTCGTGACGGTGGGTGCCGCGCAGCAGCAGGCGCTGCCCGTTCAGCCGGAACGGGCCGTGCTCCACGAATTCAATGTGGCGGAAACCAACCTTTTCGCGGTGCTCAAACCGCTCGGGGCCGGTGCCCATCGTCACTTCCACGGTGTATAATTCCGGGTGCTCCGGCGACCACAGACGCGGGCTTTTTAGCTGGAAGCTGGCCAAGTCCAGCTCGCCGGTCTTTACTGAAGTAGTGGTTTGTGACTTCGCTGCCACCTTGCCGTCGGGGGCAAGCAAACGCACCCTCACGGGCGCGATGCCGGCCGCCAGTGGCTCCCGAAAAACCCCTTTTATGGTCAATGAACCCAGTTTTCCGGCGGCATCCACTTCGGCCTGCGCCACTATTCGCTCCAACGAAAAAGCTGGTTCGTAGGTGAGGTTGAGGTAGCGGTAGAGGCCGCCGTAGAGGTTGAAATCCGACAAGTCGGAGGGCATCATCTCCAGGTCGCGGGAATTATCGCAGCGAATGGAAAGCGGAATTTTGCCCTTGAATTGGTTTTTGAAAACGTCGGTTTTCTGGAAGTCGGCCACGGCCTGGGTGATGTCCACGGTCCATTCGTCGTAGCCACCAACGTGGCTACCGACTTCGGTGGTGTAGATGAAAACGCGGGTTTTCTGACCCGCTCCTTCGAAGTGCAGCAGGGTGCGGCCGTGGGCGTAAGGGTTCTGAATGGTGAGCTGAGCGCGGTACCAGCCGGGGCCTTGGTAGTAGTTCACGTCGGGGTCCACGGCGTCGCGGGCGTTGAAGCAGTGCGGCAGGGTCACGGGCTCCCAGAGCGGCACGCTTTCGGGGTTGCCGGCCACCACGGGCCGCACCGCCTCCCACACGCCGCCCAGGTCCTGGCGAACAAATTCCCAGTTCGTGGTCAGACGGGTGCTTTGCTGGGCAAGGGCGGGGAGGCTGAAGCTGAGAAGCAGGACGAGGAAGCGGAAGACGGTTTTTGCCATTGGTGGTTTATCTGATAAAAATGGTCAGGCTGCGCACAGTCGAAGCATGACCTTCTTGCTAGCTGCTTGGGTTGCCCTCATTCCACCCGTTTCACCTGAATCCCATTCAGCACCGCCTCGCCGGTTATGGCGTTGAAATCGAGCACGATGCCCTGGCCGCGTCGCACGCTCACGGGGAGTTTGAAACTCACGGCTTGCAGCGGCGGCAGGCCATTTTCGGGGCCTAAATCGGTGAGCACCGGCAGGCCGTTGAGGGAGACGTCGAAGCGGCGGGCAGCTTTGACGGGCACGGCCGAAGAGGCATCGGGTTTGGCGAGGTTGTAGGCAAGCTGCTCGGTGGCGGGCACGGCTTCCAGCTCGGCAAAGTGCAGAGTGACTTCGTATTGGCCGGCGGGCACATCGAGGCGGAACCGGGTGAGGCCCACGCGCTGGGTTGCGTACAAGGCGTCGTATTCGGTGCCGAGCATGTTGCGGTCGGAGCCGTAGGGCAGGCGGCCAGCGCCGGGCAGCGCGAAGGGCTTGCCCCCCACGTAGCCCCAGCCGCCGGGCGCGTAGGCCTGCTCCGGCAGCCAGACCTGGTTCAGCCGGGCATCGGTGAAAAAGCGCTGGTCGCCCAGGCTGATGTTGAGCTCGGTGAAGGGCAGTTTTTCGGAAGTCAGGTCGGCGGGAATTAGCTGGAAATGAATGTCGGCGTAGTCGGGCGGCGCGGGGCCGGCGCGGGCCGTGAGCTGGATGGGGCCGTTGCTGAAGGGCACTCGGAAACGCACGATGCCGAACTCGGCCGGGGATGTGCCCAGCGACTGACCGTTGAGCAACAGCTCGGCGGTGGGCTGATTGGTGTATAGCTCCACTGGCTGAGCGCAATGCAGGGAATCGGGGCCGGCGGCAAGGCCGCTGCGCAAAATCCAGGCGCGGGAGCCGATGCGTACAAACGGGGTTTTTAGCAAATGGGCCTGGTAGAACAGGTAGGCGTCTTTGGGCTGGCGGTCGGCGGTGAGCAGGCTTTTGTTGTTGGTGTGCGGCACGGCTTCCTGCCGGCTTTCGGAGTTGAATTCGGCCAGATTCCAGACGGTGGCCCCGGCCACAAAGGGCCGGGCCAGAATCTCCTTGAGGTAAAACTGATGGTAGCGGTTGGCGTACTCGGTGGTTTTGTCGAAGCGCAACGGGTCGAAGGAATGGAGCCGGGCATCGGCATCGGCCCCGAATTCGGTTACCAGCAGCGGCTTGTCGGGCAGCTCGCGGCGGTGGCGGTCCAGGAAATCGGGGAAGCCTTGGAAGCCGCCGGAGTACCAGCCGGCGTAGAGGTTCCAGCCCACCAGCATGGGAATTTGCAGCAAACCCGCCTGTTGGTAGAGGTCGAACGCGCTGTGGTTGACCAGCATGGTGTAGCGGGCGGGGTCCTCGCGGCGGGTCAGGGCGTCAAGCTCGCGGGCCAGGACGGCCACGCGGGCGAGGTAGGCTTTGCCGGGCTCGTTGTCCTTAGTGAGGCCGGTGGGCAGCCGCAGCAGCACCTCGTTCATGTAGGCCCAGATGATAACGCTGGGGTGGTTGTAGCCCTGCCGAATCATCTCCGTTTGCATGGTGCGGCAGTTTTCAAAAAAGGCCGGCGAGTCGGTGATGGCATTTACTACCGGGATTTCCACCGAGGCCAGGATGCCCAGGCGGTCGCAGGCGGCCAGCACGGCAGGGTCCTGCGGGTAGTGCGACACGCGCAGAAAATTGCCGCCCATTTGCTTCAGCAGCAGCAGGTCGCGCTCAGCCAGGGCATCGGGCAGGGCATTGCCGAGGCCGGGGAAATCCTGGTGGCGGTTGGTGCCGATGAGCTTGAGCGGCTGGCCGTTGAGGTAGAAGCCGGTGGCGGCATCGAAGCGAAACCAGCGCAGGCCCAGCGGACTGCTCACGGCATCGAGCGGCGCGGTATCGGCCGGGCCGGCCTCCCGCACGGTGGCCGTGACGTGGTACAGATACGGGGCATCGGGCGACCACAAATGCGGCCGGCGCAGGTTGGCAAACATCTGCCGAAACGCCCGCTTCTCCCCGGCCGCCAGCGTGAGGCTGCTGCGTTGCCGGGCCACGATGTTGCCAGCGTGGTCGCTCAGTTCGGTTAGCACCGTGAGGCGACGCTTGGTGGCCGATTCGTTCGCCAGCGTGCCCCGGGCCAGCACGCCCGCCGCCTCGGCCGACACGGTGGGCGTGCTCACAAACAGGCCGCTGGAGGCGTGATTATCGAGGTCGAAATGCACCGGGCTGGCGGCCATCAGGTACACGTCGCGGTACAGGCCGCCGTAAAACGTGAAGTCGGCTGAAAGCGGCGGCAAGGCCGGATTGGGGCTGTTATCCACTTTCACCACCACATCGTTTGAGGCTGCCTTATCGAATTTCAGCCATTTGCTGATGGGGATGCTGAAAGCCGTGTAGCCGCCCGCGTGGCGGCCGGCCAGCTGGCCATTCACGTACACGGCGGCTTCCTGGCCCGCGCCCTCAAAGTAGAGATAAACGCGGCGGCTTTGCCAACTGGCGGGGATGTGCAGCACCTTGCGGTACCAGCCGGTACCCCGGTAGTAACCGGGTTCGTCGTCGGTCACGTCGGCCGCGTTCCAGGTGTGGGGAATGGAGACTTGCTCCCAACCGGTGGGGGGCGCGGGCGTCCGGGCGTAGTCGGGGCCGTCGGCTTTGCGGAACTGCCAGTCAGAATTGATGGATTGGACGATGCGGGACTGGGCGGCTACCTGGCCCAAAGAGAGCAGCAGCAGCAGGAGCAGCGGGTAAAGAGCGCGACCGGCGCACCTCTCCCCTACCTCTCCTGTAGAGCGGGGAGCCGTAGCGGCGCAATCGTCAGGCCCCCCTCTCCGCAGGCGAGGGGCTGCCCCGGAGGGGTCTCGTGAGGTGAACGTATTGCCTGTCATGGGCCGGATTAAACGCCGCCGAAGATGGAAAAGCCGCCATCCACGCAAATCATGGAGCCGGTGACAAAGCATGAGGCGTCACTCAGCAGCCAGACCAGCGCGCCTTTCAGCTCGTCGGGGTGGCCGAAGCGCTTGAAAGGTGTTTGGCGAATGACCAGCTCGCCACGGGGCGTGAAACCGCCGTCGGGGGTGGTGAGAAGGGCGCGATTCTGCTCGGTGAGGAAGAAGCCGGGGGCCAGCGCGTTCATGCGCAGGCGGTCGCCGTAGCGGTTGGCCATCTCCACGGCAAACCACTGGTTGTAGCAGTCCACGGCGGCCTTGCCCATGTTGTAGCCCAGCACTTTGGTGATGGCGCGCTTCGAGTTCATGGAGGAAATATTGACGATGCTGCCGGAGCCCGATTCGGCAATGGCCGGGCCGAAAACCTGGGTGGGCAGCAGCGTGCCCCACACGTTGAGGTCCATCACGCGGCGCATGCCGGCGAGGTCCATCTTGAAGACGTCGGTGTCGGCGGCCAGCACGCCATCGGGGGCGTTGCCGCCGGCGGCATTCACCAAGCCATCAATCTGGCCGAAGGCGCTCATCATCAGGTCGCAGGCGGCTTGCAACTGGCCTTCGTTCAGCACATCGGCCACCAGCGCCAGTGCCCGGCCCCCCTGCTGGTTGATGGCAGCGGCGCGCTGCTCGGCCACGGCCTTGTTGCGGCCCAAAATGCCCACTGTGCCACCAGCTTCCACGATGCCTTGGAGGAAGGACTGGCCGAGAATGCCGGTGCCGCCGGTGACGACGACGACTTTATCTTCGAGCGAAAAGCTGACCGGGTGGGCAGCTAGTTGAGCGTGAGCTGGGCGTAGTTCTGGTAGCGCCATAGGGCTTCGAGGTAGTAGTAGTCGGCGTAGACCAAGGGCACGTCGACTTCTGATTTGGCGGGGAAATTTCCGGTGCTGTGCTTCAGCAGGAAGTTGTTGTTGGTGCCGGCCGCCGCCAAGTATTGGGGCGTACTCAGGCTGGCGAGAATGGCCGTGGCGGCGGCGAAATAGGGGGTTTTCTTCGGCGCATACTTACTCAGCTCCAGCATGCCGGAGGCCGCGGCCGCGGCGGCCGAAGCATCGCGCGGGGCCTTCGGGATGTCGGGCGCGTTGAAGTCCCAGTAGGGAATGTGGTCGGCGATGGGGGCAGTGTGCTCAACGAAATAGTCGGCGGCGTGCATGGCGGCGGCCAGGAATTTGGGGTCCCGGGTTTCGCGGTACACCATGGTGTAGCCGTAAATGGCCCAGGCCTGGCCGCGCGCCCAGCAGGAGTTGTCGGCAAAGCCCTGGTGGGTGCCGGCCGTGAGCAGCTTGCCGGTAGCGGGGTCGAAGTTCAGGACGTGACAGGTACTGAAATCGGCCCGAAACCGGTACTTCAAATCGGTGGTGGCGTGGGTTTTGGCAATTCGGTAGTAGGACGAGTCGCCGCTGAGGCGGGTGGCGGCAAAAAGCAGTTCCAGGTTCAGCAGGTTATCCACGATAACGGGGTAGGCCCACAGTTCCGTGTGGTGGTCCCAGGAGCGAATGGCACCTACCGTGGGGTTGAAGCGCTTCGAAAGGGACGCAGCGGCCTGTAGCAGCACGGCGCGGTATTGCGGGTTTTTCGTGAGGGCGTAGCCCTGGCCGTAGGAGTTGTTGAGGATGAAGCCGAGGTCGTGCGTGGTGGTCACGTTCTTTTCGGCCTCCAGGGTTTCGGTGAAAGCGGCGGCGCGGCGCGGCCACTGCGGCTGGCCGCTCAGGCGGGCGAGGTACCAGAGGCTGCCGGCAAAGAAGCCGCTGGTCCAGCTGCGCGAGTTGGTGAGTACGAGGCGGCCGTCGGGCTCGGTGCTGCGCGGGTGCCGGGTGCTGTCGGAGTGCTGGCGCAGGTAGGCGGTATACTGCGCCTCGGCGCGGGCCACGGCGGCGGCCACGGGCACCGCGGGCTTGGCCAGTGGCGGCTTCGCGGGCTGCTGCTGGGCCCGGAGCGACCCCAGCGTTAGCCCAAGCAGAGCGGCGGTTACGGCAAGAAAACGCTTCATGGTTAAAACATCCAGGGCACGGGGGTGAAGTCGGGGTGCAATGCGAATACCTCGGCCACTTGCAAATCCGGATAGGCGCGCCGCGCTTGCTCATACACGTTCAGTGCCAAGGCGTTAGAAGTACCGGCGGCATCGGCTTTTTCCATCTTTTTCTGGCCCAGCAGGTAGGGCCGGAACCAGTCCACGGCGGGGCGCAGGCCGCGGCCGTCGGGGGTGGCGTAATGCCAGAGGTCGAGGCCGACGTGGGGAGCCAGCAGGGCCAGGCGCACCCAGCCCTGCATATTCATGCTGGTGTAGTTCCAGGGGCGGGTGCGGGCCAGCTCCAGCGGCTGCGCGCCGTTGGGCATCAGTTGCACGGGTACGCGGGGCCAGGTTTGCTGTTGCAGGGTGGTTTTGGCCAGGGCGTCGTTGCCGGTGAAGAGGGCAAAATCCACTACCTGGGTGTCGTAGAAGGTGCCGTGGTTGTTTTTGGCTTCGCCTTCGGGCAGCGCGATGGGGCTGGTGGTGAGCCAGGTAGTGAAGTCTTTGAACCAGGATTTCAGCCCCGTCACCAAACCGGCATCCACGCTGGCGCTGCCGTTCAGCAAAGCCAGCGCCTCCGGCACTCCAACCAGATTGCGGGTTTCGATGATGCCAAAATTCCGCCCGTTGTTGATGCCCGGAATGCCCTGCCCGAAGTTCAGATTGGGGTTCATGCGGGTAGCCGGATTCAGGAAAAACACCCGTAGCAGGGTAGCCGCCTGGCCCGCGTATTGCGCATTGCCCGTGAAGTAATAGGCCAGCGCCAGCACCTGCACATCCGCGCACATTTTGCTCAGGTTCTCGCTATCCTTCATCGCCTCGGCCTCCGGGTTGTGCAGGCCGTCCTTTTGGATGTAGGGCTTGCCATCGGGCTTCGCGGGGTCGGGCCACCAGTAGGGGGCCTGGGAAATGTAGTCGTGCTTGTCGCCGCTGGGCGGGGTTTGGGGCTTGGTGGTGATGGTGTACGGTGCCTTTCCCAACGCCTGGCCGGCGGTGGCCAGCAGCTTTTGTACCTGGGCCGCTTCGGGCTGGCGGCCGGCTTTGTAGGCCGTTTTGTAGGCGGCCATCGCGGCCGGGTCGAGCAGGATGAACGCGGCCGGCGCGGCGGTTGCAGCCGCCAGCGCCGGCACGCTCATCGCCCACCACGTTAGGAAAAGAAGGACTACGCGCATGTTGGTTTTAGTTTACAAATGGTTTCAGCGGAAGAGCAGCCGGGGGTGAGGGGAACCCCTGCGCCGCTAGTTGTAACCCGGGTTCTGGGTCAGGTTGGGGTTCAGGAGCAGTTCCGGCTGCGGAATGGGAAATAGCAGGTATTTCACATCCACGGTGCGGTTGAAAATGGCGCGCTCCCGTTCCATGAGGCGGTTCAGGCGCACGAGGTCGAACCAGCGGTGGCCTTCCTGGCACAGCTCCCAGCCGCGCTCGCGCACCAGCATGTCCACAAAGGCGTCTTTGGTAGTGACGCGCGTGGCCGCCCATTGCGGCAAGCCGGCGCGCACGCGCACGCGGTTGTAGCCGTCGTACTTCAGCGGGTCGTTGGGGTTGAGGTTGTTGCGGGCTTCGGATTGCAGCAGCAGCACGTCGGCGTAGCGCGTGATGAGGTAGTTGGCGCGCGAGTCGTTGATGATGCGCTTGTCGTCCCGGAACTTGTTGAAGAAATAGCGGGCCAGCGTGGTGGTACCGGCCATGTTGCTGATGTTCCAGGCGCGGCGCACGTCGGTGGTGCGGTAGGAGCGCACTAGGCTGTCCTCCACCGTGAACGTGCCCAGCCCTTGCAGCTGCGAGGGCAAAAACTGCCGCACGATGATGCTGCCCGTGTTGGGCGGCAAGTCGAACTGAATGCTGAAAATGTGCTCCGGGCCGTTCTCCTTGTCGGGGTTGAACACGTCGCCGTACACCGGCAGCAGGCTATACTGGTTCGAACCAATGACGCGGTTGCAGGCGTCGAGGCCGCTCTGGCTGTCGGTAGCTTGGGCGGCGCTGGTGGTGGCGCGGGTCACATACACCTTCGCCAGCACGGCGGCGGCGGCACCACTCGACACGCGGCCTTTCTCGCCGGCTGCAATCTTGTCTTCGCGGTAGCAGTTGGCTTCGGCAAATTTCAGGTCCTCAATAATCTGGTCGTATACCTTGGCCAGGGGGGTGCGGGGGGGGCGCAGGTCATCGGCCGGGCCTTTCACGGTGGTTATGAGCAGGGGCACATCGCCAAAGCAGCGCACCAAATCGAAGTAGCCCTGCGCCCGCAGAAACCGGGCGTTGCCGATGATGTTGGCCTTGCGCGTAGGGTCCATGCCGATGGCCGGCACCTTCTCAATCACGTCGTTGGCCCGGTTTATCATCCGGTACGAGTTGGTCCACCAACTGTTGATTTCGGTGTTGGTGGGCGTGTAGGTGAAGCGCGAGAGCTGGGCACGCTCGTCGGTGCTGGAGCCCACCCGAATCAGTTCGCCGGGCAGTTCCGTGATTTGCCAGCCCGTGCGGCCGTAGTAAGTCTGGGGCAGCAGGGCGTTAAATACGCCGTTGAGGCCCGCAATGGCGTCGTTTTCGTTCTGGTAAAAATTGTCGGCCGCCAAAAAATCGGCCGGGTCTTCCTGGAGGAATTTTTGGCAAGCGCCCAGGCTCAGGCCAAGGGCCAGAATGCCGAGGAGGAGAATATTTTTTTTCATCGGGAGCTGCTGGGAAAGTCGGGAGGGAAATGGGGTGAAGCTGGGTTAGCGTCAGCACGTCATGCTGAGCGCAGCCGAAGCATCGCTGCCGCTTCGATGAAACAGCATTGAATACTAGTGCAGTAGCGATGCTTCGGCTGCGCTCGGCATGACGTTCTTTTTAATCGGCCTGCCACTCTAAAAGCCCAGCCGCACACCCGCGATGAACGTCCGGGTGCTGGGGTAGGCGTTGTAGTCGGTGTTCAGGCTCAGGTTGTCGCCGCCGAAGGAGTTTACTTCCGGGTCGTAACCGGTGTATTTGGTGAACGTCAGCACATTCTGGGCCGTCACGTACACGTTGGCCGATTTAATGACCTTGCTGAATTTGGGCAGCGTGTAGCCCAGCGTCACGGTTTTAAGGCGCAGGAAGCTTCCGTCTTCCACCACGTCGCTCACAATGCCCGTGCTGCGGCGCAGCGTGCTGCCGGCCCGCGGAATGGTGGTATTCGTGTTGGTGGGCGTCCAGCGGTTGGTCACGGTAGCCAACTTGTTGGTGGTCGTGATGCCCGATTCCAGCTCGTAGCGGTTCAGGTTGAGCACGTTGGAGCCCTGCACGCCCTGGAGGAAAATGCTCAGATTGAAGCCGCCGTACTTGAAGCCGTTTGTGACGCCGTAGATGAACTTGGGCTGAGCCCGACCGATGATGACCCGGTCGAGCGGCGTAATGGAGCCGTCGCCGTTCTGGTCCACGTAGCGCGGGTCGCCGGGGCGCACCACGGTTTTGGTGCCGCTGGCCGTAATCTCGTCCTGGTTCTGCCACAGCCCATCGAACTGGTAGCCGAAAAACGTGCCGATGGGTTCGCCCACGCGCAGCAGGCTCGTCTGGCCCAGGCCCGAGCCCACAAACAGGCTGGAGCTGGAGTTGCCCACGTAACGTTCATACTCGCCGTTGAGGTCGAGCACCTTGTTGCGGTTGGCCGAGATGTTGAGGTTAGTGGTCCAGGAAAACTGCTTGCTTTCAATATTTTGAGTAGTCAGGGCGAACTCCAGGCCCTTGTTTTCCACGCTGCCGGCGTTCAGCAGAATGCTGGTGTAGCCGCTGGTGCGGGGCGTAGACACCTGCAGCAGCAAGTCGCTGGTTTTCTTGTAATAAGCATCCGCCGTGATGACAATCCGGTTTTGCAGAAACGCCACGTCGATGCCCGCGTTGGCCGCCGCCGTCGATTCCCATTTCAGGTTTGGGTTCGGAATATTCAGCGGCACCAGGCCCACCAGGCGGGTGCTGCCCGAGGCATAAGAACCCGCGTCGTAACGGGCCAGCGACTGGTACGAGCCGATTTCCTGGTTGCCGGTCACGCCGAAGCCCACGCGTAGCTTCAGGTCGCTCAGCGCCGTGAAACCCTGCATGAACTTCTCGTCAATCAGCCGGTAGGCAAACGCGGCCGACGGGAAATAGCCCCATTTGTTATTCGTCCCGAAGCGCGACGAGCCATCGGCCCGCAGCGTGGCCGTAAACAGGAACCGCTCGAACAAGCGGTAGTTCACCCGTCCGAAGTACGAGGCCAGCGTGTTGGAGGGCCGGCCCGAGGTGGGCGTGAGCACCACGGCGGCCAAGGCCAGGTTATCGGAGCCCAGGGTGTTGGTGAAGAAGTTGGTGGCCGTGGTGGCAAAGTTGTCGCCGAAGAACTGCTGCTCGGTCACGCCCACCACCACGTTCAGGAAGTTGTTCTCGTTCAGCTTCTTGTCGTAGGTCAGCGTGTTCTCGTTCAGCCAGCTGTAGCGGTAGGTGGTGCTGCGCGTGGCCGAGCCGTTGGTGAGGCGGCCTTGGAAGATGTCGGAAGGCCGGAACTGATTGATTTGGTTATTATTGTAGTCGAAGCCACCGGTCACGCGGGCCGTCAGGCCGGGAATAATTTCGTAGTTGGCCGCCACGTTGAACAGGCCGCGGGCCACCGTGCGCTGGTCCTTCACTTCCTGGGCGTAGGCAATGGGATTGCCCACATCCTCCACGTAGGGCAGCGGGCCGTTGGAATACGTGTAGGCCCCAAAGGCATCGCGCACCGGCACTACCGGACTAATGCGCAGGGCATCAAGTAATACGCCCCCATTGCTGCCCCCCGAGGAGTTCACAAACGCCCGGTTCTCAAACGTGCCGGCCACCTGGCTCGAAAAGTTAAAGCTCAGCTTGGGACTGATTTTCTTGTCCAGATTCAGGCGCATCGTGGCTCGCTTGAAACCCGAGTTTAGCACAATGCCCTGCTGGTCAAAATAGTTGAAGCTGAGATTGTAGCGCGTTTCATCGGTGCCGCCGTTGAAGCCAAGCTGATAGTTGCTCATCGGGGCCGGGCGAAACAGCTCGCTCTGCCAGTCGGTGCCCTCGCCCAGCGAATCAATCTGGCCCTGGCGGTAGGGCGGCGGCAGCGTGGTCGAGCCGGCGTTCACGTCGTTCAGGTACTGCGCAAACTGCCGGGCGTTCATCAAATCGAACTTGTGCCGCACCAGCTGGATGCCGGAATAGCCCTCCAGGTTGATGGTGCCCTTGCCCACTTTGCCCTTTTTGGTGGTGATGAGGATGACGCCGTTGGCCCCGCGCGAGCCGTAAATGGCCGTGGCCGAGGCATCTTTCAGCACCTCAATGCTTTCGATATCGCTGGGGTTGATGGAATTCAGGTCGCCCGCGCCGGGAAAGCCGTCCACCACAAACAGTGGCTCGTTGCCGGTGTTGATGGAGTTGGTGCCCCGGATGCGGATGGACACGTTGCCGCCCGGCTCCGAGTTGGTCTGGGTCACCTGCACGCCACTCACGCGGCCCTGCAAAATCTGGTCGGCCCGCGCGATGGGCGTTTCCGCCACCTGCTCGGCCGAGATGGACGCCACCGAACCGGTAATATCGCGCTTGCGCTGGGTGCCGTAGCCCACCACTACCACCTCGTCGAGGCCCTGGGCCTGCTCTTTCAGCTGCACGCTGATATCGGCCGAAGCCCCTAGGGGCTGCTCTACCGATTCGAACCCGACGAAGGAGAAGACGAGTGTGCCGCCGCCAGTGACCGGCACATTCAGCTCGAACTCGCCGGTCGCATTGGTGGTGCTGCCCGTGGTGGTGCCTTTGAGGAGCACCGAAACGCCGGGCAGCGGCGTTTTATCGCCCGCATTCAATACCCGCCCCGTTACTTGCCGGGTCTGAGCATGGGCCACAAACGTTCCCAAGAACGCCAGCAATCCAATAATGAGTCGAAGTTTATGCATAACAGGTGGGATTCTTAGGTGAGTGCGGGCTCATTTGTTCAGTAAATAAAAAGCACTGTATCCCGCAGCCGGCTCTCAAAAAATGAATTTCTACGGAATCGTTTACGTGAAACACAGCAATTAAAAACTGTATTTCAGACACATAAGACCAAACAACTGGGTTGGCCACGGCCAAACCGCCGGCATTGGCGCATCAGGCATTTTGCAGGGCTGTGGCCCCACACAGCTGCCGGGGCCGGGTGGCAGCCGGGGGCAGTATATTTGGGTGAGTCGGGCAATCTGCTACACTCCTCTCCCGCCGCCTAAACTTAAGTTGTGATTAGAAGGACGTTCTTCCATGTACTGGCAGGGCTGCTGCCGGCCCTGGTGCTGCTGAGCGGCTGCCGGGCCACGCCGGCCGGGCCTCGCTCCTACCGCATCGGGTTTTCGCAGTGCAGCACGCAAGGACCCTGGCGGCAGGCGGTGCTGGCCGGCATGGAGCGCGAGCTGAGCTTTCACCCCGAAGTGCAGCTGCGCATGCTGGACGCCCAGGACAACAGCCAGCGTCAGAGCCAGCAAATCAAGGAGTTGCTGCGCGGCGGCATCGATTTGCTGATTGTATCACCCTACGAGCCCGGCCCCGTGACCCCGGCCGTAGAAGCGGCTTATCAAAGCGGCATTCCCGTGCTGCTGCTCGACCGGCGCATCACCTCACAGCAGTTCACGGCCTACGTGGGCGGCGACAACGTGGAAGTGGGGCAAACGGCCGCTCGCTACGCGGCCCGCCTGCTGCACGAGCACGGCGCGGTCATCGAAATTGTGGGGGCGTTGCGGTCGTCGGCCACGGCGGGGCGGCATCAGGGCTTCGTGCATGGCCTGGCAGCATATCCGGCTATGCACGTAGCGGCTCAGGTGAATGGCGACTGGAACATCACCACCCTAAAAGCACCCCTGAAAGCGGCTTTGCTGGCCCACCCGGAAGTGTCACTTATTTTTGCCCACAACGACAACATGGGCCGCAGCGCCGCCGAAGTGCTGCGGGAGCTGGGCCGCGCCAACCAGGTCCGCATCATTGGGGTAGATGGGCTGGCGCTGGATTTGGTGCAGCGTAAAGTGTTGCGGGCTTCGCTACTGTATTCCCCGGCCGGTGAGGACGCCATTCGCATGGCCTTGCGGATTTTGAACCACCAGTCTTTCAAGCGGGAGCACAAGCTGAGCACCGTCGTCATCGACTCGACCAACGTGGGCATGATGATGCAGCAGCAGGAGAAGCTGCTCACCCAGCAAAAGGACATCGAGCTACAACACGGCCTGCTGCAAGGCCTGCGCGCCACCTACGCCAGCCAGCGTACGGTGCTGTACGGCCTGCTGGTCAGCTTGCTCGCGGCGCTGGCGTTGGGCGCAGTGGCCTGGCGCTCGGCTCGCAACAACCGCGTGATAAACCGCCAACTGGGCCTGCAAAATGCGGAGAACGACCGCATCAACCGCCAGCTATTGAGCCGGAACGAGGAAATCAGTGCCCAGCGCAACCAGATTGAGGCCCTGGCCGAGCAGGCCCGCGCCGATACCGAGGCCAAGCTGCGCTTTTTCACCAATTTCTCGCACGAGCTGCGCACCCCCCTCACCCTCATTAGCGGGCCGGTGGAGGAATTGCTGAGCGAAGGCTCCGACCTGTCGGGGCCGCAGCGGCAGGACCTGGCCCTGGTGCGCCGCAATACCCAACGGCTGCTGCAATTGGTGAACCAGTTGCTGGATTTTCGCAAAATTGAGGTGGGCAAAATGGCCGTGCGCGCCACCGAAACCGACCTGGTGGCCTTCGTGCGCGAGCTGGTGGAGGCCTTCGAAAAGCCGGCCCGGCTGCGCGGCGTGCGCCTGCGTTTCGCGGCCGCCGAGCCGGAGCTGCTGGCGTGGTTCGACGCCAACCTGCTGGATAAAGTCTTTCTCAACCTGCTCTCCAACGCCCTGAAATTCACGCCCGAGCAGGGCCACATCACCGTGAGTCTGCAAGCCGATGAGGGCGGCCGCGCCTGGCGTGTGAGCGTGGCCGACACCGGGCCGGGCATCAGCGGGCAGGACCGGGCGCACGTTTTTGAGTGGTTTTACCAGGGCGAGCAGCGGGCGGTGGCCAAGGGCTCGGGCATGGGGCTGGCGCTGGCCCACGGGCTGGTACGCCTGCATCAGGGCGCGCTGACCTTCAGCAGCCAGCCGGGCCAGGGCAGCACGTTTACGGTGACGGTGCCCCGCGAATTGCCACCGGAATTGCGCGCCAGCGGCCCCGCCAGCCAGCCGGCCATTGCAATGGATGAACTGGAAAATCTGCCGGCCGATTTCGGCCCTGAAGCCGCGCTGGCCGCCCCCGAAACGAACAGTGACACGCTGGTGCTCGTGATTGAGGATAATGCCGAAGTCAACGACTTCCTGGCCCGGAAGCTGCGCGGCGATTTCCGGGTGCATACCGCCACCGACGGCCACAGCGGCTTCCGCCTGGCCACGGAGCTGGTTCCCGACCTGATAGTGTGCGACGTGATGATGCCCGGCTTGAGCGGGCTGGAGGTGGTGGCCCAGCTGCGGGCCGACTGGCGCACCTCGCACGTCCCGGTGGTGCTGCTCACGGCCCGCTCGGCGTCGGAACAGCAGCTGGAGGGCGTGCAGGCTGGGGCCGATTTATACCTCACCAAGCCGTTCAGCCCACGCTTTCTGCTCGAAAGCATCCGCACGCTGCTGGCCAACCGGGCCCACCAGCGGGCCCATTTCCGCCGCCAGCTGAGCCTGGACACGGCCACCGTGGCCCCGGCCAGCCCCGACCAGAAATTCCTCCTCAGCCTCACGGCGGTGGTGGAGGCCAACCTCACCAAAACCGACCTGAGCGTGGAAGAAGTAGCGCGCGCCCTGGACCTCACGCGCATGCAGCTCTACCGCAAAGTGAAGGCCTTGCTTGGCACCGGCGTCACCGATTTTATTCAGAGCCTGCGCCTTACCAAAGCCCGCGAACTGCTGCTCGACGAGCGGCGCACGGTGGCCGACGTGGCGTACGAGCTGGGTTTTTCCTCGCCGTCCTATTTTTCCACCAGCTTCCGGGCACGCTACCAGCTGTCTCCGTCGGAGTTCCGGGCGCTGCATGTGTCAGCCGCGCCGTGAAACAATCTCACAAGGGCTGTTGTAAAAATGAAACCGAGCCAGTAATTTTCTCGGTTTTCTCATTTATAAGCAATTGATATTTTGTGGTTTATACAAATAAAAGCACCTGAACAATAACTGTAATAAACGAGTAAGGCGTGAGGTAGCGGAGTAAGGATTTTTGTGAGAGCCGGTCCTACGGGCCGGCGGGTGGAAGGGGCCGGCCCAACGGCTTGTCCCACCATTCTCCTGCCTCAAAAATCCCACCCGTCTCATGAGCTTTGTCAATCTGAAACAGCTGGCCGGCGAGCTTGGCCTGTCGTCGTCCACCGTGTCGCGGGCCATGCGCGACAGCTACGAAATCAGCACCGCCACCCGCGAGCGGGTAAAAACCGTGGCGCGCCAGCTCAACTACCAGCCCAATCCTTTTGCGAGCTGCCTGCGCAACAATGTTACCAAAACCATTGGGGTTATTCTGCCGCAGGTCGACAACCACTTCTTCTCCCTGGCCATCAATGGCATCGAGGAAATAGCGCAGCAGAATGGCTACCACGTCCTCATTTACCTCACTCACGACAGCGGTGAGCAGGAAAAAGCCGTTTCCAAATATCTCACCAGTGGCCGCGTCGACGGCATTTTGCTGGCCCTGGCCAGCGGCACCCGCAGCGTAGGCCACCTCGAAAAGCTCAAGCTGCTGGGCGTGCCCATCGTGCAGTTCGACCGCGTGAGCGACACACTGCGCACGGCCACCGTCACCACCGACGACTTCGCGAGCAGTTACCAGGCCACTGAGCACCTTATCACCGCTGGCTGCCGCACCATCGCGCACTTGCTGGTTTCCGATAGCCTATCCATTGGCAGCAAACGGCTCAAAGGCTACCAGGCCGCCCTCGAAGCCCATCGCATTCCATATGATGCGGGCCTGACATTGAATGGCCGGGGCTCAAATGACGAGAACCTGCGCCTGATTACCCAGTTGCTGGAGCAGCGGCCGGACATCGACGGCATCTTCGCCGCCGTCGAGCGCCTGGCCCTGAGCAGCTACCAGGCCTGCCAGCGCCTCGGGCGCACCATTCCGGAGGCCATCAAAATCATTGGGTTCTCCAACATGGAAACGGCGTCGCTGTTGGCCCCCAGCCTCACCACCATCACCCAGCCGGCTTACGCCATCGGCAAGGCGGCGGCGCGCATCCTTTTCCACGCTATTCTCAAGCACAAGCCGGTGCTGCCGTCCCAAAGCCTGGAGCTGAAATCGGAATTGATTGCACGCGCCTCAACGGCCGTATCGTTTCACTAACGCACACACAATCCGCTTCTTCCAATGCCTCCCGGGCAGCTGCTGACCATTGAAGTGGACGGAATCCTGCGGCATTTGGGCTGGCTGGCGGCCTTTTCGCCCTGGCCTTCCGTAACTTGTTCAACCAATCCTGATTTACCGCTCCACCGCATGAAATTAGCCGCAAAGGGGCCCATTCAGCCCGCACCCATCCTTGCCGGGCCGGGCCAGCATACCGCCGACGCCATTCGGACCTGGCCCGACATTATTTCCGCCACCCACTGGGATTTGTTCAACCGCACCCGCGTCGACGGGGCCGATTTTTACGTCGGGGAAGCGGAATTGGGCCACATCCACCTCAACGGGGAAGTACACCTGGCCACCACTCCCGGCCTGGGCCTGCCGCTGCTGGCGCAGGGCCTGGCCAGCCCGTTTCCGTACGGCCAGGGCCCCGGCGACTGGGTGCTGTTTCGGATTCGCACCGCGGCCGATGCCGACCACGCGACCTGGCTGTTTCGGCTCAACTACGAGCGCCTGCAAGGCCAGCCGCTGGACGTGTTGACCGAGCGCCTGCGGGCCGGCCGCAGCCACTAGCCGCGCCAGGGGCGCACTACTCCCCTGCCCTAATTCTACCCAAATTTCACCCACATGCTTGTCATCACCGGAGCCAACGGCCAGTTAGGGGCCGCTATCATTGAAAAGCTCTTGCGCCTCGTGCCCGCCAATCAATTGGTGGCCAGCGTGCGCGAGCCCGGCCAGGCCACGGCCCTGGCCGACCGGGGCGTGCAGGTGCGGGCGGGCGATTTTGCCCAGCCCGTGAGCTTGCCGACGGCCTTCGCCGGGGCTAGCCAGGTATTGATTATTTCCGCCAATAAGCTGGGGGAAGAGGCCCGGCGGCTGCACCAAGCCGCCATTGAGGCTGCCCGCGCCGCCGGGGCCAACCGCATTCTCTACACGAGCCACATGGGAGCACGCCTCGATTCGTTTTTTGAGCCGGCCCTCAACCACGCCGCCAGCGAGGCCATGCTGGCCGGGCAGGGCGTCGCCTTCACCTCGCTGCGCCACGGCTTCTACGCCGAGAGCGCGCTGCACATGATTGGGCACGGGCTCCGGGAAGGTGTGATTCGGGCCCCCGAAGATGGCCCAGTGAGCTGGACTACCCGCGCCGACCTGGCCGAAGCCGACGCGCTGATACTGACGCAGGAAGGCCGGTTCGAGGGCATCACGCCGCCGCTTACCGCTCTCGCGGCCGTCACGCTGGACGAGGTGGCCGCCATCGCGTCGGAAGTGACCGGGCGCGAAATCAAGCGGGTCACGATTTCGGACGATGAATGGCGGCAGGCCACTATTGCACGGGGCGTCCCGGCTCCGATGGCCGAAATGCTGCTCGGCACCTACCGCTCGTCCCGGCGCGGCGACTTCGCGGCCGTGGACCCCACGCTGGCCACGCTGCTGGGCCGCCCCCCGCAAACGATGCGCGACGTACTGGCCAATTTTCTGAAGCCTACGGCCGACTGAGCGAAAGAGGAGTTGGATTAGCTGGAAATCCGTGCTACACACGAGCAAATGCGACTTTTAAAGCGTGTTTGGGAATTTAATCGGCGGTGGCAAGTCGCAACGTCATGGTCAAATTGGCGAGCAGTACCCCGACCACATGGCGGGCCGGGGTGCGCTTGTAATCCACGACAAGGCGTCGAAAGTAATTGAGCCAGGCGAAGGTGCGCTCGACGACCCAGCGCTGGGCCACCGGCACGAACCCCGGGCGGGAGTAGGCGGCCGGCTCGCCACCTGGTGCTGCCAGCCCACGGCCTGGACCTGCT
This sequence comes from Hymenobacter sp. UYAg731, assembly GCF_054061335.1. Classification (NCBI taxonomy): domain Bacteria; kingdom Pseudomonadati; phylum Bacteroidota; class Cytophagia; order Cytophagales; family Hymenobacteraceae; genus Hymenobacter; species Hymenobacter sp. UYAg731. The sequence continues at coordinate 18,719 of NZ_JBSSEC010000001.1, read as the reverse complement.
GGGCAAAACGCCCCCGATAGGCGCTGTCGGTTAGCACCATCCGCAGTCGGCTGGCCCGAGCCGGGCGGAACTGGTCGCGCCGGGGCAAGAGGGCGTGGGCGGCGGGGCTATCGGGGCCGCTGGCCGCATGCACGATGACTTGCCCGATGCGGCCGCCCGTGTCGCAGAGTACCTGGCGCCTGCGGCCATTCATGCGCTTGTGCGCGTCGAGGCCGCGCTGCTGGCTCAAGCGCGGGGCCAACCTGACGCTTTGCACGTCGACCAAAGCCAGCCAGGGGGTGGGCAGCCGGTTACGCGCCAGTCGGTCCACCCGGTTGGCGGCCTCATCGAGCCGCTGAAACGTGCCATCGGTTTGCCAGCGGGCAAAATAGTAGTACACCGCTGACCAGGCCGGAAAGCAGGCCGGCTGGCTGCGCCACTGGCAGCCGGTGCAGCACACGTAACGCAGGGCGTCAACCATAAAGCGCACCGGAGCCTAGGAACTCCGGCCGCAACTTACGGGCTCGTTTCTTTGCGCTCCACCCAATTCCCAAACACGCTCTAAGCGGCCGGGTAGGCTGTTTGGTAGTCTGATTACCTCAAGTAATCAGCTTGCGCTTTGTTCGGGCCTTTCGCCAACTCCAGATTACCCGCAGGTAGTCTGATTACTTGATGGTAATCAAGCTATTCATTTCCTTCGCCCTGTAAAGCATGACTACTTCCGATAGCGCGCACTGCGCCCTCACGCTCCAGGCGCTGCGGCATGACTCGCTGGTTGTCAGCGGCAAGTGGAAGCTGCAGCTCATCGTCGCGCTGCTCGCGGGCACGCGGCATTTTCGCGGCCTGGAGCGCAGCGTGCCCGGCATCTCCACCAAAGTGCTGGCCAAGGAGCTGAAGGATTTGGAAGTGCATCAGCTCATTGCGCGCACGGTGTACCCCGCCTCCCCGTGGTGGTGGAGTACACCGCCTTGCCCTACGCGCACATCGCGAAGATGCCGTTCGCTGTACATAGCTTGCTGAACACGTTTTCTGAACCGATTCCGCTGACTCACCCTCCTCGCTCACTTGCTCACTATCAAGAGCCTTAAAACGCTATTGCCGCGCCTTCTTCAAACAGTTTATCCGCATTTTCCGGATTGAACGCATACAAAAATGGCGAACGGTGTTGCCCAATCTTCCGCCGTTCTTCTAGCTGCGTAACGAGGCCGAGGGCGAGCAGTTTTTTGCGGAAGTTGCGGCGGTCGAACTGCCGGTCCAGGATGGATTCATACAAGGAGTGAATTTCTGGCAGCGTGAATTTCTCCGGCAACAGGTTTTGCCCAATGGGCTGCTGGTAAAGCTGTGAGCGAAGCGTTATTAGCGCCTTGTCGATAATTTCGTTGTGGTCGTACTGCAACTGCGGAATGCTGTTGATGTCAACCCAACTGTGCCCTTCCACCAAAAACTCCGGGGTGATGGTGACTGCCTGATAATCCACGAGGGCGTAGTAACCAACCGAGAGGGTGCGCTTCGACAGCCAGTGGTCGTCGTTGATGGCGATGTTGACCTTCGCGTACGCCTTGTTGTGGTTGTTCTCGATTTCGATGCGGTTGAGCCGGGTGGGGCTGTCGCCGAAGATGTAGAACTGCTGCAAAAACAGATTGGTCAGCCGCGTTTTTTCATACAGGATGCGGTAAGCGGCATCGGTCAACGCTTCGTTTCGCTCCACATACCCGCCGGGCAAGCTCCAGTTTTCCTGGTCATGGTAGCGGATTAGCAAAATTTTTAGCTGCTGGTCGTGGTAGCCAAATATGACGCAATCAATGGACAGATGCGGTAAATAACGGTTGTGCCCGTTATGCACGAAATCAGCAACGTCTTCGGGATTATTCATAAAATAAATTTTCTATTGCGTAAAGTAAACACATTAGAAAATTGTGTTTACATTTACCACGCAAATATCGCAGAAAAGGCGCTTGGACTACCCCGCTTAAGCGCCCCTTATCAGCCCTGGGCTGATGCTTCCTTTCCCTACTGCCGCTGCCAGCTTCCCATTGGCGTTGCCCCTGCTCATCGAGTCCCGTGACTAGTATAACCCTGCCTTCCTGACCGGTGAAATTCCGCAATCGTTTCCAGCCAGTTTGTACGAGTCGAACACCTGACAACTCTTATTAAAGCGCTTTTGATAAAGCACTTAGACTAAGCAAGCTCACCTTTCATACCATTTATAAATGATTTCCAGGGTGCTGCCAGCACCCGGCTCGGCTTGCTTATTGACCATTGGGTTGGCATCAAAATCTCCGATTTTAACTAAAAATTCCCACTTAATCCCAAACGTATGCTTCCATTCTCTTACAAAACCCTTTTACGGAGTGCAGCGCTCTTTGGTGTGAGCGGCCTGCAATCGATTTCGAGCCCCGCTGTTGCGGAGCCGCTCCCCGCAACGGCGTCCTGGACCCTTAGCCCCGTGGCGGACGTGCCCGTGGCGGGCCGCGTGACCCAGCCCAACGGCGAGGGCCTGCCCGGCGTGACGGTGCTGGTGAAGGGCACCAGCATCGGCACCTCCACCGGGCCTGATGGCAGCTTCAGCCTCAGTGTGCCCGAAAACAGCGTGCTGGTTTTCAGCTCAGTAGGCTTTGTGAAGCAGGAAGTGCCGGTGACCGGCGCAAACGCGAGCCTGGCCATCCGGCTGGTCGACGACACGCAGGCGCTGAAAGAAGTGGTGGTGGTGGGCTACGGCACCCAGGAGCGCCAGAGCGTGACGGGGGCCGTGGCGTCGGTTTCGGGCCGCGACATTGCCTCCCAGCCGGTGGCCGACCCCGCGCAGGCTATTCAGGGCCGCGCGGCGGGCGTGCAGGTAGTGTCCAACGGAGGCGCGCCGGGCGGGCAGGGCGGTACGTCCATCCGGGTGCGGGGCATTACCTCGGCCGGCAATAACTCGCCGCTGTACGTGGTGGACGGTTTTCCGCTGCCCTCGGCGGTGGATGGCAATGGCAACGCCACGGGTACGGAGATTAACAGCATCAACCCGAATGACATTGAAACCATTGACGTACTGAAGGATGCGTCGGCCACGGCCATCTACGGCCTGCGTGCCGCCAACGGCGTGGTGCTGATTACCACGAAGCGCGGCAAGGCCGGCACTTCCAATATCAACATCGACGCCTATGTGGGCGTGCAAAACGTGTGGAATAAGGTGGGCCTGCTCAATGCGCAGCAGTATGCCGAGCTCAACAACGAGGCCCGCAACAACTACAACGCGCAGTTTCCGAACGATAAGCGGGACCTCAACTCTCGTTTTAACTCGCCCGCCAAAATTGCGGCGCTGCCATCCACTAACTTCCTGGACCAGATTTTCCGGCAGGCCAAGATTCAGAACTACTCGATTTCAGCTACCGGCGGCAGCGAAAAAGCGCGCTACGCAATAAGTGCGGGCTATTTCCAGCAGGACGGCATCATTATCGGGTCCGACTTCCAGCGCTTCACGTTGCGCACCAATGGCGAGGTGCAGCTGTCCAAAATCCTGAAAGTAGGCAATACGCTGGCCCTCAGCCACCAGGAAGAGCATCCACTGAACGGCGAAAACGACGAATTTGGTGGCCCCATCCAATTGGCCATTCAGGCACCACCTTTCCTGCCCGTATATAATTCGACCGGCGGATTTTACGAGTTCGGCAGCACGCCAGAAGACAACTTCGGCGAGGAAAACCCGGTGACGAAAGCCTTGCGGGCCACCAACAAAAACAACCGCAACCGCGCGACTACCACGTTCTACGCGGAGCTGGAGCCCCTGACCGGCCTGCGCCTGCGCAGCAGCGTGGGCGCTGACCTGCAGTTCAATCAGAACGACCAGTTCTCTCCTTCCATCTTCGGGTCGTCGAAATATAGCCCCCAGCTTTCCGGGGCCAGCAGCGCCTCCAACTACTCGCCCAGCTACCTGATTGAGAACACCGCTACCTACGACCGGACCATTGGCACCAACCACCACTTCACCGTGCTGCTCGGCCAATCGGCCCAGCAGTTCGACAACTTCTACCTGGGGGCCAGCCGCACCGGCTACCCGACCAATACCAACCGAGGGCTGGACCAGGGCCCCATTAATCCCCAGATAGCCAACAATGGCGGCAGCAGCCGCAGCCGGCTACTTAGTTATTTTGGCCGCCTGAACTACGAGTTTGCTGGCAAATACCTCATCCAGGCCATTGCCCGCTTCGACGGCTCGTCGGCCTTCGGCCGCGCCAATAGCGTTGGTTTCTTCCCCGGTGTATCGGCGGGCTGGCGCCTGTCGGAGGAAAACTTCCTCAAGGAAGTGGCCGCCATCAGCAACCTGAAGCTGCGCGCGGGCTACGGCAAAGTAGGCAACCCCTTGAACGCGGGCACCTTTGCCTACACCTCCCTCATCAACTCGTCGATAAGCTCGTACAGCGGGCCCGGTACGGGCTACGTATTCGGCACGGGCAGCCAGAACACGGCGCAGGGCAGCGTACCAACCCGCCTGGCTAACGCCGACATCGCCTGGGAAAACAATGTGCAGTACAACGTGGGCGTAGACCTGGGCCTGTTCCAGAACCGCGTGAGCGCCTCGCTCGACTTGTACACCCGCACCTCGCCCAACCTGCTGCTCTACGTACCGGCTACCTACGTCTCGGGTACCCGCGACGCGGTGCCGACCAACGCCGCCTCCTCCCGGAACCGGGGCGTGGACCTGTCCGTCACCACCAACAACTTTGTGAGCGCCAACCAAGGCTTCACCTGGAGCACCACCCTGAACATATCGGCCTACCGCAGCGAGATTACCTCGCTGGGCATTGGCAAGCCCTTCAACGGGCAGGGCATCCGGGGGGGGTCCAACCTGGTGCGCTACGACGTAGGCCAGCCCCTGGGTGCGTTCTACGGCTTCGTGGCCGATGGCATTATTCAGACCAAGGATGAGCTGACGGCGCTGAACGCGAAGTCGCCAACCGGGTTCTACCAGAGCTCGGGCACGGCTCCCGGCGACATCAAATTTAAGGATGTCAACGGCGACGGCGTGGTGAACGACGACGACCGCGACTTCATCGGCAATCCAAACCCGAAGTTCACGTATGGCCTGAATAATACACTCACCTTCAAAGGCTTTGACCTGAGCGTGTTCCTGCAAGGCTCGCAGGGCAACGACGTGTACAACCTGAACCGCTACTACTTGGAAGGGGGCCTGGCAGCGGCCTCCAACGCGGGCACCATCGCGCTGGACCGCTGGACGCCGACGCACACCAACACCACCGTGCCCCGCGCCGTGTTCAACGACCCGAACCAGAATAACCGCGTGTCGAGCCACTACCTGGAAAATGGCTCCTACATGCGCATCAAGCTGCTCACGCTGGGCTACACCCTGCCCCAGTCGGTGCTCACGACGCTGCACAGCCAGCGCATCCGGGTGTATGTCACGGCCCAGAATCTGGCCACTTTCACCAAGTACACCGGGTTTGACCCGGAGCTGGGCAACCAGGGCAACAGCCTGGGCGTCGACCGCGGCATCTACCCGCAGGCCCGCGCCTTCCTGGCCGGGGTCAACATCGGCTTTTAGCCCATGATGAAGGGTTGCTGATGCGTGTAACGCCTTTTCGCTTTGGCGCTAATCATCAACCCTTTGCCACTACCCCTTTTCTCATTTCTGACTCTTAACTTACCAAGTTGATGAACCCTTTATTTTTCAAAAAGCAAGTCCTGGGCACGATGCTGCTCACGTTGGGACTGCTCGGCACCAGCTGCACCAAAGACTACCTGGAGCTGACGCCGCGCAATGCGGCCTCGACGGAGACGTTTTACACCACCCAGACCGATGCCATTCAGGCCACGAACGCGGCTTATGCCCAGCTGCAACAGGCCGGCATGGTCAACCACTCGCTCTGGATGATGGACATCATGGCCGACAACTCCTACGTGGGCGGCGGCGGCGCGGCCGATGGCATCGAGTTTCAGCAGCTGGACAACTACACGATTCCGCCCAGCAACCCCGTCATCACCGACCACTTTCAGCGGGCCTACCTGGGCATCGGGGCCGCCAACCAGGTCCTGCTGCACGTACCAAACATTACGGCGATAGACGGGGCCATCAAGAGCCGGTGCCTAGGCGAGGCCCAGTTTCTGCGGGCCCTGTACTACTTCTATCTGGTGCGGGCCTACGGCGACGTGCCCCTGGTGCTGGCACCCGCCGCAAGCTCCGCCGCCGCCGCCAGCGTGAGCCGCGAACCGGCGGCGAAGGTCTACGCGCAGATTATAACCGACCTGACCGAGGCCATCAAGAACCTGCCGCTGCCCTCTACCTATTCGGACGATGACAAGGGCCGGGCCAGCAAGCTCTCGGCGATGGGCATGCTGGCGAAAGTGTATCTCACGCAGGGCGACATGACCAATGCTGCCAGCCAGGCGGACTTAACCATTACCGCGGCCCTGGCCGATGGCAAAGGGCTGTGGGCCAACTACGGCGACAACTTCAAGCTGGAAAACGAGAATGGCAAGGAATCGCTGTTCGAGGTGCAGTTTAAAAGTGGTCTCAATGGCTACATTCTGGAGGGGCCGGGCTCGGCTATCAACGAGTTCTGGGGCGCACGCTTTTTCGGCAGCCCCTACGTGGTGAGCAGCGGGGGCTACGGCTTCAACATCCCGGAGAAGGAATTTGCCGATGGCTACGAGGCCGGCGACCTGCGTAAGGCCGTGACGATGTTCGTGCCCGGCGACTTATACACGGACGGCCCCAAGGATGACAAAGGGAACGTGCAGGTGCAGCCCGCCAAGCTGGAGGGCGACCCCAACGGCTTTAACGTGCGCAAATTCTACGCCGGCACGTTGTCTACCATCTGGGATTCGCCCCTGAATGTGCCCATCCTACGCCTCGCCGATGTGTACCTGATTAAGGCCGAGGCCGGCGGTACCGGCGCGCTGGCGGCCCTCAACGCCGTACGGACCCGTGCCGGCCTGCCCCCGGCCACCAATACCAGCCAGGCCACCGTGCTGAAGGAGCGCCGCTACGAGTTGGCCTTCGAGATGGACCGCTGGTATGACCTGAAGCGCACCAAGACGCTGACCAACAACCCTAACCTGCTGGCCAAAGGCATCAAGCCGTTCAACGATTTGCTGCCGATTCCGCAGGTTGAGCGCGATGTGAACCGGAACCTGACGCAGAATACGGGCTATTAAGCTTGGGGTACGATACCCCAGCACAAGGCTTCGCTTTGGAAACCGCTGTAGAAAATCATTCAAAAAACCGAACCGGCCAGCCGCCAAGTGGTGGGAACAGCAAATCGGCTGGCCGGGGAAGTTTTTTCAGGTAATCCCAACCCTCCTTTACATCCGTGCGGCGAGCAGCAGCCACCGCCCGCCTTCACGTTCTCACACCCCGCTCATGCCCCACAAATTCTCACGCTTCCCGGTTTTCCTGGGGGCTGCTTTTTCTACGCTCGCGGCGGTTGGCCCGGCGGCGGCGCAGCGCATGCCCGTTGCCACCGCAGCGGCCAACCAACAGGCCGCCCTCACAGCCAACGACGCCAAAATTGATGCCCTCCTCAAGCAGATGACGCTGGAAGAGAAAATCAAGATGATCCATGCCAATTCGGCCTTTGCCTCGGGCGGCATTGCCCGCCTGGGCATCCCCGAGCTGATGACCTCCGACGGCCCCCACGGCGTGCGCCCCGAGCAGGGCCGCGACTGGCGCGGCGTGAAAGATGCCAAAGACGCCGGCACCTACATGCCCACCAACAACACCCTGGCCGCCACCTGGAATCCGGCCCTGGGCTACGCCTACGGCGCCGTGCTGGGCCAGGAAGCTAGTGCCCGGGGCAAAGACATGATTTTGGGCCCCGGCATCAACATCGTGCGCGCCCCGCTGAACGGGCGCAACTTCGAGTACCTGAGCGAGGACCCGTACTTGGTATCGCGCATGGTGGTTGGCTACATCAAGGGCGTGCAGGCGCAGGGCGTGTCGGCCTGCGTGAAGCACTACGCCCTGAACAATCAGGAAACGCACCGCGACGACATTGACGTGAACGTGAGCGAGCGGGCCCTGCGCGAAATCTACCTGCCGGGCTTCCGGGCCGCCGTGCAGCAGGGCGGCGTGTACTCGCTCATGGGCTCGTACAATAAGTTTCGGGGCACCTACGCCACCGAAAACGCCTACCTGATGAACACCATTCTGAAGGGTGAATGGGGATTCAAGGGACTTGTAATAAGCGACTGGGGCTCGGTGCATTCCACGGAGGAAGCTCTGCGCAACGGCACCGACCTCGAAATGGGCACCGACCTGGTGCTGATGAGCAAGGGCCTCGACCAGAGCGCCACGGCTTCGGGCGAAACCGGCCAGCCCGACTTGGTGAATGGCAGCAGTAAAAGCCTCTACAACCGCTTTTTCCTGGCGGACCCCGCATTGGAAGCCATCAAAAAAGACCCCAAGCTGCTGCCCCTACTCGATGAGAAAGTGCGCCGCATTCTGCGGGTGGAGTTTGCCACACATATGCTGGGTGGCACTAAGCGCCAGCCGGGCTCCTACAACACCAAGGAGCACCAGGCCACGGCCCTGAAAGTGGCCGAGGAAGGCATCGTGCTGCTGAAAAACGATGGCATTCTGCCCCTGAAAAAGACGGTGAAAACGGTGGCTATTATCGGGGCCAACGCCACCCGCGAAAATGCTGGCGGCGGCGGCAGCGCCCAGCTCAAGGCCAGCTATGAGATTACGCCCTTGCAGGGCATTAAGAACGCGCTGGGCAGCGGGGCCACCGTCACCTTCAGTCCCGGTTACACCATTGCCCGCGACCAGAAGGCCGACCCCAAGCTAATGGCCGAGGCCGTGGCCGCCGCCAAAGCCGCCGACGTGGTGATTTACGTGGGGGGCTCCTTCCACGGCTACGACTATACCAAGTGGAGCGACAACGCCTACGATGCGGAAGGCACCGACAAGCCCGACCTGAAGATGCCCTTTGGCCAGGACGAGCTGGTGCAGGCCCTGCAGGCCGCCAACCCCAACACGGTGGTGGTGCTGCTCGGCGGCGGGCCGATTGAGGTAGCGGCCTGGGCCGGCCAGGCCAAGGCCGTGCTCGAAGCCTGGTACCCCGGCATGGAAGGCGGCAACGCGCTGGCGCACGTCCTGTTCGGCGACGTGAACCCGTCGGGCAAGCTGCCCTTCACTTTCCCCGTGAAGCTGGAAGATGCCCCCGCCATGAAGCTGGGCGAGTACCCCAGCACCCCCGGCGAACCCCTGAAACAGACCTATAAGGACGACATCTGGGTGGGCTACCGCTATTACGACACCTACAACGTGGCCCCGCAATACGCCTTCGGCCACGGCCTGAGCTACACCACCTTCAAATACAGCGCCCTCACCGTAGCCCCCAGCACCAAAAGCGCCACCGTGAAGCTGACCGTGACCAACACCGGCAAAGTAGCCGGGGCCGAGGTGGTGCAGGTGTACGTGAAGGACGAAAAAGCCAGTGTGAAGCGCCCCGAAAAGGAGCTGAAAGGTTTCGAGAAAGTGTTTTTGAAGCCCGGTGAATCCAAAACCGTGACCGTGGCACTGGATGCCGGCGCGTTTCAGTATTACGACGAAGCCAAGAAAAGCTGGGTGCTGGAGCCGGGCAAGTTCGATGTGCTGGTGGGCAGCTCGTCGCGGGATATCCGGCTGACAGGCGGGGTGACGCTGTAGCGTTGGCCTACCCGTCACCTCACAATGGGACTATACCCCACAGCCCCCCTCTCCTGCGGAGAGGGGGGCTGTGGGGTATAGTCCCATTGTGAGGTGGAGGTAGCCGCGCACCTGTTTCGCCGCGAGGGAAAGGATGCACAGCTGCCGAGCAAAGCTGAATGCGCCCACCAGCCAGCCCCAGCCGCACGAGGTGCGCCGCGCCGGGCCCTGTTTGGCTCCCCGGCGCTAGCGGCCGGAGCTGCGCGACCATGAACGCCCGGAGCGCGTGGAGTGGGGCGGGGCGGACCTGACAAAAGTCATGGACGGCAGCGGGGAGTGTCATGTCAGGGCTGCGGGCTGGGGAGGACTTTTGCCCTATACTTCCCTCCTCCCCGTCCCGGACACTGCCTCCCACCCACTATTCCTTCTTCCCATGCAAAATGCTCAACGGATAATGCCCGACACGCCCGCCGAATGCGTGGCTGATGCTGACATCACTACGGCCATTGAAACGCTCCTCGCCACGAAGAAAGGGCTGAGCGCGCACGAGATTACCGTGCAGACCCGCGCCGAGATTGTGGAGCTAGCGGGGTTCACCAACAGCCTGCTTTCGCAGCAGCGGGCCGAAGAAATTGCGTTGGCCGTGCGCGGCGTACGCGGGCTGCACCGCACGCTGGCCGTGCGCACCGCCGGCGTGCCCGATGCACAACTGCAACACGCCACCAATTCGCACCCGGTGCCCTTGTGGTAGCCCTATCAGGCACTATTCCAGCTGCGGCTTAGTCGGCTGCTGCTCCATTTTCGTCCGCCGTTTATGAGCCAGAAAGCTGCGCGCACTGCCCGCCAACCAGCAACCCCTTCCGCTGTAGCCCGCGTGCTGGTTCTCAACGGCGGCTCGTCGAGCATCAAATTCGCGGTGTATGACTTGGGCGAAACCTCCGAGCGGTTCCTGCACGGCCACCTCAACCGCATTGGCCTGCCCGGCACCACGCTCACTGTAGCCGATGGCCGCCAACCGCCCACCACCTGCCCGGTAGCCGCCACTGACTCGCCAGCCGCCGTGGCTTTTTTGCTCGATTGGCTGGAAGCGCAGCCCGGCTTTCCCGCCATTCTGGCCGTGGGGCACCGGGTGGTACACGGGCTGGAACACCAGGAGCCGGAGCGAATCACGCCGGCGCTGCTGGCGGAATTACGGAAAATCAGCGCGTTCGACCCCGACCACCTACCCGGCGAAATCGCCCTCATCGAAGCCATCCGCCAGCGCCACCCGCGCCTGCCGCAATTTGCCTGCTTCGACACGGCTTTTCACCGCACCATGCCGCGCGTGGCCCAGCTGCTGCCGCTGCCGCGCCGGTTTGCGGCGCGGGGACTTCGGCGCTATGGGTTTCACGGCCTGTCTTACGCCTATTTGCTGGAGGAGCTGGGCCGGCAGGCGGGCGCGGAAGCGGCGCAGGGCCGGGTTATTCTGGCGCATTTGGGCAGCGGGGCCAGCCTGGCGGCCGTGCGTGATGGCCGCAGCCTCGATACCAGCATGGGCTTCACACCGGCCGCCGGCCTGGTGATGGGCACCCGGCCGGGCGACCTCGACCCCGGCGTGGCCGCCTACCTGATGGCCACCGAGAAGCTAACCGCACCGCAGCTCAACCACCTCATCCACCACGAATCGGGCCTGCTCGGCGTGTCCGAAACCAGCTTCGACATGCAGGATTTGCTGGCCGCCCAGGCCACCGATGAGCGGGCGGCCGAAGCCGTGGCGCTGTTTTGCTACCAGGCCCGCAAGTGGATGGGGGCCTTTGCCGCCGTGCTCGGCGGCCTGGATACGCTGGTGTTTGCCGGCGGCATCGGCGAGCACGCGGCCGAGGTGCGGGCCCGCATCTGCGAGGGCCTGGAGTTTCTGGGCATCGAGCTGGATGCGGCCCGCAACGCGGCTCATGCCGGCGTGATTTCCAGCGGGGCCAGCCGCGTCACGGTCCGCATCATTCCCACCGACGAGGAACGCATGATTGCCCGCACGGTGGGGCGGCTGTTGGCGTCAAAACATTAACAGGAAAGAGTTCCTGAACGTCATGCTGAGCTTGTCGAAGCAGCTCTACCGCTTCGCCTGAACCGTTTGCAACGAAGCGATAGAGCTGCTTCGACAAGCTCAGTATGACCGTTCTGAGGTCATTCTTAAACGCCCTGAAAATAAATAAAAACTCAACCCCATGCAAACCGAAACCCTTTTAGAAGCCCCCGCCGCCACGCCGCTCTCGCCGGAAATGCTGCGCCGCATCAACGCCTACTGGCGGGCAGCTAACTACCTCTCGGTGGGCCAGATATACCTGCTCGACAACCCGCTGCTGCGCGAGCCGCTGACCCTGGCGCACATCAAAAAGATGCTGCTGGGCCACTGGGGCACCACGCCGGGCCAGAACTTCATCTACACCCACCTCAATCGCGTCATCAAAGCCCACGACCTGAACATGATTTACCTGTCGGGGCCGGGCCACGGCGGGCCGGCGGTGGTGGCCGGCACCTACCTGGAGGGCACTTACAGCGAGGTGTATCCGAACATCGGCCAGGATGAGGATGGGCTGAAGCGGTTGTTTACGCAGTTCTCGTTCCCGGGCGGCATTTCGAGCCACGCGGGGCCGCAAACGCCGGGCTCGCTGCACGAGGGCGGCGAGCTGGGCTACTCGCTGAGCCACGCTTTCGGGGCCGTGTTTGATAACCCAGAGCTAATTGTGGCCTGCGTAATTGGCGACGGCGAGGCCGAAACCGGCCCGCTGGCCACCGCATGGCATTCCAACAAGTTCCTCAACCCGGCCCGCGACGGCGCGGTGCTGCCCATCCTGCACCTCAACGGCTACAAGATTTCCAACCCCACGGTGCTGGCCCGCATTACCCCCGAGGAGCTGGACCAGCTGCTGCGCGGCTACGGCTGGACGCCCTACTACGTGGAAGGCCACGAGCCCGCGCTGATGCACCAAGCCATGGCGGCGGCCCTCGACGAAGCCGTGGCCGACATCCTGGCCATCCAGGAGCATGCCCGCGAAACCGGCGACCTCACCCGCCCCCGCTGGCCCATGCTGGTGCTGAAATCGCCGAAAGGCTGGACCGGCCCGAAAGAGGTGGACGGCCGTCCCAACGAAGGCACGTTCCGCGCCCACCAGGTGCCGCTGGCCGTGTCGGCCAGTGCGCCGCCCGAGCACCTGGCCCAACTGGAAAGCTGGCTGCGCAGCTACCGGCCCGAGGAGCTGTTCGACACGGAGGGCCGGCTGCTGCCGGAGCTGGCCGAGCTGGCTCCCACCGGCGACCGCCGTATGGGGGCCAACCCGAACGCCAACGGCGGCCTGCTGCTGCGCGACTTGCACCTGCCCGATTTCTGCGACTACGCCGTGGCGGTGCCCGCGCCGGGCCAGGTGGAAGCCAGCGACACGTTCACCGTCGGCCAGTTCCTGCGCGATGTGCTGCGGCGGAACGCGGAGCCGCGCAATTTCCGGGTTTTCGGGCCTGATGAAACACTGTCTAACCGCCTGGAAGCCGTATTTGAAGCCACCGACCGGCAATGGAATGCCGGCACGGAAGCCAACGACGAATTTCTGAGCCCCGATGGCGGCGTGCTCGAAATGCTGAGCGAGCACCAATGCCAGGGCTGGCTCGAAGGCTACCTACTCACGGGCCGGCACGGGCTGTTCAACAGCTACGAGGCCTTCGTGCATATCGTGGACTCGATGTTCAACCAGCACGCCAAGTGGCTGAAGCTGACGCTGGAAATACCGTGGCGGCGCCAGCTGGCCTCGCTCAACTACCTGCTCACCTCCACCGTGTGGCGGCAGGACCACAACGGCTTCACGCACCAGGACCCTGGGTTTATCGACCACGTCATCAACAAGAAGGCCAGCATTGTGCGCGTGTATCTGCCGCCCGATGCCAACTGCTTGCTCTCGGTGATGGACCACTGCCTGCGCAGCCGCCACTACGTCAACGTCATCGTGGCCGGCAAGCACCCGGCCCCGCAGTGGCTGAACATCGACGCGGCCCAGAAGCACTGCACCGAGGGCATCGGCCTGTGGCCCTGGGCCAGCACCGACCAGGGCCAGGAGCCCGACGCCGTACTGGCCTGCTGCGGCGACGTGCCCACCCTCGAAACCCTGGCCGCTGCCACCATCCTGCGCGAGCACCTGCCGGAACTGAAAATCCGGGTCGTGAACGTGGTGGACCTGCTCAAGCTTCAGCGCAGCACCGAGCACTCCCACGGCCTGAGCGATGCCGACTACGACGCCCTGTTTACGCGCGACAAGCCGGTTATTTTTGCCTTCCACGGCTACCCCTGGCTGGTGCATCGCCTCACCTACAACCGCGCCAACAACCAGCACCTGCATGTGCGCGGCTACAAGGAAGAAGGCACCATCACCACGGCCTTCGACATGACCGTGCTCAACGAGCTCGACCGGTTCCACCTGGTGCTGGATGTGCTCGACCGCGTGCCCCAGTTGGGCAACAAAGGAGCCTACCTAAAGCAGCTGCTCAAGGACAAGCTCGTGGAGCACAGGCTCTACATCACCCGCCACGGCGAGGATATGCCCGAAATCCGTAACTGGAAATGGCTGGCATAGCGCCTAAAAGGAGGGAAAATGGTCATTGTTCAGCTTTCGTCCGCGCAGCCGAAGCATGACGGTCTGGTTGGGTAGGCTCTGAATCCGGGCAATTTCTAATTGACTTCTGCGCCATCTCCTTTTCGCCTGCCCATGACAGTTACCGTCTTCAGCACCCTGGCTTTCGAGTGGCCCTTTCTGGAGCGGGCCAACGGGGTGCGCTACGTGGTGGTGCGCGCCGCGTTGCCGGACTGAAGCCGTTCCGGCAGCGGCGCGATGGGGCTGTTACTGGTTGGCTGCCATTCCCACAAAGTTCAGCAGCAGCTCCAGCAGCTCGGGGCGGATGGTGGGGCGCGGGCCCAGGCGCGTACGGGCATTCAACGCGCTGGATTGCAGCAAGGTGTGCAGGTCGGCGGCGTGCGCAACGCGGGTGCCCATGCTCCAGTCGGCGAAGCTGCGTTCGGCGCAATTTCCTTCCCCAAGCACCCGGCATTGGTAGTGACGGGGGTCGGACAGGATGTGCTGGTAATACAGCTGCCGGACATCGGCATCCTCGCCCTCCAATATCTGAAAAAACCGGCCTTCGGGCGTGTGCAGCAACAGGCCCGTGATGTGCGCCTGCTGATTATGGGCGCGGGCCTGCTTCAACAAGGCCGTCAGCGCTGCCGGTTCGAACGGCACGAGCGCCTGGCTTTCGTAAATGAGGTGATAGAGGCCCATGGCAACGACAAGGAAATTGAATGACAACCTCCCGCGTGCCTGCCGTAGGCAACCACTTGGTCTGAAGGAAACTGACCGCGAAAACGCAGCCCACCGGCCCGCTTCTGCTTACTTCCCAACGAAATTGGCGACGAATAGATGCCTGATGCCGGTAAACCATTTAACCGAAGGGCCACACCGTTTCCGGTTTTAAAGAAAACCTGCTTCATAAACCCGTAAACCAACGTCTTCCTGCAAAAAACAACCGCCCGCTAGGCGACGGCCAACCCATTAGGCCCGAGCTTGCCTAGCAGCAGCGGCACGATGCCCTCGCCCTCGGGCAAGCCGCCCTGCCGCCACAGCTCCACCCCCTGCCGCATGAGCACGAAGCACGGCAAATCGGTGGCGTGGAAGCTGCGTACCACCACGGGGTGGCTCAGCTCGTCGACGGTGAGCACCCGGATGTCTGCCCCCAACTCCCGCTGCAAGGCCGCCAGGGCTGCCAGCGTGGCCACCCGCACCTGCGGGGCCGTGCCCACGGGGGGCAGCAGCACCAGCAGCGTCGCGGCATCGGCAGGCAACGGAGGCGCGGGGGAAAGGTTATTCATTGGACACGGGGAAAACCAGTAGCGGCAAAATTAGCAAACGGGGGTAGCAGCCCGTATGATGCCCATCAGGGTGGGGACTGACAATTGTCATACGCAGGGATAACAAGGAGGTGTGCAGAGGTAATCAGGTGTTCCGTAGCACGTCATGCAGAGCGCCGCGAAGCATCTTTACCGCACAAGTAATCAGCTTTGCCATTGCGGTAAAGATGCTTCGCGGCGCTCTGCATGACGTTCTTTTACTCGTTTGCTTCTGCCCAATTACTTAATGCCTACTAATGCCGACCTTGCCGGGCCGCCGGCTGCTGCCGGGCCGCCGGCTGCTGCCGGGGCCGGGGCTACGCTGCGGTTCACCTACTTCTTTCCCATGCTCGCCAGCTCTTCTTCCAGCGTCCTCACCGAGCTGCTCTACAACCAGGCCAAGGAATTCTTCGGGATTTACGACCCGGCCCTGGGCTGGTTTACGCAGGTGAACCCGGCCGGCGTGCGCCTGCTGGCCTACCCATCGGAAGACGTGTTTCTGGCCGACCCCGACCACTCGCTGCGCACCCCGCCCTGGACCGGCGCGCAGTGGGAGGCCCTGTGCGAGCAGGCCCGCCGCGAAGGCCACCACGCCGTGGAAGCCAACGTCCGCCGCCACACCGGCGACGCCTTTCGCGCCTACCTGGAGCTGACGTATTACCTGGACGGCCCAAAACCCTACTTCCTCATCCACATCACCGAGTTGAGCCGCTTGCAGCAAGCCGAGCGCGAGCTGGCCCACAGCGTGCGGCGCTTCGAGGCGGTGGTGACCAATGCCACCATCGGCATCATCGTGTGCGACCAGGCGGGCGGCATTGTGTCGGCCAACCAGCTGGCCGAGCAGCAGTTCGGCTACGCGCCGGGCCAGCTGCTGGGCCAGCGCATCGAGGTGCTGGTGCCCAACGCCGCCGGCCGGCACCACCAGCAGCTGCGCGAAAGCTTCAATGCCCACCCGCAGGTGCGCGGCATGGGCCAGCACCGCGTGCTGCGCGGCCAGCGCCTGGACGGCACCGACTTTCCGGTCGAAGTCAGCCTGAGCTATTTTCACCTCGACGAGGAGCTGTACGTAGTGGCCTACGTGCTCGACATCACCGCCAAACACGATGCCGCCCAGGAGCTGGTGGCCCAACACCAGCGCGTAGCCCGCCTCAACGCCGACCTGGAGCAAAAGGTAGCCGACCGCACCCACGCCCTGATGATTACCCTGGACCAGCTGGAAAAGCGGGGCCAGGAGCTGACGCAGGCCCTGGCGGCCGAGCAGGAATTGGGCGAAATGAAATCCCGCTTCGTGAGCATGGCCTCGCACGAGTTCCGCACGCCCCTGACCGGCGTGCTTACCTCGGCCGAGCTGATTGCCGACTACGCGCAAGGGCCGCAGAAGGACAAGCAGTTGAAGCACGTCGACCGCATCCGCTCCTCGGTGAAGCACCTGAACGACATCCTGGAAGAATTCCTCTCGGTGGGCCGCATCGAGGAAGGCCGGGTGGAAGCCACCCCGGCCACGCTGGACATGCCGGGGTTGCTGGGCGAGACGGTCGTGGACGTGCAGGGCCTGCTCAAAGCCGGCCAGCGCATCGAGTGCGCCACGGAATGCGCCGGCCTTATCCGGCTCGATGCCTCACTGCTGCGCAAAATTCTGGTCAACCTGCTGTCCAATGCCATCAAGTATTCGGGCGAAAACGCCGTGGTGCAGGTGCGGGCCGCTTGCCGGGCGGGACAGCTCACGCTCACGGTGCAGGACCACGGCGTGGGCATTTCCCGCGAAGACCAGGAACACCTGTTCGAGCGGTTTTTCCGGGCCCGCAACGTAAGCACCGTGCCCGGCACCGGCCTCGGGCTCTACATCATTGCCAAGTACTTAGAGCTGATGGGGGGCACCATCGCCCTGCGCAGCGAGCTGAACGTGGGCACCACCGTCACCCTCACCATTCCCTATGAAAACGATTCTGCTGATTGAAGACGACGTCATCATCCGCGAAAACACCGCCGAGCTGCTCGAAATGGCCGGTTACGCGGTGCTCACGGCCGAAAACGGCCAGCTGGGCGTAGCGCAGGCCCTGGCTACCAAGCCCGATTTGGTGGTCTGCGACATCATGATGCCCGTGCTCGACGGCTACGGCGTGCTCCAGATATTCAACCAGCACGCGCAGCTGGCGGGGGTGCCCTTCATCTTCCTCACCGCCAAAACCGAGCGCCTCGACCTGCGCCGCGGCATGGCCCTGGGCGCCGACGACTACCTGACCAAGCCCTTCGACAAAGCCGAGCTGCTGAGCGCCATCGGCGGGCGGCTGAACCGCTTCCAGCACCTCAAGCCCGAATACGCGCCCACCACGCAGGGCCTGGGCGAGTTTCTGGACGACGCCCGCGCCGTGGGCAACCTCGCCGACTTGTCGGCGGACCGCAAGGTCCACGCCGTGCGCAAAAAGCAGGACGTGTACCTCGAAGGCGACGAGCCCACGCGGGTATACTTCGTGCAGGCCGGCCGGGTGAAAACCGTGAAAACCACCGACGGCGGCAAGGAGCTGATTACCGGCCTCTACGGCCCTGGCGAGTTCTTCGGCTACCTGGCCCTGCTCGACCACACCCCGCACACGGACTCGGCCGTGGCCGTGGACGACGCAGAGCTTGTTTACATTCCGCAGGACGATTTCACGCAGCTCCTATTGCGCAACGCCGCAGTGGGTCAGCAGTTTATCCGCCTGCTGGCGGGCCGGGTGCGTGAGCGCGAAGCCCAGTTGCTGGCCATGGCCTACAGCTCCATCCGCCGCCGGGTGGCCGATGTGCTGCTCCGCCTGCACGAGCAGGCCGGGGCCGAGGGCAGCATTCAGCTCTCGCGCGACGACATGGCCGCCCTGGTGGGCACCGCACCCGAGTCACTGATTCGCACGCTGAGCGAGTTCAAAGCGGATGGGCTTATTGAATTGACGCCGAAAAATATCCGGGTGCTGGCGCCCGAAAAGCTACGCCGGGCGCGGTGGTAGGCGGGTTGGAGTGCTCTCGGAAAACGGAAACCACAGCACATTAAGGTGTGAGAAGCAACGGTCAAGATGGATGTGTTGCAAACGACCATTTATAAAATGCACAAGGGCATTTTCGGTTTATTTGAATCACCGTGGCTGTTGCAGAACCCGGGGTCGTAGAAGGGAGATGCAAGGCAAAAAGCTATTTCTCGACAAAGAAGTGACTCGTTTTCGGCTTTCCGAACGC